>DITU01000176.1 GCA_002422905.1 Verrucomicrobia bacterium UBA6176
TTGCGCCGTTGCGTGAAACCCTCCCACCCCAAAAAAGGAAACGCCGCCCGTCCGCGAAGACAGGCGACGTTTCGACCCAAACGACCCTAACCTAATGCCAAGCCACTCAGCCTAGCATCTCCTTGGGCTAGCCACTTCAATGCCAACTTCAGCTGAACGCTCAATGCCCACGAAACAGCCAAAGAAAGCAGCTTTCTCCAAAACACCCCGTCAAGATCCCAAGCAACACCCTTCCAACCTATATTCCCTACCCAATCCAAATCCAAACCGGCGACGCCAACCGACTGCATACCCGAGTTCAATGGGGAATATCACCCACACCCTTCAACCCGGTCCCGACCATCCCGGGATATTCCTTACGATTCCATAGGCGAAGGCCAACCCGATCAATCCGCCGTAAACCCACGGTCGGTCGAACGGATGCCACAGCCGCCAACCGAATCCCGCCGCCAACCACGAAGCCATGCCCCACATCATCAGCGGCACATAACTCACCCACAACGGATTCAGGCTCCACGCCAACCCCCACTCGCCCCTCAACAACGCATGGGTCGCCCGCAACACGCCGCATCCCGGGCATTTGATTCCCCACACCTGATAACTCCAGCATCGCGGATAAAACACCTGGCCTGCGGGTTCGAATCGCCACAGGAACCAACCCGCCACCCCCATCAATCCCAACCCCAACCCAGCCCAACCCAGCCCGCGACGCGAACGGTCGGGGACCGACCCTGAATCCAACGGCGCAGGCTGGGGACCTGGATTCATGACAGGACCGTTGCCACCGCGTTCGTGATCCCCCGGTCAGTTGGATCCAACCCCGCCCGCCTGACCGGATCCGGGTTCATCTCACTCGAACTGACTGCTCACCTCGGGCTTGTTGATGGTGAGGATCACCCAGATGCCCAGGGGCATGCCGATCACGCAACAGCAACTGGAGAAACACGGCACGATGGCCAGCACTGCTCCCGCCATCACCAACCCCTTCGAGCGCAGCTTCATCAGGCGCAAGCCACCGACCAACACCACGGCAAACACCGCCATGCCGATCAGACCCTGAAGATAACTCGCCCAGGGCGGCATCGACGCCTGCATTTCCACCGCCTTCCTCGCGAACTCCGGAAAGTCCGGTGGAAGCTCGGGAAATTGCGCCCCCTTCGGCATCACCGCCGTCGTCACCAAACCCACCAACCCGAACAGCATCATCAACCCGCCATAGATCGCCAGACCGATGCCCGGCCCCTGCACCATGGCCAACGCCCGCGCCCGATCATCCGGTGCGCCCCCGACATACCCGACCTTCGCTCCCCCCGAAAAATCACCTGCGCCCGGCATCGCCCCCGGCATCGCTCCCGACATCGCGCCCAAGGCATCGGCAAACTCCGGGACCTGCCCCAATGTCACCCATGTTTCCTCGCCTTCCCGACACACTTCGGACAACCGGTCCAGGCGGCGCTCGGCTATCCATTGGCGCACCGTCTCGGAAGGAATGGGTCCGTAGACGTTCTGATCTGAACCTTTGACGCGATACATGATTTTTCCTCGGAGGAAGCTGACGGGTGGAACGACGGGAAAAGGAAAGCTTCAACCCGGTTACGAAGCCACATCGGAATTTCGATACCGATAGGCCCGTGCCACAAAGACAAACACCACCGCCACGGCGAAGGTCATTACCGAATACACCAGGAACCGTCCTGCCGATACCGACTCATCCCCACCGGCTCCTCCGGCGTACTTGGTGATCATCGCCACCAGGAAATTCCCCGCTGCCACCGTCAACAACCAGAAGCTCATGATGGTGCTCTTCATGGTCTTCGCCGCCTGGGTATAGGCAAACTCCAGTCCGGTCGTGGAGACCAGCACCTCCGCCATGGTCAGGATCACATAGGGCACCGCCTGCCACAGCACGCTCAGCTTTTCCCCGGCCCCGATCCGTTGCTGGATCCAGGCCACCACCACATAGGACGACCCCGCCACGAACATCCCGAGCCCGATGCGCCGCAACGGGGTCACCTTCGTGATCCGCCCGAAGGCCGGGTACAGCACCAGGGTCACCAGCGGCACCAGGATCATCACCAGCAACGGATTCAACGACTGCATCTCTTCACCCCCCAGCGTGTAGCGCCAGTCCCGGCCAAACGCCGTGAAATTCCAGATCTCCACCGCCACCATGTCCTTCGCCTGCAACACCCATGTGGACGAATGCTGGTCGAACATGGCCCAGAACGGCGGGATCAATGCGAAGACCGACAACACCGGTGCCACCGATGCCGCCGCCTGAACTTCTTCCCGGGTGAACCTTCCCCCCTCCATCGCCCCGTCCCAGAACCCTCGACCCGACTTCCGATTCGCCAACGCCGCCATGAAGACCGTGAAGAAGCCTGCCGACCGCGTCTCCCGGGTCGGCGGCACCATCCGGTAACGGGAACGGCCCAGCCAGAAGATGAACGTCGCCACCGCCATCAGGATCCCCGGGATCCCGAACGCCCACGAATACCCGTAGTTCTTCGCCACAAACGGGATGGTCAGGAAGGAGAAGAACGAGCCGAAATTGATCGAGAAGTAGAACGCTGCATACGCCTTCTCATACAACCGCGATTTCCCCTCCGGAAACTGGTCACCCATGAAGGCCGATACACACGGCTTGATCCCGCCCGCTCCCAACGCGATGCAGGCCAGACCCGCTCCCAACATCCATACCCGCCCCTCGGCCGCCGCCCGGTTCTGCGCTTCCACACCCGCCCGCACCGTTTCCGCCACCTCACCCACCGGCAGGCTCATTACCGGATACAGCACATCCGCCAACGCCAGGACCCCGTGCCCCACGCAGTACAACAACGAGATCCACAGGATCGTCTTGTACCGACCCCAGATCCGATCCGACAACCACGCCCCCAACAACGGCGTGAAGTAGTTCAGCATGATGAACCAGTGGATCCAGATGGTCGCCGTATCCCGGTTTTGCCCCAATCCCCCATTCATCACCTCACCGGTGATGTACCCCGCCAGGATCCCTTTCATCCCGTAGAAGCTGTACCGCTCACACGCCTCATTCCCGATGATGAACCGGACCTGGGGTGGAAACCGGTCTGATCCGCCCGCCGCCTCTTGCTTCTCAGGGTTGCCTGTCACGAACCCCACAAAACCCCATCGCCACCCGTGTCGCCAAGGCTTTATCCACGACCCACCCCGTTTCCGGTACAAAGCGTTCCACTCAACGTCCCCTTCGCATCCCGGAGCGGTGAGTTCCACTCGCCGTCCAGATGCCCCTCCATCGGCGAGTCCAACTCGCCGCTCCGTTTCCATCCCGAGCCACCAATTCCTCTTATCCCCGCCATCGACCCGACGACATGTACAGCGCCACCAACTCCGAACGTCGACGCAATCCCAGCTTGTCGAACACCCGGGTCAGGTAGTTGCGCACCGTCTTTTCGGTCAGACCCGTGATCGCGGCCACCTCCCGGTTGGAATGTCCCCGGCCCACCAACTCAAACACCCGCTGTTCCTGGCCGGTCAACCGCGTCATTCCAACCACCGGTTCGCCCTTCGCCCCCGACGCATCCGGCACTTCTCCCGACTGCTTCATCGAACACGTCACCAATCCTCCCCGAGCCACCTCGCGCAACGCCCCCACCAGGTCTCCCTCCGCCACCTCCTTCAACAGGTAACCGTCCGCCCCCGCCTTCAACGCCTTCATCAACAGCGTGTCATCCGCGAACGACGTCAGGATCAACACCCGCACCCGCGGCACCGCCCGCTTGAGATCGCCGATGATGTCCACCCCGGATCCATCCGGCAGGCGCAGGTCGAGGACGACGACATCCGGATCCACCGCCGCGGTCAGGCGCAGGGCTTCGGCACAGGTCCCCGCCTCCCCCACGACCTTCAATCCCGGCTCATCCTCCACCAGGTTGCGCAGTCCCACCCGCACCACCGCATGGTCGTCCACCAACAGGATCCGCAGTTCCGCCAATGCCGGTGTGGGTTCCATTCAAAGATGAGGTTGGTCAATCCGGGGCAACGGCAACTCGATCACCAGTCGCGTCCCCTTGTCCGCGCTGGATTCCCATCGTTGGACCCCGCCGATCTCACGGACCCGGGCCGTCATGTTCTGCAATCCACGGCCCTTGCCCGTCAACGCCGCGGGATCAAATCCGCCACCGTCATCCGTCACTTCCAACCGGAACAACGCGCCCACCGTTTCCAACCGGATCCGCACCCGTCGCGGCGAGGCGTGCCTCAGGCTGTTGCCCAGTGCTTCACGGGCAATGTTCAACAGGTGCAACGACTGGAAGGCCGTCAGGTGCGCATCCGAACCGGGCACCACCTCCAGGATCACCTCGATCTCCGCCGCCATGTTCAGATGCGCCACCACCCCGGCCAATGCCTCGCCCAACCGCACCTCTTCCTGCGTGGACGGGTCGGATTCCCGGATGGACTCCCGCAACTCTTCCACCACCCGCTGCAGCGCCTGCAACGTGTCGGCGAGCTGTCCCCCGACATCGCCCTGACCCCGCTCCATCAGGCGCATGGCCCGCCGCAATCCAAGGCCCACCCCGTACACCGATTGCAGAGTCCCGTCATGCAGGTCACGGCTCAACCGTTCCTGGCGTTCCAACGCCACCCGCAACTGGCCCGCCAACGCCGCCTCCCGCAACCGACCCCGCCGTTGCCACGCCATGCCCGACGCTCCCGCAACGCTCAACGAAATCCCCAACCACCACACCAGGGCCGCCCGATACTGAAGCGATGCCGCCTCGAGCAATGGCGTGCCCACGCATCGTGCCGTCCATCGGCGGCCATACCACGGCATCGGAATGTCCCGCTGAAATCGCGACGTTCCTTCCACCTTCAATCCCGGATTCACCCACGTCTCCGGCCCGGGCTCCGGCGACATGTACAACTCCACCCTCACGTGCGGGACCCGGCGCTGATCCTCCGAAAAACCGTCGCCCTGGATAAACGCCGCCAGAAATCCCGTGGTCTGCCGCGCGCGCTGTGCCGCGCGTCGCTGGGCGGCCGCCTCTTCCGATTCCCCGCGCCGAATCCACGTGATCGCATTGGTGAACTCCAGCGGTCGCAGGGGCATGACAAACCAGAATCCCACCGTCTCGCCCCCCGTCCGGTTCTCAAACCGCGAGGGCCGATCCGGAACCCACGCCATCGGGGCCTTCGCCGCCGGACCCAGCGACGGATGCATCCCGGTCTCCGACAGGAGGTCATCTCCCAATTCCGGCAGGACCAGTCCTCCCTTACCCATCACCCGCCATACCGGATACCATTCCTCCGCTGCCCGGTTGGTCGACATCAGGATGCCGGGATCTCCCCGGCCTTGAGCCAACGCCCGTTCGCGGAAGGCTTCCGCATCCTTGCGGATCACGCGCGGCGCCACCAACAGGCAGCGGATGTCCGGCAGGTTGGCCGGGAGATCAAGGGTATGACCCTGCCATCCCGACCAGTCCGCCGCGCTCACCTCGCCCCCATGCCGCGCACAGACATCGCGGAACCGGCCCAGGACCGATTCATAACGTTCCATCTTCTGCTCGATCATCGAGGTCGCCAAACGACACTCGGCTTCGAACCGTTCCTGATCCCGTTCCTTCGCCCACACCTCCACCCGCCACGCCACCGTTCCGGTCACCAACACCCCCACCAGCAGGAACAGCCCGGCGCCCCAGTACCGCTTCAACCGGTTCCAACCCGCACCGAGCCAAAGGCTCGGCCTGGCTGAGGGATTGATCCGCCGCTCCGACATGCGACCCGAACCTAGATCAGGCCCCCATCCGAAAGGCATCTGAAACCTTCGTCGCCCGTGTTTTTAGGGACATCTGTCCCTATCCAATCCCGCCCGATCCCTGACAGGCTCCTCCTTTCGGTTCCCGCCTGACCCGCGACCCAGGACAGCATTGCATCTCGGGAAGTCATGTTGGAGCTGGAGACGCCCCGCTTCGAGTACGACGGCCCGAGTACGAGTACGATAACGGGTACGATCCCGAGAAATCATCGGTGGATCTCCCGCCCCCAATCCTCCGCGTCTCTGCGTCTCCGCGGGAAAAATGTCCCCGGAACACGCTCCCCGAACCCCTCGTCCCACAACTCCCACTCGCCTCCCCGCCCCTCCCCGATCCTACGCCAGGATCTGCCGGATCACGTGACCATGCACATCGGTCAACCGACGGCTGATGCCGTTGTGTTGAAAGGTCAACGCCTCGTGATCCAATCCCAGCAGATGCAGGATGGTGGCGTTGAGGTCGTGAATCGACAGCACATCCTGCACCGCGCGCCGCCCCAGTTCATCCGTCACCCCATGACTCACCCCGCGCCGCACTCCCGCCCCGGTGAGAAAACAGGTGAAGCCATCCGGATTGTGATCCCGTCCCTCCACCCCCTTCTGGAACATCGGCATCCGACCAAACTCCGTGCACCACACCACCAGGGTCTCGTCCAACAGACCGCGCTGGCCCAGATCCCGGATCAATGCCGCCGCCGGTTGATCCATGATGGCCGCATGGCGGTCATACTGTTCCTTCAGCTTGTTGTGACCGTCCCAGTTGAGTTCTCCGCCGCTGGCATAGGCGCCGTTGAACAACTGCACGAACCGCACCCCACTCTCGATCAGGCGACGTGCCAGGATGCAGTTCCTCGCAAACGAAACCTTCAACGGGTTCGCACTGTCGTCCGCTCCATACGCCCTCAGGATGTGCGCCGGTTCCGTCGTCAGATCGCTGATCCCCGGCACCGCCAACTGCATGCGCGCCGCCAGTTCATGGCTCGCAATCCTTGCCGCCAATGCCCCGTCTCCCTCGTTCCGATCCAGATGCCGCCGGTTCATCTCCCTCAACAGATCGCGCGCCGCCCGATCCGCCCCCGGTCCCACTCCTTCCGGCAACGTCAGGTTGCGGATCGGATCCTTCGCGCTGAACGATGTCCCCTGAAACTCCGCCGGAAGGAATCCCGGTCCCCAGTTGTTCACGCTCGCCTGCGGTACACCCCGCGGATCCGGGATCGCCACGAACGCCGGCAGATCCTGGTTCTCACTGCCCAACGCATACGTCACCCACGCCCCGATGCTCGGAAATCCGTCCGGAACAAAACCCGTCGAAAGAAAGTTCTCCGCCGGTCCATGGGTGTTGGTCTTGCTCGTCAACGAATGCACGAACGCCACGTCGTCCACCAACCCGCCCAGATGCGGGACCAGGTCCGACACCATCTTCCCACTGCGACCCCTCGGCCGGAACGCATACTGCGGGCGCGCCAGATTCCCAGACGGCCCCTGGAACGTCACCGGTGGCCCACCCGCCAACGGCGTGCCGTCGTGCCGGATCAACTCCGGCTTGTAGTCAAACGTCTCCAACTGGCTCACCGCCCCCGCACAGAAGATCACCAGGACATTGCGTGCCCGGGCCGGATGATGCGGCTGTCGCGGTGCATAGGGCCGCGCCGGATCGATCACCGGCCCTCCACGCGTCAGGTCCCCCGCCGCTCCCAACAACTGGGTCAACGCCACCGCCCCCAACCCGGTCGCTGTGCGTGCGAAAAAATCCCGGCGATCCAACAGGTGCCGGCCGGTGACGGAGAGATGTTCAGCGCCGGGTTTCATGGAAGGTGCAGGAATTCATTGCTGTTCAACAAAGCCCGACACAACGGCCCCAATCCATGCTCCCGGACCACCGACTCCGCCGTTGCCATCTCGTCCCCTCGTGGATCCCGCAACAGCGCCAACCGATACGCCATCCGGATGTGCCCCGACACGTCCGCCTCTTTCCCCGCATCCTTCCCCGCCTCCGCCAACGCCCGCGCCGCCAACGCCCCGGATTCCTCCAGCGTGAATCGACTGTTGAACAGGTTCAGCGCCTGGATCGGGGTCGTCGACGGACGCCGGCGCGGTGTGGTCTGACCCGCATCCGGACAGTCGAACGCTCCAAACACCGACTCCGGCTCCATCCGGACCTTGTGCGCATAGATCATCCGTCGTCGTCCTTCCGCTCCAAAACTCTCAATCGGCGGAAACCCGTTCAACCCGCCCCGCGACCGGAACAGATCAAACCCACGTCCTCCCATCTCCAGGTTGAGCCTCCCGCTCACCGACAGCATCGAATCCCGGATCATCTCGGCTTCCATCCGACGCGACGGAAACCGCCACAACAACCGGACATCCGCATCCCGCGCCTGTCCTTCGCCATGGATCCGCGACGACTGTCCATAGGCGGCGGAACGCAGGATCAACCGATGCAGGTGTTTCATCGACCAACCGCCCCTGACAAACTCCGACGCCAGCCAGTCCAGCAGTTCCGGATGGGACGGCCGGGTGCCGCCCCGGCCGAAATCACTCGCCGTCTCCACCAGTCCGATCCCGAAATGCCCCTGCCAGATCCGGTTCACCATCACCCGCGCGGTCAACGGATTCCCCGGAGCCACCAACCAATCCGCCAACGCCCGTCGCCGATCCGCATCGCCCGTCGCCGCTTCCAACCTCACCTCACCCAGCACCGACAATACCGCCGGCACCACCTCTTCCTTCGGTTGCTCAGGATCACCCCGATGCAGCACCCGGGTGATCTCCGGCGTGCCGAAGACTCCGCCATAAACCAACTGACTCGCCCGCAACTCGGCAATCCGTGTCTCCAGCGTCTTCCGTTCCGCCAACCATCGTGCCTTCTCCGCCTCCGTCTCCGACGTCTCCCCGGCAAGCTTCCCCTCATCTCCACCCGATTTCCCCAGCGGCCAACGATCCTTCGAATCCGCCACTCGCCGCCAGGCTCCCGCCTCATCCATCACTTCGATCCAATACTCGGTGGGCATGCGATCCGCATATTGCCCTTCCCGATCACGCCCCCAGACCACGCGATCAATGGTCTCCGGCTTTTCAAACTCCAGTTCCACCCAGCCCTGCCCCATCTCATTCGAGATCCAACTCCGTCCATTCCCATACCGCCCGTCGTTGAGATGTTCCAACCGATGGATATCCGAGTCCGGCAACGTGCTCGATGCCCGGGCCCGGGTGCCTGCGCTGGCCAGCGCCACATTCCTGGCCGGACGTCCGTGGGTGAACACTTCCAACTCATCCAGGCACGGTTGCAATGAGGTGCAGGCCCCGATGCTGAACCTCAACCGACGCGTGGTCACCGGCTCGAACCGGTCCGTCGTCCGTCGCGCATGAACCGCCGGTCGCCGCACCCCTCCTCCCCCTCCCGAATCCCCACCCACCCGCGCCAACGGCTCGAACCGGGTCAACTCCGATTCCACTTCCATCAACCGTTCCCCCAACCGCTCTGCTTCACGCCCCCGTTCCTCCGCATCCGCCGAACGGATCGGACGTTCCCCATAATCCACCCCCGCAAAAAACGCCTGCATCGCGTAGTAATCCCGATGCGGGATCGGATCGAACTTGTGGCTGTGACAACGCGCGCAGCCCACGCTCAACCCAAGAAACGTCTGCCCAACCCCACCCACGATCTCACTCAACGCATCCTGTCGGGCCAAACGCTTGGACACGTCATCCGCCCCGATCTGTCCCGGCAACAACACCGCCGCCGCCACCAGGAATCCGGTCGCCGCATCCTCGCCCAGGACATCGCCCGCCAACTGTTCCCGCACGAACCGGTCATACGGCACATCCGCGTTCAACGCCCGGATCACATAGTCCCGATACGGCCACGCATTCGGTCGCTCCGTATTGACCTCAAACCCATGCGTGTCCGCATACCGCACCAGGTCCAGCCACGGTTGCGCCCATCGTTCCCCATGGCGCGGACTCGCCAGCAACCGTTCAATCGCCCGGTCCCGCGCCGCCACCCAACGCTCGGCGCTCACCGCCGGAAACCGGTCCCATCCAAACCCATCCCCAGCCGCCGCCGTATCCCCCGTCAATTCCGCCACCCAGGCCGTCATCTCTTCCGGTGTCGGAGGCAGTCCGATGACATCCAATGTCGCCCGACGCAACCAGGCGCGCGGATCAGCCGGCGGATTGAAGTCCAGGCCCTGTTCCAACAGCCGGGCCCGCAGAAAGGCGTCGATCGGACCCAGCGATTCACCCGCCCCGGACACCTCGGGCGGTTTGGGGCGGTACACCGGTTGAAACGCCCACCAGTCCCGACCTGCCTCAACCGCCTCCGCCGACAGCACCGGTGAACCCAGGACCATGCCCAGGCTCACCCACGTCATCAGCAGGATCAGCGATTTCATCACGATTCCATCAAGGCCGCAGGGTCCGCTCGGCGCACACCCGCCAGGCCAGGCCCGGATTGTTGGTGATGATTCCGTCCACCCCCATGTCCAGCAGCGAACGCATCAACGCCGGATCATCGATCGTGTACACCCACACCTTCATGCCGACCGCGTGCGCATGCCGGATCGCCGCTGCGTCCACCTGCCGATTCCACACGATGGCCGCCGCCCCGATGCGGCGCGCCTCATCGATCCAACGCGGAGCCAGATTCTTCTCCTCGTCGGAAAGCTTCTCCCCACGGAACTGGTTCCACGGTCCCAACGCCCCAAGGATCTGATCCGGTTCCAGCCGGTGGTAATCTTCGAGGTACTGCCAGTCGAAGGCCTGCACCACCACCTCGTTCAACAACTTCTTGCGCCGGATCAGGTCCACACAGTCCGCCGCTGCACCCGCCTTCCGTTCGATCAAGGTCACCGACCCGTTCTGGATCACCTCCAGCGCCTCCTCCAATCGCGGGACCCCCGACGGCGGCTGGTTCGATCCGCGCCAGGACGACGCGTCGAGTTCCCGGATCCGGTCGAAGAGGAAGTTCGCGACCAAAAGATTCGACCCACCCCAACGCCGGTTGGCATCCGTGGTGCGATCCAGCGTGTGGTCATGGATCACCGTCAACACCCCATCCCGCGAATGATGGTAATCCAACTCCACCAGGTCACTCGCCGAGGTCACTCCCAATTGGAACGCCGGCAGCGTGTTTTCCGGTGCGGCAGACGAATACCCGCGGTGAGCGATGACCAGCGGACGCTCCAGTTTGAGCAGCCGTTCCGCCGCAGGTGGAGCGGCAAAGGCCGCCCCGAATGCCAACGCAGCCAGCGTCGTGGGGAGGAGTGAGAGAAGGCGATGCACCCCGCATTCGATAGGCCGATCGCACCGGTGTGTCACGATGCAATTCGGCAACGGTCAAGGGGTCGGAGCGTGTGGGGAAGCGTTCTCACGTGTTCCGCTGAGGGTCGCTTCTTTCGCCTCCGGCCAATCGCCACGACTTCGCGGATCCCGTTCGCCCCGGAACAATCTGCCCGAACCGGGAGAACCCAACGCGATGGACCCGGTGATGATTCGCGGAGATCGGCAGGAACTGATCCTCCGCCATGACCCGGACCGGCGTCTCAAACCTGCAGAGGACAGCGTCGAACCCAGGAACCAGAACCCCAAGGCACTCCCGATGGTGTCAAAAGTGAGGACTGCCCCCATTCCTCCGGCTGCGGCTTGGTGCGGTCCGATTCCTATAATCCTCTATTTGGGGGGGGTGCAGGAAAATTGATCCGTACACGTACATTGGACTCGCGTGAGGCTCTCAAATCGTGGACATAAGCAGACCTCAATGGGCTTTGATTTCAATCATGGAACGGGTTCCTCCACTGGACATTGCAGGTGGCTCAACCCGCTCTGTCTGGCCACGTCGTTGCTGGCCGTAGTCGGGTGTAGCCCAGCCAAACCGGAAGGCTCGAAATCGCCGGGTAGCGCGTCCGTACCTACCGTCGCCGTGGTCGCTGCCAAACGCGGTGACATCTTTCAGGAAGTCGTTTTTCAGGGCGAATTCCGCCCGTTTCAAGACGTTGACCTCCACGCCCGTGTCGCCGGATTCGTGAGGACCGTCGACGTCGATGTCGGCGACCGTGTCACCCAAGGGCAGGTACTCGCGCAACTGGAAGTCCCTGAACTGGCCGAGGACATCACGCGCGCACGCGCCCTCGCTCAGCGGGCCGTCAACGATGTTCGCAAAGCCCAGGAAGACGCCAACCGTGCCGCGCAGGACGTCCTGCGCGCCACTTCCGAACTCAAGCGTTGCGACCTCCAACTCGCGGACACCAAGGCCACGTCAGACCGCATTGCCAGCGTCGCCAAGGAACGTCCGGGTCTCGTTGCCCAACAGGATGTGGATTCCGCGAGGACGAAGGCCCAGATCGCTGAAGCCCAATGTGTGTCCGCCCAAGCCACTCTCGATTCCGCCCTCAACGGCCAAACCGCGGCCAAGCTCCAGATAGATTCCGCTCGCGATCAGGCCGCGGCTTCCGAGGCCGACGTCGCACGCCTTGCGGCCCGATTGGAGGCGACAAAGATCATCGCTCCCTTTCCTGGAATCATCGCCAAACGCTATGCCGACGCTGGAGACCTGGTCCGTGGTGGTCTCTCACCCAGCGGTCCAGCCGTTCCGCTTGTCCGCCTTGTGGACGAACGCAACCTCCGCCTCCACTTCCCCGTGGCCGCCTCCTCCGTCAGCAAGGTCCGCGTCGGTGCGCCGGTGATCGTCACACCGGCCTCGGACAACACACCGATCAAAGCCAGTGTCGCCCGCATCACGCGCGAGGTCGAGGCCGCCACACGCACCATGGAAGCACAGATCGACATCCCGAATCCCGAGGGAGTGTGGTATCCCGGAATGTCCGCAACCGTCGCCATCCGCGTGGATTCACACTCCAACGTGGTAACCGCTCCTCTCACCTGCATTTCGCGCGGCAAGAGCCCCACCATCTACGTGGTGCAGAAGGATCAAACCATTGCCGAACGACCCGTCGTTCTCGGTCTCGAATCAGCCACGCAGGCAGAAATCCTCTCGGGTCTCGCCGAGGGGGAACTCGTTCTCATCGGCAGCCGAAGCCAGGTCCGCCCTGGCCAGAAAGTCCTCCCCAGGACCGTCACCCCGGAGACCATGCCATGAACCCACCGCCCCCCTTGCTCGGTCAGTCCGAACTCGAGGCCCTCCGGCAACTCGATACCTGTACCGTCTCCAACGCCATCGAGACCTTCAACGTACGACTCCGGAACACGGGTTTTACCGACGCCTCCATCCGAAGCCTCTTTCCAGATAACCCACCGCTCGTCGGATATGCTGTCACCGTCCGGATCAGCTGCTCAGGCCCTCCCATCGAAGGCCACGTGGCACCGGAGCGAACCGATTGGTGGCAGTCACTCATCGCGGCACCGACGCCCCGCATCGTCGTCATCGAGGACGTCACGCCCCATCCGGGGAATGCCTCCTTCATCGGCGAGGTCCACGCTCACGTCCTCAAGGCACTGGGATGTTTGGGAGCCATCACCAATGGCGCGGCCCATGACCTTCCGGGAATCCATGCCGCCGGATTCCAGATGTTCGCGGCCAACCCCGCCGTCTCCCACGGGTACGCCCACATCGTGGATTTCGGTCGCCCAGTGGAAGTCGGCGGTCTCCGGATCCAACCCGGGGACCTCCTGCATGCGGATCGTCACGGCGTGTTGAACGTGCCGCTCGGGATCGCGACCCGAATCCCCGAGGTTGCACGCCAGCAACAGGAACTCGAAAATCGCGTGATCGAGTTCTGCCAGACCGGAACCTTCGACCTCCGCCGGCTTCGCGACGCAGTGCGTGGCGTCTTTCCTGACGCATGACACGTTTCGCGCTGCGCTTTCCGTACCTCACCATCGTGGTGAGCCTGATCGTGTGCGTGGTGGGTGTCACCAGCCTGGTGCGCCTGCCCGTCGATCTCTTTCCCTCCATCCGCATCCCGGTGGTGGTGGTCGCCACCTTCTACTCCGGGATGCCCCCCGAGCAGATTGAGAACTCCATCACCGGGCGCTTCGAACGTTTCTTTACCCTCGCCTCCGGGGTGGACCATATCGAAAGCCGCTCCCTGCCCGGCGTCAGCCTCATCAAGATCTACTTTCAACCGGGCACCAACCCGGACTCCGCCGTCAGTACCATCGCCAACCTCGCCACCGCGAACCTGCGGCGCCTGCCACCCGGTACCTTGCCGCCCGTTGTCCTCAAATTTGACGCCTCCAGCCTTCCCGTCTGTCTGATCACCCTCAAGGGCGAGGGGATGGACGAAACCCAGTTGCGCGACATCGGCCAGTATGCCGTGCGCAATCAGGTTGCCAGCGTCGCGGGCGCCTCCGTTCCGCAACCCTTCGGCGGCCGCTACCGGCAGATCATGGTCTACGTTGACCCTCTCAAGCTGGAAGCCAACAACCTGAGCGTGTTGGACGTTGTCCGATCCGTGAACGACTCGAACCTCATCCTTCCTGCAGGGGACGTCCGCATCGGCAACCTCAACTACAACATCTATGCAAACAGCCAACTCCGGGACATCGCCGACGTCAACCGTCTCCCACTGAAGACCCGCGGTCGCTCCTCGGTCCTTGTCGGGGACATAGGCGAAGCCCGGGATGCCTCCCAACTCCAGAACAACGTGGTGCGCGTGGACGGCCAACGCTCCGTTTACCTCCCAGTCCTCAAGCAGGGCGGCAGCACCATCGCCGTGGTCAACGGGGTCAAGGACGCCGTCGCCAACTTGCTGGATGTTCCCGATCAACTGGTGCGGAACGTCGTGTTCGATCAATCCCTGTTCGTAAAACGCGCGATCAAGAACCTGGCCATGGTCGGGATCATCGGGCTCGTGCTCACCGGAGGAATGCTCCTCCTCTTCTTCCGGAGCATGCGCAGCACGCTGGCCGTCTTCCTCTCGATCCCCATCTCGGTACTGGCCGCTTTCCTGGCTCTGGGGCTTGGCGACCACTCCATCAATTCGATGGTGCTGGGCGGATTCGCACTCGCGTTTTCCCGCCTGATCAACAATTCGGTTGTCGTCCTCGAAAGCATTTACCGCCGTCTCGAACTGGGTCACCCACCTCGGGAGGCCGCCGAACTGGGAGCTCAGGAAATGGCCCTTCCAGTTCTCGCGTCCACCCTGACCACCGCTATCGTCTTCTTCCCCGTCGTATTCCTCTATGGTGTCAGCCGCTTCCTGTTCAGCGCACTGGCCCAAGCCGTGGTCTTTTCCCTCTTCGCCTCCTTTGTTGTCGCCCTCACGGTCGTGCCGCTTTTCTGCGCACGGTTCCTTTCCTACACGCCTCCCTCGGCCACCCTCCAGGAACGCGCAGGCTTCGGAAGCCGCATCGGCCTTTCCTTCCAACGTCTTTTTGACCGACTCCTCCATCGATACGACCGAACGCTTCGACTCGTCCTTCTTCGACCCCGCCTTGCTGTGCTTTCGGGTGCCGTCCTCGTCGGGCTCAGCCTGCTCCTCATCCCTTGGCTCGGCCTCTCCTATTTCCCCAGGACCGACCCATCGCAGTTCACCATCAATGTCAAGACCCCCACCGGAACCCGTCTCGAACGTACTGAACAACACGTGGCCCGGGTCGAACAACTCATCCGTGAGGAAGTACAGGCCGAGGACCTCGGCGTCATCGTATCCAACATCGGCGTCCAACCGGGCTTCAGCTCGATCTATACAAGCAATTCCGGCCACCACACAGCCTCTGTCCAGGTCAGCTTGTCCGAAGGCCACCGCACGGGAAGCTACGCGTACATGAGCCGGATCCGGCGCCGCATTGCCCGCGAACTCCCGGAACTCAGCGCCTACCTCCAGTCCGGTGGTCTCGTCGACTCTGTCATCAACCTTGGCCTCCCGGCTCCCATCGATATCCAGATCAGTGGGACAGACCTCGAAGCCGCCCATCGGACCGCCACCGAAATCGCCAACCAGATCCGATCGCTGCCCGGGGTCAGCGACGTCCTCGTTCCCCAGGACATCGACCAGCAGGCCATCCGACTCGATGTCATCCGCTCCAAGGCGGCGGAACTCGGCCTGACCTCGAAGGAGGTCATCCAGAACATCATCACCGCCCTGACCTCCGGGGCCATGATCGCCCCGTCCTACTTCGTGGATCCCGCCAACGGCAACGACTACCTCCTCACCGTCCAGTATCCGGAGGGACTCGTCCGCAGCATGGCGGACCTCGCCGCCATCCCCCTGCGGGGCAGCGGCGGCAATCGCACCGTCCGACTCGATGCGGCCAGTGAGTTCCGCAGCGGGTACGCCCCCACCGAGGTCAACCACTACCAATTGCGCCGGGTGATCAATGTCTTCGTCTCCTCCGAAGGCGAGGATCTCGGCAGCCTCCTCAAGGAGGTGAACCAGGTCCTGGCGAAGACCTCCGTTCCCAATGGCCTGCGAATCACGCTGCGTGGGATGGTCCAGGGCATGAACGAGGCGTTCAAGAGCTTCGGTCTCGGCCTGATCCTCGCGGTCTTCCTCGTCTACCTGATCCTCGTGGCCCAGTTCCAATCCTTCCTGGATCCCCTCATCATCCTTCTGGCCGTCCCACTTGCCCTCGCCGGCGCCCTCGCCGCGCTGACCCTCACGAATACAACCCTCAACGTCATGTCCCTCATGGGGGTCGTCATGGTCGTCGGCATCGTCGTGGCCAACTCCATCCTCATCATCGATGCCATCCGCTCCCAGTCCGCCACCGGACTGCCCCTCCTCCAAGCCGTGATCAGCGCCTGCCGGTCACGCCTTCGACCCGTCCTCATCACCACGCTGGCCACGCTCCTCGGCCTCATCCCCATGGCCCTCAAGTTCGGGACCGGAAGCGAGGCGTACGCCCCGCTGGCACTCGCCATCATCGGCGGCTTGCTGGTCTCGGGTTTCCTCACCGTCTTTCTCGTCCCTGCCGCCTATCTTGCGGCCTACCGCAACCGCCCCGCCCGAACGGTGCCAATGCCACCCGCACCGGCCGCGCCTTGAGACCTATCGAACCCAACCAAGATGACAAAGTTCGCCCTTCGATATCCCTACCTGACGATCGTCCTCTGCCTCGTCACATGCGTGGTTGGCATCACCTCCCTGCTGCGCCTTCCCGTCGATCTCTTCCCCAGCATCCGCATCCCGGTCGTCGTCGTGGCCACGTTCTATTCCGGCATGCCGCCGGAACAGATCGAAAACTCCATCACTGGCCGCTTCGAGCGCTTCTTCACCCTCGCTTCCGGAATCGACCACATCGAAAGCCGGTCCCTGCCGGGCGTCAGCCTCATCAAGATCTACTTCCAACCAGGAACCGATCCCGACACCGCGGTCAGCACCATCTCCAACCTCGCCACCGCCAACCTGCGCCGACTCCCTCCCGGCACCCTCCCACCGGTCGTCCTCAAGTTCGACGCCTCCAGCCTGCCCGTCTGCCTCATCACCCTCAAAGGCGAGGGAATGTCCGAAACCCAACTCCGGGACACCGGGCAGTACGCCGTCCGGAACCAGGTCGCCAATGTCCCCGGCGCATCCGTCCCACAACCGTTCGGCGGGAAGTACCGCCAGATCATGGTCTATGTCGACCCCCTCAAGCTTGAAGCCTCCCAACTCTCGGTGATGGACGTCGTCCGCTCGGTCAACGATTCCAACCTCATCCTCCCCGCAGGCGATGTCCGCATCGGCGACCTCAACTACAACATCTATGCCAACAGCCAACTCCGGGATGTGGCCGATGTGAACCGCCTGCCGCTCAAGACCTCCGGAAATGCCTCCGTCCTCGTCGGCGACATCGGCGAAGCCAAGGATTCCTCCCAGATCCAGAACAACCTGGTCCGTGTCGACGGCCAGCGCTCCGTCTATCTCCCCGTTCTCAAGCAGGGTGGCGATGCCAACACCATCGCCGTCGTCGATGGAATCCGGACCGCCCTCAAGAACCTCGTCGACGTCCCGGAATCCCTCGTCGCCAACGTCGTCTTCGACCAGTCGATCTTCGTCCGGAACGCCATTTCCAACCTCGTCCACGAGGGAGCCATCGGCCTCGTGCTGACCGGCCTCATGATCCTGCTCTTCCTCGGCAGCATGCGCGCCACCATCGCGGTGTTCCTCTCCATCCCCCTGTCGACGCTGGCCACCTTTGTCGCGCTGTCCATGGGCGACAACACCGTCAACTCCATGATCCTCGGGGGCCTCGCCCTCGCCTTCTCCCGACTCATCGACAACTCGGTCGTGGTCCTCGAAAACATCTTCCGCCACCTCGAACTCGGTGAGTCCCCGGAAGTCGCCGCCGAGAAAGGCGGACGCGAGATGGCGCTGCCGGTACTGGCAGCGACCCTCACCACCGTGGTCGTCTTCTTCCCCGTCACCTTCCTCTACGGTGTCAGCCGGTTCCTCTTCAGCGCCCTGGCACTCGCCGTGATCCTGTCCCTCTTTGCGTCCTACATCGTCGCGCTCACCGTCGTTCCGCTCTTCTGTGCAAAGCTGATCAAGGGCCACGGCGGGGAACACGCCCACGGAGGCAACCCCCTGAACCGGTGGTTCAATGCCCGCTTCCATGCCATGCTCGGCCGCTACGACCGGGCACTCAGCTGGTCCCTCCTCCGTCCCGTCGGCACCGTGGTCGGAATCCTCGCCATCTTCTTCCTCAGCCTCGGATTCTACCCGTTCATGGGGGTCGCCTACTTCCCTCGCACAGACCCAGGCCAATTCGTCGTCAACCTCAAGACGCCCACCGGCACCCGCGTCGACATCACCGAGAAGTATGTCGAACGTGTCGAGTCCCTCGTCCGCTCGATCGTCGCCAAGGAAGACCTCGGGGTCATCGTGGCCAACATCGGCGTCCAACCTGGATTCAGTTCCATCTACACCAGCAACTCGGGCCACCACACCGCCACCCTTCAGGTCAGCCTTCTCGCCGGCCACAAAACCGGCTCCTACGCCTACATGGATCGGGTCCGACAACGCGTCCGCGAGGAACTGCCCGAGGTCACCGCCTATTTCCAATCCGGCGGACTCGTCGACGCCGTCCTCAACCTCGGCTTGCCCGCCCCCATCGACATCCAGATCAGTGGCGCCAACCTCGAGGAAGCCCACCGGACTGCCTCTGAAATTGCCCGCAAGGTTCGCGAACTCCCCGGCGTCAGCGACGTCCTGATACCCCAGGACATCGACCAACCCGCCATGAAGCTCGAAGTGGACCGGGGGCGAGCCGCAGAACTGGGCCTGACTTCCAAAGAGGTCATCCAAAACGTCATCACCGCACTTACCTCCGGTGCCATGATCGCCCCCAGCTATTTCGTCGACCCAAGAAATGGCAACGACTACCTCCTCACTGTGCAGTATCCGGAAAACTATGTGAAAAGCCGATCGGACCTGCTCGCCATTCCCCTCCGTGGCACCGGACAGAAGCAGCCCACCCGCCTCGACGCCGTCAGCAAACTCCACAACACCTATGCCCCCACCGAGGTCAACCACTACCAACTCCGGCGGGTCATCAACGTCTATGTCGCGCCTTCTGGCGAAGATCTCGGAGGCGTCGTCAAGGATGTGGAACGTGTCATCCGGGAAACAACGGTTCCCCAAGGGTTGCGGGTCACCCTGCGCGGAATGGTTCAGGGCATGAACAGCTCGTTCCAGAGCTTCGGCCTGGGTCTGCTCCTCTCCGTCCTCCTCGTCTACCTGATCCTGGTAGCCCAGTTCCAGTCCTGGATCGATCCCCTCCTGATCCTCCTCGCTGTGCCAACCGGCCTCACCGGCGTCCTCCTCGTCCTCTTCCTGACCGGAACGACCCTCAACGTCATGTCCCTCATGGGCATTGTCATGATGGTCGGCATCGTCGTGTCGAACAGCATCCTCATCGTCGAGTTCATCCGCCGACTCCGCGAAGACGGCAAGCCCGTCCGCGAGGCGGTGGCTCTCGCATGCCGGGTTCGATTGCGCCCGGTCTTGATGACCTCCCTGGCAACGCTCATTGGCCTGCTCCCCATGGCCCTCAAGCTGGGTACAGGCAGCGAAGCCTACGCCCCCCTCGCCCTCGCGATCATCGGCGGACTTGCCGTCTCGGTCGTGTTGACCGTGTTCATTGTCCCTTCTGCCTACCTCCTGGTCTATCGCAAGGCCTGAACCCACCACCCTTGATCCCATTTCCCATGGAAACCGCTTCCCCGCACCCTCACGTTGGTTGCCGTCCTTCCCGAGCCCCATGGTCCCGATTCCTCGGCCGTCTCCTCATCCATGGACTTGCCCTGACCTCGTCCAGCATTCCCTTGGCCCTTGCCGACTCGCCGACCAGCCCAGATGAACCGCTCACCCTCGAAGCGGTGCAGGCTCGGGTCGTCGCCCGACATCCATTGCTGACGGCAGCAAGTCTCAAGGCCATGGCCGCGCGTCAGGCAACCCTTCAGGTCCGCGCCAACCGATTGCCGTCCCTGACCGCAAACCTCACGGCCGTGGGCACCGGCGATGACAACACCCGACTCGCCGCGATCAACGCAATCAACAATCCCATCATCTTCGACCGAGCCGCCGCCGGGGTTTCCCTCAACCAGGTCATCACAGACTTCGGCCGCTCCGCCAATCTCGTCGAGAGCGCCCGCGACAACGAACGGGCCCAGGTCGCCGCAACGAACGCAGTCCGCGGCAAGCTGCTGCTCGCAACCAGCAGTGCGTTCTTCGCCGTCCAGCAATCGCAGGCCATCCTGCAGGTCGCCCGCGAAACCGTTCAGGCCCGCAACACCCAACTCGAACAGGTCACGGCTCTCGCACGGAATCAGTTGAGGTCCGATCTCGACGTCAGTTTCGCCCAGGTAGGACTTGAGGAGTCCCGACTCTTGGAAGCCCGTGCTGAGAATGATCGCCTTGCGGCTTGCCTCGTCCTGGGCGGCCTCCTCGGAATCCCAGACGCCCCCAACTTTCATCTCGCGGAGGTCGCCATCCCAACCCCTCCCCCTGCCAATCTGACCCCTTGGATCGCGGCAGCGCTCCAGAATCATCCGGAAATCCAAAGACTCCGCGCCGAACTCAGCTCGCAGCAAAAGCTGGCAAAATCCCATCGGGCCGCCCGCTGGCCCACCGTCTCACTCGTCGGAAGTGCCGGTGTCGTTCCCTGGCGGGATGATCGCCTCGAAGAGTCGTTCACCGCCGGCGGCTTCGTCCTCAATCTCCCGATTCTTTCGGGCGGCCGGGACGTTGCCCGCCAAAGGGAGGCCGAGCTCAAAGCCAGGGCCACCGAAGCCACCTTGGCCGACGAAACCGAACACCTTGTCCGGCAGATCGAACTCACCGCCCTGAAGGTCCAGCACGCCCACGACCGCCGCCGCATGACCGAAAGATTGATCGAACATGCCCGCACCGCCGCCGAACTCGCCGAGGCACGCTATCGCGTTGGATCCAGCAGCATCACGGAACTCGGCCAGGCACAACTGAACCTCACGACAGCGCGACTCGCCGAAGCTTCGGCTCGATACGAATACCTTTCCCTCCACGCCGCCCTCACCACCCTCACGCCGGGGCGTCCCTAGCCTTGCACTTGCCCCTCAATAGGGGGGGAGGCAATGGGGGCGGGAGGCAATGGGGTCACATCCTAAGCATTGACAATAGCCACCTGACCGGAAGGAACCGTGCATGGCTTGACCGTTTCGCATTTGGGTGTCCGACGACTGGCACTCTGTCGTCAACCGGGGCGACCGCGGCGAACGTATCCTCCCTGCCGACAACGACCGGCACCGCTTTCCCGGCAGCCTCTCCGAACTCCCCGGGATCACGCCTCCCACCAATCGTTCCCACGGACTCTCCACCACCCCTTGGCGGATCGGCGCTTCGGTGAATCCACGCAGCGCCCGCCGCTGCTGCCCCAGCGACCTTCCACCACATCCGCTGGGAAGTCGCCCGCACAGAAGCCATGGCACCGCAGGGTCACACCCGCTGTACACCCGCCAGGAACTCCAAGGGTAGCCATCCAGGGTCGCCAACCGACGTGACACAAGCTCCCGTCCCGGATCCTCGCATCCCAACACTCGAGCCCTCTTCTGATCTTCCTTTCCGAGTCCAAGCCCGGCTATCCGGACCGGATTCAGATGCAGATATCGCCCCACCTCGTCCAGTCGGGACTCGTCGAGGATCAGCACCGATTTGAACCGGCCCTGGAACACGTGACCCCGGGATCGACGTCGTCGCGGACCAGGAGATCACCCCCACCCGCCCACCTCATCCGAATCGCCCTCCAAACGTCAAATGGACAGATCTGACCCCATTGCCCCTTCTTCAACGCTTTCCCTGACGCCATCGATCCAGCCCGACGGCGAGGACGATGACGGAGCCGATGATGATTTCCTGGATGTAATTGGACCAACCCAACTGCGAGGTCCCATTGCGCAGCAGCGCCATCAGCAGCGCCCCGACAATCGCGCCCAGGATGCTCCCGCTGCCGCCCGAGAGACTCGCGCCGCCAATGACAACGGCGGCGATGATGTCGAGTTCGAGTCCGACGGCAACGGTGGGGTCGCCCTGGGTAAGTCGGGAAAGCTGCATGACTCCCGCCAGTCCGAAACAAAGGCCGGCCAGTGCGTACACCGCCATCTTCACGGCGCGCACCCGGACGCCGCAGAGTCGGGCGGTCGACTCGTTGGAACCGACCGCAACAATGTGCCGTCCGAAAACCGACTGGCGGAGGACCACCGCCGTGATCACCGCCAGCAGCAGCATCACCCACACCCCGTGCGGCAAGGGAAACAGGGAGTCCGGCGAGTGAACCTTCATCAACTGCGCCAACCCACCCTCATTGGGAATGCTGATGGCCTGGTTCTGTCCCAGCCATTTCGCGCCGCCCCGCACGATGCTCATCGAACCCAGGGTCACGATGAACGGCAACAACCGGAACCCGGCGATGGCCGCACCGTTGAGCAATCCAATTCCCGCCCCCGCCAGAACCGTCACCAACACCACCGGCACGGGTGACCAACCCGATGAAATCAACCGTGCCCCCAACACTGAAGTGAACGCGACAATGGAACCGGCGCTGAGATCAATGCCTCCCGAGACAATGACCAGGGTCATGCCCAACGCACCCACCGCCACCACCACCGTCTGCACCATCACAGTCTTCAGGTTGCCCGGCTTGAAGATGGATTCCCGTGCCGGATCCCCGAACTCGTCCCGGGCGAACGCGAAGAAGAGACAGACCAGGATCAGGCCCAGGAAGGGTCCGCCCACCTGCACCCAGCGGCGCAAGTGGGTCAGGTACGGGGAAAGGGTTTCGTTGCTCATGCCGTGTCAGGATTCAAAGGGGGTTGTCCGGGGTCATTGGCCTGCCCGATGGCAGCCGCGATCAGGTCGTGTTCGGTCCATTCACCCACCGGTCGAACCGCCACCACTTCTCCACGACAACAGACCGCGATGGTGTCGCAGACGCCGATCAACTCCGGGATGTAGGAACTGACGATGACCACCGTCTTGCCCTGTTCCGCAGCGCGTCCGATGCGTCGGTAGATCGACGCCTTCGAGCCGACATCGATGCCGCGGGTGGGTTCATCCAGCAGGAGGAGTCGAGCCTGGTGATAGAGCAGGCGGCCGAACGCCACCTTTTGTTGGTTACCGCCGGAAAGTTCACCCACGGGCTGACGCTGGTCCTGGGCCCGCACCTCGAGGCGTTCCATCCAGTCCAATGCCATGTACCGTTCCGCCTTCGGACGGATGAACCCGGCCCGGCTCACCGGCCGGTGCCGGGTCAGCAACAGGTTCTCGGCAATGCTCCGGTTCAACAGCAGCCCTTCCTGCTTCCGATCCTCACTCAACAACGCCATGCCGCACGCCAACTGCCTCCGCGGTGACCATCCCGTCACGTCGATCCCCGCCAGCTCCACCGTGCCGCCCGCCACCGGATCCAACCCGAACATCGCCCGCAACGTCTCCGTCCGCCCCGCCCCGATCAGCCCGAACACCCCGAAAATCTCCCCTTCCCGCACCGTGAAGGTCATCGACCGCGGCTTCACCCGTCCCGACAACGCCTTCACCTCCAGCATCGGCGCTCCCAACGCATGCGGCGTCCGCGGATACAGCTCGTTCACGTCCCGTCCCGCCATCAACCGGATCACCTCCCGCATCGGGGTCTCGGCCAGCAAACCGCTCCCCACCGTCTCGCCATCCCGCAACACCACGAACCGCTGGCACACCCGCTGGCATTCCTCCAGGAAATGGCTGATGTAGATCAGGCTCACCCCCCGCTGGCGCAACCGCTCCAGGACCGTGAACAGGTGCTCCACATCCACCCCGGTCAATGAACTCGTCGGTTCATCCAGGATCAACACCTTCGGCTCATGCACCAACGCCCGCGCGATCTCCACCAACTGCTGCTGCGCAATCGTCAGGGCCGACACCGGCGCTCCCGGATCAATCCCGCTGTGCAGATCCGCCAAGGCCCGCCGCGCCCATTCCCGTCGACGTCCCCCATCCACCCAACCCCATCGCGAGGGTTCCACCCCCAGCAGGATGTTCTCTTCCACCGTCAGATGCGGCGCCAGGTTCAACTCCTGGTAGATCATCGCCACCCCGCGTCGCCGGGCATCCAACGGACTCGATGGCTCATACGCCTGCCCTTCGAGCTCCATCTTCCCGGCATCCGGCGCATGCGCCCCGCTCAGCACCTTCATCAGGGTGCTCTTCCCAGCCCCATTCTCCCCGATCACCGCCAACGCCTCCCCGGCATCCAGCTCCAAGGATACCCCCTTCAACGCCAGCGTGGCGCCGAAGGCTTTCTGGATGCCGGATAATCGCAGCCGCATGGGGTGGGGTTTCTCGGAAAGGAACCCGGCTATTCGTCCAGATACTTCTTCAACGGCGGATTCAACAGCTCATGCACCGCGGTTTCCTTCATGTTGTCCCGCGTCGCCACCGTCACCCCCGTGTCGATCCGCTTCTCCACCACCTTGCCCTGCAGATGCTCCACCAGGGTCATCACTCCCAGATACCCCATCCTCACCGGGTTCTGCACCACCAACGCCTCGATGTCGCCCCCGGCCAGATCCTTCACCGACTGGCTGCCGGCATCGAAACCGACCAGCTTGACCTTGCCCTTGGCCAGACCGCGATCCTGCAACGCCTTGGTCATGGTCACCGTCACCGGTTCACACGGACAGAACACCCCCTGCACCTGGTTGCCAAAACGGTTCAACAGGTTCTGCGCCGCCTGGTACGCCAACTCCCGCGTCGCTCCCGCATACTGGTCCGAGGACACCAACCTGATGTCGGGATACTTCGCGATCGCATCCAGGAACCCCGCCTCGCGCGCCTCCGTGCTGGCACTGCCCACCTGGTAACGGAGCAACAACACATTGCCCTTTCCTCCCAGCAGCTTCGCCAGGTGGTCCGCCCCCATCTGGCCTCCCTTGAAGTTGTCCGTCGCCACAAAGCTCACCTGGGCGTCCGACTTCAGATCCGAATCCATCACCACCGTCGGCACCCCCGCCTGCCGCGCACTCTTCACCGGGTTCACCAAGGCCTGCGAATCCAGCGGTGCCAGCACAATCCCGTTCACCCGACGCGACGTGAAGTTCTCCACCACCTGGATCTGCTGGTCCCGGTCGTCTTCCCGCAACGGTCCCTTCCAGAACAACCGGACCTTCGTCCCCTTCGTATCCAGTTCCCGCTGCGCCTTCACCGCCCCGGCATGGATCGATTTCCAGAACTCATGGGTCGTCCCCTTCGGGATCACTGCGATGGTGTACGAATCGGCCGCATGCGCCATCCAGGCGCAACAAAGCGCTGCCAGGGCCAGGTAACGGGGCTTCATGGACCCGATGCTATGGGCCCGATCTGAAAATGGGAAGAGGTCGTGCCCTGGGATTTTGATCCCGGGTGACATCAGACCTTTTGTGGCAGGTGCAACAAAAGGTCGAGGCGTGCTGAACGCGCCCCTCCTCGGATTCCACCCCCCATGGATCGCCCTTCCTCACTGGAACCAGCCCGGCCTCACGAAGGCTTCGGATGCGCCAGAAACCATTCCAAACCCGGGGGCACCCGCGGACACATGCTTGCGAACCGATCAAAACCGGCCAAGCCTTCGACCCGATGCTCATCCGATCCGTCGCCCTGCTCTCCGCAGCGCTCCCCCTGTTCGCTCAGGAACCCACCCGCCCCGTGGATCGCCAGGCCCGTTCCTTCGGGCCACCCACCGAACCCGGTTACCGGGGCGACTTCGAAGTCGGTGCCGGTTACGCCCCCAATTCCGGTCATCGGCAGGGCTCCACCGAACTCGGCGACGTCAACACCCTCCAATCCCGGGTCCGTTACACCGGCACCTTCATCAGCGGTGGCGATGTCAACTGGTCCATGGGCGTTGAATGGGAACGGTTCGGATTCGGATTCGAAAACAGCAGCATCATCCCTTCCACCCTCGGCTCGGTCAGCCTGCCACTCGGCGTCACCTGGCGGATCAATGAGCGCTGGAGCTTCCTCGGCGAGGTTTCACCCGGCATCTACTCCGACTTCGAGGACATCGGTGGCTCCGACTTCAACGCGCCGCTCATCGCCGGCGTTTCCTATGCCGTCAACGACAACCTCCTCGTCTTCCTCCAGGTCAGCGTCGATCCGCGCCGCGACGTCCCCATTGTCGGCGGTCCGGGCGTCCGTTGGCAGATCAACCAACAATGGGCCCTCTCCCTCCTCCTCCCCCGCCCGCGCATCGAATTCCGGCCCGCCGACCAGTGGCTGCTTTACGCCGGCGGCGAACTCGTCGGCGGCGCCTATCAACTCGGAAAGGAACACGGCAGCAATCGCGGCGATGCCCGTTTCGATGACGTCAACATGACCTATCGCGAGATCCGGGCCGGGCTCGGCGCGGTCTGGACCCTGGGGAACGGCCTGCGCCTGGAGGCCGCCGGTGGCTGGATGTTCGACCGCCGCTGGGTGGTCAACGATCGCGACCTGATCTGGAATGGCGAGGGCGCTCCGTACGTCCGCCTTCAGGCCAATTTCCGCTACTGACCCACACTCCCCCCTACGCCATGTCCGATCCCTGCCTTCCCGGATCCACCCAGGTTCTGAAGCGGGCATCGACCACCGCCGAGGGTCTTCGCCTCGCCGCCGATGTCGCACGCGAGGCCAACTGGAAACGTTGGGGGCCCTACCTCTCCGAACGTCAATGGTCGACCGTCCGCGAGGATTACTCGGCCTCCGGCGATTGCTGGGAATACTTCCCCCACGATCAGGCCCGCAGCCGCGCCTATCGGTGGGGGGAAGACGGCCTGCTCGGGTTCTGTGACCGCCGGTGTCGCCTCTGCTTCTCCATCGCCCTTTGGAATGGCCGGGATTCCATCCTCAAGGAACGCCTTTTCGGCCTCACCAATGCCGAGGGCAATCACGGAGAGGATGCCAAAGAGGAATGGTTCTACCTCGACAGCACCCCCACCCACAGCCACGTCGTCGGTCTCTACAAGTATCCCCAATCCGAATTCCCCTACGCCCAACTCGTGCAGGAAAACCGTCGGCGTTCCCGTGAGGAACCCGAGTTCGAACTTCATGACACCGGCATCTTCGACCAACACCGCTACTGGGATGTCGAAGTCACCTATGCCAAGCAGTCCCCGGACGATCTCCTGATCCGCATCCGGGTCATCAATCGCGGACCCGATCCCGCTCCCATCCACCTGCTGCCCACCCTCTGGTTCCGCAATACCTGGAGCTGGGATTGCACCCACGAAGGCTGTTCCCCCAGACCCAGGCTCTGCGCCGCCAACGATCGTGTCGTCCACGCCGTCCACGATTCCCTCGAAACCTTCCACCTTGAAATCGGCCCAGCCCCGGATGGCTCCCAACCCGACCTCCTCTTCACAGAAAACGAAACCGATACCGCCCTCCTCTTCGGCACTCCCAACAGCTCGCCCTTCGTAAAGAACGCCTTCCATCGCCATGTCATCCATGGCCAACCCGGCGTCCTCAATCCCGCCCGCTCCGGTACCAAGGTCGCCGCCCACCATTTCCAGATCGTTCCGGCCGGAGCCGAATTCAGCGTCGAACTCCGCCTCGTCGCCGCCACCCAACACGCCCTCCCCGATCGCGCCTCGCCCCTCCCAGGTTCCCCCATCCCCACCGCCGACATCTTCCGTTCACGCCAGGACGAGGCCGATGCCTACTACGACACCATCCTGTGTCCGGCCATGAATCCAGAGGAACGCCGCGTCGCACGCCAGGCCTACGCCGGTCTTCTCTGGTCCAAACAGTTCTACCATTACGTCGTCGAGGATTGGCTCCGCGGCGATCCCGCTTCACCCACACCGCCGGATTCGCGTCGGACCGGTCGCAACCACGAATGGAAGCATCTTCACGCCCGCGACGTCCTCTCCATGCCCGACAAATGGGAGTACCCATGGTTCGCCGCGTGGGATCTCGCCTTTCACATGGTCCCCTTCGCCACCGTCGATGGCGAGTTCGCCAAGCAACAGATCAGCCTGCTGCTCCGCGAATGGTACATGCACCCCAATGGACAGTTGCCCGCCTACGAATTCCATCTCGGCGACGTCAATCCTCCCGTCCATGCCTGGGCCGCCTGGCGAGTCTACAAACTCACCGGACCGCGCGGCGCCCGCGACCGTGACTTCCTCGAATCCGTCTTCCAGAAACTCCTGCTGAACTTCACCTGGTGGGTCAACCGCAAGGATGCCACCGGCAAGAACCTTTTCTCCGGCGGCTTCCTCGGCCTCGACAACATCGGGGTCTTCGACCGGTCCCGACCCCTGCCCGGCGGCGGTTCCCTCCAGCAGGCCGATGGCACCGCATGGATGGCCTTCTATTGCTCGACCATGCTGGCCATGGCCCTCGAACTTGCCCATGACGGCGAACGGGTCCGGCCCGCCTACGAGGACATGGCCTCCAAGTTCCTCGAACACTTCGTCCAGATCGCCGAAGCCATGAACACCGTCGGCGGTTCCGGCCTCTGGGATGAACAGGACGGTTTCTACTACGACCAACTCGACATCAACGGCCAGTCCATCCCGCTCCGCACCCGCTCCATGGTCGGGCTCCTCCCCCTCATCGCCGTCGAAGTCCTCGACGAAGAGGACATCGACCGCCTGCCCGGCTTCAGGAAACGGCTCGACTGGTTCATCACGCACAAACACAGCCTCCAACGCGGTATCGCCCTCGGCCGCTCCAATTCCCGCCGCAAACTCCTCCTCGCCATCCCCACCCGCGACCGCCTCCGTCGCGTCCTCCGTTATCTCTTCGATCCGGCCGAATTCCTCTCCCCCTACGGCATCCGCTCCCTCTCACGGCATCACGAACAGCATCCCTTCGTATTCCATCACGACGGCTCCCGTTACGAAGTGGGCTACGTTCCTGCCGAATCGACGACCAACCTGTTCGGTGGCAATTCCAACTGGCGCGGTCCCATCTGGTTCCCCGTCAATTACCTCATCGAGGAAGCCCTCGAACGTTATCACCTGTTCTATGGCGACGAATTCACCATCGAACTTCCCACCGCCTCCGGCCGCTCCGTCACCCTCCGCGAGGCCGCACTTGACCTCGAACGACGGCTCGCCTCCCTCTTTCTCCCCGCGCCCGACGGCACCCGGCCTGCCCTCGCCGACAATCCCAAATTCGCCTCCGATCCCCACTGGCGCGATCTCCTCCAGTTCCACGAGTTCTTCCACGCCGAAACCGGTCGCGGTTGCGGCGCCAATCATCAGACCGGCTGGACCGCCCTCGTCATCCGCCACCTCGAAGACATCGCCCGCGAACGGCAGTAATCCGCAGATGCCGCAGATCATTGGAAACGTGCGTTGAAGCCGCAGATTTCGCAGATGACGCAGATTGGAGAGAGCGGGCTCGGCATCCTTTTCTGACTCCTGCTGAATCTGCGAAATCTACGTCATCTGCGGCTTTCCCCCCTCAGAACTCCGAATCGGCGTAATCGATGGATCTCCCCATCCCAATCCCCGTCATCTGCGGCCCCCTTCAATCCCCCGTCAGCCGATACAACGTCTCGCCCGCCTTCGGCACCCACAAGACGCCTTCCCCTTCCCGATCCGCATGGTCCTTCACCTCGATGCTGCGCCAGTCGCGAAAGCCGAGGTTGATGGCCCGGCATTCGTCCTCCGGAATTCCCGTGGCCAACGTCACCCGTGCCCGCGCCTTTTCCACTCCGTCCACATAGGTTCCCAGCCCGAACACATGCGTGCTGTGCGCCAGCACTCCCCACGACTTGTCCTTGAACCGGTCCCACTGCTTCAAAAAGTAATCCCGGCAATGATACCCGATCTCATGGATCAACCGCCCATGCACCACGCTCACTTCCTTCAGATGCGGCGCATAGATGATGAGTTCGCCACCCTCCGCCAGTACCGGTTCCAACTTATACATGCACTTCGCACCCACCCACAGCTCGTCGTACATGGTCGGCGCGCACGAGAGGATGGTGTGGAACGGGCGATCCTTCCTCACGATGTGATGTTGCGCTGACAGGTCCACCGCCTGGTCCCAGGCCGATTCCGGTGTCCCCGCAAACAGACCCGCCAGACCACCGCCCGACACCACCAACGCAAAACACAGTTTCGGGGTCGTCACCATCGATCCCGCCCGATCCACCACCCGCCGCACCGGCGTCCATTTGTGTCCGATCACCCCCACGGTCGTGATCACCGCTCCCAACCAATGGAAGAAGTTCAGCACTTCCGGCCCGCTCACGCCCGGAAACAGGTACTTGTTGCCCCCGCTGAATCCCACCACCTCATGCGGAAACACCGGCCCGATGATCATCAACTGGTCATACTCATCCACCCGCCGGTTCACCGTCACCGGCACATCCATCGCAAACAGGCCATCCGACAATTTCCGGATCTCGTCCGCAGGGATGACACCCAGCGACTTCAACGCCGCCGGATTGTCCCATTCATGATTGAAGAAACGCACCCCCGCATAACGCGTCGTCCGCTCTTCCATCGTGATCTCCAACCGCAGACAGATTTCCTCCTCCGTCATCGCCCGATGCGTCCCAAGCGCCACCAAAATGTCCATGGCCCGGGTCACTCCACCCAACTGATCGTGCAACGACCGGAACATCAGCCCGATCGGTGCCGTTCGCGTCAGGTCCGGTATGATCAGCAACACCCGTCGTCCCCGATACCCCTCCGCCGGACAGGTGGCTGCCACCACGGCATCGACATCTTCACGGGTGAGGGATCGATCCGGTCCGGCGATCCTGGAATGCACGGCGCTCATAGGGACGGCTGGGATTTCAACAGTGGAATCAAATGGTCTGGGAAAGATATCCGCCATCCACCTGGATGTCGGCACCGGTCACGAAGGAACTGGCGCGTTGGGAAGCCAGAAAGAGGACCGCCCCGACCAGTTCATGCGCCTCGCCAAACCGGCCCATCGGCGTGTGCCCCAGGATCGCCCGCGCCCGCGGCGTCGGGGTTCCATCCTCCTGAAACAGCAACCGCCGGTTCTGTTCCGCGGGAAAGAATCCCGGGGTGATCGAATTCACCCGCACTCCGCGTGTGGCCCATTCCCGTGCCAGGAACCGGGTCAGGTTCAACACCGCCGCCTTCGCCGCCGAATAGGCCATCACCCGCGACAACGGCAGATGGGCCGACACACTGGCGATGTTGATGATGCTGCCCCGCCCGGCCGCGCACATGGCCGGACCAAACACCTGACATGGCAACAGCGCCCCACCCACCAGGTTCAGATCGAAGTTCTCGCGCCACGCCTCCAGTGAAATGGCTTCCACCGGATTCTCCGGGGTGACCGTCACGCTCGGATGATTCCCACCCGCCGCATTCACCAGCACGGTGGGTTCGCCCAGTTCAACCCGGATCCTTTCCCGGGCCGCCTCCACACTCCCCTTGCTGGAAGCATCCACCGCGACAAACAACGCACGTCCTCCCGCCGCCCGGATCGCGGCCACCCGCGCCTCGCCCCGCTCCTCATTGCGTCCCGCCACCACCACCGACGCACCCGCCGAGGCCAGGCCCTCGGCCAGGGCTCCACCCAAGACCCCCGTGCCACCCAACACCACCGCCACATCCGTCGAAAGATCCAACCAGTTCATGAATCATTGAACCCTACCCAACACCACCCCCCGGAGTCATCCACGGATCCCCAATCACCGCAGGCTTCGATGGCCAACTCCGGAAAACCCCGACGTGGCGACCCATTGAAGCCCAGGTCGGAGCCAACGCTTCCCTCTCCGCGTTCCCTGCGGCTCTGCGCGGATCCGTCCCAGAAAAACCCGGGAATGGCCCGGAACACAAAAAGGGGAGCCCGGTGGGCTCCCCTGTAAAAAAACCAGCGAGCCAGGAGGCTATTGGGAGCTGAGACCCGACGGCGTACGGGTCGCGCGTTCCTGCATCCACAACACGTCCTGGTTGTTCGGCGACGCCACATTCAGGGGGCGATCACCCCGCGAGAGCGGCGGGATCGTCCGTGCATCCTTCCATTTCCGGATCTCCGAATGGCCGTCTGCGAAAGACAACCCACCGGCCTTGCCATGGTAACTCGCCGGATAATCCACAATCTTCGACCGGCTCCCCGCATTCGGATATCCGGCCATGTCGACCACGAAATATCCGTCATTGATCGAATCCTCGCGCTCATCAATCAGCACCCAGGTCTGGGCCGGACCAGGATTGTTCATGTCGGTCGTCTTCCGGTACACGATCCAGCCCGGACCGGATTCGCCCCAACCGGGTCCGCCCACCCAGTTGTTCATGGAGAGCGAACGGATCCGGGGAACCCTCTGGCGTTGGGTATTCAAGCCCGTGGATTTGTCCGCCGGACATTTCCAGATGGCCCTGGACATGCCGCAATACTTCCAGAGCACGCTGCGCATGGTGTACTGCTCGTGGTTCCAATTGCTGGGATCGCCCGGGCTGTTGAGGGTCAACCAGCTGCCGGCCGTCCAGTTGGGCACCTCACGCGGGGAACCCGGTGGCGTCCAGTTGGCCGCTCCAACCAGACTTTCGTTGTTGTCCTCGGCATACAGACGCCACGCCAGCGTCATCTGCTTGGTGTTGCTCATGCAGAGGATGCCGAGTGCCTTCTGCTTCGAATTCGCCAGTGCCGGCAACAGCATGCCGGCAAGGATGGCGATGATGGCGATGACCACGAGCAACTCGATCAGCGTGAACGCCGACCGGTTGATGGGGGCCGTCTCCGATGGATTCCTGGTGTTCATGGGGCCTGTCCTTTCCTGATGGGCGGACGCAGACATTCCGCGGGCCTGCGGCAACCAGATTTGTGGGAACGACCCATTGTTAGACCCTTGCTTCTTTCGGAGTCAACTGGGGCTTCATGGCACTGCCCCCCGAAATGGAGCAGCGACGTTCGGTCGCCGGATTTGTGGAGGAGGGAGAAGGCGCCTGAAGCCGCAACAGACCGTCGGCAACCGTCCGTCAGGTCCCGTGTCAGGATGCCCCCCACGTTTGCTGATCGCGCCTCATCGCTTGCCTTTTCCTGACGAGGTCCGCAGGGTCGTTGGCGAACTGTTTCGAGCCAACCCCGCGCTTGCGCGGGGCCTTTTGTCTCCACTATGAGCGAACCTCAGGATTTATCTCTGGACCTGGAAAAGGCCTTCCTGCCCGCATGGGCCCAAAAGCCCGCAGACCCCAACCGTTTTGCCCGTTTCGAGGGTCAGGACCGGGGGGGACGCGACGACCGTCAACGCGATGACCGTGGACCGCGTCGCGGTTTCGGTGGAGGTCCCGGCAGAGGTCCGGGCGGACCCGGTGGTGGTGGCGGGGGCTTCGGGCGTGGCCCCGGCGGCAACCGCGGTCCCGGTGGCAATCGTCCTCCCTCGGGTCCGGCACCGGGGACTCCCCGGACCGGTTCGACTCCCGGCGGTTCCCCCACCCCGGGCCTCAACTGGGACCCCACGGCGGCACCCAGGGGCGGAGATCGCGGTGGCGACCGTGGACCCCGTGGCAATCGGGGCCCCGACCGCGGCCCACGGCGTCGGGACGATTTTGATCGTCGTCCCGAGCCCCTGATCCCGGTCGACTGCACCTTCATTCCCGAACCGAACGGTGTGACCTCGCTGGCCCGCCAGATCCGGTTGAGTTGCCGGGCCTTCCCGCTGTTTGAAGTGGCCGGCCTGGTGATGCAGAAGCCGGACCGTTACGAGACGATCCTGCGGGTCATCAGGGGCAAGGATGGCCAACCCCAGCAACCCCTGTTCGTCTGTTCGCTGGATGACACCATCTGGCTGAGTGAAGCCGAGGCGCTCAAGCAGACGTTGGCGTCTCATTTCGACACCTTCTACTCGACCGAGAAGACCGCCACCGAACCGCCCAAGGGCACCTACACCTTCGTTGCCCAGTGCGGCATCAGCGGTGAGATCCTCGGCCCACCCAACTATCACGGGTACCAGGAAAAGCTGCGCAAGCTGCACTCCGAACGCTTCAACCGCATGCCCTTCGAGGCCTTCAAGGCCCGGGTGCGCATCGTCAAGGACGAGGCCGTGGTGAAGCAATGGCTCGATGGCCAGAGCTTCCGCTTCGAGTACACCACGCTCAACGTTCCCGAACCCCGGCGCATCACCTCGCGGGAAGAAGTCGAACATCACTTCCGCGAAACCCACCTGCCCAATGTCATCCGCCAGGTGGATTCCATCGTCGTCCGCAAGGAAACCCAGGCCCGGCTTCCCGCCGCCCTCCAGACCCTCGTCCGCGTCGGGATCGATCGCGAACGTCGTTTCCCCATCAAGGTGGCCACCGCCCTGTCCAACGCCTTCGCACAGGCCGGCCTCCAGTTCTTCAAACGCGACAAGACCATCGTCCATGTCGCCGTCGCCCGTCCCCACCACCTGGATCTCGAAAGCCAGGTCGTCTCCGATGGCGTCAAGAAGATCATCACCCACATCGAGGCCAACCCGAAGATCACGCGGAAGGCCCTCATCGATGCCCTGGCTCCCCTGCCGCCCACTCCTCCGGCCCCGCCGACTCCGATTCCGGATCCGACGGCCGCTCCGGTGACCGAAGCCTCGGCTGAAGCCCCGGCCGAAGGCGCCGCGACCACACCCTCCGAACCCGCTGCCCCTCCTGCACCCGCGGCACCCACGTCGTCGCCCGAGCGCGAGGTGGTCCTCACCGACCTCCATTGGCTGCTGCATCAGGGCCATGTCATCGAGTTCGCCAACGGCGTCATTGAACTCGCCAAGAAACCCGGGGTCCGACCCGATGGCACTCCGGCACCCGATGCCAACGCCCCCGCGGGCCAGCGCAATCAACCGCGCCAACGCGATCCCAAGCGCGAACGCGCTCCGCGTCAGGATCGGACGCCGTGGTCCCGCAAGCACGGGCTCCTCCCCGTGACCGCACCCGGTTACCCCCCTTACTCGCCCCTGCCCCAGATCATCGGGCTCTGAGCCGGGACCGGTTCCCATTGCATTCCACAGGGCGGCTCGTTGAGCCGCCCTTTTCCATTTCCGCACCCAATTTCCCCCAAAATCTTCTTTGGGAGCCGTCGGACTCCGACGCTACCCTCATCCCATCATGCCGGCCCCCTTTGCATGGATCCTCATCGCCCTCGGCGTTGCGATCCTCTTCAGCCTCGCCGTTTTCGTTCATGAATGGGGCCACTACTGGGTCGCCCGCAAGGCAGGGCTCAAGATCGACGGATTCTCCATCGGCTTTGGCCCAAAGATCTTCGGCTGGACGGATAAACATGGGGTCGAATGGGCGCTGCGCTGGCTTCCCCTGGGTGGATTTGTCCGCCTGCCGCAGATGGTGACTGCAGAAGCGCTCGAAGGCCGTTCCCATGCCTCCGTCACCCCCATCTCGCCCGGCATCAAGATCGCCGTCGCCATCGCCGGCCCCCTCATGAACATCGCCTTCGCCTTCCTCCTCGCGACGGTGGTGTGGTGGGTCGGTCTTCCCGTCGCCCTCAATCACACCATCATCGGTTACGTCCCCGCCGATGGCGTTGAATCCACCCTCAACATCCGGGAAGGCGACCGGATCCTTACGGTCGATGGTCGGAAGGTCCGCAACTGGGAAGAGATCCAGACCACGGCCGCCCTCGCCCTCACCAACGTCCTGCAGGTTTCCATCCAGCATGTCGATGGCCGGAAAGGCACCTACGCCATCCCCACCGAGTATTACGAATCCATCAAACTCAAGTTCCTCCGGTTCGGTCCGCGGGATCATCCGGCCGTCAAATCCATCAACCCGGATTCCCCCGCCCTCGCCGCCGGCCTGAAGGAAGGCGACGAAATGATCTCCTTCGAAGGCATCCCACTCGTCGGCCAACGTCAGTTGGTCGACATGATCCAGAGTCGGCCCGGTCAGGAATCCGTCCTGGAAGTCAGTCGTGCCGGTCAACGCCTCCAGATCCGCGTGACCCCTTACCTCGATCCCAAGGACAACGTGGGCCGCATCGGTGTCATGCTGGGAAGCTCCGAACGCCTGACCTACACCGTCCAACGCCCCGGTCCAAACCCCTGGGATCAGGTCAGCGGCACCGTCACCCGCATGGGCGACTTCCTCCAGGCCCTCGTACATCCCAGGCAATCCGGGGTCGGCGTCGAGAACCTCAATGGCCCGGTCCGGATCTTCACCATGCTGGCCATGGAAATGCGCGTCGACCTCCGGCGCGCCCTCGCCCTGATGGTGGTGTTGAACGTCAACCTCGCCATTCTCAACCTCCTCCCCCTGCCCGTCCTCGACGGCGGACACATCACCCTGTCCATCCTCGAACTCATCACCCGTCGCAAGGTCCCCCCCAAGCTCTACGAAGCCGTCACCATCGCCTTCACCCTCGTCCTCATCAGCTTCATGCTCTTCGTCACCTTCAACGACGTCCGGGGTCTTGGCCCGGTCCGAAGCATCATGAAGCAGGATACCGTGGTCCAACCCGCACCTGCTCCCGTCCCCGTCCCCGCGCCGTGATCCGCGGATGGTCCAACCAAGGCTTACGGAAGCCGAAGTTGACACAGATGACGCCGATTCGGAGGGGTCTTGGAGATGGGTTTGGGAACGCCCACGGGATGAAATACACCCCACCCGCTTTCCATCTGCGTAGTCTGCGTCATCTGCGGCTCACTCCCCCTCTCAGCCTTGTATTGAATCCATGAAATCGGCGGCTCCCATCGCGAAGCCACAGATCATTTCTCCACCCCGGTACGCAGCCTGAAATACAACTGGCCCGTTTCCGCCGGGAACACCGCCCGGAACCGTCCCTCTTTCCTCACCGGCACCACCTTGCTGGGTTCCCAGCCTGCTTTTCCTGCCGGTTGGATCGCCTGTTCCAACTGGCATCCGTCACAGTCCTCCGACCACTCGACAACAAGGGTCCCGTCCTCGACGGAAACCCTCAGTCCCTCGGCAGCCAACCGGATGGCGCGGAACCATTCCACATCCAGCTCCGGATCGATCTCCACCGGCAACAACTCGGTCCGCAAGTCCAGGGCTTCCACCGTCGACACCGTGGTCCAGGGCATCGGTCCGATCAGCGAACCCCTCCGTTGCAACGCGTACCCGTGCCCGGTCCGCGCATAGAGCACGAGCTTGAGGCTTCCTTCGTCGCGCGATGCCACATCCAGGATCGGCTCCTGGTCCAGGATGAAGACCCGGCCGGGAGTTACCGCGCCATTCACCGGTGCACTTCCCGGTTCCCGAACACCGATCAGGCCCGACCCCATCAACTTCACCACCCGCGATTGCCCATCGCGCAACGTCCCGAATCCCAACCGGGCCAACGGCAGATCGCCTTGGAGCGACGCGTCCGGTCGCGTCCGGAACCGCACGTCGAAGCGGTTCGTGTCAACCGGGAGAAAATCTGCCGACACCAGTTCCGGCGCGAGATCGAGCACTTCAGGAAACAACAACCCTTCACCGTCCACCGTGACCACGAACGAAACCTCATCCAACTCCATCCCCGCGTGCAGGGTGAACGGGACCGAACCGTTGTCCCCGGCCAACAGCGGTGTGGTTCCGATCCCAATCGAGAAATCCGGTCGCGTATCCCGGACCACCACGGTGAACAACCGCGCGTCACTCAAGGCCGGAAGACCATCGTCCGTGACCACGACCTCAATCGTGTAACTCCGTCCTCCCTGGGTATTGTCCGGTCTCCAACTGAACCCGCCCGAAACCGGATCCAGCGTGGCCCCGGCCGGGGCGCCGATTCCCAGGCTGAACCGCAGCGACTGCGCCGGAAGATCCGTGTCCGACGCCTTGGCCGTGAAGCTCAGCAACTGTCCTTCGCCCAGGGTACGGTCGCTGATCACCTCCAGCTCCGGCGCCTCATTCACATCGGTCACCGTCACGAGGAACGAGCGGATCACACCCAGTGACGGTGTGCCGTCGTCCTCCACACGGACCGTGACCCGGTTGGTCCCGGGTCCATGCCCTTCACCCGTCGTCCAGACCAGGCGCCCCGAACCGGCACTGATCGCCAGGCCCGGTGGCGCCTCCAACAGCCGATAATTGAGCCTGTCCCCGTCCGGATCGGTGGCATCCAACAACAGCACCAGCGTCTCGCCTTCGTTCATGATGACGTCGGACACGACCGCCAGCACCGGCGCCCGATTGGTGAGGGTGACGGCGGTGAAGGCATCGGGCGCACCGGGCCATGGTTCACGATTACCGGCGGCATCGATGGCCACGCTGGCGAAGGCATAAGAACGTCCGAGAACACCGGTATAGGTCGCGGCAGTTTCAGTGGTGGAGGACAGCCACGGCAGGAAAACCCCGCCATCCACGCTCACAAACACGTCGTAACGGGCCACGGCGCCGTCACCCGGTTGATCCATTCCCGACCAGGAGACCGGAAATGTTTCGCGGCTTTCCTGCGGCAATGCGGACACCTGACTGGTGGGCGGGACCAGATCCGGCGCCGACATTGGTTCATACACCAGGGTATAACTTCCGGTGCTGTTGTAATCGAGCAGGTGCAGCGTGTGCTCCTCGACCGGGCGCTTGCCCAATCCGCGGAACGTTCGGTCGGTGACCCATGCGTTGGTGTGCATCGGGATGATCAATCCGTCCGACCGGATCACGCTGGCCAACCGATACAGGCCCACGCCGGGATCCGGCACGCGCAGACAGATCCAACTCCCCGGCAACGCCGCGTCCAACCGGATCCTCAGGTTGTCCGCGGAAAGAGTGCCGACCACGAAGGCTTCCCTCACCACTTCCACCGGATGTTGCGAGCCGTCGCTCAGCCAGAGCGTGTCCGGTTCATCGCGCAGGTCCGGAACATCGTTCACCAGGAAATCGGGCCGGCCATCCTCAAAAACCCCACCGGCCTGGACCATCCGGATCATTTCATGGATCTCGACCCGGTCGATGAGCGAGAGCTTCGCTCCGTCGAGCTCGTCGAGATGCGCGAAGGTCGCCTGATACTCCGTAAACAGGCCCTGCAGCGTCGAGGTCATCAACCATCGTGCGATGGCATTCGTCCCGGGCCCGACCGTTCCCATGTCGGCGGTCAGGGTGGGTGACAGGTTCATTCCTTCGACCTCAGTGGCGATGATCCGGAAGTCGACCAGCAACCCCTTCTCGTTCTCGACGATCTGCGGTTGGGCGGAGGTGATGCGGAAGTTCCGGGCCGCACCCGCCCCCTGATTCTCCACCATCACGGCGAGGCTGAACGGGATGGAAGGTTCGATGACCTCGGTGAACGGGTCGTCGCCGAAGACATCGCGCTCGTGGAAGTACCGCACAACAAGTCGGGGCGACGGCAATACGGTGATGGTGGATCCCACCAACGGCACCGTGATGCGGAGTCCATCCTGCAGATAACTGAGCGTGCCTCCGACCCGATACCCGGTGGGCTCGCCCGGGGCCGCCTCATTCCCCGGGATCAACGTCCACGACACCCTGCCGGTCGTCCCCGGCGCGATGTGTCCGTCGCCACCAATTCCAGTGACGCCGTCCAGTTCCGGCGGGCGGACTCCAAACAAGCTGTCCTGTCGGACACCGTCCAGGCCTTCAACCCACAACTCGACCGAAACGGATTCGAGGCCGGAACCCGTCGAGTTCTCGACTTCCAACGAAGCGCGGAAGGCATCGCGGGTCAGCACCGCTTCCTGTTCGAGCCGCAGCCGGACCCGGGCACAGACTCCAACCTCACCCCCACCGCCGTTGCCGTCCGGGCTGTCGGAGGTTTCTTCCACCAGATCCCGGATGCTGGCAGCCCACAGCGCCAGGACGTCCTCGACCCCTTCGTTCTCATACGCCTGGAGTTCCGCCGTCGCCGATTCCAAGGCCGCCTGCCAATCGTCCAGGGCGAAGAAATCAGGACTGCCCGGAGGCGCCTGATCCCTACGGAACACGCCGGCTTCGTAACTGGTCACCGTGCGATTCCATCGGTCGAGCCAGGCATGAAGATCCGCGGCGACCAACGGCGCCGGCAACGGCAACGTCGCCAAGGCGAGGCGTTCAGCTTCGGTGATGGATTGGGCCCCAGCCGAACCCGGCAAGGTGGACTCGAACACGGCGGCGAACAGGACCTCGAGTGCATCCGAATCGGCGACCCGCAGCCAGGTGTCGTTTCCGAAAAAGTACCGATAAGGATCCAGGATGCGTTGCATCCGGTCGGCCTGGATCAACAGCGGGCCAACCACGGATTCACCGATGCCGGAGTATCTCGGAGCCGACACGGCGGGAACCGGGCCGCCATCCGACAGCAGACCTCCGACACCGCGTCGGGTGCCGATCTGGAACGGGGACGGCGACGCCAGACCACAGGGACCGTCGTGACCGGGCAACCCTTCGCAGGCGTTGCACAGGCCGTCGGCACAACCGATGGCGGTCAGGAGTTGGCCGAGGCCCGGGATCCGCTTGGCGAGTGATTTCCCGAAGGCACTGCAATCGAGCAGCGTGCTGGCACAACCCGTGGCGCTGCCCACGGTCAAACCCGATGTCACGTTGGCCTTCACACAATCAAGCGAACTGCGCAGGCACTTTTTCGTGTCCGGCGGTGGCAACGGCAGGAAATCCCAGGCGCACGCCGCCGCCGCCATGAGCCGTTTCTGGAAGCAGGGATCACAGACCGAAGGCAGCGAAAGCGTCGGCAGATTCAGGAACACTTCCGAAATGCCCGTCCGCACATCCGCAGGCTCAACCCTTCGTCCACCACCGATCCCCACCAGGTCGGTCAACCCGTCGATCAACGGATCAAGGTAGATCGTGTAGCCTCCTCCCGCGCCACCACCACCACCACCACCGCCCCGCCACGAACCCCGCGGCAGGCCATCACACGCAATGGCGTTGGGAAAGAGCAGCGGCGTCAGTTGGGTGGTGTCGATCAGTCCGCATTTCACCGCATGGATCCCCCGCCCGGATACCGAGCAGGACGCCGTCGTCAGACCGGACACCAGATCCTCCTCCGCCACCATGGCCTTGCCGCCGCGCTGCCCGTTGGAATCTCCGTTCACCCGACGGATGGTGAGCGGCACGGTGAAGGAACTGCGCGCGGGCAATTGACCCAGTGAATCCACCAGCGGAGTCATGGTGTAGAGCGGATGACTGTCGAATTGCAGCCGGAAGTCTTCCGCAGCGATCAATCCGTGATTGGAGATCACGAGGTCGACCTGCCACTCGTCCCCGGGCATCTCCGCGAGATCAATCACCGACGGTTCAATCGTCACGACCGGCGCCGGAACATTGGCCTCGAACACGGTCTCGACCACGATGCGGTATCGGTCCTCGATCTCGGTCGGCACGACGGTCCATGAGTAACGGACGCTTTGCCGGGAAAGGAATGGGGTGACGACATTGGTGATCCCGGGCCGCACAAGATGGGTTCCCCGATAGGCGGTATGCTGGTCCGCCGTCACCTCGATTTCGTAATAGCCTTCGGCCAGACGCGGCACCTCGAGTCCGCCATCCACACCCGTCACTCCGCCCGCCACCCACTCGCCATCCACCGCATCCCGCACCGTCACCCGCGCCTGCGCCAGGCGCGGTGCCCCTTCGGCAAAGTAGGTGAACTCGTCCTCGACCTGGATCCGCAGGTCACCCACCGCCTCCGACAAGGCCCGGAACTCGAACGGAACCACAAGGGACGTCCGTCCGGCACCAAGTCGCACGCTGCCCGAATAGGTCCCCAGCGGAAGGGCATCCGGAGGTGAGAGCCGAAGGGTGAGGGTGTTGGTCACGCCGGGCTCAACCGATGGCAGTGGATTCGGTGAAGCCAGGGTGAGCCAGGGAACATCAGGAAGGAAAACCGTGACCGGACCTGTGCCTGCGCCCCCGACATTGACCACGCGCAGACCTACCAGGGATTGGACCCCGCGACGCATGCCGATCACGCGTTCGCCTTCGACCGCCACCAGACGAGGCTGCAATTCGCGGATCTCCACCGACACCGGCACTTCAACCACCGCACCCTCGGCACTGGTCACCCGCAACCGGAATTGGCCGCCGCTCCCGCCGGGTGCAGTCTTGATCACCGTCGTCAGGAAGGTGGTGCCGAGGCCATCGATACGATTGGTGTCGAGACTCACCGCCACATCGAGGGATGCCGGCGCACCCAGCACCGTGACGCTCAACCCGGTCAACGGCAGGTCCCCGGGATTCCGCAGTTCAAACCGGTTGGTACTGGTTTCGTCTTCCATCACGCGCATCGCCAGGGCCGCCGGCACTGCGTCCAACCCGAACAGTTCGAAGGCATCCTGGGACGCCGGTTCGCTCTCGCCCGGATGCCCTGCCGCCACCGTGTAGGCCCCGGCTTCACCGGCCAACGGACGCCAGTTCAGCGCGAAGTTCCCGTTGGCATCGGTCAGCGCGACAACGACACGGCGTGTCCCCTGTACCCGGACGTGGATGTGCACTGGAACGAAGGGCGCCGGGAGGTTGCCCGGACGAAAGGCCCGACCCGAAAGCGCAACCGGGGTGCCGGCCGGGGCCCGTTCGGGTTCGGTTGAGACAACGGCGTTGTAGGGAGCAGTCACCCGGATGGGTGCGACGGACACGCGGCTGTTGTTGTCCTCAGCCGCTTCATTCACCGCATTGCGGGAGTCGACCGTCACGATCACCCAGTACTCACCCAACTGCTCGGGCATCCGGATGGAAAACGACTGGCCGAACTCGCCATCCACCGGCAACGCCCCGTTGAAGTCGTATTCCCCCACCAACAGGTCGTCCCCCACCACGGGATCCGATGATAGATGGATCTGTTGGATCAACGTGTTGGAGATCATCCGGGCCGGACCCTGATTACGCAGGCGATACCCGAGATTCACCCACGCCCCAGCTTCCGCCGTAGTCGGCGCCGTGATCGAAACCACCCCAAGATCCGGCAGGTCGAGATCACTCACCATGACCCGGGCTGAACCCGGATTGAACCCGGCCGCCTCCGCGCTCACCACCACGGTGTGGTTGGTGTCGATCAGCCCGTTGTCGATGGAAGTCAGCGGAAACTCCACCCCGTCGACTCCCGCCGCCATCTGCACCGTCGGGGGAACCGTGACCCATCCCGGGTCACTGGAACTCAGCGAAACGGTAATCGGCAGGTTCGTCCCCGAATTGCGGCTGACCCAACCCATCGCCGCCGGATTCCTCCCCTTCCCCACCATGCTGCGATCCAACGTCACGCGCAGCGTCGGGCCGTCGTCGTCAGTGATGGTCAACGACGCGGACCCGCCTTCGGCCAACCGGATTCCCGAAACGTCGGATCGGATCCAGCTCCGGAATTGAACCGATCGGGGACCGTCGATCTGGTCATTGTCCGTGACCCCGATATGAAAGGTGGCGCGGGCTGAGCCGGCCGGGATCGAGAGGCGATGGGGGATACGGGCAAGCTCCGGATGACTGCTCGCCAACTCCAGTTCCAGCGCCCGCAATGAGACCGGTTGGCGGGTGACCGTGACCAGCACCGCCTGGAGTCCCGCTCCTTCTCCCACCGACTCCATCGACAAGCCCAGCGTCACCGTCGGTAGATCGTCGTCGATCACCTTCACCTCGGCTCCAGCCCCGATGTGGCCCGGGGCCGACACCGTGATCGAGTAAGTGCGATCGCCTTCCACCAACGCATCGTCCAGCGCCATCAATGCGAACGTCGCATTCGACTGGCCGATGCCGAAGGTGATGGGCATCGGAGGAAGCAGTTGGCCCGGATCCGAACCCGCCACGTTCACCGTCATCGCCGACGCGAACCCGGCATCGCGGGTCACGGTGACGGGAAGGGTGAAACCCTCGCGAACGGTGTTGGTGGCCAGTTGCAGCGACAGGCGTGGGAGATCGGTGTCTTCGACCGACACCATCAGGAACGCACTGGCAAATCCGGGCGCCGTGGCATCCACCCGGACCGACCGGGTCCCGTCCACCACGCCGTCGGCAATCGCCTGCATCGGAAAGGAAACCGAGGCTTGCCCGGCCGGGATGAGCACCCGATCCGGCACCTGGAGTTCAGCGATATCCTCCGATTGCAAACTGACGGCCAACGGCAGTGAGCGGTCGCCGTTGCGCGTGATGCTGGCCAACCCTGGCAATGCGGCGCCTTCCCTCAACGTGATCGATGCCGGTTGAAGCGTCAGCACGGCGGGAATCGCGGTCGACCCAGACGCCACCCCGCGGTTGTTGGTCTCATCCGATTCCACCACGTCGTCGCGACTGTCCACCATCACCGTGAACCAACGCGCACCCACCGGACTCGACAGCGGCAGGAGCACGCTTCCCATCCGGTTCAGCGAACCTCCGGCAGGGATGGTGTTGGTTCGGATGAAGCTGCCCAATTCAAGGGCATCCACCCCCGACGGATCGCCCGCCAACATCACGGTCTCGGTCCAGACACCTTCGATGGCCCGGGTCCCGCGATTGGTCACGGTCCAGTTCAGCGAGAGAAGCTGACCCGGCGTGGCGTTGGCCGGCGCCGTGAATTCCACCACCGCAAGATCCGGCAACGGCGGGTGGCTGAGGGTGACCGGGATCGAAGCGAGGTTGTTGGTCTCAACGGATTCAGCCACGGCCCGACCAGCGTCCGTGGTGACAAGGATCCAGTAGTCGCCCGGTGGAAAGGCGGCGGTGAGCGGAAGGGTGATCGCCACGCGATTGCTGACCATTCCTCCGGCGGGAAGCGGGACCGAAGTGAGGTCCAGCGTCGCGAGTGGAAGCGCTCCGGACAACGAATCGGGTTGGCGCGAGAGATGCACCCGTTCCGACCACGGCACCTGGACCGCCGCGGAACCGCCATTGGTGGAATTCCACGCGACCACCAGCGATCCGCCCAACTCCGCCGCGGAGCTCGGAGCGTCGACGTCTGAACGCAGGCTCAGGTCCTGGATTCTCAAGTCGGGTGCCATCACCCGGATCGGTTGGGTTCCAACCACAACATTGTTGTCTTCACCCGCTTCCTCCACCACCTGGTCGCGGGCGTCGATCGAGATCACCAGGTAATGGGGGCCATCCAATCCGGGCGGAAACACCACGCTCTGGGTCCGCAGGATGGATTCGCCCGCGGTGAGGTTTGAACCCGCTTCAACGGTGGCGATCTCGAACCGGGGCGAACCCGACGGTTGGGTCGAGAGGGCGATGGATTCGGTCCAGGGCGCCGTGGCGGATTGGCTGCCGCGATTGAAGGAACGCCAGGTGAGCGTCACCGGTTCACCCGCGATCACTTCGACCGGATGGCCGAGGTCCGTGATCACCAGGTCGGCAATGGGTCGGACAATCAGGCTCGCGACAATGCTGGTGACCGAGCCGCCGGGATTGCTGACGACGACGGTGTACCCGCCGGAATCGTTGGTGCGCGCCTGGGGAATCGTGAAGAGACGGCCGATGGCGTCAGGGATCGGGGTGGCATTGCGGTGCCACTGATACTCAAGCGGACGTGTGCCGTTGGCGGTGACCTCGAAGGTGACGGCCTGCCCGTTGATGACGGTTTGGGAAAGGGGTTGTCTGGCAACCGTGGGCGGGATGATCGGTTGACCGGCAGCGTCGGCCGTCAACAGCTCCAGCTCATTGGCCAGGTACGTCGCCTGGAGCACGCGATGGGTCTGGTACCTCAATCCTTCAATGCCCTGGAATTCACCCGTCCGCGTGGTCCACGTCACAGGTTGGAATCGGTCGCCAATCGCCGGATCAAAATCATCGGCCACCCGCACCGTCATCGTGCCATCCAGGACAGCACGACCCTGGACCACCAACCGGTCGTGACCGATCCCGGCGCTGGGTCCGGCAAGATCGAGATCGAGCCGGCCACCGGAGGATTGGCGGTATTCGCCGTTGAACCGGAGTTCACCGGCCAACGGGCCGGGTTGAACCACACCGCGATTCTCGAAGATGCCGGTGTTGGCCGACACAATTCCCGTCCCTGTGAACACCCCTTCCACCTCATTGAACCAGGAGACCGTCGTGAACGCGACGTTGGCCCCGTTCAGCTCGAATCGGCCACGGTTCAACATCCTTCCCTGACCCGCTATCTGGGTCGGGCTTCCCACCCCCGGTTCAACCCGGATCACGCCGTCGGGGCCGTTGATGAACTCGAGTCCGGCGCCCACCTGCAACTGGGTGATGTAGCCGGGTGTGCCGGTCGATTCCATCCGGAGGATGCCGCGATGAACGAGGGAGTTGGTGATGGTCAGGATGGCGTGGCCGTGAAGCGGAATGCCTCCCCCCTCCAACCACACGGTGAACGCCGGGGAATCGTTCGCCCGCAGCACACCCGACGTGCCCACCACCCTCAACGTCGACGGCTCCGTCACTGTCGCCGCCACCAGCAACCTCGGATTCATCGCCCGCACCCGGCCTTCCAATCGACCTCCATGAATTTCCAGACCCACCCCCTGAAACAGCAACTCACCATCGCCCCGCGCCAATCCCGCGAGTTGATGGACATCCGCGCCCACCGACAGCAGGGAGCCCAGCCCGGCCAGGATCGTTCCCCGGTTCTCGATGCGGCCCGGACCCAACACCGTGGTGGTTCCTGCAGGGCCGGATTCGGATCGCAACACCCCGGTGGAACCATTCTCCAGAACCACATCCGGCCCCAGCGTGAGCCGGCTGCTGTACCCGTCCGCCGAAGTGTTCCTGAGCAGGATCGTACCGCGGTTCACCAGGGAACCGGTCGCTGAAACAAAGGCGTGTCCGTGCTCCCCCCCGCTCGTGGCCTCGATCGCAATCGTCACCGCTGGAGATGCATTGCCGGTGAGGATTCCCGAGGTGCCCACCATCCGTAGCATCGACGTTTCACCCACCGTTTCACCCACCCACACCCGGGCATTGAGCGCCCGGACCATTCCCTCCAATCGACCCCCATGAAACTCAAAGACCTTTCCATCGATGACCAACCGCCCGTCACCGCGCACCTGTCCCCCGAGTTGTTTGAAATCCGTGGCGATGGTCAGGAGGGAATCGATGCCGGCTGTCACTGTCCCGGAATTGTCCAGGCGCCCGGCACCCTGGATTCCGGTGGTGCCAGCAGCGCCTTTCTCCGCACGGATCACCGCCCCCGGCGCATTGGTGAGGACGGTTCCCGCCCGAAGATCAAGTCGGCTGGAATAGCCGTCGGCACTGGTGGCCTGAAGGACAATGGTCCCGCGATTGAAGGTGGAATCGGGGATGGCAAGAAATGCATGGCCATACAGGTTGCCGCTGGTGGCCTCGACCCGGAGCGTCACCGCCGGAGATGCGTTCGCCAACAGACGTCCCGTCGTCCCCACCACACTCAGCACGGACGGCACAGTGACGGTGTCAGCGATCCGGATGCTGGCATTGTTGGCCCGCACCATTCCTGTCAACCAACCGCCACGGAAGTCGAACAGGCCCTGAAAGACCACGGAACCCTCCCCGCGAACCTGACCGTCGAGCTGGATGAATTCAGTGGGGACCACCAGCGTGGTTCCGGCTCCCGCGCTCACGGTTCCCCGATTCTCGATCCGGCCGGCTCCAACGATGGTGCTGGCACCGCTGGCCGGGGCATTGGCCCGCAGCACGGCTCCCGCTGCATTCACCAGCACCACGCCCGCGCCCAGATCCAACCGGCCGCTATAGCCGTCCGTCCCGGTGTTCTGAAGCAGGAGGGTGCCGTGATTGGTGATGGAATTGGGGACGGCGAGAAAGGCGTGCCCGAAGTCCGCATTCCGGGCTTCCACCCACAGGGTCACCGCCGGAGAGGCACTGGCCTCGAGCCGACAACCTGGCCCGGACACCCGCAGGGTAGATGGCTCACTCACGGTTTCCGCCACGTGGATGATCGAATTGAAGGCACGCACCGTTCCTTCCAGACGTCCCCCGTTGAACTCGAATCGTCCGCCCGGAATCACCAGTTCGCCCTCGGCCTTCACAACACCCCCACCCATCAGGAATCGTCCCGGCAATCGCAGCGCGACCCCGGCATCGACCACCACTTCACCGTGATTCTCCACCAGACCCAGCCCCGACACCGTGAACTGGGCACCATCGCCCGCACGCGCATGGATCCGGCCTGACGCGGTGTTGAGCAACCGATGTCCCGCGGCAATGGCTTGGGATCCAGTCGCGGGAAAAGTCAGCACTGCTCCCGACCCAATGACCGTCGTGCCATCCACACCGGAGAGCGTTCCCCCGGACCAACGAAAGGTGCCGGTGACGGCGAGCGTGCCATTCACCGTCAGGTTGCCGCCGTTCAACTCAAGATGCCCCACCGTACCGTTGCCCATGAGAACCGGGCTTCCCGATGGAATCACGGCCCGGTCTTCCGCACCGGGGACACCCTGGGGTGTCCAGGAAGCAGGATTGTTCCAGCCACCGCCTCCGCTCCCGCTCCACTGGTAATCCGCGGCCGACAGTGCGCTGGTGATGACCCAGACCAACAGCGAGGCGGTCCGGTAGGAATGGGAGAAGTTGCGGTTAAACATGGGGCAAGGACCTGGTCGGGACAGCGCAAATCCTGATGAAGTTGCGTGCGGAAATCCAAGAATTGCAATGGGGTAAATCCCCCGTGGGCCGGGCGAAGCCAGTGCTCCCACGAGTGGGACCCATACCACCCATCGGTCTTTCTCGACCCCTTCAACCAGCGCCGCCTTGCCCCGCCCGGCCAGGCTCCATAGCATCGGCCCATCTCCGGTGGCTGGACGTCCCTCGTCCCTCTGCCGGATCCTGTCATCCACATCATCTCCTTTATGGCCAAGAAACAGATCCGCATCGGTCTCATCGGCTACGGCTTCATGGGCCGCGCCCACTCCAACGCCTACGCCAAGGTCGGCAATTTCTTCGACTCCGAGTACGAACTCGTCCGCCAGGCCGTCTGCGCCCGCGACGAGGAAAAGGTCAAGGCCTTCGCCGCCCGTTGGGGTTACGCCTCCACCGAGACAGACTGGAAGAAGCTCATCGCCCGCGATGACATCGATCTCATTGACATCGCCGTCCCCAACAATCTCCACGCCGAGATCGCCATCGCCGCCGCCAAGGCCGGCAAGATGATCCTCTGCGAGAAGCCGCTCGCCATGAACCCGAAGGAAGCCGAGGTCATGGTCAAGGCCATCGAAAAGGCCGGGGTTCCCAACATGGTCTGGTACAATTACCGCCGCTGCCCCGCCGTCGTCCTCGCACGTCAACTCATCGATCAGGGCCGCCTCGGTCGGATCTTCCATTACCGCGCCAATTTCCTCCAGGACTGGACCATCTCCCCCGAACTCCCCCAGGGCGGCGCCGCCCTCTGGCGCCTCGACGCCAAGGCCGCCGGTTCCGGCGTCACCGGCGATCTCCTCGCCCACTGCATCGACACCGCCCTCTGGCTCAATGGCGGCATCGCCGATGTCAACGCCATGACCGAGACCTTCATCAAGGAGCGCAAACACAACCTCACCGGCAAGGTCGAGAAGGTGAAGATCGACGACGCCTGCGCCTTCCTCTGCCATTTCAACAACGGTTCCCTCGGCCTCTTCGAGTCCACCCGCTACGCCCGCGGCCACAAGGCCCTCTATACCTTCGAGATCAACGGCGAAAACGCCTCCATCAAGTGGGATCTCCACGACCTCCACCGCCTCCAATGGTTCGATCACAAGGATGAAAGCAACCTCCGCGGCTGGCGCTCCATCCACGTCTCCGACGGCGATCATCCCTACCTCAAGAACTGGTGGGTCCCCGGCCTCCAGATCGGCTACGAACACTCCTTCGTCCATCAGGTCGCCGACTTCCTCAAGGGCCTCGAATCCGGTACCCCAGCCCAACCCGACTTCAAGGAAGGCCTCGCCACCGATTATGTCGTCGATGCCGTCCTGAACTCCGCCCGCACCCGGAAGTGGATCAAGGTCAAACAGGTCAAGGCCGCCAAACCGGCCAAGCCCGCCACGGCCGCCAAGGGCTGATCACCTTCTCCATCCTTCCTCCCCGCCAGCCTGGAGCGGCGACGTCCGGTCGCCGGAAATGCGTGGAGGAGAAAAGGTGCTTGGGAACCGGAACAGGCCGTTGGCCACGGCTCATCGGGTCCTTTGGCGGGGGCAGTTTCAGCACGCGCCTCCCAGGTGGAATCCGGCGACCTCCGCCCTTCCATCCGACGGTGTCTCCGGTCATCTTCGACCCGCACCGACAGCCCCCCCAGGCTGTCGGTGCTTTCGCTTCCACACGCACCCGCGCGAAACCGTTGTCGTACTCCTTGCCTCATGTTCCTCCTCCGATCCGTCCTCCTCTTCGCCCTGCTCGTTCCCCACGTGTGCGCCCAGCTTCCCCTCTTCGACTTCACCCGGTCCGAAGACCGCAGCGCATGGGAACCCACCCATGATGTCCGTATCGACGCCTCCCAGCCCGCCGGACTCGTTGCCCACATCACGGGTCCGGATCCCTACCTCGCCGGGCCGCCCCGCGATTATCCCACCAATCAACCGCTCTGGGTGGAACTCCAACTCAACTCGGAGTCCGGTGGGCCAGCCCAACTCTTCTGGTTCGGGCGCGAAGGCAGTGCCGAGGAACGCTCCGTCCGATTCCACGTCCCGGCCCGTTCGAATGTCGTGGTCCGACTCCCCCTCCCTCCCCTCGGCGTCGCCACACGCCTGCGGATCGATCCGCCCGGTGACCGGGGCCAATGCCGGTTGATCGCCATCCGATTCGAGCCACGTCCGATCCTCGCCGCCGCCAACTGGCGCGAGGCGCTGATTCCGGTGTTCCCGGGCACCAGCGGCGAACTGCGGGTCGGTTCACTCCGGTTCCGTCATTCACCCACCGGCCCCGGAACCTTTGCACTCGATGTCAACGGCCAACCCTTCGCCATCGGACATCGACACGCACCCATCGGTTATCTGTTCGAAGGCCAGACACGCTGGTTCAACTGGGGCGAACCCCTCGCGCCCGGCGCCGAACTCCGACGCATCGGCCGCAGCCTCACCCTCCGGAGCCGTCACCGGGATCCCGATGGCGCCACCTGGACCTTTACCCACGAGTTCTCCGTCCGACCGGATCACCTCGGCTTCAAATCCTCGATCGAGATCGATCAGGACCGCGACATCGTCTTCGCCCCGGCCCTCATCCTCCTGCCCGGCATCGGCTCCTTCGGAAAGGAAAAGCAACAGGGCCTCCTCGCCGGTGTCGAATACCTCGCCAACGAGGAAAGCAGCTCCGAACGGGATCTCATCGGCCCCCAGGCCCGTCGTCAGGTGCCCGACCCCATCAAGTTCACCTTCCCCCTGATGGCCATCGCCGCCTCCAACCATTGGCTGTCCCTCGCCTGGACCCCGCACCCGGATCTCGCTGCACTTCACGATTCCCCGGACCGCATCAGCCCATCCGGCGGACACCTGTTCGCCCTCATCCATCCCGGCGCCGATCCTTCCGTCCGCGAAGACGGATCCCTGCTCCCCCATGGCGGACATCGATTGCGCGCCGGCGAAGTCCTCCGCGCCGAAGCCTTCCTCCAGGGTGGCCCCGGACAGACCGTCGTGCCCGCCATCCAATCCTTCGTGGATCGGACCGGGCTCCCCGCCCTTCCAACCCCGGTTCCCGACGCCACCGATTTCTTCCAGCTCAGCGCCCGCGGTTGGCTGGATTCAGGCATCCGCGACGACGTTCGATATCGTCATGCGATTGGTGCCGGATTCGGTTCGCAAACAGCTCCCGATGCCGGATTCCACATGCGTTGGCTCGCGTCACGGGTCGCTGAACCCGTCCTCGAAGAACGCCTCAGTCGGATCGCCAACGGAAATGAGGCGCAGGTCCCTGACAACGCCTGGCTCACCGGGCAGATCGGGCATCTGAAGTCGCCTTCCCCGGCATTGCTCGCCCTCAAGGCTCCTGCTTCGGCCGCCCACGCCAAAGCCCTCGCGCGACAGGCCCTCGACCGTCTCGGTCCCGACACCCGGATCCCCTACACCGCGCCTGCCCAGGGAACCGACCTCGGTCGGACCCACTGGGAACGCCATGCCAATGGTCTCACCGCCCAACACCTGGTTACCGCGCTGGAACACGCCTTGTTCTCCGGCGAAACCGCGCTCGTCGAAGAATGCCTCGTTCATCTCCGAAGGCTTTCCTCCCACGACCACGAAGTCCCCCGCGGCGCCCAGACCTGGGAAATCCCACTCCACACTCCCGACATCCTCGCCAGCGCCCATCTGGTGCACCTGTTTGTCCGCGGATACGAACTCACCGGCGAACCGGACTTTCTGGAGCAGGCCCGTTACTGGGCCTGGACCGGTATTCCCTTCGTCTACCTCTCCCCCGTGGGTCCCGGACCCGTCCACGTCTACAGCACCATCCCCGTCCTTGGCGCCACCCAGTTCATCGCGCCCAATTGGATCGGGCTCCCTGTGCAATGGTGCGGCCTGGTTTACGCCGAAGCCCTTCTCCAACTCGCCCGCCACGACAACTCCCTCGATTGGCGCCAGGTCGCCCTCGGAATCGGCCTCGCCGGCGTCCAACACGTCCATCCCGAATCCGATGCCACCGCCATCGGCTGTCTACCCGACAGCTTCGATCTCCGCGCCCAGGCCCGGAATCCGGTCCCCATCAATCCTGCCACCCTCACCCCCATCGCCGCCATCGCCTATGGCGAACTCCCGCTGCACGGATTCGCCTCCGCTCGCCAGGCCGGCGCATGGATCCTGGCCGCCGGCCCGGCAACGATTCTTGCTGATACCACCAAGGGCTTCACCGCCCACCTTCAACTCCCCAAGGAACGCCCCGGTCACGTCCTCCTCGGCGGTCTACCCCCGACCACCACCTGCGTCTGGGAAGGCGAAACCATCACCCCCATCTCCACCCAACCCGTCATCGTCGAACTCCAGGGCACCGGCACCCTCGAAGTCCATCGGTGAAGCCGTCCCTGCCCATCCGCTCCGTCCTCCCACCTCCCCCTTTTTCGTGGGTTTCGCGTGTTTCGTAGTTCAAACCCCTTAGCGGTTTCTGAACCACGGATGACACGGATGAACACGGATGAACACGGATGGAATGGGGTGGGAACTGCAGAGTTCGTTTACCCTCAGCGCTGGGTTTCCTGCTGACCCAACGTGGACGCCTGTGGATGCGGGGATCACCACAGAGATCTCCATCACAGGGCCCTCTTGATCCCATCCGTGTCCATCCGTGAAATCCTTGGTTTCAAACCTGTTGTCCCAGAAAAAAGCCCGTCGACGCTCTCGCATCGACGGGCTCCTGCAACTGCTCTCCGCACGGGGGCTACTGGCGCACCCGATAGAACAGGCTGTCGCCGGTCGGCACCACCGCGTACGGACTGGTGGCCCCGGTGACATCATTCCACGGACCCGTCAGGGCCGGAGCGGATTGGAGTACGCCGGATCCGGTCCAGTTCACCGTGGCGCCATTGGCGGTGCGGGTGATGCCCAGAAGCGTTTCAGGAGGCAACGCGAACGCCGGCACATACGCCGGGATCGACCCCGGGAGGTTCTCATTGATCAACAGGCGGCTGCCCGTGGGGATGACTTCCAGCCATTCCAGACTCGAACCCCCGCCGCTGCTGTAGAACAGCAGACGGAACGGGTAGATGCCTTCCTTCGTCACCACGAACTCGGTCAGCCAGGGACCGTCATCACCCCCGCAATTCGTGCACGGAACGAACTCCGCCGGCAGCTCCTGCTCGCCACCCGCCGGTCCCACCAACAACCGGAAGCTGCGCGACATCGTCACGTTGATCCGATAATAGCCCGGCCTCAGATGCAGCAGGGTCTTCGCCTGGAAGGCAAACTGGTTGCCCGGTTCACCGCTGCCCGCGATACCGGGGAAACGGCGTTCACCCGCCTTGGCCCCCTTTGTTTCGAGGTCGATCTGATAGTTGATGTCCTGGGACTCAATGAAGTACCCGAGCTCGTTGAACAACGTCGTATCCGCCAGGTTCACGATCTCCGCGCCAAACGCCTGCTCGGCGACATCGAGATCCGTGATCGGGTACTCGTCCGGACTGGCTCCCACCACCTCGATGGCAAAGCCCCGCGTGCGATGCACCAATGGATTGAAGTCCACCGCCACATTCTCCGGCAACGCCATCACCTGGCTGTAGTCCAGGACCGTGAAGCCCCAATCGCGCGCATAGGTCACCGGTGCAGCCCCGGCACTCTTGAAACTCAGCGCGACCGTGTGCGCCGAAGCCGACGCCAGCGCCGTCGCCGGTTGGTGACGCAGGAACGTGACTCCATCGCCCGCCACCACTTCCGTCGGCACCACCACGTTGTCCAATTTCAGCTCCACACTCGTCGCATCCACCACCGCCGTGGAATGCTGGATCGTCACCAGGATCGGCGCACCCGGATGCACATCCAACGCCCCTTCAGCCGGGAACAGGCTGGTGACCGTCAGACCATCCGCACCACCTCCGCCCAACCCAACCTGCTCCGCCAGCATGAAGAGTCCTCCCGCATATCCCTGGAAGGCGCTCGCTCCCGGCAATCCGCCGTTCGCCTCACCCACCGAATGACTCGTCCGGATCACAAAGGTGCCGTCCGCCCCGGGCCGGATGTTCACCCAACGCGCCACCAGACCCCGGTCGTTGTTGCCGGTGCTGAACTCGACCGAGTCGTCCGACACCCGGTGTGCCGCCGATGAACTCGCATAGACCGCGGTGTCCGCACCCACGATGCGCCAGTTGGTCACGCGCGGGCTATAGGACGCTCCGCCATTGCGATGCGCCGTTCCCACAAAGGTATAGGCCTTGGACGGATCCAGACCGGTGAAGGTCAGGTCCAGGCGCCAGCCCGGGGAATCCCCGTAGCTCATGTTGCCCGACAGATCCGCAATGCCCTTGAACCACGCTTCGGCGTCCGATCCCACCGGGAACGGCGCGGCGTCACCCGCCGAATTGATGGATCCGGTCGAAAGCGTTTCCTCAAAGGTCGCCGTGACCGGCGTCGGCCGGCCGCCGAGGAGATCGTTCAACAACCCGGTTGAACCTTCACCGGCGAAATTGCGACCCACACCATAGGTGGTCACTCCACCCGCGTTGACCTGGCCATTCTTGAAGCTGCTGTCATTGAAGGCTGCCCAGCGGAATTCACCCGGCGATTGCGCCCGCACCATGAACACCCCGCCCGCATACCCCTGGAACGCACTCGCGCCCGGCAATCCACCGTTCGCCTCACCCACGCTGTGGCTCGTCCGGATCACCACCTTGCCGTCGCTCCCGGGCCGGATGTTCGTCCAGCGCGCCACCAGTCCGTCCGGGTTGTTCCCCGTGCTGAATTCCACCGAGTCATCCGCCACCCGATGCGCCCCCGTGGAGCTCGCATAGGTATAAGAGTCGGCGCCAAGGATGCGCCAGTTGGTCACGCGCGGCGCATAGGAAGCCCCGCCATTGCGGTTGGCCGTCCCCGCAAAGGTATAGAGACGGGTCGGGTCCAGGCCACTGATGATCAGGTCCAGGTACCAACCCGGCGAATCCCCGTAGCTCATGTTGCCCGACAGATCGACCTTGCCGGCAAACAGCGCTTCGGCATCCGATCCCGGCGCGAACTCGGCGACGTCACCGGCCGAATTGATGCTGCCCGTGGAGAAGAATTCCTCGTACATGACCGTCACCGTGCTGTCGGCTCCGGTCTGGAACACCTTCAACACCCCACCGGGTCCTTCCCCCTGGAAATTCCGTCCCACGCCATAGGTGGTGACGTTTTCCGTCAACACCTGGCTGGTCTTGTAGGAACTGTCGTTGTAGGCCTCCCAATTGTCCTCCTGCTCGACCAGCAGGAACACCCCGCCCGCATACCCCTGGTATGCGCTCGCTCCCGGAAGCCCGCCATTCGCCTCGCCCACACTGTGGCTCGTCCGGATCGTGATCGTGCCGTCCGCACCGGGCTGGATGTCCACCCAGCGCGCCACCAATCCATCCGGATTGTTTCCCGTGCTGAATTCCACCGAGTCTTCCGCCACCCGATGCGCCCCCGCCGAACTGGCATAGGTATAGCCATCCGCTCCGAGCACCCGCCAGTTCGTGACCCGCGGCGCATAGGAAGCGCCGCCGTTGCGGTTCACCGTCCCGGCAAAGGTGTATTTCTTGGCCGGATCCAATCCCGTGAAGATCGTGTCGAGATGCCAACCCGGCGAATCGCCGTAGCTCATGTTGCCCGACAGATCGACCTTCCCGCCAAACAACCCTTCCGCGTCCGACCCCGCCCCGTAAGTGGACGCGTCGCCCGCCGAATTGATGCTTCCCGTGGAAAAAGTCTCCTCAAACGTCACCGTCACCGGTGTCGCCTGCCCGGTCGAAAAATGGATCAGGCTTCCGGTGAAGCCTTCCCCCTGGAAATTCCTCCCCAGACCAAACGTGGTCACGTTCGGCGCATTGACCTGGCCCTCCTTGAAGGACGAATCGTTGTAGGCAACCCAGCCTGCCTCCGCCTCGGAAAGCATCAGGCTTCCCATCAACAGCGCGCAACCCAGGGCTGCCGCCGATCTTGTGTTTCGTAATTTCATAGTCAGTTCCCGACCCAACCCGCCGCGTCGGAATCACTGCCCCCATGATCATGGAACACCTCGTGACACCCTGCAGCACTCGTTGGACTCGGTGCCTCCCATCATCCCCAGATCGAACCCCGAGGCAATCCAAGGGATTCATCCTGACCGGATCAACAGGTCACATTCCTGTGCCAGACCGACACCACCCCGAACCCGCCGTCTCTGAGTCCGTCCCCTCTGTGGTCAATCCAACACCATTGCCCCCGGTGCCCCACCTTTCCCTCCACCCCCTCCCCCATCATCTGCGGAATCTGCGCCATCTGCGGATAAAACCTTCCCATTCCCCTCCCCATTCATCTGCGGAATCTGCGAAATCTGCGGATGAAACCTTCCCCTTCCCCTGCGGGATCTGCGGCTATACCCACCTCAATCAGCGGATCGCCCGTCAGCGCCCCGCACGCACCCAGTCCACCGGAAATTCCGCGTGCCGGATGTTGCCTCCGGCCTGGGTCCTCACGCTATAGGTCAGGTGCACCCGACCGTCCCGCGTCTGGATCGCGCTCGGATACCCATAGGAATCCGTTCCCACCGCCGATTCCTCCACCGCCCGCCGCCATTTCCAACTGGCTCCATCGTCATCTGAAATCCACACCGCCAACCGATGCCGCCCGTCCTCCGTATCGTTCCCCACGAACAACCAGGATCCGTCCTTCAACCCGATCACATCCGAACCCGAACCCGGATTCGGGATCTCACTGTCCGTGACCGGTCCCCAGGTCGCACCCAGGTCATTGGAAGTCGCCATCAGGAGGCGTTTGGGCGGTGGACCATTGTCCCGCATATAGGTCACCAACGCGCCGTCGCGCCGGGTCACCACGGAAGGTTGGATGTTGCCTCCACCAATCAACGGCGCCGTCGTCTTCCAGGTCGTTCCCCGGTCATCGGTATAGGCAAACAACGACACTGAAAAACCGTCGTGATAGAGCGGCACCAGGATCCGGCCACCCGCCACTTCCACCGGATGCGCCCGGGTCATCCAACCCAGTCTCAGGTATAGTTTGTTGGTCGCGTTCTGGTGGAACGAATCCATGTATTCCTGGACCTCACGCCGTGTCTGGGCGTCCCAGGAAGATTCCGCCGCCCTCCGGCTCAACTCCGGCAGGATCCCATTCACCGTCTCCGCAAATTCCGGTCCCGGTGTCACGTGCAGGATCTCCTGTCGCTCCCAACGCGGTGCGCCCTTGCCCCGATAATCCCGGCTGATGTGCACCTTCATCAGGGCACTCTCCCAGAGATTGGCCAGGATGGTGGGATACATCAGCCAGAGCTGACGCTGCGAATCCACGAACAGACACGGGTTGGTGTCCGGATATCCCGGCGTGTCCGCCATCGGAAATCGCCCGCCCCAGGCACCCCCGCGGCGCCCACGCCGCGCACCCTCGATCCGCACGTCATCCGACTTCCGTTCGCCCGATCCGTGAAACCAGGTCGCCAGCAATTGACCGTCTGGAAGTTCCACCAGGCAGGAACCGTGGTTGTGCCACGATTCCGGGGCGAACAGATCCCGCTTCTGCAGATCGCCGGACCCCGCCCCCATCGTGCCGCCGGCCGACCCCAACAGACCGGCCAGCAGCATCAGGATCCCGACGACGCGCGATTTCATGGCTAACGCAACATCTGCTTCTCCAGGTAACTCACCGTCTGCCGCACATTTGCATCCACTTCCATCCGATCTTTCACCTGCCGGCACGCATGCATGACCGTGCCATGGTCCCGACCGCCAAACGCATCGCCAATGCTGCTCAGGGATGACTCGGTCAATTGCCGGGCCAGGTACATCGCCACCTGCCGGGGAAACGCGATGTTCTCCGGGCGCCGCTTCGAGGTCATGTCCGCCAACCGGATGTCGTAATGCTCCGCCACCCGTTTCTGGATGGAATCGATGGTGACGGTCTGACGCCCTTCTTCCTGGAGGATCTCGCGCAGGAGCGATTCACAGGTCTCGAGGGTCAACGGACGGCCGGTCAACTGGGCATAGGACGCCACCCGGGTGAAGGCCCCTTCCAACCGCCGCACATTGGTGCGGATGCGTGCCGCGAGGAAATCGATGATCTGCGGCGGGATCTGGGAACCCAGGGCGCGTTCCTTGTTGCGCAGGATGGCCAGCCGGGTCTCGACATCGGGCGGTTGGAGATCCGCCGTCTGCCCCCATTCGAACCGGGAGATGAGGCGCTGTTCGAGACCCTGGATCTCACTCGCCGGACGGTCACAGGAAAGCACGATCTGTTTCCGGGCCTCGTGCAGGGCATTGAACGTGTGGAAGAACTCTTCCTGGATCCGTTCCTTGCCACCCAGGAACTGGATGTCATCCACCAACAACAGGTCGAGCTGCCGATAACGTCGGCGGAACTTGATCAATGAGTTGGTCTGCAGGGCGTCGATGAACTCGTTGGTGAACCGTTCGCAGCTCAGGTACGCCACCTTGGCCGCTTTCCGGTGATTCAACACATGATGCCCGATGGCATGCAGGAGGTGGGTCTTGCCCAGGCCCACGCCGCCAAACAGGAACAACGGGTTGAAGGCCTTGCCCGGATTGTGGGCCACCGCCAGCGAGGCGCTGTGCGCGAACTGGCTGTTGTTCCCCACCACGAAGGTCTCGAACGAGTTGTTCGGGTTGAACGGCGGTTCCGCCGCCCGTACCACCTCCACCTGCCCCTTCACCGACCCCACCGGTTCAGGTCCCTCCACCGCCACCTCTTCTCCGGGGCGACCCGGCTTCGCCCCACCCGGATTCGCCTCGGGCATCGGCCGTCCATCCACCACGAACTCCACCTGCATCGGCCGCACCGCCGCCCGACTCAGCACCGAACGTAACAGGTCGAGATAATTGTCCCTCAACCACAGCTCGCAGAACTCGTCCGCCACCAGCAGTTCCAAGGTGTCACCACTCAACCGCCCGCACCGCACCGGACCGAACCAGAGACTGTAAATCTCCGCCTTCAACATCCCCCGAAGTTGGTCCTGTGCCATGGACCAGATGGCCTCTGCGGTGAGCGTCATGCGTTGGTCCGAGAGTTGGGTGTCTGGGGGTGAAAACAAGGGTTTATTCACGGGTCCGGTTTTCCTGATCGTAACCGACATTCCGGCAGACATTTGCACCAAACTTTTTCCCCGAACCAACCGGGCTTGACACCCCACCACCGCATCCCCATCCCTCCCCCAATCTCCCATCCAAGTATTTTGTATCCATAAGGTTAAGTCGTACCCAAATCCACCGTTCGTCACCACCGGCATCCGTGGCCCCCGGCCACCAAGTCCCGTCGGAGGGCGAGGCTTGTAGGCCACTCACCGCGCCCGAACGAGGCAAACATGTTCACGATTGTTCCCAAGTTGTTCACAGGCCCCGGCAATCCACGAAAACCCCTTGGTTTTTCGATTTCGCCCCCCTCTCCACCTCACCAATCCGCTCCGCCCGATTCCGGCTTGATCGCCCCCGGCCATTGTTCCCACCGGATCGTCCCGTCCTCCCGCATCGATGCCGGCAGGCGCGTTCCCACCTGGGCCCGCATCGGACCCAGAAATCGGCTTCCTGATCGCGACGCCACGTCCAGGGTCAGGAAGAATTGTCCGCTGTCGTGCGCGGTCCGCAATCGCTCCGGCAGGTCACCCACCGAACCCTGCACCGATCCCCGCACATACTCCGCCATCGGCACCCCGATGAACCACGGAGCCTTCATCCCAACAATGTTCCGGCCGGCATCCCACTCGAGCCATCCATTCGACAGGGTGTTCACCGGCCCAACCCCGGGATCCGGCAATCGACCCACCACACACATCGCCACCCCTTCCACATGCCGGACCAACCCATCCATCACCCGGCCCCGTTCCCCTTTCCTCAATTCCGCACAACCCCGTTCCACCCGATCCCAATCCACCCCCGCCAACCCGCGTCCATCCGCATGGGCCACCAACCCCACGATCGGCATGTCCGCATAGAAGTCGCCCCGCACCAGGAATCCCCCGGGGAACTCCCCCGCAAACGTCCGCGCAATCACATCGAACTGGCCGCGGGTCAGTTGAAAGCACGGCAACCATTGGCAATACAGGCCATCCGACTTCAATGAACGGCGCACGGCGGCGAAATGTTCCCGGGTGAACAACCGACCCTCCCCCGTCCGCCACGGCAGGAACAGGTCACCCACCACCACGTCAAATTGCCCAGGCCGATCCCGCACCATCAACCGGGCATCTTCCAGCACCACTTCCACCCGCGGATCCTCCAGCACTCCCCGGTTGAACCCTGAAAAATATTTCGCCGCGAACTCCACCACCGCCGGACTCAATTCCGCCGCCACGATCCGTTCCACTCCGGGATGCAGCACCGCCCCACCCGCCGTGCTGCCCGTCGCCAATCCCAGCAATCCCACCGTCCGCGCCTGTCCATGCAACAACAGCGGCAGATGCGCCTGACGTTCCTGGTTCATCTGCGCCCGCGATCCACCCAGCGTGTAGGTGTTGTTGAAGGTGATCCACCAGTCGTCCGCTCCCCGGTTCATCACCCCTACAACCCCCTCGCGCCCCACCCGCACCTCCTGACAAACCGCACCCGGCACCGGACTCACCTGCGGCAACTTCCCCAAACCCCAACCCACCCACACCATCACCATTCCGATCCCCAACGCCCCTCCCAACCGCACCCATCCACCACCCCCCAGCACCACACCAAATCCCAATGCCATCACCCCCCACCACCCCAACGGAACCCACAACCCCCAGCGCGGCAGCAGCCAACCCGACATCAATTCCGCCCCCAACCAACCGCCCACCCCATTCACCGCCAACATCCGCGCCACCCGTCCTCCCGATCCCGCACCCGACCCCAATGCCTTCAGCAAGACCGGAAAGATCATCCCCGCCGTCATCATCGCCGGCACCATCACCGCCAAACCCAGCCCCGCCACCCGCATAGGATATTGCCACGTCGACAGCGCATACGGCACCGAGGCCAAACCCGGGCGCATCCCCAACAACACTTGCGGTTCCAACACCGCCGCCAATCCCGCCACCCACCAGGCCCAGGCCCAGCGTCCCGGCTCCAACTCCCGCCCGTGCCCCCGCCACACCACCCAGACCGAACCCAGCACCAACCCGACCAACACCGCCGTCAACACCACCGCCCCCGAAAACTGCGAATGGATGGTCACCTGCGCGAACTGTTGCTGGAACACCACCTCCAAGCCCACCACCCAGAATCCCGAACCAAACGCCAGTGCATCCCAACGCCATCCCCATCCTTTCCCCTCGCCCACCAATCCCACTCCGGCATTCCGCTCCGTCCTCCCGCGGTCCATCCGACCGACCCGCCCCTGCAAGCCCGCCGCCGCCAATCCCACCGCCGCATTCACCAACGCCACCGTCAGCGCCGTGACATCCGATCCCAGCCCCGGCAACGCCCACACCGTCACCCATGCCAATCCCACAATCCCTCCCGCGGTGTTCGCCAGATAAAGGACCAATGTTCCCGGCCGTCCCCCGTCCAGAGCCGCCACCACTGCCGGAAACACCCGCCCCATCGCCACCGCCGGCGGCCCCACCAGCAAGGGGGGCAACACCCACGCCAACACGCCGCTTCCCACCCAACCCCGCAGCCATTCCCCTGCCGCCGTCGACGCCACCAACAGCACCGACAACACCGCCACCGCACCTTCCGCCCACGCGACTTGCCGCCATCCGTCCCTGGCCGTCGGAGGGCGCCAGGCCGCCCAGGCCGATCCCACCGCCAACCCCACGAAAAACACGCCCACCACCCGGGCAAACGTGCCCGGGCCAGCCCCCAGCACATCCACCAGGCGACGTGTCCACAGCAACTGATGTCCCAGTCCGGCTGCGCCACTCAGGAACAACAACAACACCGCCCAGCCGGCATCCAACCGCCCCCGACTCACTTCACGAACCCTTGCCCCTTCAACCAGAACACCAGGTCCGCCACCCACGGATGCGGGTTCTCGAATGCCGGCGGTCGGGTCGCCAATCCGATCCCATGCCGACCCGCCTCATAGATGTGCAGGTCGAACTTCACCCCCGCCTCACGCAGGCCCTGCGCAAACATCAATGCGTTCTCCACCGGCACCGCCTGATCCTCCCACGTGTGCCACACGAACGCCGGCGGTGAATCCTTCTTCACCTGCTTCTCGCTCGACAAAAACTCCACCAACTCGGGCTTGGGATCCGGCCCGAGCAGATTGCGTTTGGATCCCTCATGCGTGTATCGGCCCAGGGTGATCACCGGATAACACAACACCCCCAATGACGGCCTCGAACTCACCCGGTCCACCAGATCATCCGCTCCCTCGTCGGACGCATCGAGGTGGTCGAAATGCGTCAGCAACGTCGACACCAGATGTCCACCGGCACTGCTTCCCATGATCCCGATCTTCTTCACATCCACATTCCATTCCGATGCCCGATGCCGCACCACCCGCACCGCCCGGGCCGCATCGCCGAGCATCACCGGATGCCGGTATCCATGGGAACCCAGTCGGTAACGCAACACGAAGCAGGCGATGCCCTGGCCGCGCAGGAACTCTGCGTAGTCATGTCCCTCGTGCCGGGCCAACCCGCCATAACCGCCCCCCGGACAGATCACCATCGCCGCGCCCGTCGCCTTTTCCTTTTCCGGCAGATACGGCGTCAGGGTCGGCACGTCATTCGTCCCGGTACCCAGCGCACCGGGAACCTTTCCCTCCGACCACAGCCCGAACGTCGGCCCTGTCTGCCCCAACAACCCGAGCCCGAACCCCAACATCCACATCAGTTGCCACGTCCGCTTCATCCTCAAACTCCACTGCCGCACCCCCACCGGTGCAAGGAACAAAATCCGGGATGTCGGCGGGAGTTCAAAAGGAGACTTGTTGGGAGATCAAAATGAGACTGGTTCAGAACGAGAACTTTCCGAGCACATCCGACCATCGGTTTTCGGGTGGTTTCGGAGGCTCGGTGACGATCCAGAATTGGCGACCTGGATGGTGGATGACTGAGCCAGCGCGTCTGCATGAAGCACTCGCACGTGTTCCGCTGAGTGTCGCTCTCTTCAACCTCCGGCCAATCGCCACGACTTCAGCATCCCGTTCGCCCCGGAACCATCTGCTCGAACCCGCAAGGCTCCACGTGATCAACCGAAGGCATGCGGATCGACTCAAATGTCACATGTTTGGACATGACCCCTTTGACTCCCCTTTGACTCTTCGACTCTTCATCACCCCAAGGCCTGGGATTCGCCTCCATCAGGGCATCACCAGGATTGGCTTGCCGGCATACCGACCCACACCGCGTCGCCCCGCTTCGTCCCACAGCTTGCGCCCCAGGGTGGCGTCGTAGTTCGACAGGAACACGGTGGCACCAGGCACGGCCGTCAGGCGCCGGGCCGGACTGAAACGTTCGCCGGTATAGACGGCGCCCCGGGTCAGCCGGGTGGCATCGAGCTGGCCGCGAAAATGGGACGTGGCGTCTCCCGCGGAGGTCACATCGGCACCGAGCACCAACGGCAGTTTGTTGAGCTTGCGACTCCCCGTGCCCGGCTTCCTGCCGACCTGTTCGCCGTCCACATAGAGTCGGACCTCCTCGCCATCGAACACACCCGCGACATGGGACCAGCGTCCCACCGGCACCGGCTTATCCGATTTGACCACCACATAGGCATCGCCCAGGAAGACTGAAAACTGGGGCACGCCGCCGGTCACGAAGATCCCGTACTCGCTCATCTCCATCTTGCCCACCAGACCGGTGCGATCCCCGTATTCATCGGCCCGGAACCACGTCTCCAACGTGAACGCCCCCTGCGGCAGCGCGACTTCAGCAGGATCGAGCAGGACTGCTGATTTGCCGTCCAATGCCAGCACCTGTTCCCGCGCCGGCACGGGGGGCATGGGGATGGTCTGATAATCCACCGGAAACTCGATCGTCCGCTCCGGCAGCACATAACGGCGGCCACCGCCGACCACATGCGCCTCCAACATCACCACAGGCATCCGCAATCCGGCGTCAAATGCACCGGACGGACGAACGACTTCAAAGGCACCCGACCACACCTCACCCGGCGCCAACCGGCCGTGATCGTGATCCGGACCGAACAACCACCGGGCATCGTCGCTGTCCGGCGTCACGGTCAACTCCACCGGATGCGTGGTCAGGTTGGTATAGCTCACCTGAACCTTCCGCTTCACCGCGCCATCCGATCCAAACGCGATCGTGCCGTCGAAGGCGAACCGGCTCTGGGCCTGGGCCGCACATTGCGCGGCAAAATCGCCAGTGATCTCCCGCACATCCATCACCTCGCCCACCGGAATGGCGGACAGGGCAATCCGATCCTTCCGCACCGTGACCAGGTGGAATTCATGGGCCCAACCGGCCGATGGAACCGTCTCGCTCTGACCGCCACCCACGGTGGCCAGGGTCACATACTCTATGCCGTCCTTCGGGTCGTAGCGCATCCGATGGATATGCCCGGCGAAGACCGCGGTGACATTGCCGGCGGCGACCAATTCCCGATGCACCCGGTCCCACGAATCGCCGTAGGATCCGCCGGTCCAACGCGGGTGATGAAGGAAGACGAACACATGCTCGGCGCCGCGGGCCTTGACCAGGGTCTCCTTGAGCCAGCCGAACTGGGCTTCGCTCATGACATGGTTCTCGGGCTTGCTGAAGTTCTTCTCACCGGTCACCGGATGCGACTCATCGCTATAGAGGACAATGAACCAGCAACGCTTGTGGCTGAACGCATACCACAGCGGACCAAAATGCATTTCATAGTTCCCGTCATGCTCGTCGGCAGGCCGGTCCGGACCGCGCCAATAGACGTCATGATTTCCGGCCACGGGGAACCACGGGCAACGGAGTTCCTCCATGATCGACTTGAACTCGGTTGCCTGTTCAAGCCAGGCCGCGCGGGCATTATATCCGTTCACCAGATCCCCCACCGTCATCACCAGGTCCGGCTCGATCAGGTTTACATCCCGCACCGCGTCGGCCAGAACCGAAACGCCTTCCACCGGGCCGCCGGTCCGGTCCCCGAACACGGCGAAGGTGAAGGCATCCTTCTCCTGCGGCAGCGGCAACATCACGTTGCTCGAACGCGACGTCACGAATCGCGAGGGTGACGCCGGCTCGGTGGGGAGTTTGGATCCGTAATGATGCCGGTGACGATCATGGCCGATGTTGTCGACGACATTGGTCGTGACGGTCTGGGCTGAGGCGGCGAAACCCAACCCCAGTGCGGCCAACAAACCGCCCACCATCCTCCGTTGCCAACAATGAAGCTCCATGTGCCCAGCCTCGCACGGTGCGTCACCTTTGCGTCAAGCCGGCACGGGTAACTTTTCGGTTTCTCCCATCCGTGACAGCCCCGGGAAACGTGGTGCCGACAGCACTCACGGATCTTGAACCGGAGCCTCCCCGGCAGCGCGAAAGAAGCGGGTTCCTTCGCCCACTTCCGGCAGGCGCCTCCAGTTGCCTCCATCGACGGCAATCCCTTCATCCCACAGGCGCCAACCCCGAAGATCCAGGCTCACCTCCACAGGCCCTGAACATCGGATCAGCATTCCCTCCTGCGAAAACATCTGCTGGACCGTTCCAGGGGCGATCATCTCCTCCCGCGAGGGATCATGCAGGATGAGTTGCTCGATCCACGGCGCTCCCTCGGGCGTGAGATCCTCCAACTCCAGCACGTGTTCCCCGACTTCCAGGTTCGACACGACCTCCATCCATCCCGTCGCCCCTTGCCCATTCAGCTCATCCACAGCCTGGGGAATCGTGCGCCAACCAAACTCGGTGCCAACGGCCAGATCCGTAAACAGGTTGTCCCAGAACCAATCGCGCGGATCCAGGACCACGCGGCCGGAATCCGAAACGAACAAGTCGCTCGACCTCCCACCGCCATCCGGTCCCGTCAGTGATCCACGAACCTCAAACCTGACGAGTCTTGGCGCGATGACTTCCGTGATCCGCAGCGTCCAGATCTCGTCGAGCAAGGGCATCGTGGATTGGACCCGCAGATGAAACGGCCATCCGGTCCCAGGCCATCCCTGGGTCCGGCCATGGATGCGCCCGCGGACCGTCTCCGACGGAGTCTCGCCATCAATCCGGACCCGGGCTCGGGCTCCGGTGGGAACCCTCGCCACCACCCGGTTCCCGTGAAACATCACGCGCCAAACCGGGCCGGTTGCTTCCCGGTGCAACCGTCGGACGCGCGACCCGGCGTAGGGATCCGACACGGGTTGGGCGACCGGCGAAGCCAATTGATCGAATAATGCCGCCGAAAAAATCTGCTGCCCCTCGGCATTCGGGTGAACAGGGTCCGTCAGGAGCGCCGCCACCGGGAGGCCACGGGAAAGCAGATGGTCCCGCCAACGCGTCCGGACATCCACGACGCAGGCCGCCGAAGCCGCAGCCAACGCGGGCAACTCCACCATGTCCCACCCACCGCGATCCGGAAACCTGCCTTCGTCCCACAGGGCAAAATGATTGTTCAACACGATCACATCGGCGGTCGTCCGGCGCCGCAAGGACATCAGCAGGCGCCCATACGCCAGCTTGTCCCCGTAGGTATGGAACACCACCAGGTCCGGGTTGAACCCAAACACATCCGACTCCGCCAATCGCTCCAGATACGCCGCCGTCGCCCCATACACGCTACGGTTCTCGATGACCCATTGCCTGCCGGGATGGTGGGTTGCGTACTGACGCAAGGTGGCCCCGGACCAGGCCTGGGCGGTGATCGATTGCCCATACACAACCACCCGGATCGGCGGTGAATCCCCCTGGTCGCGACAGAGCGCATGGAAGCGCTGGATCCGGGAGGACTGCTCCAATGGGGAGATCTCCGAAGCCTGGATGCGGAAGCCACCAAGGACGCTTTCCAGGAACAAGGTCACACCCGCTGCAATCGCTGTCGCCAACCACGCCACTCGTGGTGGGAGAAAAGGCGTGAACCCGGAGTGCATGCAATGCTCGAAGCCAACAACAGACCACCCACCAACAACAACTTTTTCTCCTCGAACCAACAACAGGGATTCCAACGGGAATGACCCACCGGGGGCATCCTGACACGGATACGGCTGAGGCCCCTTCCCCTCCACGTCCTGCCGGCGACAAGGCTGTCGCCGCTCCGGAACAAAAAGCGGCCGGATCCCACGTCGGGATCCGGCCGCATGGATTGAGCTGTTGGATTGGTCCGGACTTACTGGGCCAACACCCGGAAGTAGCCCTGATCGAGGTCGGTGACGACATCGACCGAGATCGGTGCGCCGGTTCCGACCACGGCTGCGCCTTCGCTCATCCATTCAGCGCCGATGAGCACGGTGCGGCGTTGCACCTGATAGGTCACGCCCGTGACTCCGATGAAGCTCATGCGGAAGCCGGTGGCGGTCTGTTCGACATCGATCTGGGGAGCGGTGGGTCCGACGGTAGCGGCCTGGGGGGCCGGGAGCGGGTTGCCGCCACCCTTGGCGGTCAGGATTCCGCGCTGGCTCAGGAAGGTCCAGTCGCTGGCCCAGTTCATTCCACGGAAGGCACCCTTCCAGGTCACCGGATGATAGAAGCCGTCCTGGGGAGCCGTGCGGCCACTGGTCAAGGCGGGAGAACCCATGCCGGGACGAGGATCGAGACCACCGTCGGAGATCCGGCTGATGCCGTTCAACATCGGGTTGGCCTCGACATTGTTCCGCGCGGCATCGGTGAAGATCACCTGGGAATTGGCATTGCCCGCCAAAGGCACGGCCACTCCGTTGGTGCCGAATCCCCAGAACAGGTTGTCACGGATGTCCAGGATGCCGGCGTCCAGGTGGGTCTTCGAACGGTCATCGATGGTCATCGCATTGCCACCGAAGTCGGTGAGGATCGAGTTATACAGCTTGGGAGCCGCATACTCGCGGATGGTCAGACCCCGGTTGCCCGCGGTGTCGGTTCCGGCACCGATCAGGGTCGCGTTGTAGATCTCATAGTTGGCAATGGGCGGGTTGTTGGCCGCAGCGCCGTTGGGCTCGCCATTCCACTCGCCACCGCTGTCCTTCTTGCCCGGCTCCTGGATCAGGAACCAGAACTGGTTCTTGCCACTCCATCCCTGGTCGGTGTCGAAGCCATCGTCATCGTTGAAGGCGCTGATCAGATACTTGGTGTTCACCGTGCCACCGAACCATTCATAGCCGTCATCGGCGGTGGCATAGGTTTCGATGAACTCGATCGTCGTTCCCCGGCCCACACCGGCCATGGTCAGGCCGTTCAATTCCTTGTTCGGCTGGAACACCGTGCCCGCGTGCCGGATCGACACATACCGAAGCGAACCGGAGCTGTCGTTGTCGTTGCCACCACCGTAACGGTTGACGTTCTGTCCGTTCACAATGGTGTCAGGGAGACCTTCATAGAGATCATACTTCGGGCTTGCCGCATTGCCGGTGCCATCCAGCGAAGTGTTGACCGTAGCGCGTCCCATCAACACCACACCGCCCCACAGACCGCGCTCGTAGATATCGAGGTCGTCAGGGTCCGAGAGGTCATCCGCCTCGGCCGTGAAGATGATCGGCTGGGTCGGTGTGCCATGGGCGAAGAGCTTGCCTCCCTGGGTCACCATCATTGCCGAAGTGTCGGCATCGCGACCCGGCTTGGCCTTGATCACCGTGCCCGCCTCGATGTGCAGTTCCGCGCCGCTGAGCACATAGATGAACTTGTTGAGGATGTACTCATTGGTGCGCGACCAGGTGACCATGCCGCTGATCGGTTCCGTCACCTGAACCGTGTTGGCGGCGCGCGGCGCCACAAATCCCTTCTGCGACAGGAAGGTCCAGCCATCGATCCACAGTTCGTTCGGACCGAATGCGCCCTTGTAATCCACCTGCCGGTAAAAGCCGTCATCCGGCGCCATCCGGGCACCGGTCAATGCCGGCGAACCGGGGGCAGGCCGCGGATCGAGGCCACCGTCATCCAGGCGGCTGATCCCGCGCAGCATGGGGTTGGCTTCGACATTGTTGCGCGCGGCATCGGTGAAGATCACCTGGGAATTGGCATTGCCCGCCAAAGGCACGGCCACACCGTTGGTGCCGAATCCCCAGAACAGGTTGTCACGGATGTCCAGGATCCCCGCGTCCAGATGGATCTTCGACCGGTCATCGATGGTCATCGCATTGCCACCGAAGTCGGTGAGGATCGAGTTATACAGCTTGGGAGCAGCGTACTCGCGGATGGTCAGACCCCGGTTGCCCGCGGTGTCGGTTCCGGCGCCGATCAGGGTCGCGTTGTAGATCTCATAGTTGGCAATGGGCGGGTTGTTGGCCGCGGCGCCGTTGGGCTCGCCATTCCATTCGCCACCGCTGTCCTTCTTGCCCGGTTCCTGGATCAGGAACCAGAACTGGTTCTTGCCGCTCCATCCCTGGTCGGTGTCAAAGCCATCGTCATCGTTGAACGCACTCACCAGGTACCGGGTGTTCACCGTGCCACCGAACCACTCATAGCCGTCATCGGCCGTGGCATAGGTCTCGATGAATTCGATCGTCGTCCCCCGGCCCACACCCGCCATGGTCAGGCCGTTCAATTCCTTGTTCGGCTGAAACACCGTGCCGGCATGCCGGATCGACACATAACGCATCACACCGGAACTGTCGTCGTCGTTGCCACCACCGTACCGGTTCACGTTCTGGCCGTTCACCACCGTGTCGGGCAGACCTTCATACAGATCATACTTCGGGCTCGCCGCATTGCCGGTGGCGTCCAGCGAGGTGTTCACACTCGCACGCCCCATCAACACCACCCCGCCCCACAGACCGCGATCAAAGATGTCGAGATCGTCGGGATCGGTGACGTCATCGGCTTCCGCCGTGAAGATGATCGGATGGGTGGGAGTACCTTCGGCGAAGATCTTGCCTCCTTGCGCCACCATCAGAGCCGAAGTGTCGGCATCGCGACCCGGCTTGGCCTTGACCACCGTGCCGGCCTCAATGTGCAGCTCAGCGCCGTCCAGGACGTAGATGAACTTGTTCAGGACGTACTCGTTGGTACGTGACCACGTCACCACGCCGGTGATCGGAGCAGTGACCTGAATGGTTTCGGCGTAAGCGGCGCCGGCGGTCAGGAGACCACCGAGCAGGGCCGCCCGCATCGACTTCATGTGGGAATGCATAGGAATGTTGAATGAACTGCTGATCCTCTAGAACGGGGATCAGGAAACTTCCGTCCCATGCCGTCTTCATCACGGCTGAGTGACGAATCCGTGAACACGCCTCCCCTGTTCAGGGCATCCCCGGTCCGGATTCGTACATTCCAGTTGGCTGACCCGCAACGTCACCACGCTTCGGTTGTAGTCCCCGTGGATTTTCAACCGCTCGCCCTGCACGGGTCCCCAACGGGGACCAGGATTCCAGCCCAGGGCTGCGGGAGCCTCGCGACCAATGCCCTGGGTTGTTCCGCCCCGGATCCGTGCCCTGAAGGGGCACTGGAATCATCCCATCCCCTCCTTCTCCGGCTGGCGAATCCATTCCCTCGCGCCCCTTCAGGGCCCATGGACTTTTTGACGCATCACCCGGGACATCGGTCGCCGAAATCCCTCAGCCAGGGGTGCCCGGACTCCCGTCTTCCAGTCTCTCTCCAGGTCTCCGCGCGAGACCTCTACGGCTTGGGTACGACCGGGTCCCCCGGAATCCTCCGGTCCAGCACCGCCGCGGTCTGTCGCTGACGAAACGCTTCATACCGTTCCCGCAACTCGGGATGTCGTGCGCCCAACATCGCGCAGGCCAGCAACGCCGCATTGATCGCTCCCGCCCGACCGATCGCCAGGGTACCCACCGGGACACCCGCCGGCATCTGCACGATGCTCAACAGCGAATCCATGCCATTGAGGGCCTTGGACTGCACCGGTACACCCAGCACCGGAAGGCAGGTCTTGCTGGCGCACATGCCGGGAAGATGCGCCGCTCCTCCAGCACCCGCGATGATCACCTGCAACCCGCGTGCAGCGGCCGACGACGCGTACTCGAACAGCAGGTCCGGCGTCCGATGGGCACTCACCACCGAGGTCTCATGCGGCACCCCGAGCTCCTTCAACTGCGCCGATGCATGCTGCATCGTCTCCCAGTCACTCTGGCTGCCCATGATGATCCCCACCAACGGGGCGGCTTCGATCCGATCCATGGACGGACGCTATCCGTGCCTGCTGCAAGTAGCCAAGCCCGGCGCTGGAAAGCCTGCGGATCAAAAAGGCATCCCACGGCGGAACCGCGGTTCAGAACAACGCGGCTGCGCCCCGGCCACGCATCAACTTCGTGTTGCACCTGCAACAAAAGTTGCGATGAACCCGCGCCATGCCGGCCCAACTCCGGAAATCGCGTCATCCGGGCCGCGAGCATTAGCAGGCTCCGACCCGGACCGGACGGAGTTCTGTCACTTCGGATCGAGGTTCAGCTTGAGCTGTTCCGGCGTAACCGTGGACGGAATGCCATCCGCTGGAACATCCAGTCTGGCGGCCCACACCACGGCGTTGAGGAACACCTTGCGGAGGTTGTCATCGGCCCAGTTCCGATGGAAATGCCCCCCGGTGAAACCGAACCCGCGTCCGCCGTTGGGGCGTTCCAGCACCCACATGAGATGCTGGGGTTCCTTTTTCGCCACCGACGCCCGGACCCACGGATTGCCGGAGTGGGGACCATCCGGCCGGTTCAAGGTCGAGTCGGGAGCAACCGCACTCAGGATCGGGGTGACGCCGGCCATGTCCGGGGTGAAGCGCATGTGATAATACCACTCATCCTGGACGGCGAAGGGTTTCACCCCGCGGGTGACGGGGTGTTGGGGGAACTCCTTGAACTCGGCCTTCCAATGGGGGTTCACGCTCCAGAACGTTTCGAAATAGCCACCGGTCCAGCGCAGCATGGCGAGGCCCGGATCGCCCTTGGGCACTTCCACCCCGTAATGCGCGGCACCGATGCCCACGCCCTTCGCCGCCAGTTCATCCAGCAACTTCAACCGCTCCGGTTGGATGGCCGGGTGTCCGTCTCCCCCATCGGCATACAGCACGATGACGTCGGCGGACCGCAGCACGGAGACATCTGCCGGCCAGCCATTGCTCACGACCGTGGCCCGGATCCCGGGCAACCGGTTGAGGCAATCGGCCAGCAACAGCGAGCCGGCCCGGAATTCATGGTCACCCTTGCCATGGCTCGGGCGACCGGCACACAGGACAACGTTCTTGTCGGCCGCAGCAGCCGTCACGACGGCAGCGACCAGACCCAGCAGGAAACGGGGAAGCATGGGGGCATCGTGCCGGGATGGCTTTCGAACGGCAAGGGGGCGTCGGTCGCCGCTCCATTCCCATTCCATGGAGCGGCGAGAGCCATTCGCCGGGCGCCTTGCCGCTGGTGCGGAATTCGGCAAGGGTCGGCTCAGGATGACCCCGCTCGAAGCTCCGGTCCTATTGGCCGGCCTGCGCGTGACCGTGGACCAACTGGTCTATCGGCACCTGCCGGTCACCGATAAACCGCACTCCTTCGTCTACTTCATCAGCATCCACAACGACTCCGACCGCACCGTCACCATCCAGCATCGGAAATGGGTGATCAGCCATGATGACGGCACCCAATTGGTGGTGATGGGCGAAGGAGTGGTCGGTCAAACCCCGGTGATCGAGCCGGGCGAAAAGTTCACCTACCACTCCCAACACCTCATCGGCACGGCATCGGCCATTGCCGAGGGAGCCTACTGCGGCCTCGATGAAACCGGGCGCAAGGTTTACACCCTGATTCCGCGGTTCCGGATGGTGGTTCCCCAGTCTCCCCAGTCCTGACCGGCTTGATCCCCCGCCCGGTGAGACGGCGGAATCACTTCCATTCCCAGCGTTCCCCGAAGAATCCGCCGGCCACAATCTTCCCCGGGAACCGCGCATTGGGCGCCTGACGGACGTCCACCACCGCCCAATCCGGCAACTTGGGCGTCTGACGCGCGTTGTTGAGGTAATCGTATTCGCGAAACGTGAAGCCGCTGTTCAACACCACATAACGCTTCGGATTCAGCGGATTGGGGAACACCAACACCGGCACATGGCTGTCCGCCGGATACTTCACCCCGTTCACCTCCAGGCCCGTCGCCGTCCATTTCACCGGCAACCGATCCGCGAGCTTCGCCAACAACCGGTTGCTCCCCGGATCCCCCCACAACACCAGGTTCGACTCCGCAATCTCGTCGTCCGTCACCGCCCCATCCTCCCGCACCAACGCATCGCCCCGGTAATGCCGGCGCCATTGTTCCACTGCCCGGGCCGACTCCGACTTCACCCAGGCCCCCACCGCCGCATGCATCGGCTCGCCCGTGGGCATCACCATCACGAAGCGCTCCATGAACGCGTCATCGATCGGCCCCTGCAACCCATGGCGTTTGGCCAAGCCCTCCCCCGATGCCGCCCCCTCCACCCACGACTTGCCGTCCCAATGCGCCGCTCCCGAAAAACTGCCGTCGGAACCCACCCGCCCCATGACGACCGCGCTTCCGGTAAACCGGCCACCGATGCGCGAAGCGACCTGCACCACCACCGGTCGGGCGGGATCGAACGGGGCTTCGCCCGGCCCGAATTCCAGCCGGAAAGCCGACACATTCGTTGCGCCCACCTGCATTCCGATCCCCGACTGAACCCCTTCGATCCGCGCCCAGACCGTGGCCGGTTCCCAATGTTGTCCCAGACCCTCGGCGATGAACCACGCCATGCGCGGATAACGCAGGCTGGGTGTCGTGAAGAAAACCTCGCGCGGCGTCCGCACCCGACCCTTGGCGGCGAGGGCATCGATGCGCCGGTTCAACTCCGCCTTGGTTGCCGGCTCATACTTGTGACCGGTCTTGGGTCCGATCAGGTGGGTCAGCTTCAGGCCCAGGGATTCCATGGACCGTTCCACCGCGAGTGCCGCCTGGATCTGGCGATCCTCCCCTCCGCTGTAGGCCACGGTCGGCACCATGCGCAGGTTCAACGCATTCGCCGTGGCATCGTGCAGCGCCCACAGCTTCTGTTCCCATGGAAACGGTTGCAGCTTTTCGTTCTGGAACACGTTCAGGAACTCCGCCGTCTCCGAGAATCCCGCTCCCGGCGCCGCCGCGGCCCAACGCCACGCGTGATGCACCGCAAAATGCCAGCACGACGCGCCGCCCAGGCTGAATCCCCGCACCGACACCCGATCCTCATCGATCGGATACAACCGCTGCACCGCGTCGAGGGCCTCCCAGAAATCCGTCTCCCCGGCAAACCGCGAGCCGTTGCAATAGCGTCCGTACAGATGCAGCACGAAGGTGTCCGCCGGTGCGAACTCCCCGACGTTCCGCAGCCGATCCTGGATGAAGGCCAACTCGCTCAATTGCTCGCCCCGTCCATGAAACCAGCAGTCCAGGCGCCAACGCCGGCCACTGTCCGGGCGCCACGACTTCGGAATCACCAACCCATACGGCTGAACCGATCCATCGATGCGTGAGACATAGCCCCGGACCAGCAGGCCGTTCTCCCCATCCCACGGCACCTGCCCCGCCCTCAATGCCTCCACCCGGGTCCGGCCCAGGATCAGATGCTCCCGCGCCGCCTTGAACTCGTTCGTCCGAAAGAACTCCCCGTATCTCAACGCCCAATCCACGCCCTTGTGGAATACCGCTGCATCCGCCCAACGCGCCTTCAATCCCGGCTTGCCCTCCAACTCCCGCCTCAACGCCTCCAACTCGCGCCCCAACTCCGCCACCCCCGCACTCAATTCCGCTCGCACCTCGTCCGGTACCGACACTCCCGGCGGCGGTATGGGTCGCACCTTCTCCACCACATTGTCCGCCGGACCATCCCCCAGCACGGCCCACACCCCGACGATCATCGTCAGCCAGCCAACTGCCATCACGCGTTTCATGGGAGCCGCCAGAGGAATCCAACCCCGCCCCGAGTTCAATCCCGCCTTTCCTTCTCGTCCAACCTCGCAAACCCTCACCCGCATGCACCTCCACCGCGCCCATCCCATTGCACTGGCCGCTGGCCTCGCCCTGTCCCTCGCTTCCCACGCCCAGCAACCCGCCTCCCAGCGCACCGTGTCCCCCACCGTCCCCATCCAGACCGACCGCATCCAATCGCCCGCCGGTGCCCTCTCTTCCGCCGCCCGCGCCCTGGCCGATGTCGTGGCGCCGCCTCCGATGCCCGCCGCCGCGCGGACGCCCGATGACTACCCGATTTCAGACGAAGCCCAGGCGCGCAAACCCGGTGTCCCCGCCGGACGTGTCGAGTCCTTCACCTTCTCCGAATCCACCGTCTTCCCCGGCACCGCCCGTGATGGCTGGGTCTACATCCCCTCGCAATACGACCCTGCCAAGCCCGCCGCACTCATGGTGTTCCAGGACGGACACGCCTACGTCTCCACCAACGGGCGCATGCGTGCCCCCATTGTGTTCGACAACCTCATCGCCGCCGGTGACATGCCGGTGACCGTCGGGGTGTTCATCAATCCCGGGCATCGGGGGGACAACGCCCCGCCCGCCATGGGCTGGGGCAACCGCAGCAATCGCAGTGTCGAATACGACAGCCTCGGCGATGCCTACGTGCGCTTCCTCACCGGCGAACTCCTGCCGTTCGTCACCAACCGCTACCAATTGAACCTCAGTCCGGATCCCCGGCTCCGCGCCATCTCCGGCATGAGCTCCGGCGGCATCTGCGCCTTCACCGCCGCCTGGGAACAACCCGACCAGTTCGGCAAGGTCCTCTCCCACATCGGCTCCTTCGTGAACATCCGCGGTGGTCATGTCTATCCCGCCCTCGTCCGCAAGACCGCGCGCAAACCCATCCGCGTCTTCCTCCAGGACGGCGCCAATGACCTCAACAATCTCCACGGCGACTGGCCCCTCTCCAATCAGCAGCTCGCCGGTTCCCTCGCCTTCGCCGGTTACGAACACCTCTTCGTCTTCGGCGATGGCGCCCACAACGATCGCCACGGCGCCGCCATCCTTCCCGATTCCCTCCGCTGGCTCTGGCTTCCCGAAACGCGCCCGCCCGCCATCACCTCACTTCCCCCCGAACCCAGCGACCGCCTCAATCAACTCGTTCCCCGCGCCGCCGATGCCGCCGCCTGGGAGAAGGTTTCGGAAGGCCATGGCTTCACCGACGGCCTCTGTGTCGTCGACAGTGCCAATGGTCAGATCCTTTACTTCGCCGATCTGCCCAAGGCCGAGATCTGGCGCACCCTGCCCGGTGGCAAACCCGAACGCTGGATCGAAAACGGCCCCCGCATCTCCGGCATCAAGGCCGGTCCCGACGGCTGGCTCTACGCCGCTTCCCAGGGCGGACCCGGCGACCAGAAACAACGCATCGTCGCCATCCATCCCGACACCCGCGAAATCCTCACCGTCGCTTCCAACGTCAAACCCAACGATCTCGTCGTCACCCGCTCGGGCCTGATCTGCTTCACCGACACCGCCGCCGGCCAGGTCGTCGTGGTCCCCACTTCCGCCCGTAATCTTTCCGGCCCACGCCCCTTCGCCGGCGGAATCTCGGCACCGAACGGCATCGCCCTCTCCCCCGACCACTCGACCCTCTACGTCTCCGAATACCAGGGGAGCCGGGTCTGGGCCTTTCAACTCGCCAATCCCGAGTTCAATCCCGCCGCCTATCGCCCCGGCCATTCCCCGTCCGACCCGTCCTCCCTCCCCAACTTCCCCGCCCCGCCCGACGGTCCGTTCGGAACCCTGACCATCCCGCTCGGCTTCGGCGGCGAACCCATCGCCACCCTCATCGTGGCCCCCGATGCCAAGGCCAGCGGCGGTGACGGTTCCACCACCGATCCAGCCGGCAACGTCTTCGTCACCTCCCACCTCGGCATCCAGATCTTCAGTTCCAACGGCCAACTCCTCGGCGTGGTTCCGAAACCGGACCCGGCCAAATCTCCCGTGAGTTGCACCGTCGCCAAGGGCAACAATCCCGCCCTCTACGTCTGCGACGGCCCCACCGTCTGGCGTCGGCCGATCCGCAACATCACGGCCCGCTGACCCCGACGCCGATGTCCCTCGATCCCATCCTGTCCGCCCGGTTGCAGGCGCTGGAAGCCGACGGTCTGCGCCGGATCCTCAGGCGCATTGAACACGTCGACGGGGTCCATATCCGGCATCAGGGACGGGAACTGCTGAACTTCGCCTCCAACGATTACCTCGGCCTGGCCGGGCATCCCGCCCTCGCCGAGGCCGCAGCAGCGGCCGCACGCGACTGGGGCGCCGGCTCCGCCGCGTCCCGGCTGATCTCCGGTTCCCTCGCCCCCCATCATCTGCTGGAGGAAGCCCTCGCCGACTGGCTCAACACCGGTGCCGCCCTCGCCTTCTCCTCCGGTTACGCCGCCGCCATCGGCACCATCCCCGCCATCGTCGGTCCCGAGGACATCGTCATCATCGACAAGCTCACCCACGCCTGTTGCATCGATGCCGCCCGGCTCAGCGGTGCGCAGTTGCGGGTGTTCAAGCACAACGATCTCGAAGACCTCGCCGACATCCTGCGCTGGGCCGATTCCGTCCAGGCCGTCCAACGCCCCAACATCCTCGTCGTCACCGAAAGCATCTTCAGCATGGACGGCCACGTCGCTCCGCTGCGCGATCTCGTTGAACTCAAGGATCGGCACGGCGCCTGGCTCATGCTGGATGAAGCCCATGCCACCGGCCTGTTCGGTCCACGCCGCGCCGGGCTCGCCCATGACCTCGGGCTCGCCGACCACATCGACATCCATCTCGGCACCCTCGGCAAGGCCGTCGGTTCCGCCGGCGGTTTCATCGCCGGTTCCCGTACCCTCATCGATTTCCTCATCCACCGTGCCCGGACCTTCCTGTTCTCCACCGCACCGGTTCCCGCCGCTGCCGCCGCCGCCCATGCCGGTCTGGATCTGATCCGTTCCAACGCTGGCGCGGATCGGGCCAACGCCACGTGGAGTCGCGCCAACCAATTGGCTTCCATCCTTCCCGGCACCGCCGCCCCCACCAGCGCCATCCTTCCCTGGATCATCGGGTCGGAAACCCGCGCCCTCGCCACCGCCGGACTCCTGCTCGACGCCGGATTCTTCGCCCCGGCCATCCGGTTTCCAACCGTCCCCCGGAGCAAGGCCCGACTCCGCTTCACCGTCTCCGCCGCCCACACCGAGGAACACATCAGCCGACTCGCCGCCGCCCTGCCTCAACTCGCCGCATGAGCCACCCCGCCACCACTCCCGTGGCCGCCGTCCCCCCAGTGCTCCCTCCGTCGTCCGTCGTCACCCTCGACCACGCCCATGTCTGGCATCCGTTCACCCAGATGCGCGACTGGCTCCGGTCCCAGCCCATCGTCCTCACCCACGGAAAAGGCGCCACCCTGTTCGATGACCAGGGCCGCTCCTATCTCGACGCCAACAGTTCCATCTGGACCAATCTCCACGGGCATCGGCATCCCCGCCTCGACGCCGCCCTCAAACGTCAACTCGGTCGCGTCGCCCACACTTCCTCCCTCGGCTTCGCCAATCCGCCCGCCGCAGAACTCGCCGCCGCACTCGTCCGCGTCGCCAATCCTTCCCCACCCAATCCCGCCCCAGCCCAACCCCTCACCAAGGTCTTCTTCTCCGATGACGGCTCCACCGCCATCGAGACCGCCCTCAAGCTCGCCTACGAATTCACCCGCCGAACCCGCGGCCCGGAACCAGCCCCCCGATTCCTCTCCCTCGACGGCGCCTATCACGGCGACACCGTCGGAGCCGTATCCGCCGGCCACATCGATCTCTTCCACCAGGCCTACGGCGGCCTCCTCTTCGAGACCGGCAAGGTCATGGCGCCCTATTGCTACCGGTGTCCGTTCAATCGCGCCAAACCGGACCGCACCGATGCCCGGCTGTATCGCCAATGCAACTGGGAATGTGTCGGCAAGGTCGAACAAGCCTTCACCCAGGCCGATTCCGCCCGGCGCCCGTATTCCGCCTTCCTCTACGAACCCCGCATGCAGGGAGCCGCCGGCATGATCCCCCAACCCGACGGCTGGCTGCTGCGCATCGCCGAAATCGCCCGCGCCCATGACTCCCTGCTCATCGCCGACGAAGTCATGACCGGGTTCGCCCGCACCGGTGGATCTTCGCTGTTCGCCGGCCAGGACCAGGGTGTGACTCCCGATCTCATGGCCCTGGCCAAGGGTCTTACCGGCGGATATCTCCCGCTCGCCGCCACCCTCGCCACCCAGCCCATCTTCGACGCCTTCCTCGGCGATTACTCCGGGTTCAAGACCTTCTTCCACGGCCACAGCTACAACGCCAATCCCCTCGGCTGCGCCGTCGCCTGCGCCAGTCTCGATCTGCTCACCCCCGACCCCGCCCAACGCCGCCGGTCAAGACTCGCCGACCTTCTCCGACGCGAGCTTCTCCAACTCTGGCAACACCCCAACGTCGGCGACATCCGCCAGACCGGTCTCGTCGTCGGCATCGAACTCGTCGCCGATGCCTCCACCCGCGCCCCATTCAACCTCCAGGACCGGGTCGGCATCCGCGTCTGCGAAGCCATGGCCCGCCTCGGCGTGCTCACCCGTCCCATCGGCAATGTCCTCGTCCTGATGCCGCCCTACTGCATCCGACCTGCCGAACTCATCCGCATGGTCCAGGTCACTGCCCAGGCCCTTGAAGAAGTCCTGGGTCCCATGCGGCCTTCATGAATCGCGTTCCCAAACCCAACCTCTCCCCACCCCTGCCATGCCGCGGCTCATCTTCACCCAACCCGGCTTCACCTCCCAGTCCTGCGACCTTCCCGAAGGCTCCACACGCGTCGGCCGGTCCCTCTCCAATGACCTCGTCATCCGTGATGAATCCGTCTCCGCCGATCATTGCGAGATCCTGGTGAGCTGGGATGAAGTCATCGTCCGCGAACACGGCTCCACCAACGGCACCTGGGTCGGCAACGCCCGGGTCAATGGACAACTCCCCGTCAATCATCAACAACTGATCCGATTCGGCCGGGTCGAGGCCCGACTCGAACTCGCCGGCTCCTCGCTCCCGGATGCCACCGATCACACCGGCCTCTACGTCCTTCAACGCGCCGCCCAACCCTCCCCGCCTCCGCCCAATCCCCATGTCGTGATCCAACCGTCCAACCCGGCCGCATCCCCTTCGGAAACCTCCCATACCCGGATCACGCCGCCTCCCAACCGGTCCAGCCATCCAATCACCCCAACCCATCCCGAGCCGCGTCCACAACCCCGGACAACCGATTCCCCCAATCGTCGCCGCTGGATCGGCATCCTGATGCTCGGAATCATCGTTCTCGCCGCCCTCCTCTGGTGGCGCAACAGGTGATTCCTTTTCCAATCACCTCGGTGTTTGTCCCTTGGAGCCCGTCCGAAAACTCCCGGGGGAGATGCGATGAGAGATTTGGCTGAAAGCCGAGGCGTGAGGGACGAGCAGATCCGCACTGATCTGTAAGGAGTGCGAATCCCAACGGGATTCAGGCCGTAGCCCAGGGTCGCCGAGCGCAACACACGGGTCCTGGCGCAACGAGGTGGATGGCATTGCCGGCCACAACCNNCACGGGGATGGTTTTCCCAGGGTAGATCGCCCCGGAGAGGTTGAAGAAGCGGAACAGTTCCTTCCCCCCACCGCCGCCCCCACTCACTTCTTCAGGTTCAACCGCTTCACCACTTCCTCCGCCAATACTTCATAAGCTGCTGCACCCGCGCTGTAGCGGTCGTAATGGATGATCGGCTTTCCAAAACTCGGCGCCTCGGCCAGGCGCGTTGTTCTCGGAATGACCGTGTCGAACACCTGTTCCCCGAAGTGTTGCCGGACCTCGCCCACCACCGACGGCGCCAGTTTCGTGCGGGAATCGAACATGGTCATGACNNGCGTAATACTCGCACTGCAACGGGATGATGAGGAAATCGGCCGCTGCATAGGCGTTCAACGTGAGCAATCCCAACGCCGGCGGACAATCCAGCAGGATGACTTCAAACCGGCCCGATTCCCGGACCGGCGCCATCGCCTGGCGCAACCGCAACAGGTTGTCCTCCGCACGCGCCAATTCGATTTCCGCCCCGCACAGATCCACTTCACTCGGCAACACCCAGAGATTCTCGAAGGCCGTCGGCTGGATCCGTTCCAGCAACCCGCCATCCCCCAGCAACGGTCGGTAGACCGAGCCGCCATCGATCTTTTCCAACCCGACCCCCGAGGTGGCGTTGGCCTGGGAATCGAGATCGATCAACAGCACGGGACGGCCCTGGGCGGCAAGGCAGGCGGCAAGATTGACGGTGGTGGTGGTCTTGCNNTGCCGACGCCCCCCTTCTGGTTGGCCACGGCGATCACATGTGCAGGCACCCGCCTATCAAGCGCAAGCCCCACCCCGGGTGGCAACCCCGAATCCGAAATCCCAACCGGCGCGTGGATGAACAACAAAGGGGCAAAG
>DITU01000056.1 GCA_002422905.1 Verrucomicrobia bacterium UBA6176
TAGATGTGCTCCGCTTACCGCTTACCCTCAACGGTCCTCCGCATCGACGAAGCCTCTGCCGATGGTCGCCGTACTTGGTCCACAGCTTACGGTGACGGCGGAGCCAGTACTCTCTCCTGGACTGGCCGCAGCGTTGTCACTTCTGGCACACGCTACTTGACCAATCGCAGTCCCGAGGGCGCCATGGTGATCGAAACGGTTGTGAACGGTCGTCCCATCACCACCCAGCGTCGGAACAGCGCCGGTACCCAGATCGGCAGGATCAACCGCGCCTACGATCCCCACGGGCGCATGGCGACGTTGACCGATGATCGCAACGGCACTTCCACCTGGCAGTATTACACCACCAACGATCTTGTCCGCGCTGTGGTCACCCCGCCGTCTGGCACCGGTGATCCTTCCCGCACCACCCTCAATGAGTACGATGTTGTCGGTCGGGTGAACCTAGGGGGGCAATGGGGTCAGATCTGTCCATTTGACATATCGGCGGCGAGGCCAAGAACGGCTGCGAAGCTGCAGGGGCAGTCCCGCAATGCTGAGGCTGGATGTCCCCTCGTCGGGTTGCCGCGCCTTATCCACCACTGACCGGCCTGGTGGCGTGACCATCCTATCATCGGCTAATCGCAGCAGAGTTGGTCGTCTTGCCCTGCGTTGAATTGGCTCCGGGGCTGTTTGGCAATGGCGCAGGCAATCAAGGCGCCAATCTGATGCGGACGTTCTTCAGGGGGGCACCCGACTTGTCCGTCAGCCGCATGGCTGCCTGCCAACTGTTCTGTTCGTTGATGACCTTGAAGAGGATGACGTTGACGCCGGCCTTGAGGGTGACCCGGCCCTTGTCACCATCGAGTACGAGTTGGCGGGCCTCGGTGACGGCGTAGATGTCGACGCCGTTGAAATAGATGCGGCCCTGGTCGTTGCTGCCGACCGCCATGGTGACGTCGGGGATATCCTGGTCGCACTCGACATAAGTGACCATATAACCCGCGCAGTGGTCGTTGATGGTCTTGAGGGTCGCGTTGAAGTCGAAGTGGTTGGTCGGGGTGGTGACGTGCTTCCAGGTCAGTTGCTTCCCGTTGACGGTGATCGGGTCGCCGTCCTTGGGCTTGAGGTTGGCCTCGCCCCGGATCTGCTCCCTCAGGATCAATTCCGCGGCGCTACCCCTTTCAGGCAGGGCGATCGGGGCAAGGACCACCCAGTCGCGGATATAGCCGTCCGGATCGAGACGGGAGGTTTCGGCGGCGTGGGTGTTCGGCATCGCCCCTGCGCACAGGGCCAGGAGCCCGAGGATGAAAGAAAGGTTCTTCATGTTCATTCGTAGTTTTCAGTCCTGCGGACAGGGACGGTGATGCCGTCTTTCGGCGGGGTCTTCAGCGTGGAGAGATACACCAGGATGTCTTCCAACTCCTGTTCCTTCAGCAAGGCGCCGAGGGGTGGCATGGGTGAGATCGGGAGGTTCTCGAATCCGGCGGCGAGTTTCGCATTGGGGTCCATGAGGCTTTCCAGGAGGTAAGCCCTGTCGCTGCGGACGGCGATGCCATCGAGGATGGGTCCAATGTCACCGCCCTTGCCGCCGACCTGGTGACAGGCGGCGCACGATGCGGTGGGACTGTTGAAGAAGAGGTCTTCGCCGCGCCGGGGATCTCCCGCCGTGAGTTGAACCGTGTCCTGTCCGACACCGGACACCTGGTGGATGCGACCGAGCAGGGTGACCGAATCGTTGAGATAAGGATCGGTGTTGTTGACTTCGGTTCGCGGCAACTGGGCGACGACCGTCTGGATCGCGGGGATGGTGGGGAACTCGAGCAGCTTCACGAAGGCCGCCTGGCGTGTGATGAGGTCGGGGTCCTGGATCACGGGACTGCTGAAGAACAGTTGCCGTCCGTTTTCGTCTGCCGGCAGGGCGCGAATGGCATTGCGGCGCAGCGCGGGATCCTTGGACAGGAGGGCGGCCTGATGGGTGTCCTTGTCGAGCGCACCGAGGCCCGCGAGCGACCACAGGGCATGGATTGCTCCTTTTCCACCGGTGCCGGAGCGCACGCGCTTCTTCAGGGCGGGGGCGGTGTCCGACATCCTGTTGTCCACGATCAGGCGTTGGGCGGTGAGGCTCCAGAACTGGTTGCCGCTCTCGAGGGCGGCGACGACCTCCGTCGGCTTGGTTGAAGCGAGAGACTTGATGGGGTTGGCCGGTGCGTCCTTCCAGACGACGCGATAGATGCGGCCATGGGATTGGTCGCGCAGATCGTTCTCGGTCTTGTAGGCGCCGCCGAGTCCGGTGGTGGCCTGGACGCCGGCGGACTGGACGTTCGGCGTGGGGTTGTGCTGGATGATGAAGCTGTAGAAGTCGATCACCCAGATCGCGCCGTCCGGACCGACCTCGGCAAAGATGGGCGACATCCATTCGTCGGTGCTGGCGAGGAGATTGCCGCCGTCGCTGGCCTTGTAGCCGCCACCGTCGGGTTGGATGTCCATGATGCCAATGAGCTTGGCGGTTGGCTCGGTCACGAGCGCCTTCCCCTGCAGGCGCGGCGGGAGGGCGTCACTGATCATGAAACCGTGTCCGGCGGCGGCGGTATAGCCGCCGAAATTGTCGACCATGCGGACGTTCGGGGTGTTCGGATGCATCCGCATGCCGGGGGCCATTGATTTGGCGGAGGAAAGCCGGCGAACCTGGGCAGCATTGCCATCGGTCGCATTGTTGCCGTCCAGTCGGTACCCGGGACGGAATCCGCCGCCACCGCCACCGCGACGGCCCGTGCCGGGTTGGGTTGGGTTCAGGATGTGGGCGGGCAAATAGCCGTAGAAGGTCGGATTGCCATTGGCTGTCGAGCCAAAGACATCGCCTGCGGCATTGAGGCCGAAGCCCCAGGTGTTGTTGTTGAACTGGTGCAGGAACTCCAGGACGGAGCCATCGGGTTTGAATCGGAAGACGCCCTGGCCGAACTGCAGATCCTTGCCGCCGACATTGCCGCGGAAGTTGGAGTAGCCGACTGCGCCGTAGAGCCAGTTGTCGAAGCCGCGGCTGAGATAACTCTGCATCGCGTGGGAGTCGCCCACGCCCCAGCCCGGGAGGATGATCTCGCGCACGTCGGCGCGGCCGTCGCCGTCGGTGTCCTTGAGGAAGAGCATGTGGCGCGCTTGGGAAACCAGGACGCCGCCGTTCACGAACACGAGTGAGGTGGCGAGATTCAACTGGTCGGCGAAGACGGTGAACCTGTCGGCCCGGCCATCGCCGTCGGTGTCTTCGCAGACCTTGATGTTGTCGTGGCCCGGTTCGCCTTCAGCGAGGAGGCCGTGGGGATAGTCGCGGGCCTCGATCACCCAGGCCCGACCGCGTTCATCCCAGGCCATGTAGATGGGTTTCACGACATCGGGTTCGGACGCGAAGAGTTGGAGGCTGAAATCCGCCGGCACCTGGGTGTAGCGCATGCTGTCCTGCGGGGAGAGCGGCGCCTGGTATTTCACGGGTTCCGTGCGGCGTTCGTAGTTCGGGACCTCACCCGGCAACCGCTGGAGGGACGGACGGGAAGCGAGAGCCGTTTCCCAATCCGTCCGTGCCTTCCTGCTGACGGCGTTCAGCACGGCCTTACGGAGGGCGGCTTCGGCTGGACGTTGGCCGTCGGCGTACCTGACGAGCCCGCGACCCGTGCTTTGGAAGTTGGCGAGCAGCTTCTGTTGGGCTGGGCCGACTTCCGTCTCGGGCAACACCTGCACGACGGCGTCGAAGTGCTTGAGATACGCCTCGGTGAGGTTGGAGACATCGGCCCGGTGATCGAAGTAGATTGATTCGGGAGCGAGGGTCTGGCCTGGCAGGTAGACGTAGTTGGTGCGTCCACCGCCACCGGAGCCGGCGCCACTGGAACTGACGGGGCCGAGATAAAGGATGTGGAGGGGACGGTCAGGGCCATTGGCCGCCGAGGTGTTGAGGGCGATGAGCCCTCCTGTCAGAAGCGTGAGGAGCGGTTTCAAGTTCTTCATGGATCAGTTGCCCTTGGGTTTGAAGATCAGTTGCGAAAATTGGAAGAGCGCCTTTTTCCAGTGTTGGAAGTCGTGGGCGTGTTCGTCGACATGCCAGATGTGTGGCACGCCATTCTCCTTCAGGTAGGCGTGGACGCGTTGGCTGATGCGGATGAGGCCGTCCTTGTTGCCGCAGGACAGGTAGAGGAGTTTCAATTGAGACTTCGCCTTTTCGGGATCGGGCACGAGTTCCGCTGCCGGTTTGGTGTTGGGGGCGGATGAAAAACCGCCGACCCACGCGAAGGTGTCGAGGTTGCCGAGGCCGAAGTTGAGCGACTGTCCGCCGCCCATCGAGAGACCGGCGAGTGCGCGGCTTTCGCGATCGGTCTTCACCGAATACTTCGCCTGGATGAACGGGATCAGGCTCCCGAGCAGATCCTGGTCGAAGACGCCGAAGGCAGGCGCGGTTGCCATGGCATTGGAGCCGGCCCGGTCGTCGGCCTGTGCGCGGCCGTTGGGCATGACGATGATCATGGGCACGGCTTTCCTGTCCGCGATCAGGTTGTCGAGGATGACGTTGGGCTGGCCGCCGCGCCGCCATTCCTCCTCGTCACCGCCGATGCCGTGCAGGAGATAGAGCACGGGATACTTCTGGTCGGCGGAGTAGCCGGGGGGAGTATAGACCAGCGCCTTGCGCTTGTTGCCGACGGACCTGGAGTCGTACTCGACCATCTCGAGTTTGCCGTGGGCGATGCCCTCGCGTGCCTGATCAAAGCCGGACGGAGCGTCGGGGAAAGCGGCCTTGTCGTCGGGCCCGAGTTCGATGGGGCCACCGAAGCCGCCGCGTCGGGGGCGCGGGGTGTCGCCAGCGGAAGGGGTGGTTTGGCCCTGGGCAAAGGCGAGTGATCCGGTCAGCGCGGTGAGCACCAGGAGGTGGAGGAGCTTCTGTTTCATGACCTGAGGGGTGTCGGGTTGACCGCGGAGGGGACGGATTGGTTTCAGCCTGAAAACCGGAGTTGGATCGTGGGTAGAGGGGATCCAAATCGATTTTGGAGAGGCGCCGTGATCTCCCTCAACAGCGGGGCTTGGGTTGGGGAGTCGGCAGCGGGATCAACGGGGTGAGCCGTTGGCGAAGAGGACGATGAGACCGATGGCGGCGAGGATGGCGAGGACGAGGAAGGTGATCTTCCAGAAAGAGTAGGGGCGTTTGCCGGCGATGACGCCGGTGTAGCCGTTGATGACCACCTGATAGGATTTGCGGTGGTAGTCGTAGGTGAGGAGCCAGATGGGGACGAGGATGTGTTTGAAGGTCTGGCCGGACCAATGGATGGAGACCTGGAGATTGCGATGGGTATCGCCGGGGACCTGTGCGGCGCAGAGTTGCCGGGTTTTGGCGGTCATGGTTTCACGGGCGTGCTGGGCGGCGGCGATGAGATCGATCTGGTAACGTTCGACCGTCCAGCCCGCGAGGAAACCGGGATTGTAGGGGACGAGTTTTGAGGTGGGGAAGGGTTCGACCTTGCGGAGGAGATCGGGTTGGACGCCGCGGGTGGCGGCGACGAGTTCGTCATCGAAGAAGTGGGTCAATGAACCGGCGGAGGGTTCCCATCGGGTCTTCTGGACCCGGCGGGTGGAGCGGTTGCCCTGGGCGTCGGTGTAATGTTCGGTGACGTAATAGTGATAACCGCTCTGGGCAGTCCATTGGGCGGCGGCGTGGGCATCGAAGGTCCAATAGGGGACATAGACGCCGTGGACGGTATCGGTGAGGGCACGTGAACCGAGTGCGGAAGGGGCGAACCAGCGGGACTTGTACCATTGACGGACGGCATCGCGCACCTGGGTTTCGCTGATCTGCTTGGGGAGGAGGCTTTCGGGGCTGAAGGATTCCTTGACCTCCTGGTAGGGGACGAGGGCGGAAGCTCCGCAGAAATCGCAACGTTGCCCGACCTTTTCGGGATCGAAGACGGAGATGGCATTGCAATGTTGGCAACGCACCTGGGTCTTGTCGGCTTTCCATCCCCGTTGATCCTGGGGAATGCTGCGAAGGGCGGTGGCCAGGTCGTTTTCGCGGATTTGTTGCCCGCCGGCCGGGGAGGATTCGAGTTCAGCGGGGGCCTCGGTGCCGCAATAGCCGCAGACGAGGGCTTTCTTGGCGGGATTCCACGTCGACTCGGCCCCGCAGGCCGGGCAGGAGAACTTGCTGCGGGCCTGGGCTTCGGACGGGGCGTTGGGCTGGTCGTCGGCAGGGTTGGTGTGGCCGGTGGGGAGCACCGGCGGAATGGGCGGTGGCTTGGAATCGGGATTCATCCTGCGACGGGCGGGTCAGGAATCGGGGGAGGCACCCGGCCCAGACCCGGATCGGTGGGAATGGGCTGGGCGACGGGTGGTCAGGAATTGAGGAATTCCTCGAGGGCCTGACGGGTGATGCGCCAGGTGCTGCCGATCTTCTTGCCCTTGAGACTACCGTCATTGAGGGCCTGGACGACATCGGACTCGTTGACGCCAAGGGCCTGGGCGGCGTCGGCTGGGCTGAGGAGTTCTGGAAGGCCGGGTACGGGTGCCTGGGAAGGGGTGCCCGGGTTGGATTGCGGGGGTGTGCCGGCGACGGGCGCGGTGGCCTGGCCGAGGATGCCACCGGCCTGGTTGAACATCTGACCGGCCATGGCCATGCCCATGGCGAACTGGGCCATCTGACCGCCGGCACCGCCGCCGCCCTCGCCTTTGCCGAGGCTCTCGGCCATCTGGAGTTTGACGTAGTCGTTGAGGTTGCCGATGGCGGCCATGGACGACCGTTTGTCGATGGCCTGTTCGACCTCGGGGGGGACGGAGACGTTTTCGATGATGAAGCTGCTGAGTTCGAGGCCGTACTTGGCGCGGAGCAGGGGATTGAGGACGGGGAGGAGGGCGCCGCCGACTTCGGAATAGCGGGAGGCGAGGTCCAGCACGGGAATCTTGCTGGCGCCGAGGGCTTCGGTGAAGGCGCTGACCAGACGCGAACGCATGGTGTCGTGGAATTCGTCGAGGCGGAAGTGGTGGTCGGTTCCGGCCACTTCACGGAGGAAGGTCTGGGGTTCGACGACCTTGAAGTCGTAGGTGCCGAAGGCGCGGGCGCGGACCACACCGAAGTCCGGGTCCCGGAGCATCACGGGATTGGAAGTTCCCCACTTGTTGCCGGTGAAGAGGCGGGTGGTGACGAAATAGACATCGCACTTGAAGGGCGACTCAAACCCGAACTTCCAGCCCATGATGCGGCTGAGCACGGGGATGTTTTCGGTGGTGAGGGAATGTTTGCCCGGGGCGAAGGTGTCGGCGTAGCGACCGGAATGAACGAACTGGGCGACCTGTGATTCGCGGACGATGAGTTGGGCGCCGTTCTTGATCTCCTTGTCCTCATCTGGAAACCGCCAGGAGAGGGTGTCACGGGAATCGTCCTCCCACTGGATGATCTCCAGGAGTTGGGAGCGGATGAAGTTCATGATGCTCATGTCAGTAGCGAGGAAAACGGAGTTGAGACGCGATGGCGATGTTGTGGAGGAGCGTGCGGATCACCACTGGAAATCCAACCCTGAATTCCAGCCGGCGGACGGCGGCGGACGGACGGGGAAGCTGGAATGGATGCCGGGTGCCCCGGGATCAGAAGGCGGGTTCGGGAACGGGTGCCGGGGCGACGGCCTTGAACTCGCGGACGCCGCGATTCCGGCCGGCCTTGAGTTCGATGCGGTAGGTGGCGCCGGGGAGGAGTTCGGACGGTTCCATGACGGACTTGAGTCCCTTGAGTGGTTCGCCATAGGCGAAGCCGCGGACGGGTGGGGGGCTGCCCTGGGCGGTGAGATGCCAGACCGGCTTGCCGAGGCGTGCGGCGGGCACGTTGCTGATCGCGGTCACGGTCAGGGATTGGATTGGGTACTCGCGGTCGAGGAGAAAGAGGGTGGGAAGGACCTGGGCATCGGCAGCCGCGCGACCGCTGGGGCGGGTGGAAACTTCGATTTGAATGAGGCCCGGAGACACCCAGTCGGTGAACCGCGTTGCGTACACCCCGAAGGCCACGAGCAGGGCGCCGATAAGGATCCAGGTATTGCGGTTCATGCGTTCTGCCGGCCGACGGAGGGTTCCGAGACGGGATTCGACTGGAGTCGGGGTGGATGTGACGGGAGGATTTGCCGATGGGCATGGGGCTGGTCCTCCGATTGAACCTGAAATTGATCAAGAGAAGGAAACGGATGAGTCGAAAGAAAGCGGGTTGGGGAACGGGGGTGGGACGCGGAGCGTTCACCCTGATCGAGTTGTTGGTGGTGATTGCGATCATCGCGATCCTGGCGGGGATGCTCCTGCCGGGACTGGGCAAGGCAAAGGAGGGGGCACGACGGATCAGTTGCGTGAACAACATGCGGCAACTGGGTGTGGCCACGGCGGTATATCTCGCCGATTTCAACGGGAACTATCCTGAACGTTCGATGGCCCCGCGTTGGTGCGAGCGTCTTCGCCCCAACTTTCAGGAGGTCCGCATCCTGGTGTGCCCTTCGGACATTGGGCCTGACGGCAAGAACAGACCGTCCACCGGCGAGCGCCAGACCAACATCCTCGGCGATGCCGCACCCCGGACCTATATCATCAATGGCTGGAACGATCAGTTTGCCGAGACGATGGGGTCCGAGTTCAACATGAACTCCATCGTGGGCAAGACGATCAACGAGTCGGTGATCCGGGAGCCGTCGGACACCATCGTTTATGGGGAGAAGCTGTATGCGGTGGACCACTACTTCATGGATTTCCTCGAAGGCCAGTTGGGGAACGATTTCGAGGTGTTGAACCACAGCGTGCACAACACGGCGGCGCGGACTCCGTCGGGTGGGGTGGGTGGCGGCGCGAACTATGCCTTTGCGGATGGCAGCACGCGTTATCTCAGGCATGGGAAATCCATTGCGCCGCTGAATTTCTGGGCGGTGACCGAGCGTTGGCGGACCAACGCGGTCAGTTTCTGAGCCCGGCCGGTTCGGGCTGGGCGGATGTCGGCCCGGGCAGGGCTCAGGAGCGGAATCAGGACCGGACACCCAGCCCGATGACTTCGCGCAGGTAGGTGATGGAGCGTTCGAGTTCCCCCTTCTGCTTTTCGCGATTGTTGGCGTCGAAGCTCTCCACCGGCTTGCCCCGTTTCGCCACGGCGAGGAATTGGGCGAATTCACTGGCAGGCTTGTTGGGGAAGGCTTCCCAGAAGGCGGGTTCCAGGTAGGGGAACTCGGCCTGGAACCCGCCGATGGTCTCCACATTGACGGCAACGCCCGGGCAGAGTCGGGCGAAAAGTTCGAAGTAGCGGACCCAGTCGATGCATCCGCCTTCGCCGAACGCGGTCCATTGGACCTTGCAACCCTTCGGGGTTTCCCAGATGGCGGAATCCCGGAGGCTGGTGGTCAGGGCGTGGGGTCCGAGGATGTTGAGGGATTCGATGGGGTCTTCGAGGGTCCAGACGGCGTTGCCACAGTCCATGTTGACGCCGACCCAATCCGGACCGGCGTCCTTGACGAGCCCGACCAATTCGGTGGCGGTCATGTCGCCGGCGTGGTTTTCGATGGCGACCTTCACGTTGAGATCGTTGGCCAATGTCTTCTGGGAATGGAGCACCTGGACGGTATCGGCAATGCGCGCGGCGATGCCTCCCGGGGTGCGACGATCTTCGCGGGCGCCGAGGACGACGCGGAAGGCAGGTGAGCCGAGGGCCCGACTGAGTTTGAGACCGAGGGCGAGGTGTTCCTCGGCGGTGCCCCAGTCCTTTTTGAAGGTCTTGGAGGTGGGGCAGATGCTCCAGGAGCCGAGCAGGATCTCGACGCCCTTGTCGGTGGCGTACCGGCGCAATTCGCGACATCCCTCCTCGGACAGGGTGCCGAGACCGGGCAGGTCGGTGATGAAGAGGGTGTCGAGCTTGAGTTGGGCTGCGTAGTCGACCAATTCCCGACCCTTCCAGCCAAAGGCGCGGACCGCGAAGTTGTCGAGGCCGAGCCGTATCTTTTGACCTTTGGAATCGAGTCGGGCGGGTACGGCTGCAACGGCGGTGGATACTCCGGCGAGGGAGACGGCGCCGGCGGCGGTGAGGGAGGTGACGAATTCGCGGCGATTCATAGGTGGCGGGGAGGTTGTCGCATGGGGCCTATCCGACGGCAAGGAGCTGAACCGGGAAGATGTCGTGTGCGGGGATGGATCAATCCGGCATGGGCACGATCTGATTGCGGGAGGCGGCGAGTTGGACGAGGACGCGGCACAGGGATCTGAGGTGCGGGGTGGCGACTCCGAGACGGATGGCTTCACGGAGCGGGGCGATGAAGAGGCTTTCGATTTCCAGCGGCCGGCCTTCTTCGAAGTCGATGAGGGTGGAAGCCCGATAGGCACCCATCTCGCGGGTGCGATCGATCTGGAATTGGGCGTAGTCGGCGGGGATGGACAATCCGTGGGCGTTGGCGGTGGCGATGATTTCGTTCATCAGGCCGAGGACCTGTTCGAGCCATCGGGGATCGGCGAGAAGTTGATCCGAAGTCAGGCAGGGGGAGAGCGGGTTGGCGGAGGGGATGGTTCCGGAAGACAGGGCTGGGAGGCCGGCGGCGGAGGCGACGCCGAGCCCGTTGAAGGGGACGTTCCAGACGAGCTTTTGCCAATGCGCGAGGTCGAGGTCCGGGGTGACTTCACAGGGGACGCCACCCTTACGGAAGGCGTCGGCGATGAGTTCGGCCCGGAGAGATGGAGTCTCGTGACCTCGACTTCCACCGGGGAGTTGGAGTGGGGTGCGAGGGAGGGGGGGATGATTGAATTCGCCGAGGACGATGCGGCCATGGGCGATGTGTTCGATCTGGCCGGGGCCGGTGCGGTTGATGCAGACAAAGCACAGGCCGCCGAGGATCTGTCCGGGGGAGAAGAGTTGGGCGAGCGCCTCCTCGTTCCCGAGGCCGTTCTGCAAGGTCAGCACGGCGGTGTGTGGGCCGACCAACGGGGGCAGCAGCCGTGGGAACTCCCGGTTGGCAGTGGTCTTGAGACCGATCACCACGAGATCGACGACTCCGATTCCGGCCGGGTCCGCGGCGGTGTGCGGATGAACGGTGAAATCACCATCGGGACTGCTGATCTGAACACCGTGGGCGCGAACGGCGGCGAGGTCGGATCGGAGGAGGAAATGGACGTCATGACCGGCTCTGGCGAGACAGGCACCGTAATAGGAACCGAGGGCACCGCATCCAACGATGGCGATCTTCATGGGGTGCGTTTGGGGAAAGAGGGGATGAAATGAAAAAGCGGCATCCGGAAGACGGATGCCGCGTGAAAGGAAGGGGTAGGTTACTTGGTGGGGATGATGGCTTCCTTGGCGGCCTTGGCGACGCGGAACTTCACGACCTTCTTGGCGGGGATCTTGATTTCCTGGCCGGTGGCGGGGTTGCGACCCATGCGGGCCTTGCGGTTCACGAGCACCAGCTTGCCGAGGCCGGGGAGGGTGAAGGTGTTCTTGGCATGCTTGTAGGCGAGGGTGGCGATGAGATCGAGGATCTCGGTCGCCTTCTTCTTGGGAATCTCGGCCTGGTCAGCGATGAGGGTTGCCAGCTGGGATTTGGTAAGTGCTTTGGCCATTGAGTACGTGGAGTTGAATTTTGCGATTGTCGGTCAGAAGAGCCAACTGGGGCGGATTCAAACAATGCATCCCTTGGTCGCAAGGAAAAACTCCTGAAAACAGGCATCAAATGACGAAAACACCCCAAAAATCGGGGGTGAAGTACGAATCCGGACGGGTCGAAGGCTGAGGGTCGGGGTTGGAGGACCCGTTACGGGTTGCGCTTGGAGGGTGCGAGTTCGAGGAAGCTCCTTGCCCCGGTGGCAGGCGACCAGTAGACCATCGTGCCGTCGCCTGACGGTCATGAGCCGGTCGGGCCGAACGATCCTTTAGCAAAACCAATTCGCGCCATGCCGTATACCACGTGCTCCGTACCCGAGGGTGGGAAGATTTCCATTTCCGGCGGTCAACTCCAGGTCCCGTCCCAACCGATCATTCCGTTCATCCGGGGTGACGGAACCGGGCCGGACATCTGGGCTGCCAGCCAGCGGGTGTTCGATGCCGCGGTGGAAAAGGCATACTCCGGATCGCGCAAGGTTTCGTGGATGGAGGTTTTCGCCGGGGAAGAATCCTTCAAGCGTTTCAACAACTGGCTCCCCGACGACACCGTCGACGCCTTCCGCGAGTTCCTGGTCGGGATCAAGGGACCGCTGACCACTCCGGTGGGCGGCGGGATCCGGTCCCTCAATGTGGCCCTGCGTCAGATGCTGGACCTGTATGTCTGCCTGCGTCCGGTCCAGTACTTCAGCGGGGTGCCGAGTCCGGTGAAGCGGCCTGAGAAGGTCGAGATGGTGATCTTCCGGGAGAATACCGAAGACATCTATGCGGGCATCGAGTTTGCAGCGGGCACGCCGGAAGCCCAGAAGGTCCTGGATTTCCTGGCCAAGGAATTCCCGAAGGACTTCAACAAGATCCGGTTTGGGACGGTGGCGCGTTCGGAGGAGTTCTGGGGCCGGGTGGGTGCGACGGGCGTGGACAACTCGGTGAAGGTGGGTGTGGGAATCAAGCCGGTGAGTTGGTCGGGCACGACGCGGTTGGTGCACAGCGCGGTGAGCTATGCGCTCCGGTTCGGGCGGAAGTCCGTCACCCTGGTCCACAAGGGAAACATCATGAAGTTCACCGAGGGGGCCTTCCGCGACTGGGGTTATGAGGCGGCCACGGCCTATTTCGGTGACAAGGTCTATACCTGGGCGCAGTGGGAAAAGACCAAGAAGGAGAAGGGCGAAGACGCCGCCAATGCCGAACAGAAGGCGGCCCTGGCCGGTGGCGCGGTCCTGATCAAGGATTCCATCGCGGACATCACCCTGCAGCAGGTGCTGACCCGGCCTGAGGATTTCGATGTGATTGCCACGCTCAACCTGAACGGGGATTACCTTTCGGATGCCTTGGCGGCGCAGGTGGGCGGCATCGGGATCGCCCCGGGCGGCAACATCAATTATATCACGGGTCACGCCATCTTTGAGGCGACGCATGGGACGGCGCCCAAGTATGCGAACAAGGACATGGTCAATCCCGGTTCCGTGGTGTTGTCGGGCGAGATGATGTTCCGGCATCTGGGTTGGACGGAAGCGGCGGACCTGATTTTGAAGGGGCTCAACGGGGCGATTGGGAGCAAGCGCGTGACCTATGACTTCGCCCGTCAGATGGACGGAGCCACCCAGATCAAGTGTTCCGAGTTCGGGGAGAACATCGTGGCGCACATGTAAGGGATTGTTCAACGTGGACGAGACCTCCCACGGCCCGAGAACGAACCGGGTGTGGGAGGTTTTTCGTGTCTTCCTACGGTTGGGCTGCACCTCGTTTGGAGGACCGGTGGCGCATCTGGCGATCTTTCGGGCTGAACTGGTGACGCGACGGAAGTGGCTGGGAGAAGAGGCTTATGCGGAATGGGTGGCGCTGTGCCAGTTCCTGCCGGGACCGGCGAGTAGCCAGTTGGGATTTTGCATCGGTTGGATGCGTGCGGGTTTCCCGGGGGCACTGGCTGCATTTGCGGGGTTCACGCTGCCGTCGGTGATCCTGATGAT
>DITU01000034.1 GCA_002422905.1 Verrucomicrobia bacterium UBA6176
ACACGAAAGGACACGAAAACGGAGGAAGGTGAGGAGCAGGCAAACCGGGAAGGGACGGGGCTTTCCGGTTTCGCGGTCGACCTGGCTTGCCCTTCACCGGTCGTTTCGGCAGGGAATCCACCGTGGTCGCGTGCACCCCCCGATGCAGTGCCCGGACTCAATCGCGGTCGAAGGAAACGCGATGGGTGTCGGGTTTGGCGATGCGGGGATGATCGCCGTCGGGGTACTCGAAGATACGACCTTCGAAGTTGCGGATGAGGACGCGGCCGGGTTGCCGTGCGAGGACGTAGTCCGGATTGACCGGGACCTTGCCACCGCCACCGGGGGCATCGATGACGTACTGGGGCACGGCGTATCCGGTGGTGTGACCTCGGAGTGCTTCCATGATCTCCAGCCCGCGGGCCACGGAGGCCCGGAGATGGGCGCTGCCGGAGATGAGGTCGCACTGGTAAAGGTAATACGGACGGACCCGGCAGAGCAGGAGCTTCTGGACCAGGGCGGTCATGATCTCCGGCGTATCGTTCACATGCCCGAGCAGCACGGACTGGTTGCCCAGCTGGATGCCGGCATCGGCCAGCCGGCCAAGGGCGTCACGGACTTCGGTGGTGAGTTCGGTGGGGTGATTGGTGTGGACGGATACGAACAGCGGATGGAACTGGCGGAGCATGGCGCAGAGTTCCGGGGTGATGCGCTGGGGCAGGAAGATGGGGATGCGTGTGCCGATGCGGAGGAACTCGATGTGGGGAATGGCGCGGAGCCGGGTGAGCAGGTATTCGAGCTTCTCGTCGTTGAAGAGCAGGGGATCACCACCACTGAGGAGGACATCGCGGATTTCCGGGTGGTCGGCGATGTACGCGATCTGCCGGTCGAACTCGGGATGGAAGTCGTATCCACTGGCGTTGCTCACCAGGCGGGAGCGGGTGCAATAGCGGCAATAGGAAGCGCAGCGGTCGGTGACGAGGAACAGGACCCGGTCGGGGTAACGATGGACGAGTCCGGGAACGGGCGAATGGGAATCTTCGCCGCAGGGATCGCTCATTTCCCAGGGGGCCTGGTGGGTTTCCTCCAGGCGCGGAACCACCTGACGCCGGATGGGGCAGAGTGGATCGGTGGGATCGATGAGGGTGAAGAAGTGGGGGGTTATGGCCAGGGCGAGCTTGGATTGGCCGGCCAGGATGGCTCCCGCCCGTTCCTCCGGAGTGAGGGTGGGGAGGAAGCGGGTGAGTTGTTCAACGGTGGTGACCCGATTGCGAAGCTGCCAGCGCCAATCATTCCAATCGGAGTCCGGAACACCGGCCCAAGGGCCGCGTCCGGAGGGACGAAAGGTCTTGAGGGCGGTGAACGCTTCAGACGGGGTAAAGGCCCGGTGTGCGGTCGACGGCGCGGAATCCATGAGCAATGGCGGGCACAGTAAGGTCGACCCCTGAATGGTCAAGAAGGTGAAACCAGTAGGATACGTCGGGACAACACCTTGGGTTACCCGGCGAGGAGTTGTTCCCAGCGTTTGTAGAGCTGGGCGACCTTGGCGCGGGCCTGGTCGAGTTCGGTCATGAACTGGGGGGCGCGGGCGCCGATGTTCTTGTGGAAATCGGGTGCGGCGAGGGATTCCTCGAGGGTCGCGACGGCTTTCTCGGCCTCTTCGATGGCGGCTTCCATGCCATCGAGTTCGCGTTGTTCCTTGTAGGAGAGTTTGCGGACCTTCTGGGACTTGTCCTGGGGTGGTGGCGTTGATGGGGGCGGGGTCGTGGGGGTCGACTTTTTTGGAGGCGCGACGGCCCGGCGACGTTTCTCCAGGTAGTAATCGTAATTGCCCACGCTGCACGTGACGACGCCATCGCCTTCGAAGGCGATGATGTGGGTGCAGACCCGGTTGAGGAAATAGCGGTCGTGGCTGACGACCAGGACGCAGCCGGGGAAACCGACGAGGGCTTCTTCGAGGACGCGCAGGGTTTGCAGGTCGAGGTCGTTGGTGGGTTCGTCGAGGACGAGGAAGTTGCCGCCCTGCTTGAGGATCCGGGCGAGGAGAAGGCGGCTGCGTTCACCGCCGCTCAACAGGCGCACGGGAGTGGTGAGCCGGTCGTCGGTGAACAGGAACCGTCGGAGGTAGCCGCGCAGGGAGAGTTTGCTTTCGCCCCATTGCACCCATTCCAGGCCGTCGCTGACTTCTTCCAGGGCGGTCTTGTTCTCGTTCAGCAGGAGACGGCCCTGGTCGACGTAATTGAACCGGGTCAATGGACCGATTCGGACCTCGCCCTCGGTGGGAGGCAACTGACCGAGCATGACGCGCAGCATGGAGGTCTTGCCCAAGCCATTCCGGCCCACCACGCCGACGCGTGTTCCGCCGGCGAAGGTCAGTGAGAGGCCGGAGAACAGGGAGCGACCGCTGAAGCTGAGGCCGACATTGTCGAGTTCCACCACCCGGTTGCCGAGTTGCGGCGGGGGCGGGACAATGAGGTCGAGTTCTCCCTCGTCCGGGGGGGGAGCGTTCTCCTGGACTTCATAGAAGCGGTCGAGCCGGACCTTGGACTTGCTGGTCTGGGCCTTGGGCCGGCCGCGGACCCAGTCGATCTCGCGGCGGAGGAACATCTGGCGTTTGTGTTCGACCAGTTCTTCACCGGCGATCTTTTCGGAGCGGGCGACGAGGTATTCGGTATAGCCGCCTTCGTACCGTTCAAAGACCCCGTTGCGGAGTTCCACCATTCCGTTGACCACTTCGTCGAGGAAATGGCGGTCATGGGTCACGACGAGGATGGCGCCCTTGTAGGATTGGAGGAAGCCGGTGAGCCAACCGATGCTTTCGGTGTCGAGATGGTTGGTTGGTTCGTCGAGGACGAGGAGGTCGGGTTGGGCGACAAGGGCGCGGGCGAGGGCCACGCGGCGTTTCTCTCCACCCGACATGGCGGTGACGAAGGCATCGGGGGGCGGGCAACCGAGTTCACTCATCGCGGACTTGATCCGGTGATCCAGGTTCCAGCCGTCGAAATGCTGGATCAATTCCTCGATCCGGTCGTGTCGCGAGGTGTGTCCGGGAAGGGATTCGAATTCGGCGATGAGGTCGAGGATGTGGCGGGCGCCCTGCCGGACGTTCTCGGCGACGGTCAGGGCGGGGTCGAGGGTGAACTCCTGCGGGAGATAACCCACGACAAGATCGCGGGATCGGATGACCTCGCCGGAGTCGGGCACGACATCGCCGGCAAGGATCTTGAGGAAGGTGGATTTGCCGGAACCATTGCGTCCGACCAACCCGACCCGATCTCCGGTGGACAGGGCCATGGAGGCCCGGTCGAGGAGGATCCGGGTATTGTGTTTGAGGACGATGTCCCGCGCTGCAATCAGTGTATCACCCATGTACGACGGCCCACAGACTACGGGTCTGAGGGGGGTGCTGTCGTGTCATCATTTGGGCAACCACTTCTTCCAGTTCTCGGCGTAGGCATCGACGTTGTCGCGGGAGATGCGTTCGAGGGGGCTGACATCGATGACGGCCGGGGGGTTCTTCTTGAAGTGGACCTTGTTGAGGAGGTGTTCGATGGAGCGGTAGCCCCATTGGTAACATTGCTGGGCGAGGAGCACCTGGACGTGGCCGGTGCGGAGGTATCCGAGCTGGAGCGGCAGGGCATCGACACTCACGCACTTGACGGTTCCGGGCGCCCAGCGGAGGGCGTTTTCGGTGAAGAGGGGCCAACCGCCGATCAGGGCCCATCCGGAGATGTCCGGGTAGGATTGCATGGCACGTTCGATGGCGGCGGCGGCGTCCTGGGGCGTTTCGCGGTGATAGAAGGTTTCGCGGACGCGGATGCCGCTGTGGCGGGCTGCCTCCTTTTTAACGCCGGCGACCCGTTTCTGGAGGTTGGGGGCATTCTGGTTGCCGGCGAGGATGGCGATGACGCCGCGCCCGCCCATTTCCCGGGCGAGTTCGACCATCACCTGTTCCCCGCATTTGCCGTCATCCACGCCGTAGGTGACGAAGCGTTTCGAAGCGGGGGCATCGGAATCAAAGGTGGCGATCGGCACCCCGTTGCCCACGGCCTTGTTGATCGCGTCGGTGAGCTTGTTGGCGTCGCTGCAACTGACCGCGATGCCATCGGCGCCGGCGAGGACGAGTTGTTCGATGGCTTCGGCCTGTTTCTGGGCGTCCTCGTCGTTGGGGGTGCGCCAGTCGATCTTCAGTTTGAGGCCGTGTTGGGTGGAGAGTTCGCGGGCGGCGTCCTCGGCGCCGACGCGGGCGACCTGGAAGACGGCATTGCCCTGGGACTTGGCGACGAGACCGAAGGTGTAGGAGCGGCCGGCCTGGGCGTGGGCGAGGGAAGGGACCAGCGGAAGGCTGGCGGTGGCGAGGAGGAAGGAACGACGATTCATGGCAACGCTTTTGACGGGGGACGGGGAAAAGAAACGCCGGGTGGTCCGGGGCGTCAATGCCGCGGTTGGGCGGATGCGAGGCTGTTCATTGTCGACGTTCCACGGTCTCATGGGAGGAGGTCATGTCGGACAGCATCAAGTTATCGGCTCCGGGCGGGCGCGGCTTCTGGGAGATCCCCGTGGTGTATGAAGACGCGCATCTGATGGCGTTGAACAAGCCGGCGGGCTTGCTGGTGTCGCCGGACCGCTACGATCGCGACCGGCCCAACATCATGCGGCTGGTGCTGGATGCGGTGGCGGCGGGGAAGCCGTGGGCGGCGACGCGGGGACTGACCTACCTGTCGAATGCGCATCGGTTGGACTTCGACACCACCGGGGTGCTGTTGCTGGCGAAGGAGCGGGAGGCGTTGGTGAAGCTGGCCGAGCAATTCGGGAATGCGACGCCGAAGAAGACTTATGTGGCGTTGGTGACGGGTTCACCGGCGAAAAAGGAGTTCGAGGTCGATCTCAAGCTCCGTCCCGACCTGCGCGAACCGGGCCGGATGCGTTGGGCGAAGGATGGGAAGAAGTCGCTGACCCGCTTCCGGGTGCTGGAAGATTTCGGCGGGGTGGCGCTGGTGGAATGCCTGCCGGAAACGGGACGGACGCATCAGATCCGGGTGCATCTGCTGGCGGCGGGACATCCGATCCTGGCGGATGCGATGTACGGCGACGGACAACCGTTGTTGCTGAGTAGGATCAAGCGGGGCTACAGGCCGAAGGGGGACGGTGAGGAACGGCCACTGACGCCGACGCTGGCATTGCATGCGTGGAAGCTGGCCTTGCCGCATCCGGTCACGGGCGAACCGGTCCAGATCGAGGCGCCCTGGCCAAAGGACCTGGAGGTGGCGTTGAAGTTCCTCCGCAAACATTGCGGTCCGGGACGGTGAGGGGGTTCGGGAAGATCCACCGATCAGGAAAAGGACCCGGGGGTGGGGTATCCGCAGATGGCGCAGATTCCGCAGATGGGGAGGGGATTGAGGGGATGATGATCGGGTATCGAAAATGGAGGTCGCGTTGGGATCCTGGGAACGGGGCAGGGGCGTCAGTGTTGTTGCTCGGAAACAAGCGACATTCCGGTTGGTTCGTAGGCCTCGCAATCTCCGTTCACCGATCCTGCATCCAAAGAAGCCACTTGGTCGGCGCACGGCCGGTTTCATCTCCTCAAACCCACTTGTCGGAGATTCAGATGCGACCTCATTTTCAGACTCGAGCACTTAGGATTCGATCTCCTCGACTTGAATGGTGTGCAAGGCGCCAATCATCCCAACTTCCCGCTCCGGAACGGGTTGTAATCGATCCTTTGCAGTGAAACTCAAATACCCAAAAACTGTGACAGTGTTCGCCATACTTGGGCTGGCCCTTTTCCTTCTTGTCGGATCGGACCCGGTAAGGCGATTCCCGATTTTGGAACCTTCTTTGGTGAGCATTGTGGAACAGATTAAAGGACAGTCTAATACCGGCCCGCATTCCCTCCGACGCATTAGTCCAGAGATTACGCATGAGTTTCTCGCCGTGCTTTCCGAGACAACAAGTAATGGGTGCCTGATCGTTGAAGCTCATACAGACACCTCGTTCCCGCTCAAGCATCGCGGATTTTCGTATGTTTCCATGGGTCAATTGCCGGCCGACGAACGCTACTTAAAGCGATGGCGCGTATTTTTTCCTGTCTCAAGCAATTGGTTTTACTTTTCCGATTGAATGCTGGTGTTCAAAAGTGGCCGGCAGTGTCAGGCGGGTGGCACCTGGATAATTGATGGTTGGGTTGGTCCGCAGGCTCCGCAACTTCTGTTCACCGATCCTGCATGCAGAGAAGCCACTTGGTCGGCGCACGGCTGGTTCCATCTGCCTGAAACCAATTGTCGAATCTCTAGACACGACCCCATTTTTACTCACTCAAAGGGCTTTGGTTCGATGGACGCACCCTTCACCGGTGCGGGGTGAGGAGGGCAGACGGATCCCGGTCCGGTCAATCATAGCCTTTGCGAACCAGGCCAGTCGCATCACCCGGCCTGCATATCGGCCCATACCGATATGCTCAAGCTGGGGATTGAGATTGCCCGGGAGTGCATCCAGGCAACTCCACTTCCCGCTGGAGCTGCAACGGTGCGTCGTCGACACGGGTGGTTTGGAGAAACGGCTGTGGGCGGGATGACAGGGTGAGTGGTCAGTCCTCACCATTGATTCACAATCCCCGGGTCTCGGACCGTTGAATCCATACCTCGCAGTCTGGGGAGGCCTGAGTACGCCGATCCTGAATGAAGGGAAGCCCCTGGGTTGGCGCACGGCCGGATTCATCTGCCCACACCCAATTTTAGAATATTTAGACACGACCCCATTGCTTCCCCCCTCCGGACTCCTTGGCACCGGGGGATGTGCGGTGCAGCCTTGGGGCATGAAGCTTTCCGAGTTGCACCTGGGGATGCGGGTGAATCATCCGCAGTATGGCGAGGGCGAGGTCAGGTCGATCAACGAGTTCAACGCCGAGGTGATGTTCCGTGAAGGGCGCAAGCCGGTGGATCCGGAGGCCAGTGCGTTGGTGCCTGCGGAGGCGACGGCATCCCTGCATGGAGGCAGCGTACCGTTGCAGGTGTTGATCGATCGGGTTGTGCAGACAACCCTGGACCGGATGGGGGTGGAGAAGCCGGACGGCTCGGTGCATGAATTGGCGCGACGTTGGCACGGGGGGCGCATGGTGATCTCGCCGGCTGATCCGACGATCCAGGCGAAGGAGGTGGAGTTGGAGGTGTTCTTCCACAAGCTGGTGATGATGCGGAACCAGCTCCGGGTGCTGGAACAGAAGATCAACGGCAGCGAGACCCTGACGTCGGCGGAGAAGTTCGACTGGCAGCAGTACATCACCCGTTGTTACGGCTCCATGACGACCTTCAATCTCCTGTTCAAGGACAAGGAATCCGGGTTCTGATCCGGGATGATCCGGAGGATGGGTTGAGCCGGACGATCGGAGGAGTGGTACCTGCGGATTTCAGAGATTATGCCGATGATGACGAGGGGTTGGCGGATGACCGTCTGGCTGGGGTTGGGAATGTTGCTGATGGGTTGCGTCCGGCGTCATGTGAATCCGCCGCTGAGATCCAGTCCCGGAGACGTTGGTTATTACTTTCATACCCAGCAAAGGCCGAACAATTCGGATGAGATCCTCTTCATCGTGGCCCTGAGCGGCGGCGGTACCCGCGCAGCGGCCCTGTCCTATGGCGTGCTGGAAGAGTTGCATCAGGTCCGGATGGATGGCCCCGACGGTTCGCGTCGATTGGTGGAGGAGGTCGATGCCATCTCGTCGGTGTCGGGCGGGAGCGTGACGGCGGCGGCCTATGGGTTGTATGGGGACGGGATCTTCACGCGGCTGGAGAAGTCCTTCTTGAAGCGGAACGTGCAGGATTCGTTGCTGTGGCGGACGTTGAATCCGGTGCGATGGCCTTCCTTGTGGACCGGCGAATACGGTCGGTCCGAAGTCGCTGCCGAATACTACGATGAGATCCTCTTCAACGGGGCGCGGATGGGGGACATCCATCGGCGACCGGGTCCGTTCATTGTGATCAATGCGACGGATATATCGACGGGAGCGCGGTTCGAGTTCACCCAGTACCAGTTCGATCTGCTGTGTTCGGATGTGTCGAACATCCCGGTGTCCCGGGCGGTGGCGGCGTCATCGGCGGTGCCGACCGTCCTCACGCCGGTGACGGTCAACAATTACAGCGGGGAGTGCGGATACGATCCGCCGGAATGGATCCTGCCGGGATCGCGTCCGGCATCGAGTCGGGTCCGTTTGCGGGCGGAGGAACTGCGCAGCTATCTCGACAGCACGAACCGGCCGTTCATCCACCTGGTGGATGGTGGGGTCTCGGACAATCTCGGATTGCGTGCGGTGCTGGATGCGATGCTCGCGTTGCAGGCGAACCCGGCTTATGCCGAACGTTATAATCTTGGGCGGGTAAAGAAGTTGGTCCTGCTCAGTGCCTATGCATTTTCGGCGCCGGAAAAGGATTGGGACCGGAGATCGGCGCCACCGAATTCGATCCTGACCGGTGCGGCGGCGGCCAGTCATTCGCTGGATCGGTTCTCGTTCGAGACGCTGGAACTGATCCAGTCGGAGTTTGAACGTCTGCAACAGATCCAGGGGGCGGGATCGGGCGTGAAGCTTTATCCGATCTTCGTGAACTTCACGGACTTCAGGGATCCGGAAGAACGAAGGTTCTTCCTGAATGTGCCGACTTCCTTCTTTCTGCCGAACGGAGATGTCGACCGGATCCGGGAAGCGGGACACCGCCTGCTCCGTCACAACGCGGTATATCGGCAGTTATTGACGGACATGGGATTGCCGGCACCGGAGGCGGATCAGGATCGGGGATTCCTGGATCCCACGATGGGAGATTGAACGGCGAATCCAGTCGACCCGGCAGATGCCGGATCCGCTGCGTTCATCAGGATTTGGTTGGGGACAGGCTCCCTGCTCGCACTCTGCGTCCTTCGGTGTTCCTCAGCGGTTCGACTCCTGTTCGGGGCCGGTTTTCCGCGTGAGGCCACATCATGATGGTTACGGCTAAGCGGGTTCGGATGGCTCGGGCTGGGCGCCTTGTCCGCCGCGGATGATGGAGACCACGCTGCGCGCGGGGTCGAGGTAGCGTTGGGCGACGGTCCGCACGTCTTCCAGGGTCACGGCTTCGTACCGTTCATCATCGCGATCCCCGTGATCAAAACCCAAGCCGTAGAGTTCATCCAGGGCCGCTGCCAGGGCGACCGAGCCGAGGTCCTGTCGGGCGATCTTCTTTTGTCCGATGACCTTGGCCTTGGCCCGGGTGAGTTCGGCTTCGGTGAGGCCTTCGGTTCGGAGGAGTTCGGCCTGGGCACGCAGTTCGGTTTCTACCAGGTCGACCTGGCCGGGAGCGGTGCCGCAATAGAAGGCGAAGTAGCCGGGATGACGTCCGGGGAAATGGGTGGCGCCGACGTAATAGGCGAGGCCGAGTTCGTCGCGGATGCGGAGGAACAGGCGTGAACCCATGTCGCTGCAGGCTTCCTGCAACAGTTCCAGGGCGTAGCGGTCGGGGGCATCGAAGGTGGTGCCGGGAAAACCGAGGGCGATGACCGCCTGTTCCTTGTCGCGGGTTTCCTCGAAACGCGCGGAGGTCGGGCTGACCGGGCTGGAGGCAATGTCGGTGAGGGGTGCGGGGCGCCATCCGGCAAACGCCTGTTCCACCTCGACGCGCACGGCATCGGCATGGATGTCGCCGAAGATGGCGAGGACGGCGTTGTTGGGGATGGCGAGGCGGCGATGGAAGGTGTCGAGATCCTCGGCGGAGAGGCGACGGAGGGAGGCTTCGGAGCCGAGACCGTCGAGGCCGTAACCGTGTTCTCCGAAGAGGCCGCGGCGAAGGGCCTTGAAGGCGCATTGCAGGAGGTGATCGCGTTGGCCGCGGATGCTGGCGAGCTGGACTTCGCGTTCGCGTTGGAGGGGTTCGGCGGGCCAGGCGGGGTTGAGGACGACATCGGCGAGGAGGTCGAGCCCGGTGGCGAAGTCGCCGGAGAGGACCTCGGCGGAGATCCCGAAGCTGTGGTTGCCGCCATAGGGTTCGAGCGACCCGCCGATGCTTTCGATCTCGGTGGCGATCTGTTCGGCGGAGCGATGATGGGTGCCCTTGAGGAGGACCCGGGAGACGAGGGAGGTGATCCCGCTGATCTCGGGAGATTCGGCAAGAAGACCGCCGGAAAGGGCGAGGCGGAATTCGACGAACGGGAGTCGGTGATCCTCCTTGATGAGGAGACGCAGGCCGTTGGCGAGGGTGAACTTCCGGATGGGATGATCGGCGGCGCTTTCGACGGCGGTCTCGGACGTGGGCGCGGTTCCGGTGGGGAGCAGGGCGGTGACGGTGCGGTTGGAATCCTGGAGATAGAGGTTGGCGACGCGTCGCAGGTCTTCCGGGGTGAGTCGGCGGACGGCGGCGAGGTAACGTTCGCTGAAATTGAGGTCGTGGGCGGCGAGCCAGTTGGCCCCGAGATCCTGCGCCTGTCCTTCCATGGTCTTGCGCGAGGCGAGGGTGCCGGCGGTGAACTGCTTCACGGCCTTGGTCAATTCCGCGCCGGAGACCAGTTCCAGCTTCATGCGGTCGATTTCCGCGATGATCTGGTCGCGCGCCGCGCTGAACCGGGGTCCGTCACAGACGCCGCTCGCGCCGAACAGGCCCGCCTGTCCGGGCGTGTAGATCCAGGCTCCCACCGAATGCACCAGACCGGCCCGTTCGCGCACCGCCTGATACAGCCGCGAACTGCGACCGGATCCCACCAGGGTCGACAGGACGTCCAACGCCGGGATGTCGGGGTGCCGGACGTCGGGGATGTGCCAGGCGATGTGGAAATGGCCGAGCTCGACCGGGGCTTCTTCGAGGGATTCGCGGGGAGCGGCCTGACGGGGTTCGGCAATCGGGACAGTGGCGGGGACGGGTCGGGCGGGGGACTTGGCGAAGGAGGCGCGGATCTGGGCGATGACATCGGCGGGTCGAACGTCGCCGACCACGACGATGAAGCAGTTGTTGGGGGCGTATTTCTCGGCGTAATAGGCGGCGAGATCCTCGCGGGTGATGCGGTTGAAGAGGTCGGTGATGCCGATGACCGGAAAGCGGTAGGGACTGCGGTGATAGGCGGTCTCGAAGAGGCGACGGGACGAACGGCGACCGGGATCGTCGTTGCCCATGTCCATCTCGCGCCGGATCACATCCAGTTCCTTCACCAGTTCATCAGCGGGCAGGGAAGCGTGCTGGAAGATGTCGCAGAGGATGTCGATGGCGATGGTGGCGCCGGTGTTGGGGACGTTGATCCAGTAAACGGTGCGGTCGAAGGAGGTGTAGGCGTTCATGTAGCCGCCGGCGGCCTGGACCTCCTGGTCGATGCGGCCTGAACCGCGGATGTCGGTACCCTTGAAAAGCATGTGTTCAAGGATGTGGGACAGGCCGGCGCCGACCCAACGGCCTTCATCGATGGACCCGGCCCGACACCAGGCCTGGGCACTGACGACGGGTGCGGAGCGGTCTTCGCGGAGGATGAGTTCGAGACCGTTTTCGAGACGATGGAAACTGACCCCGGGCGGAAGTGCGGGCAGGGGTGCGGAGCCGTTGCTGATGACCGAAGTGCTCATGATGAATCGAACGGCGCGCACCGTACCTGTCACACGCCCGAAACCAAACGGGAACTGTGACGGGATTGGGGGCTTCGAGATGGATGCCTGTTTGATCTCGGGTGCGCTTCGACCCTGTGCGATGTCGACAACCGGGTCGGCATCGGGGCCAGTGCGGAAACACGCCGCCTTGGATCGACGGTCCACCGACACATTCACGGCCACGGGGGCATCAAGGCTGGACTGGTCGGAGCGGCGAGGGTTGCTCGCCGTCAGGATGGGACGGCGACCGGAGATCGCCGCTCCGTGGGTTTCGCGCGGAGCCGCAGGGAACGCGGAGAAGGCAAAAGTGGAGGAGGGGAAAATTGTCCGTGAGGATTTCAAACCACGAAACACACGAAACGCACGAAAAGGGAGGGGGTGGAGCATCCCGCAGTTGTTGGCGGGTGCGAGTACGAGGGGTCACCCAACAACGTCGGGATGCACGGAGGGGGGGCGGAGCGGCGAGGGTTGCTCGCCGTCTGAATGGGACGGCGACCGGAGATCGCCGCTCCGTGCGCCTGTGAAGGCGCAGACATTGCAGGGTGGAAGTCCCTGTCAGGTGGAAGGGTTTGCCCACCTGTGACCGAAGGCTACTGCGAGTCGGAGACGACTGGTGGGGAGCTGCCGGAGGTGAATCATCAGTCCGTAACAGAAAGGTCAAAATACCTAGTGAACTCGATTCGGCCGAAGTTGGAAGGCGAGCTCTCGGAGCTACGGCGAAGCCCTCATCGCGCCCATGCCAGCGTACTAGCTGGGATGCCGAAAGGCATCGGCTCAACGATGTGCGTCCAGACTGAGAAAAGCAGCAACCTGACAGAGAAAGGTCTGGGCGTTCCACGCGGTGGTTGGAGTCGGAATGATGAGAAGCGTCTGCGAGACAAGCAGGGATACCCTACCCGGACAGAACCGGTGTTCATGCCACCGTGCCGAAGAGCCGGCCGGGAGGGAGACAGAGCATCCGTAGTAGCGATGAAGCGAGTAACGATCGTGGAGCAAAGGGATGCAGGGAGATGGAAGCGGGTACCTACAGATGAGTGAAAACCAAAAGGTGAAACCGGCGTCAGTGGCGGGGGCAACCCCACCTCAACAAGCCGGAGAGCTCTACGACCGATGGTCGTGGGTCAAACACAGCGTCTGGACGGACCCGATGCTAGCGCGGCTCGACAAGAACGAGCCGGGAACCAAGTGGTTTCGACTCTGGGACAAAGTCATGGACCCCCACACACTGGAAGTTGGCTTCTGGGGAGTGTGGCGAAATGACGGCGCACCCGGAGTGGATGGACAGACCGTGGAGGGGTTCCAAGAAGGGTTGTCGGAGCAGATCCAACAACTTCGCGAAGAACTGCGCCACGGGACCTATCGAGCGGCACCGTTACGCCGAACGTGGCTCCCCAAACCGGGGAGCAACGAGAAGCGGCCACTGGGCATACCGGTGGTGAGAGATCGGACGGTGCAGGGAGCCTTGAAGGCGGTGATCGAACCGATCTTCGAGCGTGAGTTTGCCGAACACAGTTACGGGTTCCGCCCCGGAAGGGGCTGCCGCGAAGCGGTCGGTCGGGTGGAGGAGCTTCTGAGAAGCGGGCACACCGTGGTGGTGGATGCCGATTTGAAGAGCTACTTCGACACGATCCCGCATGAGCGGTTGATGGAGAAAGTGGAGGAGCGAATTGTCGACGGGAAGGTGCTTGGGTTGTTGAGACAATTCCTCAAGGCAGGCGTCCTGGAAGAGCTGGTAGGGTGGCAACCCACCGAAACCGGCACACCACAGGGAGGCGTGATCAGTCCGCTACTGGCCAATCTGTATCTCAACGAACTGGACCACGAAGTGGCCCGGCGCGGCTGGCATATGGTGCGGTACGCGGATGATTTCGTGATCCTGTGCCTGAGCGAAGAACAGGCCCTGGAAGTGATGATATTCCTGCGGGAATGGGTGGAGACGGCGGGATTAACGCTGCACCCAACCAAGACGCGGGTGGTGAATCACGGACAGGGTGAGGGCTTCGACTTCCTGGGTTGGCACTTCAAGCGAGGCTACAAATGGCCTCGGGAGAAGAGTCAGGACAAGCTGCGAACGACGATCCGAGAAAAGACGCCCCGGACCTCCGGGCACAGTCTGCCCCAGATCATCGTGAGCCTGAACCGGAGCCTGCGCGGGTGGTACGGGTACTTCAAAGACAGTGTGAAGACCGTGCTGCACAAGCAGGACCAGTTCGTCCGCCGCCGACTCCGAGCCATGTTACGAAAACGGCAAAAGCGCCCGGGATCGGGAAAGACCACCAAAGACCATCAGACCTGGACCAACGCATGGTTCTCACAACAGGGGCTCTTCAGTCTGAGGAGTGGCTCCTGCCAATACGACTAGTCTCACCGTTAGACCCCATCGACTGGAAAGCCGGATGCGGGAGAACCGCCTGTCCGGTTTGGAGGGAGGGGTGGCCCACCAGGGCCATCCCTACCCCTATGGACCGATGGGTTCGACCTCGTATTCGTAGGCGGTCCCAGAACCTTCCCGAGCCTGTCCCCTCGGATAGGACGGATTGGTTTCTGTTCACCACAGAGGGCACAGAGGGGATCGCAGCAGGGATTGGCTGGCATCCCTCCGGGATGCGGATGGGTTTGGGGCGTTGGCCCGGTGGTATCGTCGCTTCGCTCCTCAACCACCGGCTAATGGCTGTGAACCCTCCGGGTTGGAGCAGACTGTTATGGGGCGAAGGGATCCCGACGGCGTGGCGATTGGTTGGAGGGTGAAGAAGGAGGGGACCGTCCCAGAATCACGTTGAATCCCTTCAAGCATAGGTGATGAGGCTTCGGTCGAAGGCTTGTTTCGTAGTTGAATCAATCTGCGGACCTGATGAAAGTATCAAGACCGCCCGGGGATGTTCTGTTGTGTTTGGAGATCTAACGGGCGGTCGACCGAGACACCCCTGCCATCCTGTCAACATCCTCAAGTTCCGCGTCCCCCATGAAACATCATCCAAGTTGTTTTCGACGAGTCCTGCCCTGGATCGTTGCCATCTGCTGGGTCATCGGCATCCAGGCCCAACCGGCCTATCTCACTGAGCAATTGGTGGCTCACTATCCGTTCACCAATTCCTTCAGCCCCGCGGTAGGAAGCCTCGTGTTCCAGTCTCCACAACCCCCGGTCTTCGCGGCCTCCAGCGCGGGTGGGATCGAGTTTGATGGAATCCAACAGCATCTTTCCGCGGGTCCATTCCCTGGTCATGTCAATCGGGTACGTGAGTACAGCTTCACCTTCTTCCTGAAATCCCAACCGGCCTCCGCTACCGCTCCACTGATCTACAGCGAAGGTTGGAGCGTTCCCTACTTTGGGATAGGCCTCAGTGAGAACTCGCGCATCCTTGTGGGTTCCTTACAGAATTCACCTGCCTATTGGGATGTTGCATTGAGTGATCCAATCGACCTGACTCAGGAACATTGGATCAGTGTGGTATTCAAGACGGATGCTGCCACCGGCCCGGCGGGCACGGTCCGGTTCTATGTCGACGGAGCACTTCAGGTGGTGAAACCGCTGCGAGTGGTCGATGGGAATCCGAGCACCTCCAATTTTTTTGTCGCTCTAGGAAAGGAATTGGGATCGAGCCCGACCTATCTCAAAGGGAGTTTGAGATCCTTGAGGATCTATCATCGGGCACTTTCCGACGCAGATATCTCGGGGCTCCATCGGTTTGAAGTGATTCCCCGGAGCCTCCACTCGAGAGGCGCCACGGCCGTGGCCCAGGTAGTGAACGGATTTGTCGTCGGAGCCATCCTCACAGATGGCGGGATCGGCTATACCAACACCCCGACCGTGACCATCACTGGTGGCGGCGGACAGGGGGCTGCTGCGACCGCAACGGTGGTGAATGGGATCGTCACCGCAGTCACCATCGTAAGTCCTGGATCCGGCTATACCGGAGTTCCCGCGATCCTCATTGATGCGCCTCCCTCATTGCCGCGCCGCGCCGTGGCCACACTCCAGGTGATCAACGGGTTTATCGTGGGGGCCAATCTGGTCGATGGTGGATCCGGCTATACCGAACCTCCGGTCGTCCGGATTTCCGGAGGTGGTGGAAGCGGCGCGGTCGCCACCGCAGTCATCGCCGATGGCAAGGTCACCGGAATTCAGATCGTCAATCCCGGCAGCGGCTTCACCGCCGCACCCCGCATCCTCATCGGATCACCCCCATTTGTGCCGACCCTCGGCATTGCAGTCAGCCGTGTCCGCTTGGCGCTCAATGTCGTCCTGGGAAGCCGTTACGTGGTGGAAGGGACCGATGATTTCAGCGCCTGGATGGCTGTCGGTGAGCCCTTCATCGCTGAGGATGAAGAAATCATTCTGGATCTCGAAGTGCAGGAGTTTGGGCAGCATTTCCGCATCCGACAGATGCCTTGATCTGGATTTGATCGAGTCGACCCGGATGACGCCTGCCGTCGTCCGGGTCGTTTTCTTTTCGAGGGACGCCTGGATGGGGTCGTGTTTCGGTATTTTGCCACGGGTCCTGTCCAAATTGCCGTCGGGACGACAGGGGTTTTCGAGGAGAATACGGATTCCCCTGTTCGACCCGGCGTTCTCGTCGGCTCTGGAGGAAATGCCTCTGTTCCGTCCCTGAGTTTTGCAGGAGTTGCCAGTGGGGTTGCGCCCTTTCAGGGCTGGTTGGGTGGGTGGGGATCGGACTCAAGGCGTTGCCTTGGGCTGTCTCATTGGGCCCCTTCGGGGCAGGGGGGGCGGAGGGGGGCTTCCAGAGGGTTGCGCAAGGGGGGAGTTTGAGTTGGGCGATTCAGGGATGAAATCACTCCCTTGTTGGGTTTGGAGCGGGAATGGGACGGCGAGTGGCGCTCACCGCTCCGGGGGAGGGGTCAGGTGCCGAGGGATTGGATGAGGCGACGGATCTCGGCGAGGCGGGTGGTGGCGGTGCGACGGGTCAGGCGGGGGAAATGGCCGCCGACCGTGACAAGATCTCCATTGCGGGTGAGGCGGAGTTTGTCGTCGATGACTTCGATGGCGGTGACGCGATGGGCGGCGGCGTGGAGTCGGAGATCGGCGAGTTCGAGCAGGAGGGCGACAGGCGGAGGAAGGGGACCGAAACGATCGCGCAATTCGCGCTGGAGGGTTTCCAGGGCGGGCTTGTCGGCGGCCTGGGCGAGCTTGCGATGGACTTCGACGCGCTGGTTGGATTCGCGGATGTAATCGAGGGGAAGGAAGGCAGGCTCGCGGGGGATGGGCTGGGCGGGATCGTCGACGGAGCGGGTCTTGCGGGAGTTGCGACGGGCCGGGGTGGGAGATTCATCGGTGTCGACCCAGACCCAGGTGTCGCGGGGGACTTCGATGCGGGGTGCGGGACTGCGTTTGGGGAGGTCGGGAACGGGTTCGGGAGGCGGGGGAAGTTCGGAAGGGTTGAGGGCGAGGAAATCGAGACGGACGCGGACCTCGACGCGAGGGCGCGGGGATTCGCCCTTGAGGGTGGCGATGCTCTGGCCGAGGAGCTGGCAATAGAGGTCGAATCCGACGGCGGTGATGTGACCGCTTTGCTGGGCGCCGAGGAGGTTGCCGGCGCCGCGGATCTCGAGGTCGCGCATGGCGATCTTGAAGCCGGAGCCGAGGGCGGAGTACTGCTTGATGGCGGACATCCGTTTGCGGGCTTCGGCGAGGAGCTGGGCGTGGCGGGGGAGGAGGAGATAGGCGTAGGCCTGATGTTTGTAGCGTCCGACGCGACCGCGGAGCTGGTAGAGTTCGGAGAGGCCGAAGCGGTCGGCGCGGTCGATGATGATGGTGTTGGCGTTGGGGATATCGAGGCCGCTTTCGATGATGGTGGTGGAGACGAGGACATCGGCCTCGCCGTTGACGAAACGGGTCATGATCCGTTCGAGGTCGTCGGGATCCATCTGGCCATGGCCGACGACGATGCGGGCGTCGGGGACGAGGGCGTTGAGGCGGAGGGCGAGGGCTTCGATGGAGGAGACGCGGTTGTGGAGGAAGAAGACCTGGCCACCGCGATTGAGTTCGCGCTGGATGGCATCGCGGATGATGCGTTCGTCGTAGTTGGTGACGATGGTTTCGACGGGGAGCCGGTCCTGGGGTGGGGTTTCGAGGGTGGAAAGGTCGCGGGCACCGGTGAGGGCGAGGTAGAGGGTGCGGGGGATGGGGGTGGCGCTGAGGGTGAGGACATCGACGGTCTGGCGAAGGATCTTGAACTGTTCCTTGTGGCGGACGCCGAACTTCTGTTCTTCGTCGACGATGACGAGGCCGAGGTCCTTGAACTGGACATCGGGGGAGACGATGCGGTGGGTGCCGATGACGATGTCGACGGTGCCATTGGCGGCGGCTTCGAGGACGGCGCGCTGTTGTTTGGGGGAGCGGAAGCGGGAGAGGAGTTCGATGCGGACGGGATACTCGGTCATCCGGTCGCGGAAATGGTTGAAGTGTTGTTGGGCGAGGACGGTGGTGGGGACGAGGATGGCGACCTGTTTGCCGCCGAGGACGGCCTTGAAGGCGGCGCGGATGGCGACCTCGGTCTTGCCGAAGCCGACATCGCCGCAGAGCAGGCGATCCATGGGGCGCGGATTTTCCATGTCGGCCTTGGCGGCGGCGATGGCGCGGAGTTGATCGACGGTTTCCTCGTATTCGAAGGAGGCTTCGAACTCGCGTTGCCAGGGGGAGTCCTGGGTGAAGGCGTGGCCGGGGCGGGTGGCGCGGGAGGCCTGGACGGTGAGGAGTTCGGCGGCGAGATCGCGCACGGCGCGTTGGGCGTGGTCCTTGGCCTTGGCCCAACGGGAACCGCCGAGGGAGGAGAGCTGGGGACGGGCCTTGCCGGCGCCCACGTATTTGCTGACGAGATGGGCTTCGCTGACCGGGACGTAAAGGCGGGGCGCCTCATCGCCGGGACCGGAAGGGGCGTACTCGATGACCAGGCATTCCTGGCCGCCTTCGGAGGGGGCGGCGGTGTCGCGTCGACGACCCTGGGAAGTGAGGGTCTGGAGGCCGCGATAGATCCCGATCCCGTGCTCGATGTGGACGACGTGATCGCCTTCGTCGAAGTCGGTGAAGTCGACTTCAAAGACCGAGCGGACGGCCTGGGCGTGCGGGGACTTGAGGCGGCGCGGGCGTTGGACCTTGTAACGGCCGTAGATCTCGGCGTCGGTGACGACGACGAGCCGTTCGGAGGGGACGAGGAATCCGCGGCTGAGGATGCCGAGATGGCAATCGGGGGCGGGAAGATCGAGACCGAATTCGGACCAGAGCTCGCGGAAGCGTTGGCGTTCGCCTTCGTGGCCGCAGAAGACGTGGACGTGATGGGACTGGCGTTGCCACCGATGGAGTTGGGCGAAGAATTCGCGGCGTTGGGCTTCGGCGATCTGGGGATCGGGCAGGGCGGCACCGATGGGGCGGTAGGCGTCGAGGCTGGGCAACGCGAGATCGGCAAGGTCCGTCGGGGCGGAGGCTGGATCGGGGGCATTGGATTCGGAGAGTTCGATCCGACGGATGCCGCGGGCCGAGGCCTGGTCGAGGAAGGATTCCCAAGGGAGGGTGAAGGGGTCGTCGAGGGGGATCTGCTGTTGATGCCGCGAGGCCTGGGCGTGAAGGGCCTCGGGATCGCACAGCACGAGCACGGCGGAGGCGGGGAGGAAATCGAGGAAGGAACCCAGATCAGACAGCGGTGGGGCTGGGGAGGTGTCGGCGGCGGGGATCCGATGGCGGGGGCGGAGGACACTGAGTTCGCCGGCTGGTGGGAGGACGACCTGATGGATGATTTCGCGGGAGGTCTGGGCCTGGGGATCGAATTCGCGGAGGGATTCGAGTTCGTCGCCGAAGAACTCGAGACGGACGGGCCAATGGGCGGACAGGGGCCAGACATCGACGATACCGCCGCGCCAGGAGAGTTCGCCGCGGGCGGTGACCTGGGCTTCGGGTTCATAGCCCTGTTCCTCGAGCCATTCGATGAGGTCGAGGGGATTGAGGGTATCGGCGCGGCGCAGGGTGCGGGATCGGAGTTGGAGATCGGCCGGGGTGAAGGTCTTCTGGAGGAGGGCGATGACGGAGGTGACGACGAGCTGGGGGCGGGACGGGGCAGGTGAGGTGAGTTGGAGAAGGGTTTCGAGGCGTTCGGAGACGATGTCGGCGTGGGGCAGCTTGTTTTCGTGGGGGAGGGTTTCCCAGGCGGGATGGAAGAGGGGCGCGGGGGTGGGTTGGAGCCAGGTGGCGAGATCGGCGTGGATGCGTTCCTGGGACTTGAGACCGTCGGTGACGACGACGATGGGGCGGTCTGGGAAGGCGCGGTGGAGGAGGGCGACGAGCCAGGGAAGGGAGCCGGAGGAGATGCCGTGGGCGGCGGTGGTGGGGGATTGGAGGAAGGTGGAGTGGACGGAGGCGAGGAGCGGGGGCGGGAAGAGGGAGGCGGGGGGAGCTTCCGGGGGGGTATGAGGGGTGGGGGTCATGCGACCGCCTGTTGGGCTGGGGCGACCCCGGGTTGATGCCAGACGCAGCGTCCGCCGATCCAGGTGGCGAGGACGGAGCCGGAGTGATGGATGGCGAGGTCTTCGATGTGTGCGCCAGAAGCGCGACCGGGGATGACGGTGATGTCGGCGAGGCGCCCGGGTTCGAGGGCGCCGAGGAGGTCGCCGTGGCCGAGGGCGCGGGCGCCATTGAGGGTGGCGCGGGTCAGGATCTCGGCGGGCGGGAGGGTGTTGTCGCGCGAGGCGAGTTCGGCCATTTCATCGAAGAGGGACAAGGTGGGGGGGAAGGGGCCGGAAGCGCGGGTGGAGGCGAGGGAATCGGTGCCGAGACAGAGGTTGACGCCGGCGGCGGCGAGTTCGGTGGCGGGAAAGTGTTGATGCCGGAAATAGCTGTGGGAGCGGGGGCAATGAACGACCGAACTCCAGGAATCGGCGAGCAGGCGGGCGTCACCATCCCACAGGTAATTCACGTGGACGGCGAGGAAGTCGGGTCCGAGGAGGTCGTGCCGGGCGGCGTGGCGGATGGGGGAACCCTGGCCGCAATCGGAGCAGGCGCGTTGGGATTCGAGCCATTCGAACATCGATCCACGCCGGTACATGAACATGTCGAACTCGGCCCGGGACTCGGCGAGATGGGTGGTGAGGCGCCATCCGCGGCGGCGGGCGGACTGGGCGGCGAGGCGGAGGAGTTCGGGGACGGTGGAGTAGGGGGCGTGCGGCGAGAGACCGACGGCACCGGGTGCGGGCGGGGCGGATTGAAGGGTGGATTCGGCGTCGGCGAGAATCTGGGCGGGATCGCGTTGGACACGGACGCCGGTGATTTCGAGAAAGGAATGGATGCGGACGGGGGACTGGGGCCGGAGCAGGGAGAAGGCGGCGGGGAGGCTTTCGATATTGGCGGCGGAGGTGGTGCCGGTGGCGAGGAGTTGGCTGGCGCCCCGGAGCCAGGAGCGGTGGAAATCGGCGTCGGACCACGCGCCCTTGGCGGCCATGATGGTCTTGATCCAGTCAGGGAACTCGCGGGTCGGAGCGAGCAGACCGGCCATGTCGGTGTAATCGAGGTGGCAATGGGCGTTGACCAGACCGGGAAGGAGGAGGGCGTCGCCGTAATCGATGACGGGAGCGGCGGCGGGGGCGGACGCGGCGAGATCGGGCCAGGAACCGACGGCGGCGATGCGGGAGCCCTGGAGGAGGATGGCGCCGTTCGGGATGGGTGGGCCGGCAATGGGCAGAACGTGCCGGGCTCGGAGGATCATGCGGACGTGAGGGGCGCTGGGGAGGGGGGATGGGCGGGTGACGGCACCCGCCCGGTTCGGGTTCAGAGGGCGCGCCGGCTTTCCTTGGTACGGGCGGCGACCTTGTGGGTGGCGGCCTTGCGCTTGCTGTGTTTGCGGCGGATCTGGCCCTCGATCTTCTTCACGGCCTCATCGATGGCGGTGTAGAGATCGGCATTTTGATCTTCGGCGTAGAGGTCATTGCCGCGGATGCCGATGCGGATGCCGCACTTGAACTGCTTTTCGGGGGAATGGGCGGTGTGATCCTTTTCCAGGGTGACGCGGGCGTCGAGGAGCCAGCGATCGATGTGCTCCAGCTTCTCGATCTTCTCCATCACATGTTTCTCGATGGCTTCGGTCAGGGTGACGTTGTGTGTCGTCAGGATGAACTTCATGGCTGCGGCAAACGTGGATACGGCGGGGCGTCATTTCAATCCGCCAGTTGGAATGGGTGGAATGTCGGGCGCAGCCTGACACCGGGCCTGGCAGAGGAGGCGACGAGGGGGTGTCCTGTGGGACGGCGAACGGGGCTCGCCGCTCCAGTCGGGGGACGGTGTACTCGCCCACAATTGTGGGATGCACCCGCAGGTGAGGAGGGGTCCGTCACCGGGTTGTAACGGGGAAGCGATTGATTCAGGATGCCGTCATGCCTAGACCAGCGAGGAGCATGGCAAAGATTCTGGTGGTGGACGATGAGCCGGACGCGCTGGAGCTTGTGGGTTTCAACCTCAAGCAGGCGGGATTCGAGGTGACGACAGCGGATGATGGGGCGGAGGCGTTGAAGAAGGCGCGTGAGACGGTGCCTGACCTGATCCTGTTGGATCTGATGTTGCCGGAGGTGGACGGGTTGGAGGTGTGCAAGCTGTTGAAACGGGATGCGGCGACCTCGTCGATTCCGGTGATCATGTTGACGGCGAAGGCGGCGGAGATCGATCGGGTGCTGGGCCTGGAGCTGGGAGCGGACGACTATGTGACCAAGCCGTTCAGTCCGAGGGAACTGGTGTTGCGGGTGAAGAACCTGTTGAAGCGCCGTGCGGAATCGGTGGATACCCCGGAGCAACTGACGTTTGGCGAGCTGGTGATCGACATCCCGCGGCACCTGGTGACGGTGTCGAGGAAGCGGGTGGATCTGACGGCGACGGAATTCAAGCTGTTGACGACGCTGGCGATGCGGCGTGGGCGGGTGCAGAGCCGGGATCAGCTGCTTCAGGACGTGTGGGAGTATGACAATGTGATCGATACCCGGACGGTGGACACGCACATGAGGCGGTTGCGGGAGAAGCTGGGTGCGGCGGCGCGTTACCTGGATACGGTCCGGGGCGTGGGATACCGGTTTGTGGAGAATTGAGGCAGGGATGATGTGGCTGGAGATCTTGGTGGGGTTGGGGCTGATCGGGGTGATCCTGGTACTGGCGCGGAAGCATCGTGAACTGAAGGAGCGGTTCCGGGAGGCTTCACTGCGGATGGCGGAGCTGAAGACGCAACGGCACCTGGCGTTGGTGGAGGAGCAATCGAAGCAGCAGGCGTTGCTGGACAGCATGGTGGAGGGGGTGTTGTTGCTGGATCCCCAGGGTCGGGTGGTCCACATGAATCCGGCGTTGGTGCGGTTGTTCGGGTTGGCCTCGGAGTTCCGGGGTGTGCCGGTGGGGGTGGCGTTGCCGGTGCCGGAGATGGAGGGGTTGGCGCGGCGGACGGTGCAGCAGGGGCGGTTGACGGATCAGGAGTTGGAGTTGGGGGAAGATCCGGTGCGGACCTTGCAGGTGAATGCGGTGGCGTTGCGGGATCCGGACCGGTTGTTGGCAGGAACCTTGTTCGTGTTCCATGACCTGACCCAGCACAAGCGGTTGGGGGAACAACGACGGGAATTCGTCGCGAACGTCAGCCATGAATTGCGGACGCCGCTTTCGTTGATCAAGGGCTATACCGAAACCCTGTTGGCCGGGGCAAAGGATGATCCGGACACCACCACCCGTTTCCTTCAGGTCATCGACAAGCATGCGGATCGCCTGACTTATCTGATCGAGGATCTGCTCACGATCTCCCAGTTGGAGTCGGGTCAGGTGATCATGAACCTGCAACCGACCTCGCTGCGGGCGGTGGTGGAACAGGTGGTGGAGGATCTGAAATCGAAGGCGGCGGATCGGGGCACCCAGTTGAGGAATGATGTGCCCGAGAACGTGCGGATCCACGGGGATGGAGACCGGTTGCAGCAGGTGTTTTCGAACCTGGTCGACAACGCCGTCAAGTATGGCCGGCCCAACGGTCGGGTGGTGATCGGTGCCCGGTCGATGCATGAGGACATCGTCGAGGCCTGGGTGGCGGATGACGGCCTGGGGATCCCGGCGGAGGCGCGCGAACGGATCTTCGAGCGGTTTTATCGGATCGACAAGGGACGGGCCCGGGAGCAGGGGGGGACGGGGCTGGGATTGAGCATCGTGAAGCACATCGTCCATGCGCACGGGGGTGAGGTGCGGGTGGAGAGCGAAGTGGGCAAGGGTTCGTGTTTTTACTTCACCTTGCCGCGGGTGACGGAGCAGTCGCCGTAAGCGGGAAGGGCGCTCCGACGGTCGGTCGCCGGAGTGCGGAATGAATACCGCGCTCCCGGGGATCAGGTTCCGGGGCCGGAATAGATGCAGCGGGAGTTGCAGGTCTCGGCGATGACGATCTGGGTGAGGAGGGGGAGGGTGGGTTTGAGACGGGTCCAGATCCAGAGGGCGAGGTTTTCGCTGGTGGGATTCTCCAGGCCGGGAAGGTCGTTGAGGAGGTTGTGGTCGAGTTGATCGAAGAGGGGTTTGAACACGGCCTTGATGTCGGCGAAGTCCATGACCCAGCCGGTGTGGGGATCGACGGGGCCGTCGAGGACGATCTCGATGATGAAGGAGTGCCCGTGAAGCCGACCGCACTTGTGGCCGGGCGGGACGTGGGGCAGACGATGGGCGGATTCGATCTGGAATGATTTCCGGAGTTGCATTAAAGGGGAGGGTCAGGCGGTTTCGTAGTCGGTCCACTCGATGAGATCGCCGAGCGCGGGGCGTCCGTCGTGACGCCAGGGGAAGGGAGGTTCCTGCATGCGCCCGACGGGGCAGACCCGGGAGACGCCCCATCGGGCGAGGTCGCGTGCGATCTCGATGGCACGGGAATCGACGGCGGCGATGGCCACGGTGGAGACGTGGCGACGGACGGGTTCGGCGAAGCTGAGGAGTTCGGAGAACTGACGGATGCCCTTCACGTAGATGAAGCGGTTCAGGCAGGAGAGTTCGAAGCGGGGATCGGCATCGTAGACGACGGTCCACGCCGTTGAGTCGGGGCTTTCCCAGATGCGGACGCCGGAGGGGAGATCGCGGAAGGCGGTTTCGATGCGGACGCGTTCGACGGATTGCTGGGCGACGGCGGCGCGCATCTGGTAGACGGCGCGGCGCGCGAGGATGGCATTGGCGTCGGCGACGGGGATGGGTCCGCGTGGATCCTCGGCTTCGCGTCGGGCGAGTTCGGCGGCGAGTTGTTCCGCGACGCCTTCCGGGGAAAGGGCGCCGTCGTCCTGGACGTAGATGACGTGGGGGGAGAGGCAGCCGAGCTGGTTCCACGCGGTGACATCGGAGGCGAGGTCGCGGATGACGCGGCGGGTGGAGTAGGTGGAGAGCATTTCGCCGGAGACGAAGGCGAAGCTGACCCGATGTCCGTAGCCCAGAAAGCGGGTGCGGACGGGGACGCGGCTGCGGACTTCAGCGAGCATTTCGTCGGAGCCGGTGGCGGTGAGGCAATCGACCTCGGAGAAGAAGGCGGCATCGAGATCCGAGGAATCGCGGGACCATTCGGCGATTTCGAGGGAGGAAGCGATGCGGGGTTCGGTCTGGGCGAGGGAATGGGCGAACAGCCGGGCGGCCAGGGACGAACCGGAGGCGCATTTGATGAACTGCGAGGAACGGACGAGCAACCCGAGGACCATGGAATGCAGGGCGGGAACCGGGAGATTGCCGGCGGTGAGGTGGCCGAGGAGGGCGGGGCCGCGGGCCATGGCGGAACGGCCATGCCGGATCTCGATGACGCCCGAAGAGAAGTCGTCGAGCCGTTTGGCGTCGCCGAGGTCCTGGGTGACGAGGCCTTCGAGGTTTTCGACGGTCAACTGGCGGAAGAAGGTGTCGAGTCCGCGGGCGACGGTGGCGGGGCCGATGCCGAGGGCGGTGGGAGATTCGTGAAGGAGACGGGCCCGGAAACCGTTGTCGGGCTCGAGCCATTGTTCGGCGGTATAGGCGATGATCTCGGCGATCTGGCGGGTGCGGAGCCGGGCGAGCCAGGAATCGCGATTGCGCCGGATGGTGAGGCAGGCTTCGCGGATGGTGGCCGGGGTGAGTTGGAGTTCGGGGCCGAGATCGGCGAGGAAGAGGTTGGGATGCGCGTTCATGGGGGCTCAGAGGCTCATCCGGGAGCAACCGCGTGGTTCGGCCTGGATGTCGCGGCCGATCCACTCGAAACGATTGCCGCGGCGGATGGCTTCATCGGCGGTCTGGACGGCGGACACCGACCAGAGGTTGGCGAGGTCGACCACGCGGAGGAGGCCGCGTTCGCCGTCGGCGACTTCCAGGCCGGTCTCGGGAGAAACGACGGTGGCGCGGGCCCAGGGTGGAAAGGTGAAGACGGGAGGAACGGCCTTGCCCTTGGTCAACGGCTTGGCCACCCGGTCGTAGCCTTGGGAACTGAGTTCGCTCATGCCGAACTCGGTCACGATTCCGGCCGGGACAATTCCCAGGAACTGTTCGACTTCCAGGTGCAGGTCGGTCCGGGAGAGTTCACGGGAGCGCCCCTTGTACCCACCGGTTTCCATCAGGCGCGAGCCTTCGGGGAGGTAATAGTTCTGATCGGCCTCGACGAGGTGATCGATGAGGTGAACGACGTTGAAGGCGGTGCCGAGGAGGAAGACGGGGCGCAGGGTGCAGAGGGAAAGGATCAGGGCTTCCCTGAGACGGCCGTGATCGAGTTCCCAACCGGAATCGCCCCCGATGCGTCCGACGAAGACGGAGTCCGGGTGACCGTGGGCGATGAAGATATCGCCGAACATCCGGACCAGCGAGGAGTGGGGGGCATCCTTGGGCGACGGCGTCAGCGAGATGAAGGTGGGTTTGTCCTCCGGTTCGTGCAGACCGGTTTCGACCAGTTCCTCGAGGTCGGGCAACAGATGATGTTCGAAGTGGGCGAGGGCGGAACTGCGATAAAGGGCGAGGGAATCGGCGGAGTGGACGTGTCGGCTGGGGTGTTGGCTGGTGGTTCCGCTGGAATGGAACTCGGCGACGCGTTGATCGGGGGGGATGGAAGTGAAGAGGGTTTCCTTGAAGAGTGCGGTCGGGACGGAGGGGAACTGGTGGGAACTGGGGTGTTGATCCGGGGTGACACCGCGAGCCCTGCACCAGGTCTGGTAGGCGGGATTGTGTTCGAACTGCGCCGCGAAGATGTCGGCGGCCAGGGCCTCAAATCCCTTCGGATCCGGACGCGATTTGCCGGACCGATACGAATGGATCAGGTCGGAGATCCGACGGGCGAGCTGAGGGAATGGATCGTTCATGCGGTTTTGGTCGGGAGTGGCGGGGAGCCACTCCGGATTGGCTGGTTGTCCGCAACAGCCGGGGCGAGTGGATAGGCGAAGTGCTGCCGGGAATCAATGAGGGAAGGGGGATTGATGACTTGGGAAAGCGTTTGTGCGTGGAAGCGTGGGGAGTTGGGGCGAAAAAGTGAACGGTGCCGGGGAGTGTGAACGCGAAAAAGCCCTGCGAAGGCGCAGGGCTGGAAAGCGAAACCGCTGTTGCCTGACCCAATCACCCCGCCGCAAAGGTCGGCGGGATGATGGCGGGTGAGGGCAGATCAGCGAACGGTGGTATTCTCCGACCACCAGATGACGTCGACCACTGAGTCGCCAGCGGGGACATTGAGCGGCATGGTGCCGGTGTAGGTGGTCTTTGCCTTGATGCGGGACCCGACCCAGCGATGGATTTCGGCATGACCATCGGCGAAGGAAAGGCCGGCTGCTCCGTTGTGATAGCTCGCGGGGAAATCGATGATCTGGGCGGTCCGGGCACCGGGGACAGCCATTTGAACAGCGCAGGCGGCGTCGTTGATGCTGTCCGAATGTTCGTCGATGAAGACCCAGGTCTGGGACGGATTGACGATGGAACTTTCCTTCGAGTATGTCCGCCACGGGGGTGCCGGCAGCCATTGGCCACCTTCAAACACTTGGCTCATCGAGATGCTTCTGACGCGCGGAGTGAAGCGGAGGCGACCGATCTTGCTGACGGCTGCGAGGTCAGCCGGGCACTTGTAGATGGTGAGCGAACGGCCTCCGTACTTGAACAGGGGACCGTTGGTGATGACGTTGATGTTGGTGTTGGCGGCGCTGGTGAAATCCAAGCTTCCCTGCACCCAAATCGGTCGACGCGGCTCACTGGGAACGGGATTCGCGGCCACCAAGTTCTCATTATTGTCCCCGCTGTAGAGCTTCCAGGCCAACATCAACTGGCGGCCGTTGTTCATGCATTGGATGCCCTGGGCCTTGGTCTTGGCCTTGCCCAATGCGGGCAGCAACATGCCGGCCAGGATCGCGATGATCGCGATCACCACCAACAACTCGATCAAGGTGAAGCCAGCCCGTCTCGGGCTCTGTGTCTGAAAAGATTTCTGTTTCATGAGGGATCGCTTTCCCGGAAGTGCGGCGCCTGAGCGCGGTGCGGGTCGCCTCCGGTGAATGGACAAATGAAACCACGCCCTTTGCAATTGGCAACCCCCAAGCCGGCAACTGTCCAGTTACGCAGCGCGTCTGCATGAAGTGCTCCGGCGAATTCAGGGATGAGGATCGAGAAGAGGTCCAAGTCCGCGGTCGGGATTGGATCGCCCTTGATGGGTTGGCAATCGGTGAACGACCGGTTTCGCGGTCGAGAGGTCCGCCAGGTCCTGGAGTGCGCCTGACCTCTGGCGCCTTGGATCGACGGGTTCCCCCCCCACCCTCACGCCTGGGCTTTCAGCCAAAGGTCTCGTCGCATCGCCAAGGAGGGTTGGATGCCAAAAGGCAAACGCCGGAAAGTGAAGACACTTTCCGGCGTTGGCATGGATCGGGTGTGTGGGCCCAAGGCCCAAGGCATCAGCGGATCACTTCGGCAACACGACCGTGTCGATGACGTGGATGACGCCGTTGCTCGCGGCGACATCGGCTGCGGTGACCTTGGCGCCGTTGACGCTGACCTTGCCGCTCCAGGCCTTCACATCCAGTTCCTGACCATTGACGGTCTTGACCTTGCCGGTCTTGACGTCGGCGGCCATGACCTTACCGGCGACGACGTGGTAGGTGAGGATGGCGACGAGCTTTTCCTTGTTCTCAGGCTTGAGGAGGGACTCGACGGTGCCGGCCGGGAGCTTGGCGAAGGCTTCGTCGGTGGGGGCGAACACGGTGAAGGGGCCCTTGCCCTGGAGGGTTTCGACCAGGCCGGCGGCCTTCACGGCGGCGACGAGGGTGTTGAAACTGCCGGCGGAAGAGGCGACGGCGACGATGTCCTTGGAGGGAGCGGCGGCTTCGGCAGCGAAGACGGCGGTGTTGATGGAGGAAACGAGGAGGGCAGCGATGCCCAGGGACTTGATGAACTTCATGTGTTTGATGGAGAGAATTTTAAGTTGAAACCAGAACAGCGAACCAATCGCTCTCCTGATGGACAAACATTCCACCAAACGTAAACACGTCAAACGCGTGTTTAAGATTTGTTTAGTTATTTTGGGTCAGGGGTGGGCGTGGGGGGAGGGACAGGTTCCGAGTGGGATTGGAGCTGGAAATGCGGGTCGAAAAGTCCGCCTCGCGTTCGGGATGGGATCGATGGGGAGGCGGTTGAGGCGCCTCTGATGCGTTGGTCGGATCCCGTCCCCGGGCTTTCGTGGAGACTGTTCCTGGAGCAATCCGGGCGTCGGGAACAGGAAAGCCCAGACCTTCAATCGGTGGACCCGGTGGAATTCCCGACCTTGGTGTCGGGTCAATCGGCGACGGGTCAATCGGCGACGGCGGCCTTTCCGGCTTCGGCCATGACGGCGTCGAAGGCGGGCTTGGGTTTGTTGTCGCCATCGAACAGCAGGGGCTTGCCTTGGGCGCGCCAGGAGACGGCGTCATTCACGCCCCAGAAGGTGACCATCTTCACCACGTCCCGGTGCTTGAGGAAGGCGCGGAACACACCGGCGTAAGCGGTGGCCAGCTTTTGGTCGGCATCGCTGACCAGGCCGCCCTGGGTGGTGGCGGCGTTGGCGGAAATGTCGGCGCCGGTGCCGCGTTGGCCGCCCTGGGCGCTGTTGATGTCGAGTTCGGTGACATGGATGGGAAGGCCGAGCTTTTTCAGCTCGGTGAGGGACCGGTCCATCTGGTCGAATCCGGCGGTGGAGACATTGAGATGGGCCTGGGTGCCGATGGCGTGGATGGGCACCTTCTGTTCCTGCAATGACCGGATCAACGTAACGAGCTTCTGGATCTTGACCGGGTTCTCCAACCCATAGTCGTTGTAGCGGAGGACGGCGTCGGGATCGGCTTCGTGGGCGTATTGGAAGGCCTTGGCGATGAAGTTCGGACCGATGATTTCCAGAAAGAGGGAGTTTCGGAACACGTTCTCCGGGCCGCCGTCGGCGAGGGCCTCGTTCACCACGTCCCAGACTTTGACCTGGCCCTTGTATCGGCCAACGACGGTGTGGATGTGGTCGCGCATGCGTTGGAGCAACTCCTCGCGTGAGGCGCGGGGACCGTCGTATCGGCCGAAGCCACCACCGAAGCCGGGACCGAAGCGACCGCGACGCGGGCCATTGGTGGTAGCGGTGTTGGTGTCGGCACGGGCAGCGACGGCGGGTGCATTGGTGTTTGCCGGGGGCGGGTTGGTGCCGACGAAGACCCAGTTGGGGATCTGGCTATGCCAGACGAGCGTATGACCGACAATTTCCATCCGGTTGCTGCGGCCGAAGTTCACCAAGGCATCGGCCGGACCGAAGTCATAGCCGTCGGCGCCCTCGCGCGGATGGATGAGTTGCCACTTCATGTCGTTCTCGGCGGTGATCTGGTTGAACTGCTGTTTCACCAGCGCGACTTCCTGGGCGACCTGCTCGGAGCTGCGCCGACCACCGGAGCCCGTGACGTGCGAGCGGTTGAGGGCGGTGCCGACCTGGAAGTGTGCGGAGAAGGCCTCCTTGAGTGAGGGGGCATTTTCGGCGGCGGGCAATGTGGACGCAGCCAGCATGGCTACTGACACAAGGACTGCTGACAACCAATGGATTCCTGCGCCGGGGTTCATTGCTGCCGTTGCTACACCGGCTCGCAATTTTTCGCACGCCATTCACAAGGCGAAATCCGTTCCCATAAATGGAAGGCCCGGAAGAACGAATTGGCATCTCCATAGCCAAACGGAGCGGAACAATTTCGCCATCGGAGCCGCGTCGTTCCACGTTTGGAATCCAGTAAAGCCCGACATCCACCATGATGTCGGGTTCAGCTTCCCCTGCTTCGATGAAGTGGAACTGGACCGAGGTTTCACGGTCGCCACGGCGGATGCGGATTTCCTCCGGGCAGGTCAGTTGTTTGTACTGGGCGAGTCGTTGCAACGCATCGCCGAATGATCGGCTGCACACGCCCGCGATCGCCAGCGGATGGCTGCGCTCGAATCGCAACTCCGAGCCCAGCCTGAGCCCGAAGCCCGGGCCTGGACTCATTTCGGAGACGACCTGCCAAAGCGCGAAGATTTCAGACGTCGTGACGTGGATCCTTTCCTGATCGAAAAGATTGGCGGGCAAACCCGCGCGGCGAAGCAGTGCCGGCACGGCTATCTTCTCCTGCGCGAACCGAAGTGCCCAACCTTTGGTGATTCGGAAACGGTCAGGCATTGCTCAGGTTGGGAAAGGCACGTTGCATCGTCGCCTCAACCCTGTGGCTTCCACTTCACGGCGATCGGGAGCCGCCGTGACAAGGTCGAAAGCTGGCATGAATGTAACTCGCCCAAGGCCTGAATGCTCGGGTGGGACCCAATCTTTAACGACAAAGTCACGCGAAGGCTTCAGGCAACAGCCGATGACCATTCGATGACCCGAAAGTGCCGAAATATCTTTGCCAACTTCGGCATTGCGGGCCGGTCAATTCCTATGTTCTAAACACGCCTCGCTCCTCAACAACCAGCCTGTATGACCGCCTCGTCGCGTTTCGTTGCCGTGTCCCTCATGGTCCTTGGCACCATTCCTTTGGGCGTTTCAGCTCAGGACACTTTAGCAACTAAGAACGACCCGGGACCAGCCCCCCATGTCCTGTCCCGTGACGCTCATCAGCGAGTCCTCGAAGTGACCGAGTCGGTCATACTTCCCGATGGATCATCCAGCCTCATCACCAACTCCATTGTCGAGCTTGCCACCGGGCTTCATTACCGGAATGAACAGGGTGAATGGGAGGAGACTCAGCAATCCTTTGAACTGGTTCCCGGGGCTGCACGAGCTTGGCAGGGAAGCCATCGAGTCACGCTTGCGGCCAATCCCAATACTTTTGCCGCCGTTCAGTTCCGACTTCCGGACGGTCGCCTGCTTTCCAGTCATGTTCATGGGATAGGCTGGCACGATATAGCTACCGGCAAGACAGTCATGTTGGCCGGCATCACCGATACCACAGGGTTGCTCGTCTCATCCAACGTGGTCGTCTACCCCGATGCCCTTCAAGGAGCCGTTGCCGCTGATCTTCGCTATACCTATACACGCGCCGGCTTTGAACAGGACATCGTCCTTCGGGAAGCTCCGCCGACACCGGAAAGCTTCGGTCTCTCCAGTGAAACTACCCGTTTGGAGGTATGGACGGAGTTCGATGAATCACTAGAAGCCGCAATCAGGACGCTTGGGACCGTTGATGACCCTTCCTCCGGCACCACGACGGATTCCGCAATTGGTGCTGACATCGAACTGGACTTCGGTTCCGCCCAAATCGGCACCGGTCGATTCTTTTATCTGGGTGAAGATCAGGAAAGCCTCGGTCTCATGGTGAAGGAATGGGTCCAGGAACCGGATGGCCGTCGCTTTCTGGTCGAGGCAGTCCCCCTGGTAGAGTTGGGCGATGCCCTCGATGCCCTACCCAATGGTCCCGGGGGCGCCAATGCCCGACCGATCACGGATCCTTCCCGACGGGAGATGTGGGCAAGGAGCATTCGTCCGGCTCGACGGGAGGGCGACACCTCTCCGCTTCAGGTATTGGATCCGAAGCGCGACACGGCCCGGGTTGAGCGTCTCGGCCGACCTGGGTTGGTTCTGGATTACCTGCTGCTGGTCAGCGGCACGACCAATCAACTGTTCCGAAGTGACGTGATGTACTGGGTCACCGGCACGGCGATCTTGCATGGGACCACCACCTTCGAAGCGGGCGCCTGTGTGAAGTTCGACACCAGCACCGCCGCCAGTATCGAAGTCCAAGGCAGCCTGGATTGGCGGGCCAACGCACTGATGCCCGTCACCCTCACGGCGAGGGACGACTCGGGCTTTGGCGAAACGGCTCCCGGCCAGACCACGCCACGAGTTCACGCCGGCTATGCCGGATCCGGCCTCAGGATCAATGGTCCCACCACCACTTCCATCAACGGTTTGCGGGTCCGGAACCTGCGCCGGGGAGTCGAGTATGCCACTGGCACAGGTCATACCCTGCGACATGCCCAGTTTGTGGATGTCGGCGAGGCGATCCGCATGACCACCGGCACCACCGTGGCAGCCCGAAACATCCTCGTTGCCCGGGCATCGACAGGGGTCTTCGGCGGCACCGGATCAGCCACTGCGCAAGTCGAACACGCGACCGTCGACGGCGCCAATCGCCTCGCGGTCAGCGGGGTGTTCACCAGCAGCAGCAACCTGGTGATCCGCAATTCCATCCTGCATCAGTTCACCAATTCACCCGCCGGCACCTACACTGGCGGATCCCACACCGTCCTGCTGAATTACACGGCCGATCTGTTCGCTTCCCTCCGCGGCGGATCCCGTTACCTGCCTCTCACCAGTCCGCATCGGGATGCTGGCACGGCCACTGTGGATTCCACTCTGACCACCGAGTTGCGGGAGATGACGACCGATGTCCCGCGGGAACTGGTCGGTGAAATCGCCTTCAACACGGTCCTGAACCCGATTGTGCCCGTCGATACCGGGACCCTTGATCGTGGGTATCACTATCCCCGGATCGATTACGCGGCTTCCGCCGTGAGCCTCACCAACGCCGTCCTGACCCTGACCAATGGGGTCCGGTTGGCAACCTATGGAACGGTGGGCATCAACCTGCGTACCGGTGCCGTGTTCCGAAGCGGTGGAAGTCCAACCCGCCACAATCACCTCAGCCGTCTGGCCTTGATCCAGGAAGAGACCACCGCTGAGACCACGGCCACGATCCTGGCTTCTCAAGGGGGAACCGCCATGCCCTCCATCAATCTGCGATTCACCGATTTCGCAGCCGCGGCGGAAACCTCTACCCGCCGAAACCTGGTGAGCGCCTCGGGTAACAGTCTGGTGGTCTGGACCATGAGGGATTGTCGCCTGTACAACCCCCATTTTTCCACATCCGCTTATTCATCCGGCCAGTCCATCACTTGGCAGAACAACCTTTGGCATCGGGCATACGTCGGCCATTACCAGCCGGACTTTGTCGGATATGCCGGTTACACATGGCAGGCCTACAACAACCTCTGGCTAGCGGGGACCATCAGTCTCAACTCGTCCCTCGGTGGATTCTGGACCCTTCGGGACAATGTCTTCAGTGGCAGTGCCAATCAATTGTCCGGCGGAACGTCGTGGACGGCGTCCCACAACGGCTACCGGGGAGCCACCAGCTTCGGCGGTGGCAGCGATCGCACCTTCACTGTCCCCGACTTCCAGTCAGGCACGTTTGGAGCCTACTACTACCCCACCAGCGGGACCAACCTGTTCACCATGGTCGATGTCGGTAGCAGAACTTCCCCGGCAGCCGGTTTGTATCACCATACCGTCCGCACCGATTCGACCCGGGAACTCACCACCACCGTGGACATTGGATTCCACTACCTGGCGCTCTCCGGAGGACAACCATTCGACACCGACGGCGATGGCATTCCCGATTGGGTGGAGGATCTGAATGGGGATGGCAGTGCGACAGGTGATCCAACTTCATGGACATCTTACAACTCAGGGAACTCGGTGGGTGCGGGATCGGTGATCCTTTTTAGTCCGCTCAAGTAGACTTCTGTATCCGGAGACAAAGCGATGAAGATCAATGGAATCTGCGGAATGCTGCTGGGAGTGTTGGGCTTGCTGGCTGAGGCGAGGGCGCTGGCACAGGCAGGATGTGGATGTGAGCCGGCGGGGATCAGAGGGGTCGTCAATTCCACGAACGGTATATGGCATGGACACCTGCCGTTTCAGACTGGGCCTGGAGTATTGAATCTTTCGGAGGTTGATGCCAAGTACCTGACCTATCAATGGTTCACCGAGGCTGAAATTGATAGTTCTGTAAGTACCGGATACGCGAGTGGCTCTTGCTGGTACGCCACGGGTGGAACCGAGGTCGTTACTACCGCGGTAGTCTATTCAGCAGAGCGTTCTTGGACCCAGAATCGACACGGAACGACTGTTGGCGATGATTTCAGCGGCAGTCAGTCCGACTCGACGTTTCTCACCGACAGTCGGACGAATAATTGGACCTGTAGCCCGACCAAAATCTGGACTTCGATCACCAACCAGTGGGTCCAGACGGAGACACTGTCCAATGGAACAACCTTGGGCACTGGCCGTTGGTCCGCTGTTGATACTTCTGATTTCAAATCGTACGAGATCTCTCCCAGTCCCGGTTGGAAGTATTCAGGAACGACTAACTCGTGGCAGTACACAGTATCGAACATTTGGGTGGTGGAGGGCACGACGACGACTGCGGCGACCTCTCGGTCGACTATCGCTATCTATGACGATCCTCCCTCCAACCTTACCGGTGTGGCGGCGACGGACGAGGTTTTGTCCGACCCGTATACCAAGATTGATTTTAGGGACGAATTGAGTGCCCGCCTTCAGTCATCTGGGCGCCAGACCAATTCAATGCAGGTTCAGGCATCGTTCGCTGTGGATGGGGATTTGATTGAGGGAGGGATTCAGAAGATCGAATCACTGCAGGCCTACGTTGTGGGGGAGGCCGGGCAGACCTATTTGGTTTGGTACCGAAAGACCGCGAGACTTCGAAGCGGTCTGTACACCGTCACGGATTTGGCTGTGCCAGTGGTCGGACAGGGTCCGGATTCGGAAGCAACTGCCAGTATACCGTTCGAGGGTTTGCCATCCGGGGAGGGAGATATTGCCTATGAGTTTCTCCGGGTTGAACCATTCAGCTCGGCCTCGGGAGACCCTCGGGGAGGCGCGCCCGGTACAGGGGGTTTTAGTGGGGGCGGATCAATTGGCGGCGGTTGTGTCGGGTGCGGTGCAAGCGGAGGGCCTGGGATGTGGGGTGAATGGGGCGGTGGCAATGTTGGGATCCAAATCACCTTGGGGAGTGCCCTGGGCGGGGCGAGTGCTGGTAAGATTCAGGTGGCGGTAGCCGATGATCGGCAGTCGTTGATCGGCCGGGGCAGTCTTGTTGTTGTGGGCTACACCAACATCTTGGACGTACGCCACGATGGATCTGGACTCCGACAGGTCTGGGCGCCAATGACCGTGGCCGATGCCCAATCCCTGACCAATGGCGGTTACGAAGTCCGTCTTTACCCATGGTCCTCTGTCACGTCTACCAACGGAGCCTATGCCACGTTCTCGTCAGGAGCCGTGCCGCAAGCAACTTGGCGGGTGGAGCCGGATATTTCCGGTGTTCTGGATGGCAACAGGGTGCGCGTGACGGCGACGACGGCCGGTGGAGATCCAAAGACCACGCTGTTTCTCGCCAACACCAATGCTCCTGCGGGCCGGATTTCGTGGACGGTGGTGGCACCGGGAGGTCTCTACGAGCACATCACCGAGTCGTGGGAAGAGCATGATGAGATTCTTGGGGATTGTCGTATGGAACTTCAGGCGTGGAAGTGGCCTGGTGCTTCTACCAACACCTTTGTCCAGACCCGGAAGCTGGCCGTGTTCGAATGGGGCATGGGAGTGGTCGAATCAACTGTCGGCGAGGGAACCCATGCCAGGACCACCATCACGGAGTATTGGACTGGAACCACCGGCCGCCGGCCCAGCGGTGAAGTTGCTTTGACCCGTAGTTGGGACGGCTCGTGGGAGGCGTACGAGTACGATTCTCAGGGGCGGTTGACCGCAACCATTCAGCCCGATGGTACCGCGGAAGTTGGCGATCCTGGAGTTCAACGCACAGAGTATTCTTACACACCGGTGTCGGGTGGCGGGGATGCCGCTTTTGCGGCTCATGTCCGGATCCCGCGGACTGTTACCGAGAAGATCGGAGGGAGCGTCGTCGCCCGGGCATGGACAATCATCAAGCAAGGCGAGAGGCGGACGGTTCGAGGTGCAACCGCCGACGCTACGTTCACAACAACAACCAATCTGACGTCACGCCAGTGGCACTATCCTTCCGGTTCTCCGTTTGCTGGGCGGTTTTGGAAGAAGCTTTCCGAGGATGGCATACTGACGTTATACGCATACTCCACCAACGGCTTCGGCAGGGTGACCACCGTATTGACGGGTTCTCCCGCCGGTTCCAACCCACTGACAGCTACCAACATCGTCAACGGGACGGAGATCGTGACCGTGGTGGGGGCCTACGGGGAAACCGTCTCCCAGACCAGCCGTTGGATTGATGGGGGAACTGCCGGTGCCACCTTTGCGTCAGTTGCATTTTCCGATTTCGATGAGGCGAAGCGATGGCGACGAATGGATCTTCTCGACGGGACCTACGAGACCCGCTCATTCGATTGTTGTGGGATCGGCCTTGCGACTGACCGGGACGGTGTCCCCACCCAATTGCTGTATGACGCCGCTGGCCGGCAGATTGGTAGCACTCGCCTCGGGATCTCCGTAACCAACCTTCTCAATCCCGCCGGTGCTGTGGTTCGGGCAGTACGGGTCGGCACCAATGGATCGACCAACACTCTCTTCACTGCTGGCTACGACAGCGCCGGTTCCTTGCGTTGGATGACCAATGCGCTCGGCGGTGTCACTACCCACTCCTGGACGATCAACGGGGAAGGTGAACTGGAACAATCCTCCATCGATCCGGCGGGCGGCACTCAAACTCAAAGGCATTATCGGGATGGTGGCATCCGTTCGATCACCGGATCAGCCGTGATCAATCGTACGTTCACTCGCAGCGTGGGTAATTACTACGTCGATCCCGGGGACTCCGTCACCTTGTACGCCACCGCGACTACCGAGACGGCTCTCGATAACGATGGGTACCCCAAGGACAGCATCGTCACGATACGCGATGCCCTGGGACAGGTGCGACGGGTGGATCGAGGATCCAGCGTGCGAACCTGGTACAGCTATAATCGCAAGGGGCAGCTGGTCCAGGAAGTGGACGCGGATGGAGTCACCACCCTCTACCGGTACAGTCCGGAGGCGGAACTCGAATATGTCGCTATCGACATCAATCCTGCCAACACCACCTGGGATGCCGACGGCAATCCCTCCATCGATTTCCTCCAGGATCGTCTTACCCGACAGGCAACTGATTCAACCACCTACGCCTCTCAAACGGTTCGACGACAGCGTCGATGGGAGTACCCGACATCCGGGAGTACCAATGCCGTCGAGGTGCGCGCCGCGATGGTGACTCCGGATGCAAGGAAGGCCTGGACGGTTGATCGGGGACTGACCTCGGCGAATTCGCTGGTGATGAATCGCACCCAGCAGACGCGCACCGTTACCAACACGGCGCCGGACGGGAGCTGGACTGTGGCGATCTACACCTCCGGCCGGCTCACATCCAACACGGCCTATGCTTCCACCGGAACCCAGGTGAATCGGGAGACCTACGCTTACGATCCACACAGTCGGGTGAGTCACATCACCGACGCACGAAACGGCACCCGGACCTTTGGCTACAACGCCGCGGATCTGATGGCATCCGAGTCCTCACCTCCCTCGGGAACCGGTGACGCCGCACGCATCACCCTTCGCGAATACTCTTCTGCCGGTCGTTTGACCAAGATCACCCTTCCCGGTGGGGACCAGCTGAACCTTTCGTATGCTCCCAATGGCCTTCTGACCAACCGTTCCGGTGGTCGGCAGCCAACGGTGGGCTACTCCTACGACCACGCCGGTCGGCTCACCACACTGACGACCTGGAAGAACTCCACCGCCCAGACGGGTGCCAAGTCCACCCACTGGGTGTACGCGGAATCGACTGGCTTCCTGGCTTCCCGACATCTGGGCGGCGAGGCACCCATCTACTACAGCTATACTGCGGGTGGCCGTCCGCGCTCCGTGCTCGTCAACGATGCATGGGGACCCGGGACACAGTGGCAATATGGCTTCGACGCAGCCCCACCCACGCGCAGGACCGCAGATGTTTCGCAGGTACAGTACTCCGGGACCGTCGATCTCGACGGCCAACCTGCCACACCCGATCTCGAATTCAGTTATGACCGTGCAGGACGTCGAATTGGAGCAACACAAATCACCGGCGGGGCCACGAATTCCACAGTGAGCTGGACGAGGAACAGTTTCGGCCTCGTGACCGCGGAGAACTGGACTGCCGGCCCGCTGAGCGGCCATACCCTTGCCTACACCTATGACGACCGATTGCGCAGGAACAACCTGACCTTCCGGGTCGGTGCAACGACCAACGGAGTCGTCGGCTATGCCTTCGACACCGCAGGCCGCATCTCCTGGCTTGGTGATGGTTCCTCCAGCGCGACCTACACCTACGCGGCCAACTCATCGCTGATCCAACAGGTTCAGCTTCGCCACGGAGCCAGCGTCGCCCTGACCGTGTCGCGGCAGTATGACCGATGGAATCGGCTCCATACCCAGACCGCCGTCGGGTCGGCTTCCGGTGTCGTCGGGCAGGAATACACGCATAACGCGACCGGCCAACGGATCCGGACCCAACAGCTGGACGGATCCTATTGGCTCTACGACTACGACAGCCTCGGGCAGGTCAAGTCCGCCAAACGCTACTGGGCGGACGGTTCCCCTGTTGCCGGACAGCAATTTGAGTACGCCCATGATGACATCGGGAATCGAACGACCGGCAAGAGTGGGGGGGATGTTTCTGGAGGATCACTTCGTACCACCACCGACACCACCGATCCCGACAGTCTCCTGACGCAACGGTCCAATCCGCGTCAGTACGAGGTGCAGGGTGCCGCCCGGATCGGGACGGAGGTGAAGGTCAACGGGGTGGTGGCCACCCGGCAGGGGGAGTACTTCCGATACGAAGGCACGGCTTCCGGAACGGCTGCCCGTTGGCTGGACCAATCTCTCAGCCTGAATGGCAGCACCTTGATTTCAGGACGGAAGAAGTATGTGCCGCCGCAGACGGAGTCCGTGGGTCACGACATCGTCGGGAACCGGATCCAGGACGGGCGCTGGGAGATGGCATGGGACGGAGAGAATCGCCTGATCGATGTGCGCACACGGGACGCTGCGGTCAGCGAAGGGGTCCCGAAACAGCGTCTGCGTTACACCTACGATTCGGATGGACGATTGATCGAACGTCGCCGGTTTTCGTGGAGCGCTGGTGATTGGGTGTTGTCCGAGACGACGCGCTACCTGAACGACGGTTGGCAGTGCGTGGGGGAATTCAACGGATCGAACACGCTGCAACGGCGTCAGGTTTGGGGCCTTGATCTGGATGGCAGCCGTGGTGGCACGGGTGGGATCGGGGGATTGCTGTGGATTGCGAGCCAGGCCAACGGCACGCACTACGCGACCAGCGACGGCAGCGGCAATGTGGTGGGGTTGTTCGACACAAGCGGATCCATTTCCGCCCGCTACGTGTACAGTCCCTTCGGGGAATTGCTGCAACTGAGCGGAGGAGCCATCGCAGCGGAGAATCCGTGGCGTTTCAGCAGCAAGCGACAGGATCCGACCACGGACTGGATCCACTACGAATACCGGATCTACGATCCGATGAGCGGCCGTTGGCTGAGCCGGGATCCGATCGGGGAGGCAGGTGGAGAGAATCTGTACGGGTTCGTGGGCAACGATCCGGTGAATCGGGTGGATCTTTGGGGGTTGGCTTGCGCGCGCGAGTGTCCGGCGGAGGAGGCGGAATGGATTCCAGAGTCGGAACCGCTGAAGCAGCCGAACTGGCTGGTCCGGAACATCCTGCTCCCGACAATCGAAGGAATTGAGGCGGCGGGTTCCTGGATGAAAGATCAGCTGTACGGGAGCGACTATCAGTGGGGTGCACGGGGCTATCCTGTCGGGTCAAAGGCGGATCTGGATCAATTGGGAGGGATCGGTGGGGTCAACTATCGGGACCACAACGGAGAGGAGATTCAGTTCTCCAGTTTGGCGTTGGAAGTTTGCGCGCTGGCGGGAACGAGTCTCGGAGGAGCATGGTCAACCGCGGACGATCTGGTCCGAATCGGATCGGGAGCAGGAGTCAGAAAGACGGTTGCGGGAGCTGCGAGAGGAACCGTCAAGGTCGTAACGGCAATCGGTGAGGAAACGGTAAAGAGATTGCCGGGGCCAAGGGGAATCAGCAAACTCACCGACAACGCAGCCCGGTTGGCTGAGGTGGAGTGCAAGGTTGTCGCAAAGGGGACAACCTACACCCAACTGGAGTTCCCGTTCGCTCGTGGTGCGAGCGTTCAAACACCTGGGGTTACGACTGCGGGTGAAACCTTTGTGCGTGTGGGGGCGGCACCTCAGAATCTCAAATTCGGTTCGACGTCGCTCAGTGGGGCTCAACCTGGGACGTATGCCTTTCCCCAAGCGACGTTTGACGCAATTGGCCAGAATCCGGCTGCGCTGAAGAATTTTGGCGATTTGCCGGGTTCTGCACCGCAATATTTCCGGACCCTTTCTCCACCTCCTGGAACACCGATTCAACGCGGCATTGTCCCCGGAGGGCAGTATGGAGGTGTTGGAGGAGTTGAGGAGGTGATCTTCCCAAGTGGATTCTGAAGTATGAGTGAGAACCGCATGATTCCCGAGGCACTGCAAGAGCAGGTTCAGGCCATGCCTGAATACGGCTACGGCGTGACACGAATTCGCGTGACGCTCGCTGATGGTTCCCGGTTCAGTGATGTGCTCGTTGCGTGGGGAACTGAAATCGTGAAAGTGAATACGAGTGAAGACATTCCTTTCGACCCATCCAAAATTGTAGCAGTCGAACGACAATGACCGGAATGAACCACATCCTGATTTGCCTGCTGACGCTGCTTTTTTCGTTGAGCCGGCCCGGCGACGGGGGGATACAGCGATTTTTCGGCTCCAAATGACTTTGTGTGGGTGGAATTGAGGCTCTTCCCTTCGGCCTTCGGGGCGGGAGACGAGATCTCGCCCCGGGTGATCCGTTGGAGAAGCNNGCTTCTCCAACGGATCACCCGGGGCTGGCGGCGAAACATGTTCATGGCGTAGTTGTCGAACCGGCCTGCGGATTGGCATCCTCTTCCTCCATGATTCAGAAGGATTTGTTCGCGATGGCTCTGGGCCTCCAGGGCACCCTGTGGTACGTGGCCGATGTCCGCTTCGACCGGGATCACATGCGCCTTGAGATCGGCCTCGATTTCCCTCCCGGCAGCCGTTTTCCACATTCCGACTCCGGCGAACATCACAGCACCTACGACTGCGAACATCGCATCTGGTGGAAGGGGGGCAATGGGGTCAGATCTGTCCAATTGACAAATTGAGGTCGATTGAGATGGAGTTGGTCGGTGGCAAGACCATTGCGGA
>DITU01000132.1 GCA_002422905.1 Verrucomicrobia bacterium UBA6176
TTCGTAAACCGTAGGTCGTCGGTTCAATCCCGACCACTGGCTCCAGTTCTCCCCCAACGACTTGCATCGGATCGCACCTTGGCCATCCAAGGTCTAAGCCTCCCCTCTGGGGACAGCTTGGGCACAGTTGATCCATGAAACCCCAGCAGTCCCCGGCTGACCTCGGTTCTTTCGGGTGGGTCGGGTCCGCGTCCGGGTCTACCGACGGAAGCCCAGACGCTGGGAAGGATGCGGTGTGGAGGAATCGGGACGCAGACAGAGAAGAAGAAGGAAGGGCTGGCGCGTGAGGGGAAGAAGATGCCACCGCTGCCGGATTCCAAACCGGCAGGATCAGCGGAATCCCAGATCGGCACTGACACATCGCACCCTGCCCTCGTTTCCCTCTGGAAGCTTTGCGCAACGTCACGGGGGATTTCCCAGCCCGCCCCCTTTCCCTCCTCGATTGGAGATTGCCCGGAGGATCGCGTCCAGAATCCCGTCAAGGTCCCGACTCAGGTCTTCAGCAAGGAAACGAAGTATCAGGTACCCATTCTGCTGAAGCATCGAGTCCTTCCGCCGATCCCGGCGATAGGCGACCGGGTCGCCCAGGTGTTGGGATCCGTCGATCTCGAGCACGAGTCGTGCTTCCGCGTCGAGGAAATCGACCTCCATCCTACCTTGGTTGTCGAAGGCGATCGGAAGGGACTCGTTCAACCGGAATCTCCCGCGTGTTTCGATCAGGGTTTCGAGCCGACGGAAAAGGAAGGCCTCGGAGGCGCTCCGCGCGCGGAGGATGCCTTCGGTGCCGGCTGTCGGCGCGCCGGTTGCCCCGACAAAGAGTTGGCCCAGGGATGCATCGATACCATCCCGGACCAGGCGCCGTACGCTGGCCGCATAGTCATGCTTCCACGAAGCATCTACTGGAAGGGGGACGTCGGTCGGCCATCCGGGCAACGCGCTTGCCGGGAGCAGGATGGTGTACCCTACGGCCTCGTAGCCGCGACAGCGCCGCTCGAACATCCGGCTGAGCATCGGCACATTGAGGTCGGCGTAGTCGTGAACCCTCACTTCGCGCTTTCCGTGGTGGAGTCGATGAAGCCGCCCCACATACTGTGCGATCGTGCCGTGCCAGGAGACCGGAAGTGTGACGAACAGCGTGTCCAGGCGGGAGTCGTCGAATCCCTCGCCAAGGAAGCGGCCGGTGGCCAGGAGGACCGGTTGGCGATGGCCGGATGTTTGTTGGAGCGCCTCCCGCAGTTCACGCCGACCCATTCCTCCACGAAGAACAACAGCGTGGGGAACTTGAGGTGTCAGCTTTCCAGCGAGCTTTTCCAGATGTCCGGTGCGCTCCGTCAGGACGAGGATTGACCGGCCCGCTGTCACCGCATCAAGGACGTCGCTACAGATCATGGAGTTGCGACCTTCGTCCTCGGTGATGGCGGCAAAGATGCGCCGGAAGTCGGAACGAGGATTGCCACTCCCACCCTCTGGTGCGTGGAATCCAGTGGGACGGACAACGACTTGATGGGTGAACGGACGCGTTGCAGCCTGCTGACGGGCATCGACACGGTGCCGCACCGGACCGCATTGCATGAAGATGATCGGGTGGTGTCCATCCTTTCGCTCCACGGTCGCCGACAACCCCAGTATGTATCTGGCCTTCGCCCGACGGGCTACCAACCCGAAACTATTTGCCGGGAGATGGTGGCACTCGTCGACCACCAGATGACCGTATTCCGCCACGGCATCCTGCACCGTTCCGTTCCTGACCAGACTCTGTACCAGGGCGACATCGAGCGAGCCCTTCAAGCAGCGGCGCCCCCCTCCCAAGCGGCCAATGCTTTTGGGTGGAATCCCAAGAAATGTACTGAGTCTGTCCACCCATTGCTCCAGCAGTTGCTGTCGATGGACCAGCACCAGCGTGTTCACCCCGCGGGCCGCGATGAGCCAGGCCGCGACGACCGTCTTCCCGAATGCCGTGGTCGCGGCCAGCACACCGGTATCGTGCTTCACAAGCGCCTCTGCAGCTTTCTTCTGATCGGATCGCAATTCGCCCTGAAACGCGCACGCCAGGGGCCGTCCGATGACACGTTCGTCCCGGACAATGGTTCGGATACCAAGCGATTTGAGCAGAGCCTCAATCTCAGGCAGACATCCCCGAGGCAGGCCCAAGTGCTCCGGGAAGTCTTCGGCGCAGGCAATGATCCTTGGGATATGGTGGGTTGAAAGTCTCATCGCCTGGGCTTTGCAAAACTCCGGGTTCTGGAACGCGGCGATCCGAACCAGCCGATTCCGAACCACCGGCGGAAGGTCGCCTTTGCTGATATAGATCTGATCGCCAAGGACCAATTCGAGAGAGGGCGGCAGAGTTCCGGGCAGTGGTTCGTCAGCCTGCCGGCGCGACGGCGCCAGCGGCCATGGCCTGGACTCATCCCCAACGTCATGGGCAACTGATCGGATCCCGATAACCCGGTCGTATCGTTCCGCATGGCGGACCAGCGATTGTACAATGCCGTAGCCGAGCTTTGGCACCTGTGAGAGGAAGGCCCACTGGTCGGCATAGGGTACAAATGATTCGTCGACAAAGACGCTGTTCCCCCGCTGCCTGGCTTCGAGTTGGAGCGGAAGCGCGATGAGATTTCCGAAGCCACCGTTCGGGAGCGTGTCCTGATTCGGAAACAGGCGGTCGTAGGACCGCAGCCCAATCTCTGGTCTGGATTCCATGGCCGTGGTTAGAATCGCCGATCCCAGTTTCCGGGCGAGCAGAGCAGGAAGCGTTTCCTCGAAGAAAAACCAGAAATGGCCGCCGTTGCCCGAACGAGACCGCTCCAGCGCGACGGGAAGCTTCAACTTCCCGCACGCTTCCCGAAGGGCGCTGGAGTCTTCCATCCAGGTCGCCCCGTCGAGATCCGCGGCCAGCAAAAAGCACGTTTCGTCCAGCAACATGGGATAGAGCCCCATGACGAACGGAACGCCGGAGGAATCCTTGCCGGACAAATGCCATCGCACGACCTCATCGGTGACATTGAGCAATCGGCGGTGGACGCATTCCGAACATCGGATGCGGGGCTTCTCGCAGATTCCCCGGACCCATTCGTTGCCACAGGCTGGTTGATAACCGGATCGTCCGGTCCGGCGACTCTCGAAGCGCCTCGGATACAGGTCTTCACGTCCCCGGAAAAGGGATCGGAAGAGGGCAATCTTGTCGGCCGGCGATGAACCTGCGTGGACGGACGGCAACGGAGGCCTTGCGGCGGGAATGGCGTGCGAATTGGCCGATTCCGGAGGGTTGTGCTCCCCCTCAGGAATGCAGCCGGGAAAAGGCCGGGAGGGATTGCCATTCAAACGGGGATCACGGGAGTCACCCATCGAAGAGATCTAGCGTTACGGCACCCAGCCCGCAAAGGTGAGGTGGACCCCGTGTGATTCGCTCAGTGCGACGATGCGCTGGACCTGGGTGAGGGCGGCGGGGCGGCGTTGCTGCAATTCTTCCCAGTAGAGTTGGGCCGCCGGGCCCAGGGTAAGGAAGGGGACCAACTGGCGTTGGCGGTGGGCGGGCATCCGCTGGTCAAGCAAGGGCTCGATGTGTCCCCGGATCTCGGAGTCCCGACGACGTTCATAGGAGCGCGGGTGATCGGCGAAGAGTTGGTCTCCATCGAGGATCAAGACCCGTTGCGTGGAAGCCTTGAGCGTGAGGAGTTGCCGCGCGTTGGCGGCGGGTGGGGAATAGGTGTTGGAATCAAAGCGCGCGCGGCAGGTCCTGTCGGAGCGCAGGGGTGGATGGTGGCCGTGTCGTAGAGGTTGAGGTGGAGGGGTCGGAGATGTTCCTCGGCGGGAAAGCCTCTCCCCAAAGGCTTCGTTTGAAGATGCGTAGGGAGGGTGGAGGGCCTCGTACTCGTCATCCGTACTCGTACCCGGTCTGGAGTCCCCATGCCCTTTCCCTCCAAGAACCCACCCAGTTTCGAGGACGAGTACGACCGGGGATTCGAGCATTGGGCCCGTTCGGATCGTCGGCTTTATCGAGCCTGTCCCTCGAAGCAGGGGACGGCGACCAAACGTCGCCGCTCCATCCACCCAATCCCAATCCGCTCACTCCGGCATCGGGATATCCACCCAGGTTCCCGGCGCGAGATCGCCCAGTTCATAGGGACCGAACCGGGTCCGATGCAAGGTGATCACCACGGCGTCCAACGCCCCGAACATCCGCTTCACCTGATGATACCGCCCTTCGGTCAGTTCCAACCGGACCTGACAACCCGTGCCCAATTCGAGGCGCGCCGGCGCACAGGGTTTCGCATCTCCCAACATCTTCAAGGTGCCTGAGGCAAACACCTCCACCCACTCGGGCGACGGCTCACGATCCAGGGTCACTTCGTACAGTTTCGCCACATGATGTCGGGGCGAGGTCCAGCGCTGCACCAGATGCCCCTGGTCGGTCAGCACCAGCAGTCCGCTCGCATCCTTGTCCAACCGTCCCACGCTGCTCACCGGCGGATTCCTCCGCTTCCATCGCTCGGGCAGCAGTTCGTAGATGATCTTTCCCTCTTCCTCCTCGTGGGTGCAGATGGTGCCCACCGGCTTGTGGAACAGGACCAGGATCCCGTCCGGATGATCCACCGACTCTCCATCCACCCGGACCCGTGACGGATCCACGCGGACTTCCAGCGAATCCGCGGGCACACCATCCACCGTGATCCGGTCGCGCTTGATCCAACCCTTGGCCTCACCCCGCGAACAGTAGCCGCACTGCGACATCAACTGGTCTAGCCGACGCGGACGCGAAGAACCTGTCATCACTGGCCCATCAGGTGGTTGAGGACCAACTGGTCCAGGTCCTGATAGTTGCGGTCGCTGATCAATGCCTGGGCCTGTTTCTCCGGGAAGGATCGCACCTTCTCGACCAGGCGCAGGAACGTGTCCCGCGAATTGCCCAGGTGCCGCAGGTAATGCTCCGGCTTGGTCGTCCGGAACGGATGCACGTCGAAACAGATGAACTCCCCCTGCCGCCCGTACCGGTTGCGCTCGATCGCCCGCACCTGGTTGAACGCCACCCGGAGGTTGGCCGATCCAAAAGGCTTGTCCTGGTCGAACTTGAGCCCGTTCTGATCGTTCAGATGCAGCGACCACAGCTTCTTGAACGCCATCGCGAAATCGATCTCATCAGCCGGATCCAATCCCGCCAGGATCGCATGGGCCGACTCGATCAACGCCCCGACCCGCGCGGGGTCCCGGGTCAACTGGGCCAGGGCCAGCGCATGGCCGATGGTCGGAATGTAGGCGTGATCCATCGGCTCGTTCGGCTTGGGCTCGATCGCCAACCGGATCTTCTTGTCGTGCGCCAGCATGGCGTCCATCGCCTCCACCAACAGATCCACCGACCGCCGGCCATCCTTCGACTCCCGCATGTACGAACCTTCCCGCGCCAACCACAACACGATCAGGTCCGTGCCCAGCACGTTGGCGATGTCGATGCACTGTTTCGACCGGTCGATCGCGTAGCGTCGGTGCCGCTTGTCATTGCTGGTGTACGCGCCGTCCACGGTGTTCGGATGGAACCAGAGGCGCGGTGCCACCATCTCCGCCTCGATCCCCTCCCCCTTCAATCGCTTGGCCAGTTCACCCGCCTCCTTCAAGACCTGCGCCGGCGACTTCGAATCAATCTCGGGCACCGCGTCGTCGTCGTGGAACATCATCCCATCAAAACCCAGCTCCTTCAGCGCCTGCAGCTTCCAGTCAAAGGTCTGCGCCGGGCGCGTCTCGGGACCGTACGGATCCCGGCCTTCACTGAAATTCCAGGGCCCTGCGCAGAAACGATACTGGGGTGCTTTTGCCATAACGTGTGCGGACAGCCTACCGACTCCACCCCGCCCCGGGCAATGTCCGCGTCACCCTCCCAACAGATCGCCGATCACCCGCCCCTCGCTCAATGCCAACGGCCGACCCACCGGCGTCTTCAATTCCCGCTCCGGATCAATCCCCAGGGCCCGTTGGATCGTCGCATGCACGTCCGCCACCGTCACCGGCTCGCCCGGTTCACGACTCTCCCCCTCTGGATCCGTGCTCCCCTTCAAATGGCCGCGACGGAATCCGCCCCCCGCCAGCATCACACTGAATCCGTACGGCCAATGATCCCGACCCTCCAACGGATTCAACTTCGGCGTCCGCCCAAACTCGCCCCCACACATCACGACCGTTGATTCCATCAGGCCGCGCACTTCCAGATCCCGCATCAATGCCGCAAAGGCAGGGTCCATCACCCGGATCTTCTCCCCCTGCAACCCGTGGTTGTTCACGTGCGTGTCCCAACCGTCCAACGTCACTTCCACACACCGCACCCCCGCCTCGATCAACCGCAATGCCGCCAGGCAACCCCGCCCAAACGCACTGTCCCCATACGCCGCCTTCTCCGACTCCGGCACCCGGTCGAGATCAAATGCCGTCAGTTGCTCCGAGCCCATCATCCGCAACGCCCGCTCCATCGATGCCCGATGCACCGTCCGTCCCGTCTCCAGATCCGCCGGACGTCCCCGCGCAAAACTCCGCTCCAACACCGTCAGGTCTTCCATCCGCCGATCCATCCGAAGGCCCATCGCCGGTTGATGGATGTCCTGGATCGGCCCCTTGGGATCCCGCACCTGGAAGGCGTCGAATTCCGCCCCCAGATACCCGCCCCGCGCCGGTGATCCCCCCGGCACGATCGAGATGTGTCGGGGGATATCCATGCCCGCGTCTTCCAATTGATGACACACCACCGCCCCGATGGACGGATGCACCACCGTCTGGCTCGGGCGATATCCCGTCTTCATCGCGTACACCGCCCGTTCATGATCCGCTTCCTTGCTCATCACCGACCGCACCAGCGTCATCCGATCCATCCACCCGGCTGTCTGAATCATTCCTGCGCCGAACTCCACCCCCTTCATCGAGGTCCGGATCGACGTCGTCCCCGCTGCGATCCGCTTGCCTGCATGCGGATCAAAGGTCTCCAACTGGCTCGGCCCTCCCGCCATCCAGAGCAGGATCAATGACCGCGCCGGGCGCCCTCGCGGCGCCTCTTCCGCCTCCCGCGCCAGCATCCGCGAAAACGGCGTCAGCCACGCCAACCCCGCCGCTCCCGCCCAACCCAGCATCGCGCGCCGCGACAGGTGTGACGGCGACCCACACGTGCCATCCAGTCGATCCGTCATCCCGGTTCTCATCCTCGATTCAGTGGTTCCACGAAAACTCCGTGGTGTTCAACAGGCTCCAGTAAAGATCCTCCATCCGTCCCGCCCGATTCCCCTCTCCATCCCCTTTCAACCGATCCGAAAAATGGGCCACCTCCACCGCCGTCGGGCGTCGCGTCAAAACCGCCAGGAAAGCCGCCTCCACCGCCGCGTCGTCGTCCGGGGCCACCACCCCGATCCGCGTCGCCGCATTCATCACGATGTTGTCCCCTGTCCGTTCCCGCACCAACTCCCCGTTCATCAACACCAACCGCTGCGGAATCGTCCCCGCGTACCCCTCGAATTCGTCCCCACCCAGATCCCCGAACCGCTTCACGAAATCCTGCTGCTGAAAAAACCGGATCAACCGCACCAACACCGGCGATTCCCCATCCACCGTCCGCAATCGCGCCGATTGCAGCATCGCCCCCGCCACCTGCTCCGGCCGCATCCGGCTCAGCGGAAATGCCGCAAACCATTTCTCCTGCTCCGCACTCACCGGCTCCCGTCCCGCCGCAGCACGACTGTCCAACCGGAACACCGTCGTCGACGCCATCACGCGGATCAGCCGATGCAGGTCATACCCGTGCCGCACCAGGTCATCGACGAGGAGCTCCATCCCCGGCGGAAACGGTCCTTCCAACGGGATGTCATCAATCGGCTCGTGCAGCGCCCGATTGAACAGCAGCGCCCAGGTCCGGTTCACCAGCGTCCGCGCAAATGCCCGGTTCTCCGGATGCGTCACCCACCCCGCCAACCGCTCCCGCAACCGCCCTTCCCCCGGCAGAAGTTCCCCATGGAACGGAACCCGCGGCGGCACCACCTCGGCTTCCGGCCGACGCAGGTATCGGTACTCATACTCCCGCTCCGCCCGGTCCCGCACCCCCGTCAATGACATCTCGGACCCCGCAAAAAACGCCGCCAGTTGATGAAAATCCTTCTGTTTCCACCGATCCCCGAAGAAGTCGTCGTGACACTGCACGCAATCCATCCGCACCCCCAGGAATGCCCGCGATACCCGCCCCGCCAACTTCTGTTCGTCCGGCCCTTCCGCATCGTTGTTCTGGTCTACCGTCGCCGTCACAAAGTTGACCTGTGGTCTCGACGTCCAGATCCCCTCCGCCGTGATCAACTCCCGCACCCACGCGTCCACCGGCCGGTTCTTCCCGAGCATTTCCGCCAGCCAAGTCACCAGCCGCCGCCGCCGGTACACGATGAACGGTCCATCCTCCACCCCCACCAACACCCGGGCCCATCGCTCCGCCAGGTAGTCCGCCATGCGCCGGTCCGACAACAGATGCGAGACCCACCCTTCCACCCGCGCCCCAGCCGGCATCGATTCGATCGCCCGGATCTCTTCCATCGAGGGAATCGTACCCGTCAATGCCAGCGACACCCTCCGGGCCACGGTCAGTTCATCGGCCAGCTGCACCGGCTCCACTCCCGCCTCATTCCAGGCCGACCGCCAGGCTCCGTCCACCCGAGCCGCCACCGCCCCGACCGGTTCCCCCTCCTTCACCACCGCTGATGCGGGAGTCGCCGACTCGAACCGCTCCGGACGCAGCCACGTGTGCACCATCCATCCGGCTACCGCCAGACTCCCCAGCCACCACAGCACACGGCCCATCCGCCCATTCATGCGTCAGTCCTTCCCATCGACCGATTTCCATCCGGTCCACCTGAAACATTCCCCACCACCATCCTGTCGCGTAGAAACACCGCAAGAACCGAATGTTTCAACACGGACCCAACCCCGTAGCGCACTCCATGCAAGTCCCTGCCCGCCTTCCGCGCCTCCCGCGGCTGCTGCATTGGCTCTTCCGCGCCGGGAACCTGCTCTTCGGTATCGCCGTCCTGATCTGCAGCCTCGCCATCCTCTCCGTCATCCCCTTCCTCAACTTCCTCAGCCTCGGCTACCTGCTCCACGCCAGCAGTCGCGTCGCCCGATCCGGACGCTGGCGTGATGGCCTCGTCGGGATCCGTTCCGCCGCCCGGATCGGGGGCCTGTTCCTCGGTCTCACCCTGATCACCCTTCCCATCCGATTCGCTTCCGGTCTGTGGAAGGATGCCGAACTGGTCGCTCCCGGAAGTCCGCGTGCCGGGTTGGCCCGGATCCTGGTCGGCGCCCTCATCGGCGTCACCCTGGTCCACGGGATGTGGGCAATCCGCCGGGGCGGTCGACTCCATCACTTCCTCTGGCCCGCACCGCTGCGTCTCCTGCGCTGGCTCCAGAACCGGGAATCCCTTCCCAGCCCCGGCTCCGATTTCCTCCCGTTCATTCGCGGACTGCACCTCGACAGCTTCTTCTGGCTGGGGGCGCGGGGATTCATTGGAACCCTGCTGTGGCTTGCCATTCCGGTCGGCCTGCTCGGCATCGCCACCCAACTCGCCCCGGAGAAGGGCGGTGCGCTGCTCTCCTTCATCGGTGCCGCACTGCTCATCCCGGTGACCCTGCACCTCCCCTTTCTCCAGGCCCGATTCGCCCTCGAAAACCGGTTCCGGGCCCTGTTTGAGGTCCGGGCCATCCGCAGCCTGTTCACCCGCGCTCCCTTCGCCTTCTGGATCGCCCTGTTCGTGACCGTCCTCTCTGCCATCCCCCTTTACCTCCTCAAGATCGAACTGCCCCCGTCCGAACTCCAATGGCTGCCCGCCCTCCTGTTCGTCCTTTTCATGTTCCCCGCCCGAATCCTCACCGGCTGGGCCGTCGGTCGCGCCCTCCGACATCCCCAACCCCGACACGGAGCATTCCGTTGGGGCAGCCGTCTCGCCCTCGTCCCGGTCGCCTTCGCCTACGTCCTCTTCGTCTACCTGGCCCAATACCTTTCGTGGAACGGCACCCGCGGCCTCCTTGAACAGCACGCCTTCCTCGTCCCTGCCCCCTGGGCCAGCCTGTGACCCAAACCCGGGGCTCGACTTCTTCCCCCTACCGGCCAATGTCACCTCGGTCGTACCCGAAAGGGAGCGGCCAACGAGAACCAACAGCGGCCCCGTCGACTTCGGTCGGCGGGGCTGTCTTGTGTTTACGATCCCTCTTCCCAATCCCTTCTCCAGGCCCATCCTCGACCCATGTCCGTCGAGCCGGATGCCACTCCCCCGTTCCATTCCGCGCAGGTCGCCGGACTCCTCCATCAACTGGCCGGACGCGGCATCTACATCGGCACCTCCTCCTGGAAATATCCCGGGTGGATCGGCCCGCTCTACGACGAAACCCGTTACCTGTATCGCGGCAAACTCAGCAACGCCCGATTCGAACGCGATTGCCTCGCCGAATACGCCCAGACCTTCCGCTCCGTCTGCGTCGATGCCGCCTATTACACCTTCCCCTCTGCCAAATACCTCGCCGGCCTCGCCGCCCAGGTCCCCGATGGATTCAGGTTTTCCTTCAAGGTCACCGACGACATCACCCTGCGGCACTTCCCGAAACTCGCGCGGTTCGGCACGCGTCAAGGCCAGGTCAACCCCCACTTCCTCGACGCCGACCTCTTCAGGAACGCTTTCCTCACCCCCTGCGCCGTCCATCGCGACAAGGTCGGCCTGCTCATGTTCGAGTTCTCCCACTTCCATCCCAGCGACTACGGACGCGGACGCGATTTCGTCGCCGACCTCGACCGTTTCCTCGGTCAACTCCCCACCGGCTGGGATTACGGGGTCGAGATCCGGAACCGCTCGTTCCTCCACCCGGATTACTTCGACACCCTCGCCCGCCATCGGGTGGTTCACGTGTACAATTCCTGGGAAGCCATGCCGCCGGTCGAAGAGCAATGGCTGGCTCCGGGAAGTCGTACCCATCCCGAATGCCTCGGCGCCCGATTCCTCCTGCGCTCCGGTCGGCGCTATGCCGAAGCCGTGGAACGTTTCCAACCCTATACCCAGGTCCAGGACCCCAATCCCGCCGCACGCGAGGTCATCGTCGACATGATCCTCGCCAGCCTCCAGCAGTCCCGACCCGGCCGGGCCTACGTCTACATCAACAACCGCTTCGAAGGTTCCGCCCTGGGAACCATCGCCGCCGTCCTCCAACTCCTCGCCGATCCCATCGCCAAACTGCATCCCCATCTCTGACCTCATCCCATGAAGCCACGCCTCCCACGTCTCTGCCTCCTCGCCCTGCTCCTCCTCACCGTCCTGCCCGCCCGATCCGGTCCCCTCAACCTTTACGTGGATCAGCGTGGTCTCGATTCATGGTCCGGTACCCGCGCCCGTCCTGACCCCGCCCGCCGGCAAGGCCCCTTCGCCACCCTGGGCGCTGCCATCGCCCAGGCCCGGCAACATCACCTCGCCGAACCCGATTCCCTCGTCACCATCCGCCTTGCCAGCGGACGCCACGAAATCCCCGAAACGCTCGTTCTCACCCCCGACGACTCCCACACCGTCATCGTCGGCGCCACCGGCCGGACCCGCACCGAGATCTCCGGCGGACGCCGCATCTCCAACTGGTCGCCTGTTCCCGGCCAGTCCAACCTCTGGGAGACCACCCTCCCCGCCGTTGCCAGCGGCCATTGGTACTTCCACCAACTCTTCATCGATGGCCAACGCGCCCAACGCGCCCGGACCCCCAACACCGGTTTCCTCCAGGCCACCGGTCCCCTTTCCAAGTTCAGTCCCATCGAACTTCCCTTCCCGCCCGGCGCACTTCCCCCATCGCTCGCCACCGATCCCGATGCCCGCCTCATCATCCTGATGAAATGGACCGACCTTCATCTCCCGGTCCGCAGCATCGATGCCCAACGCCACGTCGCACTGCTCCCCGGTGGGCCCCGTGCCGATTGGATGGATGAACCCGATGCCCGGTTCTGGATCGAGAACCATGCCGATGCCCTGGATGCCCCCGGTGAATGGCATCTGGATCGTCGATCCGGTCGACTGCGGTACCTCGCTCCGCGCGGAATCGATCCCAACCGGGCCCGCATCCACGCGCCCATCCTCGACTCGTGGATCCAGATCCGCGGCACCCCTTCACGCCCCGTCCGGGAATTGATTCTCCGAAACCTCGACTTCTCCGACGCCGACCATCCCATGCCTGCCAATGGTCTGATCTCGCCCCAGGCCGCCGTGGTCATCCCGGGCACCATCCAGGCCCGGTACGCAGTCGATTGCCGCATGGAATCCTGTCACCTGCGCAATGCCGGCGGATACGGACTCGAACTCGGCCGCGGTTGCCAGTCCTGGACCGTCGATCATTGCCAGTTCACCCAACTCGGCGCCGGTGGCATCCGCATCGGTGAACCCGGCGACCGCCAACCCTCCGCCGCCGACGCCAACCATTCCCATCTCCTCACCGACAATTCCCTCCTGCATCTGGGTCGGATCTTCGCACCTGCGGTCGGCATCCTCGTCTTCCACAGCGCCACCAATCGCATCCTCCACAACCACATCTCCGACCTCTACTACACCGGCATCTCGGTCGGATGGAACTGGGGCTATGGCGACTCCGCATGCCGCGCCAATGAGATCGCCTACAACCGGGTCGAGAACGTCGGACAAGGCCGCCTCAGCGACATGGGCGGCATCTACACCCTCGGCCCCCAACCCGGCACCCACATCCATCACAATCTCTTCCAGGACATCCAGAGTTACCGTTACGGCGGTTGGGGCCTCTACACCGATGAAGGCAGCACCGGCATCCTGCTCGAAAACAATGTCGCCGTCCGCTGCACCGACGCCGGATTCCACCAGCATTACGGCCGCGACAACATCGTCCGGAACAACCTGCTCGCCTTCAACCAACGTCATCAGGTCATGCGCACCCGCGACGAACCCCATCGCTCCTTCAGCTTCACCCGCAACGTCGTCATCCACGACCAGGGAACCCTCCTCGGCAGCAACTGGTCCGGTGACACCAACCGTTTCATCATGGATTCCAACCTCTACTGGGACACCCGCCTCGGCACCAACGTCGCCGCGTACCGTTTCGCCAAGGATACCTGGGAAAGCTGGCGCGCCCGCGGTCTCGACCGGAATTCCGTCATCGCCGATCCCCGGCTGCGCAATCCCGCCCGACCCGAACTCGGACTCCTGCCCGGCACTCCCGCCTCCCAGATCGGATTCCAACCCATCGACCTCCGCCGCATCGGCCCACGCCCGTGAGGCAACCGGACTGGAGCGGCGACGTTCGGTCGCCGTAAGTCCTCGATCAGATCCTTCCAAAAAGGGCGTTGACCATTGTCCCATCGCCCCGTTTCCTCTGCGCATGGTTCGACTGCGCACCCCGCGACTTATCTGCCTCGCGCCGCTTCATGGCGGCGTGGCGGTCGGGGTGTGAACCGAATCAAACCGGATCGTTCCCCATCGCCGCACTGGCGGTGGGTTTTTTGTTTTTACCAAGAGCACCATCGCCGGCGGGGAGTCAAAACGGTCCCAACCGAATGAGCCATGCTGAAGCCTGCATCCCAAAAATACCGTCCGTTCCCTCCGATCCACCTCCCGGATCGGCAGTGGCCCAACCGCGTCCAGACCGCACCCCCCATCTGGTGCAGCGTCGATCTCCGCGACGGCAACCAGGCGCTCGCGGTGCCGATGAATGTCTCCCAGAAACTCGAACTCTTCGATGCCCTGGTCCGATGCGGTTTCAAGGAGATCGAGGTCGGTTTCCCCGCCGCTTCCAATACCGAGTTCGCCTTCATGCGCCGCCTCATCGAGGAAGGCCGCATCCCCGATGACGTCTCGGTACAGGTCCTGGTCCAGGCCCGCGAAGACCTCATCGAACGGACCGTTGAATCCCTGGTCGGCGCCAGGAACGCCATCATCCATCTCTACAACTCCACCTCGCCCGCCCAACGCCGCATCGTCTTCGGCCTCGAAAAACCCGACATCGTCGAGATGGCCCGGCGCGGCACACGCTGGATCCGCGAACGTCTGCCGCGCCTGGCCGGAACCCGGGTACGCCTCGAATACTCGCCCGAGAGTTTCTCGGCCACCGAGGTGGAGTTCTCCCACGAGATCTGTGAAGCCGTCCTCTCCGAGTGGGGTGCCACGCCGGACAACCCGGTGATCCTCAACCTGCCCGACACCGTCGAAGTCGCCATGCCCAACGTCTATGCCGACCAGGTGGAATGGTTCATCAACCACCTCCGCGACCGGGATTCCGCCATCATCTCGGTCCACACCCACAATGATCGCGGCACCGGCGTCGCCGCCACCGAACTCGCCCTGCTCGCCGGCGCCCAACGCGTCGAGGGCACCCTGTTCGGCAACGGCGAACGCACCGGCAATCTCGACCTCATCACGGTCGCCCTGAACCTCTACATGCACGGGATCGATCCCGGCCTCGAGTTCTCCGACCTCAACAGCCTGCGCCAGGTCTATGAACGTTGCACCGGCATGACCGTGCATCCGCGGCATCCCTATTCCGGTGAACTCGTCTTCACCGCTTTTTCCGGCTCCCATCAGGACGCCATCCGCAAAGGTCTCCGCGCCTGGGAAACATCCCGCGAGAAGCTGGAGTCCGCCTTCTGGGACATCCCCTACCTCACCGTCGATCCCAGCGATCTCGGCCGGGAGTATTACGAGGTCATCCGCGTCAATTCCCAGTCCGGCAAGGGCGGCGTCGCCTACCTCCTCGAAACCGAGTTCGGCATCGAACTCCCCAAGGACATGCAACGCGAGTTCGGCCCCATCGCCAATGATGAGGTCGACCGACTCGGCCGCGAAGTCCGCGGTCCCGAACTCCGCGAGATGTTCTGGGCCGAATACGTCTCCCGCCATCAACCGTGGGAACTCCTGTCCTTCGAAACCGAAGGCCGCAATGGCAACGTCCTCTGCCGCGCCCAGGTCCGGCAGAACGGTGTGACCCGCCAGTTCACCGGCGACGGCAATGGCCCCATCGCCGCCTTCGTCAACGCCCTCATCGGGGGCGGTGTTCCCCGATTCGAAGTCGGCCATTATTCCGAACATGCCCTCGGCTCCGGCGAAACCGCCTCCGCCATCGCCTACATCCAGGTCCGTCATCCCGATGGCCGCACCCGCTGGGGCGCCGGTGTCGATACCAGCATCGAACTCGCCTCCATCAAGGCCATCCTCTCCGCCCTCAACCGAAGCTGATCCCCAGCCCAACCCGTGTCCCCCTCCCGTAGTCCACGTCGTCTCCGTCAGTCCCCGGCCATCCGCGACCTCGTCCAGGAGGTCCGGCTCCACCCGGCCGACCTGATCGCGCCGTTGTTCGTGCGGGAGGGGGACGGGCCTCCGGAACCCGTCGGGTCCATGCCCGGCGTGTTCCGCCTCAGCCTCGCCGATCTCGCCATCGAAGCCGCCGCCCTCGCACGGCTCGGCATCCGCGGTGTCGCCCTGTTTCCCGTCACCCCGCCTTCCCTCAAGGATCCGACCGGTACCGAAGCCCTCAACCCCGATTGCCTGATCCTCCGGGCCGTGCAGGTGGTTCGCCAGGCCGCTCCCGGTCTCGTCCTCTTCACCGACATCGCCCTCGACCCCTATACCACCCACGGCCATGACGGGTTGCTGACCCCGGACGGAACCGACGTCGACAACGATGCCACCGTCTCCGTCCTCGCCCGCATGGCCGTGCTCCATGCCCGGGCCGGTGCGGATTTCGTCGCGCCCAGCGACATGATGGACTGCCGGGTCCGCGCCATCCGCGAGGCGTTGGACCGGCAGGGTTGCACCCGGACCGGTATCCTCGCCTACAGCGCCAAGTTCGCTTCCGCCTATTACGGCCCCTTCCGTGAAGCGGTCGGGAGCGCCCAGGCCGCCGGGACCACCGGCCTCGACAAACGTTCCTATCAACTCAACCCCGCCAACCCGCGCGAAGCCATCGCCGATGCCCTCCTCGACGAAGCCGAAGGTGCCGATGCCCTGATGGTGAAACCCGCCGGGCCTTACCTCGACATCCTTCACGCCCTGCGTTCCCAGACCCGGCTTCCCCTCGCCGCCTATCAGGTCAGCGGTGAATACGCCCAGATCCATGCCGCCGCCCGCCTCGGCTGGCTCAACCTCGAACGGGCCCGTGACGAAAGCGTCCTCGCCATCAAACGGGCCGGAGCCGACTGGATCCTCACCTACTTCGCCCGCGACCTCGCCACCGCCCTCCAATCCTGACCCCGACGCACCATGGACATCCTTCACGCCCCCTGGCGCATCGATTACATCCTCGCCCCAAAGTCACCGGCCCAGCCCGGTGAAGCCTCGTTGTTCACCCGGATTGCCCAGTCCGACGACGATCTCGGCAACCACGTCATCGCCCGCGGCCCCACCGCCTACGTCGTCCTCAACACGTATCCCTACAACGGCGGTCATCTCATGGTCGTCCCCTACCGCCAGGTGCCCGGGTTCGAGGGCTTGTCCGATGCCGAACTCCTCGAGATCCTTCATTGGGTGCGCGATGCCCAACACGTCCTGCGCGAAGTCATGCGACCCGACGGCTTCAACATCGGGGTGAACCAGGGCCGCGTCGCCGGGGCCGGCATCGTCGAGCATCTCCACGTCCACATCGTGCCCCGGTGGAACGGCGACACCAACTTCATGCCCATCATCGCCAACACCAGCGTCGTCCCCGAAGCCCTCGCCGATACCGCGGCCAAACTCCGCGCCGCCTTCGCCCGCATGTCCCGCCCGGTCTGAGTCGCGGATCACCTGCTCCGGATCGTCAGGTCGTCCGACGTCACCTTCCCCCTTGATCCCCGATCCGGCGTCGACACCGTTCCCATCAGAATGTGGTCAGACCTTCTGGGATTGCTCATTGGCCTCGCGCTCATCATCCAGGGCGGAGACTGGTTCGTCGCCGCCGCCATCCGAATCGCCGAGTTCCTCCGCATGCCCCGGGTGGTCATCGGTGGCACCCTCGTCAGCCTCACCACCACCTGCCCGGAACTCGTTGTTTCCATCGTCGCCAGCTCCAAAGGAGAGTCCTCACTCGCGGTCGGCAATGCGGTCGGATCCTGCCTCTGCAACGTCGGACTCGTCCTCGGGGTCACTGCCTGCATCCGCCCCATCCCCCTTGATCCCCGGGCCCTGCGCTTGCCCCTCGGGGCCATGCTCGTCATGGCGCTCCTGCTTCTCGGCATGACCCTGGACCTCAGACTCGCCCGGTGGCAGGGCGCGGTGTTGGTCGCGACGGGCGCCATCTATTTTCTAGTCGATTTCATCCGTCACTATCGCGACCGCAGCCCGGCACACCTGGTGGAGGCCACCGTCATCGAAGAAGCGGCAACCCAATCCCGATGGGCCTGGTTCAAGACCCGGCGCGGTACCGCCACCCAATTCCTGATCGGCGCCGCCGTCGTGATTGGCGGAAGCCGACTGCTCGTCGACGGTGCTGTCGGTGCCGCCGGCAGACTGGGAATCTCCACCATGATCATAGGCCTCACCGTGGTCGCCCTGGGAACCTCCCTCCCCGAATTGATCACCGCTGTCACCTCCTCGCGCCGCGGTGTCTCCGACCTCGCCGTGGGAAATGTCCTCGGCGCCAACATCGCCAATCTTTCCATCATTGTGGGTACCGCAGCCCTCTTCCGGGAGGTACCCCTCGACCGCACCACCCAACTCTTCAATTTCCCCTCGCTCCTCCTTGTCGTGCTCGTCCTGGGCATCCTGATCCACCGATCGGGTGGCATCACCCAACGCGGCGGCGTCATCCTCCTCGCCCTTTATGGAACCTATCTCGCCGCCCTTCTGGGTCTCACCCTCGGGCAACGCTCCACCTGATCCGTTCCGATTCCCGATTCCATTCCCCTCCACCCACCACCCCGGGCCGTCCCACCCCCACACAATCCTACCCCTCAGCCCCGCGGGTCAGGCAGGCTCCCGGGATGCGCATCGGGTGCCTCTTCCTCCTCGTCATCGCCCTCACCGGTTGCGTGCAACGCGCCGGCAAATCCCTTGCCCGGAAAGGCGACGAAATCATCGTCTGCGGCCAACTCTTCCACACCGGCACCCGGGTGATCACCTGGATGGATCCCGGCGGTTACGATGGCTATCGGGTCGAACGTCGGTTCGGTGCCCTCACCAACGCCGACTGGGCCGCCATCCAGGCCGGCAAGAAACCGCTCGAATCACCCAACCGCTACAGCCTGCGGCGTGACGGCCTGGATGCCGCCCAATTGCAGGCCGTGCGCGGCGGCGGATGGCAACTCGACGATCTCCGGGAACGCGTCGACCAGTTCGTCCTCCACTTCGATGCCACCGGCACCAGCCGTCGCTGTTTCCAGGTCCTTCACGACGAACGCGGGCTCAGTGTCCATTTCATGCTGGATGTCGATGGCACCCTCTACCAGACCCTCGACCTCAAGGAACGCGCCTGGCACGCCACCACTTCCAACACCCGCAGTGTCGGAGTCGAGATCGCCCAGGCTGGCGCCTTTCCCGTCACCCAACGCCGCCGCCTCGAACCCTGGTACACCAACGACGTTTCCGGGGTCGTTCTCACCTTCCCCGACTGGATCCTTCCCACCGGCTTCGCCACCCCCGGCTTCATCGGCCGACCCGCCCGACCCGAACCCATCATCGGCCGGATCCAGGGCACCGACCTCATCCAGTACGACTTCACCCCGGAGCAATACGCCGCCCTCGCCAGATTGTCCGCCACCCTCACCCGCATCTTTCCCCATCTCCGGCCCGATTTCCCCCGCAACCCCGACGGCACCGTCACCCGTGAAGTCCTGCCGCCGGACCAGTTGAAATCCTACCAGGGCATCCTCGGCCACTACCACGTCCAGGCGAACAAGGTCGATCCCGGCCCCGCCTTCGATTGGGAACGTCTCGAACAGGGCATGCGGCGGGTCCGCTGAACCGCCGTCAATTCCCCGGCTTCTCCTTCCGGAGCTTGGGATCCAGCTCCGGCACATCCGTCCGACGCCAGTTGATCAGGCCGAGCAGACGATAGTGATGGAAATGCGCGGCCCCGGTCAGTGGACCGGTGGCGTGCCGATGCTCACCACTCGCCCGTTCATAGGCGAACACCGCGAACTTGGCGGCCGAGTCCGAATGCATGGCCTTGTACAACGCCAGCTCCGGCGTGGCGATCGGCCCGGCCAACGGGATGGGGATGGTCAGGGAAGGAATGCCCACCAGCGAATCACGGTTGTCCAGGCCCAACCCCGAACTCCGCACCTCCACGATCCATTCCGCCTCCCACTCCACCGCCACCAACCGTGCTCCCGCCTTCGACATCGCCTCCCGCAACACCCCCAGCGCATGGCCCTTGTCGTAGCTGTCGAAATACTTTTCCTGCACGAACACCTTGCGTCCACGGAGCGGTTCGAAGTTGGCCCCCACCACCGACCGATCCGTCGCCGAACTCAACAGCAATTGCTCCGCCACCGACCGCTGCGGCTCCGTCACCCGCGTGTTGTGGCAACCCGTCATTCCCAACATCCATCCACCCGCCATCCCCATCAGACCCGCCCATCGCCAAACCCGCCCCATCCCCGGTTCCGTTGCTCTCCCATCCATCCTGTTAATCTATCCGATCCCCACCACCAACGCACCCTTGGTCCAAGCCGATCTTTTACCCCCCGGGAGCGCGTTCCCTGCGGCTCCGCGCGAAACCCTTTCCGGAGCGACGACGTCCGATCGCCGTTGAAACTCCCTTCCCCCTCCATCATCGATACGCCTCCGGGCTTGCCACCCGCGCAACCGTCTGAAAACGTCACGGCCTGACGGTTGGAAGGGTGGCTGAGTGGTTGAAGGCACCTGACTCGAAATCAGGCGTAGTCGCAAGGCTACCGGGGGTTCAAATCCCTCCCCTTCCGCCAACTCTGCTTCTTCCGCTCCCCTCTCGATCCGTTCCTTCCGCGATCCGTTCCTTCTCCCACCGGTTCCCCGCGCCCACCGGTTCCCCGCGCCCACCCGAAAGCAAAACGCCCCGCCGCATTCGCAGCAGGGCATTTCAATACCGGCCCCGTCCCTCCGATCAGGGCGCGTGATCCGACACCTTCACGCCCTTGCGATAGGTGTTGAACCCGAATGCCGACGGCTTGAACTCGCCCACCACCGCGACGTCCGCCTTCTTGGGCACCTCAAGCCCGGTCAGGTGAAAGCTCGCATTCACAAACAACCGACGCAGGTCCTCACTCAACAGGTCCGTCGCCGCACCGATCGTGGAGCACAGCACCATCGACTTCTTCCCGCCGCCCGCCGGCACTTCACGCAACCAGACCAACGGCATGATCGCCTTCGACAGGTTGGGACCATCCTCCGGCTTCATCCCTTTCAACACCTGCCCGTGCATCAGCACCGCTGCGTCCGACGGAAAATCCGCGTTCACCCCGTACACATCCGTCGGCCCGAAAACATCGGTGACCGCATTGAGGATCGGATGCTTCCGATGTTTCCCATCGATGACGCCGCGGGTGGCTTCGCCACCGTGATTGCCATGGTGATAGGTCCAGGTCTCGCCAACGGTCATTCCCCCGAACCCGCCACCGGACGCCGTCCAGCTGTACCGCGCATACGGACTCTGCTTGTTGCGCTCATAATTGAAGGCATGCGTCGCGGTCCGGACCACGATCATCGGCTTGCCCGACGCCAGGTAATCCACGAAATGCTTCATGTCGGCGTCTGGCAATTCCCGGAACCGGAACTGGTTGATCACCAGGTCAGCGGTCGACAACAGATGCATGCCCGGGACATTGGTCTGGTTGTTCGGGTTGATCGTTCCATCCGCGTCCTGCGAAAACAGCACCGTACATTTGAACCCATGGCGCTGGCTCAGGATGCGCCCCATCTGCGGCAGACCTTCCTCCGAACGATACTCCTCGTCGCCCGACATCATCACGATGTGTTTGCCGTTGGCAGTACCGGCCTTCGGTTCATAGACGACCCATTCGGCGGCACGGGCGGCCAATTGAAGGGAAACGACGGCAATCAACGCGATCCATGGCTTCATGCGCACACCCTGAACGAACGTTCCTTGGACGGGAAGCCTCCGTGTTCAAACACTGCTCCCCGAATGCTCCCGACGCCGCATCTGCCCCTCAACGCACCCCGACTTCCACCTCCGCCGGGAACATCAGCTTCCGGTCCCCGCGTTCCTCCAACGTCTTCGCCAGGGTGGCCACCGTCCGCTGCACCTTCCCCCGATGCAGCACCTTCTCTCCCATCCGCACCTCCACGGATTGATCCAGATCCGCCATGGCATCCGTCCAACGCACCCGCACCCGTGCCGCATCCGACTTCTCCAGGTTCACCACCGCGCCGTCCCGACGCGCCACCACTTCGGTTTCCGCCTTCGCCGTCCCGTCCGGCACGGACAACCAATAGAAACTCCCGTGCAACACGTCGTCCTGCCGCCATACCACCCGGTCCGGCAACACCCGACGCGACCGCGATTCCATCCAGGGTATGGCCACCTGATCCGCCATGTTCATCCAATGTCCCATCTCCGGCGTGCCCACCAGGTGTTCGTAACCGTCCGGATCTTCTTCCCGCAGCTTCGCCAACTTCCCACGCCATTCCACCGCGATCTCATTGCGTCGATAGGCCGCATCCTTGCTCCCGACGTGCAACGCGAACGGAACATTCCTCAAGCCCACCGGCTGGGTCTCGTTCGGATGCCCGGCTGACATCGCCGCCGCCGCCCACCAATCCGCCATGCGCGGCGCGAGTTGATAAACACCGTCGCCCCCGGCCGAATAACCCATGAGATAGACCCGGTCCGGATTCACGTCCTCCAACACCACCATGTTCTCGATCAACCGCGCGAACAGGCCATCGATGTGCCCCTCATGCCACAGGTTCCAGGTATCGGTCGGAGCCCGCGGCGCCACATAGATGCCTTCCTTCGGCGCGTAGCGCTGGGCGAGGCGCACCTGGTTCGTCCATTGCGAGTCGTTCACCCGCTTCGGCGCCCCGCCACCCCCGTGCATGGAGATGAACAGGCTGCGTCCACCCGCCGGCGCCGTATTCGTATCCCCGAACCGCACGACCTCATACCGCAACACCTTGTCCCCGATCTGGATCAAACTGGCTTCGGCCTCCGCCCGACGCGTTGTCCGTAGCCAGTCCCGTCGATCCATCCACAACGCATCCGCCGCCTGATCCGCGTCCGACCGGGTCAGGGCCACCGATGCAAACCCCTGTTTGTCCAACGCCTCCCGCGCGTCCCGCGGCTTTCCCAACCACGATTTCAGTCCTTCCACTGCCTTCCCCGATGCCCCGGCATCCGCCGCGCACAACGCCACCCCCGTCCACACCATCCAGAAGCCAAGACCCAGGACCTTCCCCATTCCCGACATCGAAATTGCCCTTCGCATTCCCAACCCTTTCCTCACCGACCGTTCACGTCCAGCACCGTGCAGCGCCCAACCCCTTGTATTCCCGGATTTCCGGCGACATCGACGCCAGCATCCGACCAAACGCGTCCCGATCACCGGTCAATTCCAACACCTCCACCAGGGGCCAGGTCCGCACATGGATCAGGAACAGCACCCCGTCCCCGCCCGGCAACGCCACAAACGCCTGTTCCTCCAGGCGGAACCACAGATCGTCCAACCGCCCCACCTCCGACGCCCGTGCCCGACCCAGCGCCGGATGCAGGTTCAACTCCCCCGAGGCCGCCAATCCCCAGTTCTCGCGCTCCCAGATTTCCCCGGGCTTCAACCCATCCAGAAAGCGATCCACCCGCGCCCCAAGGCCCTCGTTCAAACCCGGCACCGGCGCATGGATCTCCATCACCGTCTTCCCCAGCTTTTCCGTCGGATCCCATCCCGACGCCGCGCACACCGCACCCCCCACCCAACGCAGCGGTTCACCCGGACCCGACCGATGCAACAACAGGAAATCCGGCGCCCAATCCATCGCCACACGTCGCGCCTGCTCCTCCGGAAGGCCCGTCTCCCAGACCAACTCCCGCAATCCCGCCCCCAACATCGGCGTCAACTCCGTCCAGACTACCTCCGCTCCTGGGCCCCAGAAAAAGGCCTGGGGCCCTGCACCCCCCAGCCAGCGTTGCCGCTCCTCCAATACCGCTGCTCCAACCTGTCCCTTCTCCATCCACCCCGTCCGACCCGGTCGCAGATTGAATCGGAAGCGGAATCCGTCCCCGGCCCACAACCGCGCCAACTCCCTCCACGGCCCGACCGCCGCGTAATCCATCCGACCACTCACCGTCCACCCGCCCTTTCAGACTTCATCCAACGGCGCATCCGCTCCTCCAAGTCCGGAGGCAGCCTGCTCCCCGACGATCGCAATCCAGCCAACCATCCATCCGATGCGCACCGGCTTCGTCCCATGCCCCCAGCCTATTCCCCCGCCCCCGCCGCAGGGAAGCCCACCGCTTGCCCATGGATCCGTCCCCTCCGCGTCCCTGCGGGCAACCCTCCCATCCTTCTGCCCCGCGCCCTCACCGATGATACACCCAGGTATTCGGGGCGTTGAACAGGACCGGACGCCCCCGGGATGAGTCGAACCAGGTAACGCCGCCTGCCGGTTCCTCCGCCCTCACCGGGATCTCCGTCCATCGGACCCCATCCCATTCCCACATGTCCCGGTAGAACAGGACAAACCGGTCCCGGTTGGATGCATAGGTCGATGGACCGACGCCCTCCCAATTGCCGACGCCGAGCGTGTCGCTGCGCTCGATCCGATAGGCCCGCCCCTGGATGACGCCACCCGCCTCCAGCTTCAGCACCCCGTCCTCGCGAACCGCCACCAGTTCAGGGGAATCAACAGCTTGCGCCGTCACGGTCACCATCCCGGCCATCGGTCCCGCCACCAGCGCCATCGCGACCGGCCAACCTTCCAGAAGTCCTCGCAAAGTCCTCATGTTTCCTCCTGAAGGCATGGAACCGGAATCCATCCCTACCCTCATCACGTGGGTTGTCCTTCCCCGGGGCTGGGTTGCCTTGACCCTGACCCGTACAACCATATCGTCACCCATATGAAGACCACGCTCGATCTCCCGGATGATCTCCTGATCGAGGCCAAGACCCTCGCCGCCCGCCGCAGGACCACTCTTCGCGCCCTGGTGGAAAGCGCGCTCCGACGCGAACTCCGGCCCGCCGCCGCCATGGACAACCCGGATCCGGAGAAGTTTGAGGTGGGTCCACTGGGATTGCTGGTCCTCAAACGGCGCCCTGACGAAAAGCCGATGACCCTTGATGACATTCGCCAACTGGAAAGGGATGCGGACGAGGAGGATTTCCAACGGGCGATGAGGATCGCAGGACGATAATCCATCTTCTGGATGCCAACGTCCTGATCGCGCTGATGGATACGACCCATGCCCATCACACAGCGGCAATCCGCTTTTTCCCCACGGCGCAAAGAAATGGTTGGGCCACCTGTCCGCTCGTTCAAAACGCCTTCGTCCGGATCTTCGGACAACCGGGGTACCGCAACGGTCCCGGTTCCCCGGATCTTGCCCGGCAACTCCTTGCCCATTACCTCGACTTCTCCAGCCACCAATTCCTCCCCGACGACATCAGCCTGTGCGACCTTGCCCGGTTCCCATCCCTGGCGGGGCCCAAGGCGTTGACCGACCTGTACCTGCTCGCCCTCGCCGTGAAGCACGGCACCCGCTTCGCCACCTTCGATTCAGGGATCAATCACTCGCTCATCCCGGGCGGAACCGCGGCCTATCACCTCATTCCCACGACCTGACGCCCCTTACCTCGGATTCCACCGGTCCAGACTCTGCGCCGGATCATAGGTCGCCTCCAGGCGCAGGGCTTCTCCATGTCCGTCCACATGGATGTAATTCGACCGGTCCCGATGCCGCCGGGAATCCACGTCGACCGCCGCGTCCGCCAGGCGCGTCCAGAAGTGCGGCATGATGTGATCCGCTCCAATCGAGGTCTCGGCGAACATCAGGGTCTCGGTCGGGCGCGGTATCGATGCCACACTCCGCCAGGTGGCAGGTTTCCCCAGATAATCATCCTCCGGCCCCAACTCGAAGTAGACATTGATGCCATAACCGAGCTTGCGGGTACGGCGATCCGCCGGGCAGTGGTAAACACCCGCCAACAACTGGGTCCAGGTGTTGAACCCGGCACCCAGTTGCGGCGCCACCGACCGTTCCCACGGCATCTCGCCATGGACGAATGCCGAATGCTGGCTGCGCGGAAACAGGTCGTGGTTGTCGTCGGCATACATCCTCACCGCCAACCCCAGCTGCCGCATCTGCCCAAGGCAACGCGTCGACTTCGCCACCGCCGTCGCCCGCGACAACGCCGGCAACAACATCCCGGCCAGCAACGCGATGATCGCAATGACCACCAGCAGCTCCACCAGGGTGAAACCCGCGCGCCCCTTCCACCCACCCCATGGCCCCGCCCCAGCCCGGTTCATGGAAGTCGTCGCATCCGGAAGAAACGGTTCTCCGCTCCCGCCTCCAGCACCACCGATGGCCGACCCCGCACCATCACCGGGGTGTCCGCCACCAGCACCCAGTTCGACGACGACACTTCCGTCGCCGACTCCAGCACCCAACCCTCCGGAGAGTCCGCCGGCCAATCCACCACGATCGCCGTGTACAAGCCCAGTTCCGGACGTCCATCCGGCAGGTTGGTGAAGCGGAAGGTCAACGCACCACTCCCCGAACCCGCCACCTCGGCGCCGCCCGCCGATTCGACCAGGTAAACCTCGAACGTGGCCTCATATCCATTGGTCCCCGCCGGTGCCGCGAACACCGGATGAAACATCATCCCGTTCCAAGCCCGCGCCATCGGCGATCCAGCCGTCCCGAAGATCGGTTCCAATGCCGTCGGCGCCGTTCCTCCATACCGATAAACCTCCAAGTCATGCGGACCCGAAAGCTTCCGGATCCACATCGACGTCCCGTCAGGCAATGGATCCGTCCCCACATCCATCACGAATCCATACCGCCGACTGAACGACAAGCCCCTGCGACTCGGATCCAGGGCATCAAACCACGGATCGGCCGCACCAAACGAATCCCCCGGATGACTCACCATCAACGGGGTCAACTCCGGGATCTCCATCGGCATCATCACCCGGAACCGACCTTCATCCGCCCGATACGACACCATCGGCATCGCCATGCCGCCTTGCATGGGGACCTGGGTCAATGTCGCCGACCGCACACTCAACACACTCAACACGGCAATCGCCGCAACCCGACAGAAACGAGACAAGTTCATGGAATTACTTCAGCAAAAGTTAAGGAAATGACCCCGTTGCCCCACGGACTGGGACTTCGGCACACCCCGGAAACGAGGTTTCCAGGGCGACAGGATCGACCGGATCAGGAAAGGGGGAGCGGGCTGGCGCCGCGAACTCCCTTGGGGAAGGAACTGGAAGAAGGACCCGGCACCGGGATGGTGCGGGAACCGGATGCAGACACGGGCAAGGCCGGATCAGACCGACCCATCCAACCACTTCGGGCGCGGCTTGGGCGGGCCCACCACCCACGACTTCCAGAATACCTCGCGCCCCACGATTCCCGGCATCTCCAAAACCAGTCCCACCGACTCCAGCGTGATCCCGGACGGCACTTCAAATTCCAAAGGTCCCCGTTCCAGAAGCGCCTCGTTCCGGGATTCATTGGCGCGACCTTCCCGCACCCACTTGCAGATCCGACATGGATTCTGCCCCCCCAACACCCGCCCCACCGCCTCGGTGACCGAAGTCTCAGCCGAATGATGGATCGCCATGCGCACCCACGCCGCCGTCTGCACCATGGCCCAGTGCGTCCCGAGGGACCACACCACGGCCAGGACAGCCAACAGTTTGAAGAGGCGGCGCAACACCGGGGACAGGCTCGCCGGGTCACTCGACCGAGTCAAACCAACGGTCAAACCTGTTCATCCAATCCCGACTCCTCGACCTCGGAGGCACAACGGATCTCATCCCACGGCCATCCACTCCATTCGGCAGCCGAATCTGCCGGCTTCCCATCCTTCCATTGCCCATCCCAGGGACAACCCCGACCCACCCGACAGTTGCGGCCAACCCGGCTGTGAACACATTCTTGCTGAAGACGCGAAACGACCCAGGCCGGACCCTGTCAGAGTTCCACTCGCCTTCAGCCCTGATCGATGCCCATGAAGCCAGTCTCCCCACGTGCAATTGACGGATTGTCCAACGCGCTTTCCGGAACCGCGAGAACTGGAATCTCCAGGATATCACCCGGGTTCGGAGTCCGGATGGCTTTCTCACGGGCACCGGTCGCGGAAGACGGGTTGGGCCACCCGGGAAATCCTCATCCTCCCATGAGCACACGAAATCGAAGCATCCTCCGTCGGGATCTGACGACCCTGTTCACGTGCCTGCTGGCGGCAACCAGTCTCGCCCAGCAACCCATCACACCAGGTGGACTCGGAACCCCGGTAGATCCCTACCGGATCCGGGAACTCGGTGAACTGGTCTGGATGCAGACGCACGTCGTTGCTGGGACCAACCCGCACTACCAACTGCAAAACGACATCGATGCCACCGACAGCCAGAATTGGGTCGGTGGTTTCAGACCGATCGGGACCGCAGCCTCGCTATTCCGGGGAACATTCCACGGCGGAGGGTTCGCCATCCGCAATCTCACCATCGTCCGCCCAACCGACACCGGTGTCGGCCTGTTCAGGAGCATTGGAACCAATGGAGTGGTGCGTGACCTTCGGATCGAGAACGCCAACATCCTGGGCCGGACCCAGGTCGGCATCCTCGCCGGACTGAACCTGGGCACCGTCTCCAATTGCGTCGTCACCGGCCGGGTCCAGGGACAAAGCGCGGTCGGAGGAATCGTCGGAGACAACATCACCGTTCCCACCGGAGCCTCCCCCGACACCGGCGGACGCCTGATCCAGACTTCAGCCTCGGTCGAGGCCACCGGGATCCACTACGTCGGAGGGTTGGCAGGCATCAACAACGGTACGATTGCCGATTCGTTTTCAACCGGCCTGATTGAAAGCCCGTCGGTCGGTTCCGGGACCGGGGGATTGGTCGGGGGCAACCTGCACGGGGCGATCCAACGCAGCTCCAGTTCATCGATCACCAGGGGCAATGAACGGGTCGGTGGGCTGGTCGGCTTCTACAGTGGCAACACCAACGGACTGATCCGGGAATGCTTCTCGGTCGGACCCGTGACGGGAAGGCCTGGCTCCACCGGCGGATTGATCGGTCTCGCCTCTCCCAAGGCGCGCACCGAGTCTTCCTACTGGGACTTCGAATCATCCGGCCAACCCACCTCGTCCGCCGGTATCGGACTTGATTCCGTTCAGATGCGCAATCCCACCAACTTCATCGGCTGGGCTGTGGGAAGTGGGTGGACCGAAGGACCGACCGGAACGTTGCTTCGACACGCCTGGGCGCCGCCATTGGTCAGGTTGGACATCCTGAGCCAGGGCCCGGGCACCGCCCAACTCCTCGCCGACAGCCCGAACCACCCCCACGGCAGCACGGCGCCAATCAAAGCCGCTGCCGCACCGGGAGCGGAGTTTCTGGGATGGCGTGGAGTGTCCATTGCCCAACCCACCGCGCTGGAAACCGAGGTGGACATCGACATCGACCAACGGGTGTTTGCCGTCTTCCGGTCCGTCCATGAGATCTGGACTCCCGCCGATCTCCGGCGCATCGGCCGCGAACCCGGCTACGCGCTGTCAGATCGATACCGCCTGATGACGGATCTCGACTTCATCGCTGAACCCACCCTTGAACCCATCGGTCCCGACGGCACCAACAGCTTCACCGGGGTCTTTGAAGGCAATGGCCATTCCCTGCGCAATGTCCGCATCGGTGCCACCAACCTCTCCACCTCCGCCCTGTTCGGTTGGGTCGGAGCCAGCGCCGAAATCATCCATCTGCACCTCGTCGAAGCCCAGGTCCTCGGTCGAGCCAAGGTCGGCGGTTTGGTCGCCCTCAACCTCGGGCGCATCGCCGACTGCACCGTCACCGGCCACATCTCCGGACAGGATGACGTCGGCGGCATCGCCGGCATCAATCACGGCGTCATCGAAGACTGCATCAGCCGGGGCACCGTCGTCGGATCGGATCACGTCGGTGGGATAGCGGGCTTTCAAACGCAGGGCCGGATCACACGCTCTGTCTTCAATGGCACGGTCGAGGGCACCTCAGGCAGTCATGCCGTCGGGGGCATCTGCGGTTGGACCGACTCCGGAATCGTCGAAGGCGTGACCGAAGGCGGATCAGTCTCCGGGAGTCACTTCGTCGGTGGAGCCATCGGAGTTCTCGACGGTGCTGCACTCACCCAATTCCAGGGAACCAACACCGCCATCTCCGGGCGCTTTTCCACGGGCGGGATTGCGGGCTTCCTCCGCAACGCCGGCGTGACGGACTCCACCTTCGTCGGCTCCGTCCATGCATCCGAATCGGTCGGCGGCGCCTTCGGCCAATCCCGCCTTTCCTCCGCCTTCCGGGTTCACACCGCCGGCCGGGTGGAGGGAGACACTCGGGTGGGCGGATGGGCCGGGTCCCTGGAGGGAGGCCTGATCTCAGAATCCCACAGCGATGCTTCCGTCTTGGGCCGACTCCAGATCGGGGGCGGCGTCGGTAGGTCCACCGGCACCGTCACCGATTCCCACACCGACGGACCGGTCCAGGGCGAGGCCAGCGTGGGCGGGTTGGTGGGAGAGAACTGGCGCGGCTCAATCACCAACTCCCGTTCAACCTCCACCGTCCACGGAATCGATTCGGTGGGCGGACTCGTCGGGCTGAACCTCGGTTCGATCAACGCCAGCACGGCTTCGGGAAGCGTCGCCGGCGAACTGTTGGCCGGTGGATTGGTCGGCCTGAACCGAAATGGGGAAATCGGCCGAAGCTCTGCCTCAGGAGATGTCCAGGCCCCTTGGACCGCAGGGGGGTTGGTCGGTGAGAACTTCCGGGGGCAAATCTCCGAGGCCGCCGCGAATGGCCAGGTCTCCGGCGATCACCGGACCGGCGGACTGGTGGGTGGCAATTTCGGCGGCACCGTCAGCGGATCGGTCTCCTCTGGACTTCTGCTGGGCGGCAATCGCGTCGGCGGATTGGTCGGCGAGAACACGGTGGGCGGCGTGATCGAACGTTCCGCCAGCAGCGCCACCGTCTACGGAATCTCCGAAGTCGGCGGGCTCGTCGGATACAACGGTGACTCCACCGAAATCCCCCGCATCACCGAGTCGCTCGCCTCCGGCCACGTCATGGGAAATGGCGCACGGATCGGTGGGCTCGTCGGGTTCAACGAACCCGGCTTCATCATGGACGGTCCGGGCGGAATCCGCGGCGTTGTCGAACGTTCTTATCATGCGGCCGGGCAGGGATCCGTCGACAGCCCACCCGCCGGCAGCGGAGTCAGCCGCACCCAACTCCGCCAACAGGCCACTTTCGCCTCCTGGGATTTCACTTCGGACTGGACCCTTTCCGAAGGCACATCCACACCCCGCCCCGCATGGCAGGACCCGGCGCTGAACTTGCGTGTCGTCGTGCAGGGTCCCGGCTCGGTCACCGTCACGCCGCTCAAGGCCACCTACGCCGCCGGTGATACCGTCACCCTGACCGCAACACCCGACACCGGGCCACATCGGATCCGAGGCTGGATCGGAATCGAAAACACCCCATCCGGCCCCCAGTCGGTCGCCGTCACCCTCGACGCCTCCCGCACCGTTCTCGTCGAGTTCGAACGTCACCACACGATTCGCACCGTGGATGAACTGGCGCGGATCGGACGCGACCCCGCCTTCGGCCTGGGCGATCACTACGTCCTCACCCACGACATCGACGCCGCCGGAACCGGTACCTGGAACGATCCTGACACCTCCGAAGCCATCCTCGAAGGCTTTCCGCCCATCGGCTCCGAATCGAACCCCTTCACCGGGACTCTCGATGGACAGGGCCACACCCTTCACCGGCTCCGGATCAATCGCAGCACCGAGGAATCCGTTGGCCTCTTCGCCGTCACCGGTCGTGGAGCCCGGATCCACAACCTCCGCTTCACCGAGGCCTCGGTCGCGGGTTCCAGATCCGTCGGCGTCGTCGTGGGTAACAACTGGGGAGCGACCCTCGCCCGAAATCGGATCCAGGGCGAAGTCACCGGCGAACGCATGGTCGGACTGGTCTCAGGCCTTCATCAGGCGGCCATCGCCCAAACCAGCGCGGCGGGAACCGTGACCCTCGACGCCACCGCCAACCCGGCGTGGATTGGTGGAGGCATCGCCGGCCAGGCAGATCACGCCGTTGTCCGCGACACCCACTTCAATGGAAACGTCTCGGGCCCGATGGGCGCGGAAACGCTCGGCGGCATCGTCGGTGAAGCAACCCAGGCGCTGTTCCAGAATGTCACCAGCTCCGGGACCGTCGAGGGAGCCATCATGGTCGGGGGCATCGCCGGCCGAACGGAAGAGTCCCTTCTCAACTCAGCCTGGAGCACCACTGCCGTCTCCGCGGGGCCCAACTCCCAATACAATGGCGGCCTGATCGGGTTCGCCTCCCAATCCATCGTCGCCCAATCCGGCTTCGCCGGATCGGTCCTCGCCAACCAGTGGATCGGCGGCCTCGTCGGCCAGGCCTTCGGACTCCGGATGCAGGACTCCTTCTTCGCCGGAACGATCGGGATCACCAACGTCTCGGTCGGTGTCGGCGGACTCATCGGTGAGGGATTCGACATCGACATCGCCAATTCCCATGTGAACGGGTCCATCAACGGACACTCCTCGCTGGGAGGAATCAGCGGCGCCGGCATCGATTCGTTCAGCGCCAGTTCCGTCTACTGGAACCAGGACGCTGTGGGCGCGGGAGTTCCGCTCGATTCCCAAGCCCGTTCCGCGGAAGCCCTGCGAAATCCCGATACTTTCGTCGGCTGGAACCTCGCTTCCATCTGGGCCATCGATCCCCTTCGCAACCACGGATTCCCTTTCCTGCGCCAACTGCCCTACGCCGGTCTCGGTGTCTCCGTCGATGCCCTTGTCGGAGGCAGCGCCCCGCTCCTCGGCTGGATCGCCGCCCATCAATCGTCCTGGGATGAGCCCGACCTCGCCGCAATCCCGTCCAACGATCTCCTGGCCGCCTATCTCCTCGATCAGGAACCCGTGACCGGCCTGCACCAGCAACTGCAACTCGAACTCCAGACGCCCACGGTCGAGCCCGATCAACTGTTGCTCGATGCCGACCTCACCCTCGGCGGCACCCCGGTTGAAGGAACCCTCCAGGGCCGTTGGATCATCGAGTCGGCCACCGATCCCAATGGGCCGTGGCACCGACTGGATTGGACGGATCAAACGCCACCACTGGTTGCCGGACGCACCCGATTCGATCTCCCGGGAATCAGCGGAAACCTGTTCCGCGTGCGGATCGAACCCGGACTGTTGCCTTGAACGTTCAACCCAAGATTTTCATGAAACACCTCGTTCCTTCCGCTTCCCGTCATCTGAAGGCGTTCACCCGGGCTGACCTCACCGGGCTCATCGCCGGCATCGCGCTGGTTGGGATGCTGGGATTCCCCGCCATTGGCAGTACCCGTTCCAAATCCCAACAGGAGGTCTGCGCGGACAATCTTCAGGCACTGATGCGCGCCACCCGACTCTATGCCGAAGATCATCGCGATGAGTTCCCGATGGTGACGCACGGCGGCGACGCGCTGGCCGGCTCGGTGATCAATTTTGTCAACCGGAACTCGTCCCGACCGTGGGCCACCGGTTGGCAGACGTGGTCGACCAGCGAACACAACACCAACACCGCATTCCTGGTCGATTCACGCTACGCCGTCCTGGCCGACTACACCCGGGACGCCCGGCTGTACAAATGTCCGGCGGACACGTTGCTCCATCCCACGCAGAAGGACCTCGGCTGGCTCGGACGGGCGCGCACTTATTCCGCCAACATCGCCGTGGGCCGCGGAAACAAACACCAATTCGACGGCCTTGTAGGCGCCGAAAAACTGTTCATCCGTTTCTCCGACATTGATCGGCCATCTCCCTCCCAACTCTTCGTCTTCATCGAGGAGAATCCGGATTCGATGAACGATCCTGCCTTGAGCAACAGCCAGGTTGATCGCAGATGGATCGACATGCCCGGCGCGTTTCATCCGACCGTTGGAACCAACCATGCCAGCAACGTCGCCTTTTCCGATGGCCATATAGAAACCCATGCCTGGCAGGCGTCCGTGCTTCTTGAAAAACCTACGTATAGTTATTTTCCACCCACCATCCAGAGGGGTGACCCCGACTGGGCCTGGTTGATGGATCGCACCTCGTTCAACCCACGTGCGATCCGATAGTCATCAGTGAAAGCAATGAGGTCACCTCCTCAGCATTTACAATAGTCACCGAATCGGAAGGAACCGCGCATGGCTCGACCGCTTCGCATGTGGGTGTCCGGCGGCTGGCACCCGGTCATCCACCTGGGCAAGCGCGCCGAGCGTATCTTCCACACCGAAGACGATCGGCACCGCTTCCTCGGCTGCCTCTCCAAACTCCCCGGGAGTGGTGTACCAGGAGGCGCTGGTCCGACACGGGGACTGGACGCCGGACGCCATGATGGCGGTGAGGCTTGGTGTGTGGAGGCTCCTCACGGTGGTGGGACCAATTGGCGGATCGAAGCACCCGGCGGCGTTCCGTGGGGTGAAGCGGATCGAGACGCGGCGAACCCAGGACCCTTCTTGCGACCGGTTCATCCAGTTGCTTTGGGAACAAATATTGAAGTTTGGGTTGTGACCTCGTTGCCTTCGCCGTCCTGTCATGTGGCGGACCATCTCCTTTGCCTATGCGCCCACCAACCTCACTCAGCAACCTCCAATCTAATGCTCTGGGCATCCAATGAATCCAGGAAGATCCCCAAGCTCGGGTTCCTCGGGCCAGACTTCAGCAACTCCTTCCGATTCCGGTAGCCCCTCGAAGCGTCTTCGTAGGGTTGAACGCCCTTCTTCGAGGAACTGATCTGCGGCTGGTTCTGCCTGTTCAACCCTTGGTTCAAAGTTTGGAGGCAGCCCTTTGTCTTTGCTTGCTTGGCTTTCTGATCCGCCCACAGGGGAAGCAGCCAACACTCAAGCGAGTCCACACAGACCGCGAAGAGCAGGCGGTTGCCGTACTCTTCGCAGTCGTCCTCACCGATCTCCCGCCGGATCCGGTTCACGACCTGTTCCACGAAGACCGAAACTTCCAGCAATTTGTCTTCAACACGTCGCGAAACGCCAAAGTTGGGGTGATCCGAGCAGTCCGTATCCACCTGAACGACTAGGTAGTGATTGAACTGAAGCGCATTCCGGTGGTGCCCCTCACGGAGATACCGAAAAACGTTCTCCCAGTTGCCGAACTGCTGCCATTCCCTCTCAGCGGTGGCGTCCCTATCCGGTTGCCTCACGGTGAATGCCGGCTCGCGTGGCTGCCCCTTCAGGTAGCCCCGAAGGATGTTCTTCAACACCACGTGATCCGTGACACCTTCGCCCACGAGGGCAAAGTCGGCAGTGTACTCGCTCATAGGCGCTAAAAATGCTCGGGAAGTCCTCCAATATACCCGGCCAAAAAGGCTGCCGACAACTTCATGGGCGCCTGCCCAGCCACCGGCTTGGGCGCGCGGACCCGATTCACGGTCGTCTTGCCTTCCTCGTTGCGCTGGACCGAATACAACCGCTGTGCGTCATCGTTGAGATCGAGACCATCCAGGATCGCCGGGTTGTGGGTCGTGCAGATGACCTGTTTGCCATAGAGGGTGGCAAGCTGTGTAAGCTGCCGCATCAGCGTGGCGCACAACTTGGGATTCAGAGCATTGTCCAAGTTGTCGATCGCGAAGAATTTCGGTGTCCGCGAACTCATCATCAGCGCGAAATAGAAAAGCAGATACAGAAAGCCTTCATTCGCGCTGCGTTGGTCGATCAACGCCCGGCTCGGCGCCAGCCATCGGTCCCGGATCTTGAGCTGGGCTTGCGAGACGGCAGTCGCGTCAGGAGTCAGAAAATCCTCGAACCATCCGAAGATCCGCAATCGCTCCTTCATGTCCTTCAAATCCTGCTCGTTCTCGACCTCCCCAAAGGATTCCAAGTGTCGGAACAGTCCCTCGCCCTTGGAACCCAAAGGCAACACCGCACTCTCCGGCGACGGCGTCCGCAACAATGTGTTCTCCGGAGCAAAGATCATGAAGTCCGACAAACCCAGCTGTTTGGCTGATTCAGATAGCAGTTCCTTGCCGACAATCTCGAAGGAGTCCTTCGTAACCTTGGCTTGTAACATCGCCCCTAGTAGTAAGTGTGCCGTTTCATCGTAATCCGGCTTGTCCAGTTGTCCGCCTTCCTCCGGCCTGAGGGCACGAACCGATGACACCACACGGTCCACTAACTTGCGCAAATACGCCGGATCACGGAGTACCCTTTCAACATCCGAAGCCGAGGGCTTCGACGATCCATCCCACATCGGCTTCAAATACCATCCAATGGGGTATGGATTTTTGGCAGATACAAAGGGCGAGACGGCGAACTCAATACCCGGACCTCCCTGCAGTTCGGATACCTTGAAAAACATTCCGTGCGATTTCCTGACATCGGGCTCGATGCTCCCCGGAAACGCCGCCGCCATCCATCCCGGTTCACAGACCCGGATCCCGCGACTTGCCAGGACGGCGTTGTCCAATTTGTCCGCCGAGGCGCAACCGGCGAAGCCGATTGCCTCAAGGATATTGCTTTTTCCGCTACCATTCTCACCGATCAAAACGGTCACCCGACCCAGCTTCAGGGTAAGGTCCTCGATGCTCTTGAAGTTGCGGATGCGAATCTCGGAAATCACCTGAGTTCTACCGTAGGCCAACCCCTGTCCGCCGTGCAATCCCGGGCTTCGACGTCACTGCGCGTTCCGAGGTTGCCTGGACTTTTCAAAGAGGTGGAAGTCATCGCCAGCCTCGAAAAGATGGGCGTCGAGAAATTAGGCACCAGGCCATTGCCATGGAACTGCCGCTGGCAACCCGCTTCGCAAACCACTCCCGCTTTCACCGGCAGTTCACCGGCTCCACACCATCCGTTCACCCGCCGACAAAACCCGGTATCGTTGCCCCAATTCCCCGCACGTCCGCTCGAATTCCTCCGTCGTCTCCGTGTTGAACTCGAACAGGTCGTAATGCCCCGGAACCACGCAACCAGCCCCAATCTCCTTCGCCAACCACGCGGCTTCCCGGCCCCATAGATTTCCCGAAACCCGCCGCTCCGGCTTGCGCCCGTTGATCGGCAAAAATGCCACATCAATCCCCCGCCCCACCAACCCCTCCACCATTCCCGGATACAAAACCGTGTCCCCGGAATGATAGATCGTCCATCCAGCCCAACGCAGGATATAGCCCAGGTACAACAACCGTCCGTCCGCATCCCGATCCAACCTTTCATGTGCCGCCGGCACCGCCTCCACCCGGATGCCCTTCCACTCCACCGCCCTGCCCCCATCGAGAACCAGGATGCGCGAATCCTCCAAGCCCGACCGCTCGCGGGCCATGGTCCGGATCGATTCCGGACAGACCAGTCGAACCTCCGGATTCGACCCCGTCACCGCCTTCAACGTCTCCGGATCCAGATGATCCGTGTGGGCGTGGGAAGACGTCACCAGATCAATCCCGGTCAATCGTTCAGGCTCCACCACCTGCTCCGTCATCCGCACATGCGGCTTGTCCGTCGTCGCATATTTCCGCGTCAGGGAATCCGACAGGTAGGGGTCCAGCAACAGCGTGCGTCCCCCGGCATGCACCAGGTAACCGGACTGTCCCAGCCACCAGAGGTGCAGCCCCGGTTCGCCCCGGCGCACCGACTCCACGTCCGCCAGGAATGCCTCGCCCTTCATCAATGCCGGAATCATGGAGCGAGGCTATCCACCGCGCCTTTCTTGAACAATCGCCGGCGCCGGGCAATCGTCGCCCCCATGTTGATCCTGACCCCGGACGAGATCCGGGAAGCCGTCCGAAACGCCCTGCGCGAAGACGTGGGTGACGGCGATGCCACCACCCTCGCCTGCATTACACCGGACGCCTCGGCCATGGCCCGCATCCATGCCCGCGAACCCCTCGTGCTCGCCGGCATGGACTTCGCCCGGACCGCCTTCTCCGAGACCTCACCGGCCGTCCGATTCACCGACGCCCTTCCCGACGGCACCCGTGTCGAACCCGGTGCCGCCGTGCTCACCATCACCGGTCCCGCCCGCGCCCTGCTCACCGCCGAACGCGTTGCCCTCAATTTCCTCCAGCACCTCTCCGGAGTCGCCACCCTCACCCGGCAGTTCATCGACCGCATCCACGACCTCCCCACCCGGATCCTCGACACGCGCAAGACCACTCCCGGATGGCGGCGGTTCGAGAAATACGCCGTCCAATGCGGTGGCGGCACCAATCACCGCGCCGGTCTCTGGGATCGCATCCTCATCAAGGACAATCATCTCGCCGCACTCCTCACCGAACCCCCGGATCCCATCACCGCCGCCGTCCGACGTTCCCGCCTGCTTTATCCAAAACTGCTCGTGGAAGTGGAGGCCGACACCCCGGCCCAGGCCCGGATCGCCGCCGAAGCCGGTGCCGACATCGTCCTGCTCGACAACATGACCCCCGATCAACTCCGCGAATCCATCCAACTGATCGCCGGACGTTCCCGCACCGAAGCCTCCGGTGGAGTACGCCTGGATACCGTGCGCGACATCGCCCTCGCTGGCGTCGACTTCATCTCGGTCGGCGCGCTCACCCATTCCGCCCGTTCGGTGGATCTCGCACTCGACTTCGCATGAACCCCGACACCCAGATCCTCCGCGCCCTGCGCGATGCCGGGGAGGCCGGCACGTCCGGTGCCATCCTCGCCCGGCAACTCGGCGTCAGTCGCGCCGCGGTCTGGAACCGCATCGAGGAACTCCGCAAGGCCGGCTATGACATCGAAGCCAGCCCACACCACGGCTACATCCTCCGTGCCACACCCGATGCCCTCCATGGCGACGACCTGATGGCCCGGTTGCCCGTCAACCGGATCATCGGCCGCGACGTCATTGTCTTCTCCGAAACCACCTCCACCAACGACATCGTCGAGAAGCTCGCCCGCGATGGAGTCGCTGAAGGCAGTGTGGTCTTTGCAGAATCCCAGACCCGCGGACGGGGCCGGCTCGGTCGCACCTGGTGTTCGCCCTCCGGTTGCGGGCTGTGGTTCTCGGTTCTCCTCCGACCCAACCTCCGACCCACCGCCGCCACCCAGCTCACCGTGATTTCCGCCGTCGCCGTCGCCCGCGCCATCGAACGCGAAACTGGGCTCCACCCCGAAATCAAATGGCCCAACGACATCCTCTTCGGCCATCGCAAGGCCGCCGGCATCCTCCTCGAACTCAACGCTGAACTCGACCGCATCCGCTACGCCATCCTGGGCATCGGGATCGATGTAAACCTCGACCCCGACTCCTTCCCGCCCGATGTCCGCAACGTCGCCACCTCCCTCAGTGCCGAGGCCGGTCGCAACCTCAACCGGCCGTCCCTCGCCACCGCCGTCCTCCGCGAACTCGACCATCTCTACGCCCGACTCCACGCCGGCGATTTCCACGAGATCGGCGACGAATGGATGCGCCGCTGCACCACCCTCGGACGTCGCGTCTCCATCCGCATCGGCGACCGCTCCATCGCCGGCCGGGCCGAAGCCCTCGACGAGGAAGGCGCCCTCCTCGTGAGGACCGAACACGGCACCCTCGAACGGATCATCGGCGGCGATGTCACCCTGGAGAAAAACGGATGATCCTGCTCCTCGACATCGGCAACACCCACACCCACCTCGGCCTGGCCACCGTCTCCGGGATCCGTCGCACCCGCGACGTTCCCACCGCCCGGATCCGTTCGTCCGAAGGGGTTGCCACACTCCAGGCCTTCATCGGCAAGGCCCGCTTGGGAAACGCCGTGCTTGCTTCAGTCGTTCCCGATGCCACCCCGGCCGCCCAGGCCGCCGTCATCCAACTCATCGGTCGACCTGCCCTTCAACTCACCCCCGCCACCCTCCGCGGCGTCGCCCTTGATTATCCCCGGCCCCAATCCATCGGCCAGGATCGACTCGCCAACGCCATCGCCGCCCATCACCACTTCGGCGCCCCTTCCGTCGTCGTCGACTTCGGCACGGCCGTCACTTTCGACGTCGTCTCTCCCGCCGGCGCCTACGTCGGCGGGATCATCGCGCCCGGCCTTTCCGCCATGACGGATTACCTTCACGAAAAGACCGCCCTGCTGCCGCGGATCACCATCCGGACTCCCCGATCCGTCATCGGACGGAGCACACGCGAGGCCATGCTTTCCGGCGCCGTGCACGGCTACCGCGGCCTGGTCAGCGAACTCATCCGCCAACTGAAGACCGAACTCGGCGTGCGCCGCCTCCCGGTCGTTGCCACCGGCGGTTACGCCCAACTCATCGCCCGCGAAGTCCCCGCCATCACCGCCGTCCAACCCCATCTCACCCTCGAAGGACTCCGGCTCCTTGCCTTGCTGCATGGGCTGGAGCCCGGCTGACCCACCCGTCATCGCGACGCCACCTCAGCACCGACCACCGTCAGGTCGGCCCAGTATCCGAACTCCCAGGACCAACCGCTGGCCGCGTTCTCCAAACGCAATTCCACCTCGCGCCCGGCGTACTTCGAAAGATCCACCTTCACCGTCTGCCACCGATTCGGTCCCGCCGTCACGGGTTGTTCCAATACCCGTTGCCCCTCCACCATCACCCGCAGATCCCAGTCGCCCTTCTCATGTGACGCCACCGCGAAACTCAAGGTCGCAGGTCCGTTTCCAACCCGGATCCGACGGACCAGGGCGGCCGGCTTCTGATTGGAGTGCGGATGGGTCATCAACACGTTCTTCCTCCCGGCCCATTCAGGAATCCGGGCCGGGCTCCCCTCGAACTGCGGCACGTCCAGGCGCCAGTCCGGCGCCCACAAAGCCACGCTCTCCCCATCCGTCCCGGGTTGAAGCGCGGCTGAATCCCCTGCCCCACCGATCAATTCGCGCCGTCGCTCCTCGTTCAACGGACGACCATCCTCCGGCGGCGCCAGGATGAACCAGATCAGGTTGCGGAAGTCCGCATCAGGAATCTGTTCCAATCCCTCCGGCATCACCGAATTCTCCGAAACCGTCAGCGACTGCACTTCCGATTTCGACACCACCTCTTCCACCGCGCCCGCCATCATCAAACGCACCCGCGCCGCGCTGTTCTCCACCATCCGCCCGCCCAACGTCCGACCATCCCGGGTCTCCACAATGACGTTCTCGTAGCCCTGTCCAATGATCTCATTTGGGTGAATGACATTGTGCAGCAGGGCATCGAGCGAGCTGCGTCCCACCCCGGTCAGGTCCGGGCCAACTTCCGCTCCTTCCCCATGCAGCTTGTGGCAGATCAGACAGGATTTCCGTGCCTGTTCACGTCCCGCGACGAGATCGATCTCGCCGTTGACCACGACCTTTCGTTTCTCGGCGATCAACCGGAGCTTCTCGGTGCTGGTGGCGTTCACCTTGCCGAAGAGTTGTTGTGCCTTCACCTGCTCGGACTGTTCCTTCGAGGTCACCAATGTCCGGATCACCGTGGGCGGAAGGTCGCCCCGGAGAACCGTTCCCTTCTCCACCGCATTGAACAGCGGCCAACGCCATTGCCCCCGCGTGGTGCACAATTCCGCCACCGCACGCCGCACCGCCGGCGTATAGCCACCCCAACCTTCCAGCAATTCCTTCCCGGTCCCATCCGTCCCCACCTCGCCCAAGGCCCGCACCGCCTCCAGACGGACCGTGTCCGGCCCCTTCGCCTGGGCCACTTCCAACAACGCCTTCCGCACATCCTCACCCTTGTTCTGTCGCGCCGACCGGATCGCCGCCACCCGGTCGCCATCCGATGCCTTCCCATCCCGCAAGCGGGCCAGGGTCGCCTTCAACGCATTGGCATCTCCCCACAACGCACCCAGTTGCTGAGCCTTGGTCACCACCTCGGCATTCGGGCTCTTCAACAACCGCGCCAACGCCCCCTGCGCATTCGCATCCGGCACCAACGCCTTGCCACGTTGCCCATCCACCAACCCCGTCAGGATCGGCACCAACATCGGTGCCCCCTCCGCAAAACGCTCCGTCAACTCCATCGCACTCTCCAATGCCCACGGCTCCCGGGTATCACAGAATCGCCGCATCACCTTGTACGCCAGGCGACCCGACAACGGCATCGCCTCGTCCCCGTTCTGCGCCAGCCAATCCACCGCCGCCGTCGGATCCGCCATCACCACCGGCTCCAACGCCATCCACAACAGGAACGGCAGATCCCGGTCGTTCGCATCACGCGACTGACTCACCAACGGTCCGAGGATCCGCGCCACGAAATCCCCGGCATCCGCCAGCACCCGCGCCGGCGCCGTGTTCACCGTCAATGCTCCACTCACATGCTGACGCACCGCCGTCACCACCGCCGTCCGCACCGTCACATCCGCATCGGCCGCCAATCGCTCCAACCGGGCCACGGCCGCTTCGCTGCCGTCCGATTGCTCTCCCGTGAATCGCGCCGCCCACATCCGGACCGATGCCAGATCCGATCCCGCCGCCGCATCCAGAACGGTCGCATCCGCCAACCCCGTGCTGAACAAGGTCCACAACGCCGCCAACCGCGCGTCTTCACCCGGCCCGTTCAACATCAGTCCCAGCATCGCCGCCTTCACACCCGCCACATCCCGGCGCCCATTCAACACCCGTTGCGCCATGCGCCGATGCCACACGTTCGGATGCGACAGGACCTTCACCAGGTCCGCGGTGGTGGCCTTGCCCAGATCCAGACCCGCCGGACGCGCCGGCAGTGCTTTGCCCGGTTGATCGCCCACATGCACCACCCGCCAGATCCGGCCGCGCTCGCGGTCCACTCCCAACGGATCCGCATTCGCATTCTGATAACACGGATAACGGTCGTACCAATCCATGATCCAGACCGTTCCGTCCGGTCCCACCTGCGCCGATACCGGCATGAACCAACCGTCGTTCGCCCGCACGAAATCCCGGGTGAAACTCGCGGCAAACGTGCTGCCCTTCGGTGTCAACAGGTCCTGGTGGATCGCGTTGTCATGGATGTTCCCCTGCAACGCCATCCCACGGTATCCGGCCGGATATTGATCCCCCTGATAGATGCAGATGCCGGCGTACGCGGCCATGTGATGCCGATGATCGACAATGCTCGGCAACAGTTCATAGGCGAAGGGATAAGGCGGTTGACCCGCCTGCCGGGAATAAAGTCCGCCCGGTGCCAGGTGGAACAGGTGATCGATCACACAGGCACTCACGAAGGCATTGCCCTTGGCATCGAAATCGACCCCCCACGGATTCGACGTACCTTCGGCAAACACTTCCAACCGGCGTCCATCGCCGCGGAACCGCGCCACACCCGCCGTCAGGACAACCGGTTCACCCCGGTCATCCGGGTTCACCGCCTTGGTCACCGTGAACACCCCGTGCGTCATGTACATCTGGCCGTCCGGTCCCCACGTGAATCCGTTCAACAACTCGTGCCGGTCCTCCAGACCAAACCCCGTCTGCACGATCGTCTTCCGATCCGCCACATCATCCCCGTCCGTGTCTTCCACCCAGTACAGATGCGGCGCCTGACCCACATAAACCCCGCCGTTCCCCACCAACACACCCGTCGCCAGGCTCAATCCATCCAGGAACACCTTCACCGAATCCGCGCGCCCATCCCCATCCGTGTCTTCCAATATCTTGACCCGGTCCCGTCCCGGTTCACCCGGCTTCGCACCCATCGGATACTCATACAACTCCACCACCCACAACCGACCCCGCTCATCCCATGTCATCGCCACCGGATTCACCACGTCCGGTTCCGCCGCAAACAACCGCATCTCGAACCCGGCCGGCACCGTGAACTTTTTACGCGCCTCTTCCGGCGACAACGCCGGGGTCGTCGCCGGCACATGTTGCCCCTGCAACTGGCGACCCGGCGGATGATTCGTATAGACCGGGAACCCGAACTTCGGATGCACCGGTACCGCTCCCGACGACGACCCAACCGCCACGGCCAAACCGACCCAAGCCGACCAGCAAAGCTTCGCTCTCATTGGAATGACATCACCCTGCCAAGTCATGTCCCCCGGTCAATCGCCGGGATCAATCACCACCCCGGAGCGGCGACGTCCGGTCGCCGTTCAAAGCCATCCCAGCCAATGGAAGCCGCCGCCCCCCAGTGACCGCACCCACCCAAGCCCCTCTGTGTCCTCTGTGTCCTCTGTGGTGAAACAGCCGCTCCGGCTCAGCGCGATTCCATCACCACGTTGGTGTAAATGCGCATCTCGCCGGTCCGGATCAGGCCCGTCGCACCCGGCACCCGTTCCTTCAACACCGCATGCGGCTCCAGCACGCGACACCCGACTGCCCCGCCCAAGGCCCGATCAAATTCCCCGCGCACCAACTCCCCGTTGTGCGCCAGGAATTCCTCCGCCATCCACACCGCACCCGGTGTCCAACACGACAGCACCGCTGCCAACACCTGCGGTACCGTCGGCACCCCCGCCACCAGCGAAAGATCCACCTCCTCCATGCCCGGCCACGACGGAAACATGGCGTCCGCGATCACCAACCGGTTCGTATGCCGCACCCGCCCCAGCAACTCCAGCAACCGGGGATTCAATACCGTCGTCTGGATCACTTGAATTCCTTCCCTTCCAATCCCAACAAGTAATGAAACACCAGATCCGGCAGATCCAGGCTGTAGCCACCCTCCAATACACTGAATGCCGGCACCCCCAACTCCCGCACCTGCCGACCCAACCAATGGAAATCCTCCCGCTCCAGCGTCCCGTTCGCCAACGGATCCCTCACATAGGCATCAAAACCCGCCGAAATCCCCACCACCTCCGGTCGCAATTCCCGGATCCGACCCAACGCCTTCTCAAACACTCCACGCCAAACCTCCCGCGCCGTCCGCGGCGCCACCGGGAAATTGAAACAGTTGCCGCCCACATCCGCCTCTCCCGTCCCCGGATAACAGGGATACTGATGCACCGACACAAACGTCACCCCCGGCACCCCCTTCACGATGTCCTCAGTCCCGTTGCCGTGATGCACATCGAAGTCGAACAGCGCGATCCGCGAGACTCCCGTCGCCCGCGCCTCCAACGCCGCCACCCCCAACGAACCCAGATAGCAAAAGCCCATCGCCTGCCCACGCGTCGCATGATGCCCCGGCGGACGCATCAGGCTCATCGCATGCCCACCCTCCCGACACCGCATCATCGCCTTCAACGCCCCACCCACCCCACGTCGCGCGTGCTCGCCAATCCCCGGGTGATATGCCGTATCCCCATCGAAATCCCGGGCCACGTTCAGCCGCGCCAGATGCTCCGCCGTGTGCGCCCTCAACAGGCACGCATCCGATACCGACGCCAACCCAGCCCACTCGATCTCCAACACCTTCTGCGTCCGCATCAGGTCCACCGTACGACTCACGCGGGTCGGCCGCTCCGGATGTCCCGGGGTTGAAAACTCCAGGCATCGATCGTCGGTGATCAAGGTCATGGCGTGATTCGGCAAACAGCAGTCCCCACCCTCAACGCGTCATCGGCCAACCCGCCGCCACCAACCCCTTGTAGCCCCCGATCAACGACGAGACCTTCCGATACCCCATCCGCTGGGCGGCGTCACAGGTCAGCGCACTGCGGAATCCGCCGCCGCAATACATCACGATCTCCGTGTCCGGATCCGGCAGCATGGCTTCAAGATCCCGTTCCAGGATTCCCTTGCCCAGGTGGCGCGCCTGCACCGCGTGGCCCGCCGCCCATTCGCTCTCTTCCCGGACATCCAACAACACCAGGTTCGGATTCACCGCCATCCGATCCTTCAATCCCTCGATCGTCACTTCCACCACCCGCGACTTGGCATCCTCAACCAACCGCAGAAAACCCGGCGCATGTTGCATGACTCCAGCCTATCGCCCCGGCGATTGGGTTGTCGATGCCCGCGCCGGGTCCCATCGCGTATGCATGATGTTCGTTTGGGGCCTGAACAACCGCGTTGGCATGAACCGGATCGGGATTCAATGGAGTCGCGTCTAAATATTCGACATTGGGAATCCGGCGGGTGGCGTCATTTCCCATCCACAGGCGGCGTCGCCGCCCTCGCACTTTCCACCGGCTTCAACAACTCACGCAGGTTGTAATGCGTGTACCGGCAATGGCTCGCCGGTTGTTCGCCATCTGAATTCGCCACCCAGAAGTCCAGGGTGTCCGGCGCGAACAACACGCTGTGGATGTTCGATTTCATGCACACCGGCCGCGTCATCAACTCCCGCGCGGAATCCGCATCGAACCGGCCATGGCCCGCCTTCACCCGTTTCACCAGTTCCTCATAGCGATCCCCGGCACTCAACAGCACCGTGTCCGTCACCGGATGCGGCAACTGCGCATGCGCCGTTCCCGGTTCCACCAACTCGAACCGTTCCGGTGTCGCCGCGATGCCCACCGCCCGCCCCGACCTGCCATCGGCAATCACATAGTAGTATTCGCAGGTGCGGGGACTGTCCCTGAAGATGGCGACGGCTTCTTCCAGGGTGGACGCCTTCTCCATCACTTCGCGCACCAATTGCGCCATCGGTTTGCCATCCCACTGGCCTTCACCGCGGCCGCCCATCTCCCCGATGCTGATGTGCCTCTCGTTCATGGCGGTGACGCTTCCCACGAATCCCGCATAGCCCACGTTCGCCCACGCATGGCCGACTTCGGGTCGATGGATGATCACCACCGCATTGGGCTCCAACCCGACGCCCTTCATATAATCCAGGATACGCCCGTGATAGATCCTGCCGCCGGTTGTTGAACTGCCCAGCAAGGCAAAACCCGAGCAATGGAACAACTCGGGGAAGAAGTTCGCCAACCGCACCTCCTCCTTCTCCAGGCCCGCCGCCAACGCAATCGAATCCATCTCCCGGAGATACCGCTCATCCATGAACCGGCCGATCCGCATCTGGCACTGTTCAATCTCGCCAAAAAACCACCGGCCCTTCTCGAAGCTGCTGCCCACTCCCACCCCGTACAGCACGCGGTTCACCAGGTCCCGGACCTGCCTGCGCATCAACGTCCCGTGCTGTTCCCCCATCTCCTCCGGTGTCCCTTCCAGAAACAACACCTGCGTCCCGTCCACCCGTTCCAGCCGTCCCTTCCCATGCCGGGCCACCACCTCGCGCCCCTTCGCCCCCTCCAATTCCACCGCCCCCGTCGTCAACACCCGGAATGCCGCCGGCACAAAGCGCATCAGGTGCGACAGCGCCACCCGCTCGACCTTCACCCCGGCCGGGGCGTTGATCATCCACTTCGCCTCCGCCCATGCCGGCTCCATCCTCGGCGACCGCACCGCCACTTCCGCCCGGACTCCCTCCCCATCGCTGTACCCGATCCGCGCCGGCCATCCATCCGTGCTCCTCACCGCCACCGTCAGGATCATCGGTCCCAGCTTCAAAAGATTCCGCGCTTCCGGCGCCAGGGTCGCCCGCACCACCTGACAGGCGACGCCATCAATCGTCTCTCCCGGCAATCCTTCCGCCCGGAACAACAGCGGAGCCATCGCCAACTGTTCCCGCGGCACCGGCAACGCCAACGGCCCCAGCCTCGTGTCGTCCAATCGCTCCGGTGCCGTCGCGTACCGCGCCACCCCCGGCGCGCCCACCAATCCAAACCGTTTCTCCGGTTGAAGTATCCATACCTCCTGGCCCAGGCGGCCTGCGAGGAACCGCTCCTTCTTCACCAACGCCTCAGCCCGGATCCGATCCGGCGCCTGCATCCCGAACCGCACCTGTTGCCCCAGCAGTTCCCCAGGCAATCCCTCGGCCTTCACCACCTCCAACGTCGCTGAAAACGTCTGCCGGTTCGTTGCATCAAACAGGCTCGCCATCCGCTGCACCGCCATCGTGAACAACGCCTGGGGCGGCAGCGATTCCTGCCCCCACAACCCAGGCGCCATTCCCACCAACAACAGCACCACCCAGAAACTTCGAGCTCGCATGATGTTCACTCTGCCCCCGTCCATCACCCTTACAAGGCCGTATCCACCATCCGGCCATCCGGCGAGCAACCCTCCCCACTCCACCCCCTCCCTCTGTGCATCCCAATTCCCCCCAACTCCCGGCTTGCCTCCACCTGCCGGCCCGGGACCCTGTCCTCATGTCTTCCCCGTCCCCCCTGGCCCTCGCCGCCCTCGTCGCCGCCCTTCCCCTCACCCAGTCTTTCGCCGCCGAACCCACCCTGCTCGCTCCCGGTGCCACGGTCGAAAAACTCTCCGGCGGCTACGCGTTCACCGAAGGTCCCGCCACCGATGCCCAAGGCCACGTCTTCTTCACCGACCAACCCAATGACCGCATTGTCCGATGGGACGCCATCACCGGCGCCTTCACCGACTGGATGAAGCCGGCCGGCCGCGCCAACGGGATGTATTTCGATGCCAAGGGCCATCTCATCGCCTGTGCCGATGGCAAGAACGAGCTCTGGTCCATCGCCCCGGACAAGACGGTCACCGTCCTCGCCAAGGATCATGAGGGGAAACTCTTCAACGGACCCAACGACGTCTGGATCCGACCCGATGGCGGCCTGTACTTCACAGACCCGTTCTACAAACGGAATTACTGGAATCGCGGTCCGTCCGAAATCGGCGGCCAACACGTCTATTTCATGCCCGCCGACCGATCCAGACCCCGGCGTGTGACCGACGACCTCCGGCAGCCGAACGGACTGATCGGCACGCCCGACGGCAAGACCCTCTATGTCGCCGACATTGGCGCCGGCAAGACCTACCGGTACGCAGTCCAACCCGACGGCGCCCTCACTGAAAAGCACCTGTTCTGCAATCAGGGCTCGGACGGCATGACTCTCGATGCCAAGGGCAATGTCTATCTCACCGGCAAAGGCGTCACCGTCTACAATCCGGAAGGCATCCGGATCGAACAGATCCCCATTCCCGAAGGCTGGACCGCCAATGTCTGTTTTGGCGGAACCAACCGGAACTTCCTCTTCATCACCGCCGGCACCAGCGTCTATGGCGCAAGGATGAGCGTGCGCGGCGCCCATTGAACCCGGCATCCCCGTTTTCCTCACGCAACGGCACAACGCCTTCGGATGGTTCCAAGGGACAGGCTCCCCAACCCGGAGTCTTGAACCACGAAATTCACGAA
>DITU01000159.1 GCA_002422905.1 Verrucomicrobia bacterium UBA6176
CGCAGTCCAGGACGCTTCGCGTTCGCCGGGGCATGGAGGGAAGTGGGCTTGTTGAATAGGGATGGATTCGATGGACTCGGGCGGTGCTCATGGGGATTCCAATGTATGGAGTGGATGCGTTTGCGGACGAAGCGTTCCGGGGAAATCCGGCGGCAATCTGTGTGGTGTCCGAGGGAGTGGACGCGGACTGGATGCAATCGGTGGCGGGTGAAATGAACCTGTCGGAAACGGCGTTTGTGCAGCCTGGGATCGGGGGTGGTTGGGGTCTGCGCTGGTTCACGCCGGGGANNACCCTGGCGGCGGCCCATGTGTTGTGGGAGACCGGACGGGTGGATGGGATGGAGCCGATCCGGTTCGATACGCGGAGTGGTCGACTGGAATGCCGCCGGGATCGGGCAGGAGGGGTGACCATGGATTTTCCCGAGCGACCGGCCCAGGCGATGGCGATGCCGGAGGGATTGTCGGCGGCGTTGGGATCGGATGTCCGCTGGTGTGGACGCAGTGTGGATGACCTTCTGGTGGAGCTTCCGCATGCGGCAACCGTGCGGGGTTTGAATCCGGACCTTGGGGCACTCGCGCGCTTTCCGGTACGCGGGGTGATCGTGACGGCGCCCTCGGATGGGGTGGGCAGTGATTTTGTGTCGCGTTTCTTCGCGCCGGCGGTGGGGGTCCCGGAAGATCCGGTGACCGGTTCGGCGCATTGCACCCTGGCGGGTTACTGGGCGGAACGGTTGGGCAAGACCCGGCTGGTGGGAAGGCAGGTGAGTCGGAGGGGCGGGTTGGTGGGGGTCGCATTGAAGGGGGGGCGGGTGGAGTTGACGGGATCGGCGATCACCGTCTGGCGGGGGGAATGGGTCGGATGAAGATATCCTGTACCCGCATGATTGAACCCGGCGCCTCCGGATGGCATGTGTGGGGAGGAATGAGTTTTCGGGAGACACTGCGCGGCTTCTGGCTGGGATGCTTGATGACGGGTTGGCTTGGTGGCCCGGCCTTGGGCGCATCGGCGGGCGGCGGGGTGAAGCCGGTCGACTTCAACCGGGACATCCGACCGATCCTGTCGGATCACTGTTACTCGTGTCATGGGCCGGATGAGGCGCGTCGGAAGGCGGGGTTGCGCCTGGACGTGCATGAGGAGGTGTTGAAGGAGTTGAAATCCGGGCGGCGCGCCCTGGTGCCTGGAGATGTGGAGGCGAGTTCGTTGATGGAGCGGGTGACCTCTACGGATCCGGACGAGGTGATGCCGCCGGCGAAGGGTGGAAAGCCGTTGAGCGCGGTGCAGGTGGGGTTGTTGAAGCGTTGGATTTCGGAGGGTGGCGTGTGGCAGGGCCACTGGTCGTTTGAAGCACCGAGCCGGCCGGCATTGCCGGAGGTGAAGGATTCGGGATGGGGGCGCAATGAGTTGGACCGATTTGTCCTGGCACGATTGGAAGCGGAGGGGATGAAGCCATCGGTGGAGGCGGACAAGCCGACCCTGATCCGGCGGGTGACCCTGGATCTGACGGGGTTGCCGCCGACGATCGAGGAGGTGGACGGGTATCTGGCGGATCAATCTCCGCAGGCATATGAGAAGGTGGTCGACCGGTTGTTGGGTTCGGCCTCGTATGGGGAACGGATGGCGGCGCATTGGCTGGACCTGGCGCGGTTTGCGGACACGAGCGGGTATCATTTCGACGGGGTACGGTTCATGTGGTTGTGGCGGGATTGGGTGATTGATTCGTTCAACCGCAACCAACCCTATGACGCCTTCACGGTGGAACAGTTGGCGGGGGATCTGTTGCCGAACCCGACCCAGTCGCAGCGGGTGGCGACGGGTTTCGTGCGCAACAACATGACCAACGACGAGGGCGGGGCGGACCCGGACGAGTACCTGAACAAGTACGTGGTGGACCGGGTGACGACGCTGGGAGCGGTGTGGTTGGGGATGACGGTGGGATGCAGCGAGTGCCACGACCACAAGTTCGATCCGATCTCGGCGCGTGAGTTCTACCAGTTGTACGCCTTCTTCCACAACGTGCCGGAGAAGGGCCTGGATCGGATCCGGACGGACAATCCGCCCCCGCGCCTGCCGGTGCCGACGGCGGAGCAGGCGATGCAGTTGGTGGAGGCGGAATTCCGGTTGAGGGATGCGGAGAAGACGTTGACGGATCGCCAGAATGAAATGGGCGAGACCCAGGAGAAATGGGAACGGGAAACGCAGGGTCGCCCGCCGGCAGCACCGGCGGCGGACCGGATCCTGGTGGCGTTGGGATTCGAGGATTCGCTCGGGGCCAAGGCCAATGAAGCGGCCGTAGAGGGGCGGTGGGCGGGTGGCGATCCGGGAACTTTCGGTGAGGGTCGAAGCGGGCGTGGCCTGATCCTGGATGGCAAGTCGTGGGTCGAGTGGAACGGTTTGCCGACCTTCACCCGGACCAACGCCTTCAGCATTGGGGTGTGGGTCCAGTGGAAGGGGAATGGCGCGGTGTGGAGTCGGATGGAGCCCGGGCCGGGATATCGGGGAGCGGACCTCTTGATCGCGGACAACCGGATCAACGTTCACCTGATCTCGGCGTGGCCGGACGATGCGTTGAAGGTGAAGACCAAGGAAGGATTTGCCGCGGAACGCTGGCATCATGTGCTGGTGACCCATGACGGGTCGGCGAAGGCGTCGGGGATGCGGGTCTATGTGGATGGCCGGAGGCGGGAATTGGAGGTGGAACGGGATGGGTTGAAGGGCGAGCCCACGACGGAGCAACCGTTCCGCATCGGGGCGCGGGCCGGCGACACCGTGTTGGCCGGGCAGGTCGATGAATGGCGCTGGTACGACCGGGAGTTGTCGGGTGAGGAAGCGCGATGGGAGGCCTTGCAGGGTTGGTTGCCCGTGATCTCGCGGACGGGAGGGAATCGGACCGCGGTGGAGCAGGAGGAGTTGCGACGGTTTTACCGGGAGAACTTCGCGGTGGATTTCCTGCGGGCGGAAGCGGCGCTGGCGAAGGCGAAGCAGGGGAAGGAGAAGCTGGTGGCAGCGATCCCGACCACGTTGATCATGGAAGAGATGACGCCACCGCGGGATACGTTCCTGCTGGTGCGGGGTGATTTCCGCAATCGTGGCGAGAAGGTGGGACCGGCGGTGCCGGCCTTCCTGCCGCCATTGCCGGAGGGCGAGCCGGCGAACCGGCTTGGGCTGGCGCGTTGGCTGGTGGATCCGCGGCATCCGTTGATGGCCCGGGTGACGGTCAACCGTTTCTGGACGTTGTTCTTCGGAAACGGACTGGTGTCGACCCTCAACGATTTCGGATCGCAGGGCGAGTGGCCGAGCCATCCCGGGTTGCTGGACTGGATGGCGGTGCAGTTCCGTGATGGTGGCCCGGTGGGAACGCTGGGGAAGGGTGGGGCGGGTCGGCAGGTGGGCGCATGGAATACGAGGGAACTGGTCCGGTTGATCGTCACCTCGGCGACCTATCGGCAATCGGCGGCGGTCACGCCGCAGATGCTGGAGAAGGATCGGTACAACCGGTTGCTGACCCGCGGACCGCGGATCCGACTGGATGCCGAGTTCATCCGCGACAATGCGTTGGCGGCATCGGGCCTGTTGGATCGCCGCGTGGGCGGTCCATCGGTGAAGCCGTATCAACCTCCCGGGATCTGGGACGGAACCGACGCCACCTATAACCAGGACCGGGGCGATGACCTGTATCGGCGTGGGATGTACGTGTTCTGGCGGCGTTCGGCGCATTATCCGTCCTTCGCCACCTTCGATGCGCCGAATCGCGAGGTGTGCACGTTCCAGCGGCAACGGACGCAGACGCCGTTGCAGTCGTTGGTGCTGATGAATGACCCGGTCTATGTGGAAGCCGCGCGGGCATTGGCAATCCGGGTGTTGCGGGAAGTGCCGGGCGATTCCGAGGCGCGGTTGATCCGGGCCTTCCGCCATGTCCTGGGCCGGGTACCTGCGGCGGAGGAAGTGGCGGTGCTGAGCTCGACCCATGACGCCCAGTTGAAACGGTTTGCCGGAGATCCGGATGCTGTCCGTGAATTCCTGTCGGTGGGCGACATGCCGGTGCCCGCTGAATTGCCCGCGGCCGAGTTGGCGGCCCTCACCACCGTGGCCAACGTCCTTTTCAACCTTCACGAAGCCATCACCCGCTGACCATGGATCTACAGCCTGAAATCGACCGGATCCTGAGCCGGCGCGCCTTCCTCACCCGCAGCACCACCGGTCTCGGAGCGGTCGCCCTCGCGACCCTGTTGAACCCGGTGAAGTCCATGGCCGCACCGGCGACCGGTGGCGGCGCCCTCCACGGATTGCATCATGCGGCGCGGGCCAAGCGCGTGATCTACCTGTTCCAGTCCGGCGCACCGTCGCACCTGGACCTGTTCGATCCAAAGCCGCGGTTGACCGAGCTGACGGGGACGGAATTGCCGCCGAGCATCCGACAGGGACAACGGATCACCGGCATGACCGCCGGCCAGAAGCAGTTGCTGTGCGTGGGTTCGCCGAACGGATTCCGTCGTTATGGGAAGTCCGGCGTGGAGATGAGCGAACTGCTGCCGTACACGGGTGGGATTGCCGACGAGATCGCGTTGGTCCGATCGATGTTCACCGAGCCGATCAACCATGATCCGGCGGTGACCTTCTTCGGGACGGGACATCAGCAACCGGGACGCCCGACGATGGGTGCCTGGGTGTCGTATGGGTTGGGATCGGAGAACGAGAATCTGCCGGCGTTTGTGGTGCTCACCAGTGGCGGCGGCGGGCAACCGTTGCAGGCGCGTTACTGGGGCAATGGATTCCTGCCGGGGAATCATCAGGGCGTGCAGTTCAGGAACCAGGGCGATCCGGTCCTCTATGTCTCGGATCCTCCGGGCATGAGCCGCGATTCCCGACGTCAGTTGATCGATGCGATGCAGACGTTGAACCGGCGTCAGTTGGGGCAGTTGTCGGACCCCGACATCGCGACCCACATCGACAACTATGAACTCGCCTTCCGCATGCAGAGCAGCGTTCCGGACCTGATGGATATCGGGAAGGAATCCAAAGAAGTCCTGGAGATGTACGGTGCGGAACCGGGCAAGGCTTCATTCGCCAACAACTGTCTGCTGGCCCGCCGACTGGCGGAGCGGGGGGTGCGCTTCATCCAGTTGTGTCATCGCGACTGGGATCATCACGGGGGATTGCCGGATGGCATCCGACGCCAGGCATCGCTCACCGACAAGCCGAGCGCGGCGTTGATCCGGGATCTGAAGCAGCGCGGGATGCTGGATGATACCCTGGTGATCTGGGGCGGGGAATTCGGGCGCACCGCCTATAGCCAGGGCGAAATCACCAAGGCGTCCTTCGGACGCGATCATCATCCGCGCTGCTATTCCATGTGGTTTGCCGGCGGCGGCATCCGGCCGGGCATCGTGCACGGGGCGACGGATGACTTCGGGTACAACATCGTGCAGGACCCGGTGAACATTCACGATTTCCACGCCACCATGCTGCATCTGCTGGGGATCGAACATACGCGCCTGACGTATCGGTTCGAGGGTCGGGATTATCGGTTGACCGATATCCACGGGGAATTGGTTCCGGCGTTGATGGGATGAGTCGGGGATCCGCGATTGCGCGGATTGCATTCTTCAAAGGGAGGGGAGGCCGCAGATTCCGCAGATGCAGGGAGGATTGGAAATGGGGAGGATCACCCGCGGCTTGGGATCCGATCCAGGATTCCGAACCCACCCAACGGCTTTTCCATCGGCGTAATCCGTGAAATCTGCGGCCAACCCAACGTCGTGTTTACAGGTGAAATCGGTGGGTTTTCCCGGGTCGGTTTCCTGAAGGCACCGCGCATGAAAAAGGCCGTCCCGGTTTCCCGGGACGGCCTTGTCTGAGGGGTAACGGTGGCACCCGGACGGGTGTCACCGCAGTGGGCGAACTACTTCTTCGCCTTGGCCTTGGCGGCGGGCTTGGCCTTGGCCTTGGGGGCAGTCGCGGCTTTGGCAGCGGCGCGCTTGTCCTCGATGGCGGCCTGGGCCGCGGCGAGGCGGGCGACCGGGACGCGGTACGGCGAGCAGCTGACATAGGTCAGGCCGACCTTGTGACAGAACTTGACGGAATCGGGGTCGCCACCGTGTTCACCGCAGATGCCGAGCTTGATGCCGGGTCGGGTGGCATTGCCCTTCTCGGCGGCGATCCGGACGAGCTGGCCGACGCCGGTCTGGTCGATGGATGCGAACGGATTCTTCTTCACGATCTCGTTCTCGGTATAGGCACCGAGGAAGGAGCCGGAATCGTCACGCGACATGCCGAGGCAGGTCTGGGTGAGATCGTTGGTGCCGAAGCTGAAGAACTCGGCGGTCTGGGCGATTTCGTCGGCGGTAAGGGCACCGCGCGGGATCTCGATCATGGTGCCGACGGAGTAGGAGATCTTGACCTTCTTTTCCTTCTGCACCAGTGCGGCGACCTCGTGGACGATGGCGACCTGGAGGTCGAGTTCCTTCTTGAAGCCGACCAACGGGATCATGATCTCGGGCTTGGCCTTGAATCCCTTCTTGTTGGCTTCCGCTGCGGCTTCGAGCACGGCGCGGGCCTGCATGCGGGTGATCTCGGGGAACTTGATCCCGAGGCGGCAGCCGCGGAAGCCGAGCATGGGATTGAACTCATGAAGCTCATGGACACGCGCCATGATCTTCTCGACGGGGATGCCGAGCTTCCGCGAGAGATCCATCTGCTGCTCCTTTGAATGGGGCAGGAACTCGTGGAGGGGCGGATCGAGGAAACGGATGGTGGCGGGATAGCCCTTGAGCGCCTTGAAGATCCCGACGAAGTCCTCGCGCTGGTAGGGGAGGAGCTTGGCCAGCGCCGCTTCACGTGCGGGGAGGTTGTCCGCGAGGATCATCTCGCGCATGGCATCGATGCGGTCGCCCTCGAAGAACATGTGTTCGGTGCGGGTGAGCCCGATGCCTTCGGCGCCGAACGCGATGGCCTGGGAGGTCTGTTCCGGGGTGTCGGCGTTGGTCCGGACGGACATGCGGGTGGCCTTCTTGCACCAGGCCATCAACTGCACGTAGTTCTTAAACTTCTCGGTCTTCTGGGCGACCTTGTCGCCATTGAGGAGGCCCGTGATGATCTCGGAGGGAGCGGTCTTGATCTGGCCGGCATAGACGAGGCCGGAGGTGCCGTCGATGGAGAGGAAATCCCCTTCCTTGAACGTCTGGCCATCGATGGAGGCGGTCTTGTTGTCGTAATCGATTCCCACCGCGGCCGCGCCGCAGACGCAGACCTTGCCCATCTGACGGGCCACGAGTGCTGCGTGCGAGGAGACACCGCCACGGGCGGTGAGGATGCCTTCGGCAGCGATCATGCCGCGGAGATCTTCCGGCGAGGTCTCGATGCGGACGAGGAGGACCTTTTCACCCTTGTCAGCAGCAGAAACGGCGCGGTCGGCGTTGAAGTAGATCTTGCCGGTGGCGGCGCCGGGACCGGCCGGGAGACCGGTGGCGATGACCTTGGCCTTCCTGACCTCGGAGACGTCGAAGATGGGGGCGAGGAGCTGCTCCAGCTGGTCGGCCGGATTGCGCATCACGGCGGTTTCCCAGTCGATGAGCTTCTCCTTGACCATGTCGGCCGCGAACTTCAGTGCGGCGGCCGCCGTGCGCTTTCCATTGCGCGTCTGGAGCATGAACAGCTTGCCTTCCTGGATGGTGAACTCGACGTCCTGCACGTCCTTGAAGTGCTTCTCCAGGGTCTTCCGGACCGTGAGCAGCTCGGCGTAGCTCTTGGGCATCACGTCCTTCAGCTTGAGGACGGGTTCGGGGGTGCGGACACCGGCGACCACGTCCTCGCCCTGGGCGTTCACCAGGAACTCACCATAGAACTCGTTGGTGCCATTGGCCGGGTTGCGGGTGAAGGCCACGCCGGAACCGGAGGTGTCACCGGTGTTGCCGAACACCATCGCCTGCACGTTGACCGCAGTTCCCCATTCGGCCGGGATGTTGTACTTGCGGCGATAGACCATGGCCCGGTCATTCATCCACGAGCTGAACACCGCGCCGGCAGCGCCACGGAGCTGGTCCCAGGGGCTGTTGGGAAACACCTTGCCGGTGCGTTCCTTGATGAGGGCCTTGAAGCGGCGGACCAGTTCCTGCTGATCTTCGGCGCTCAGCTTCGAGTCCTCGAGGTCGGCATGATACTTCTCATGCTTGAACTCGTGGATGACGGTCTCGAAGGGTTCGTGATCTTCGCCTTCGCGCTTCTGCACGCCGAGGACGACGTCGCCGTACATCTGGACGAAGCGACGGTAGCAATCCCAGGCGAAACGCGGATTCTTGGTGGCATTCTCAAGGGCGATGACCGTCTCGTCGTTGAGGCCGAGATTCAGGATCGTGTCCATCATGCCTGGCATGGAATCGCGGGCGCCGGAACGGACGGCGACGAGCAGGGGCATGCCGGTCTTGGCACCAAAACGCGTGCCCATGATCTTCTCCATGTTGGCGACGCCGGCCTCGACCTGGGCCTGGAGTTCCTTGGGGTAGGTCCGCTTGTTGTCGTAGAAATAGGTGCAGACCTCGGTGGTGATGGTGAATCCCGGGGGGACAGGAAGACCGATGCGGGTCATCTCGGCGAGGTTGGCTCCCTTGCCGCCGAGGAGAGCCTTCATGGAACCGTCGCCTTCGGCTTTTTTGTTGCCGAACGTGTATACGTACTTCGAAGCTTTAGCCATACGATCAAATAACTGGTGCTGGTGGAACTGATGGAATGCGGCGGAAAACGCCGGAAAACGAAGCGGCGAGACTATCCACGGCTGGCGGTGAGTCAATTCGGGAAAATCGTCGGTTGACACCCAAGGCACCGTTTGGTTCTGTGTCGGGCCTTTCGACAAGAGAATTTATGTACGCAGTTCTGGAAACCGGCGGTAAGCAGTATCGGGTCGTGGCAGGTGACGTCCTCGAAGTGGAATCCCTGGCCGGTGAAGCCGGTGGAACCCATGTGTTCGACCGCGTCCTGCTGGTGAGCAAGGACGGGCAGGTGACCATCGGTTCGCCGCTCGTGGCAGGTGCCACCGTGGTGGCGGATGTCGTCGAGCACATCCGGGGCGAGAAGAAGATCGCCTTCAAGTTCCGCCGTCGGAAGGGCTATCACCGCACCGTTGGGCATCGCCAGGAACTCACCGTGGTCAAGGTTCGCGAAATCACCGCCTGATCCTTCATTCCCCTTCATTCCAACTTTTCCCAAATATGGCTCACAAGAAAGGTCAAGGCAGTTCCCGCAACGGACGCGATAGCGTCAGCAAGCGCCTGGGCGTCAAACGCTTCGGCAGCGAACTCGTCACCGCTGGCAGTATCATCGTCCGGCAGAACGGTTCCCGCTTCCTCGCCGGCACCAATGTCGGTACCGGCCGCGACTGGACCCTGTTCGCCCTCGTCGAGGGCAAGGTGAAGTTCGACAAGAATGGTCGTCGCGTGAACGTGTTCCCGGACGTGGCCCCTGAGGTCGCCGCGGCGGCAGCCCAGAACTGATCGAACCGACCGGTATCCACGCATCCGGGAGCCGGTTCGCTTCGGCGATCCTCAGGTTCCCAACCCAGCGTCGGATTTCCCGATTCATTTCAGGCGAGGCCTCGAGCCTCGCCTTTTTGTTTGTCCCTATCCATTGTCCTTCCACTGCCCGGTAACGTCCGGGTCGCTTTCCCATGTTTGTCGACGAAGTCAAAGTCTTTGCCCGCGCCGGTCACGGTGGTCGCGGGGCCGTTGCGTTCCGACGTGAGGCCTATATTCCCAAGGGTGGGCCGTCCGGCGGCAATGGGGGTCTGGGAGGCGACGTCATCCTGGAGGCGAGTCACGATCTCAACAATCTGATCGAGCAGTTCTTCAATCCGCGGATGCTCGCCCAGCACGGTGAGAACGGCATGGGGAAGGGAATGGATGGCAAGGCCGGGAAGACCATGATCATCAAGGTGCCTTGTGGAACACTGGTCTGGCTCCTGAAGGACACCACTCCCCAACCTGAACTCAAGGCGAAGAAATCCCTCACCAAGGATGCTGCGGATGACGAAGTGGAGGAGGAAGAGCAGGAACCCGAGGCCGGATCCGACATTGGAAACAACATCCCGTCTGCGACCGAGACCCGTGGTCTGATCCGGACCAGCGGTGGGGTGAGGGCGATGGAGATCGACCTCTCCGATCCGGATCCGTCCAAGGATGCCCTGGATGCCACCAAGCGGGAGTTGGTCTGTGACCTGACCGAGCACGGCCAGCGGTTTGTCCTGTGCAAAGGGGGGAGAGGCGGCCTGGGAAACAGCAATTTTGCGACGAGCCGGCATCAGGCACCCCGGTTTGCCCAACCGGGCGAGCCCGGCAGGGAAGGGCATTTCCTGTTCGAACTGCGGTTGATCGCGGATGTCGGGTTGGTGGGCTATCCCAACGCGGGCAAATCGACCCTTCTCGCGGCCATCTCCCATGCCCGACCCAAGATTGCCGCCTATCCGTTCACGACACTCACGCCCCAGATCGGCATCGTTGAGTATCCGGATTTTGCCCGCCTGGTGGTCTGCGATGTTCCCGGCCTGATCGAGGGCGCCCACGAGAATGTGGGTCTCGGGCATGAGTTCCTCCGACACATCCGGCGTTGCAAGGTGCTGGTCATCCTCCTGGACATGGCCGGCACGGACAATCGGATGCCGTGGGACGATTACCGGAAGCTGTTGGGAGAGCTGGAGTTGTACGATCCCGAGTTGTTGACGCGCCCCCGGTTGGTGGTGGCGAACAAGATGGATGAACCCCATTCGGATGCGAACCTGAAGTCGTTCAAACGACGCATCAAAAAGACCGTGGTCCTGCCGATCTCGGCGGCCTTTGGTGAGGGAATGCCGGCATTCCGACAGGCGATCCGTGAGGCGGTGGAAGAAGTGGGCGGGACCTTGCTGAAATAGGGAACTGGATTTCGGGGGGTGGGACGGTTCCACCCTGAAATCCGGCCGGGGTCTTGTGGTGGTCATTGACCATGGCTGAATGGTGGTTGGTTCGCATCCGTGATTTCGGGAAGTCAAATTTATCTTTTCCTGACTTGAACCGAGGCGGGATTCAGATGCTTATGCACTGAGTGCTTTGTGGGATCGTTTTCCGACGAAGTCCCGGACCGCGGCGGTGAAGCTGGTGAAGCTGATTACTGCGTGAAGTGGTCCCCTGCAAAGAACCTCGCTGACCGATGAATTTCTGGCGTTTGTGGATTGGGGTGATTGCGGCGGTTGCCGGGATTCTTTCCGTACCCCGCATCGCCCGACGGATGGCGGGCGCTGTGATGGCAGCGATTCTGGTTTACGGTGGACTTGATTCCGCCCGGGCCGCCACCGGTTTCATGTATCAGGGACGCCTGGTCGACGGTGCATCCCTCGCCAATGGAAATTACGAACTGGGCTTCCGGCTTTTCGATAGTTTGTCCGGCGGGGCGGCCGTGGGGCCGGAGTTGAATCAGGCTTCGGTCGCTGTTTCCCAGGGCCTGTTCACCGTCGAGTTGGATTTCGGGGCGGCCGCCTTCAACGGTTCGGAGCGATGGCTTCAGATATCGGCCCGGCCGGTTGGCTCGGTTGATCCCGCTGAAGTCCTGGTGCCGCGTCAGCCGATTGCCGTGGTTCCCTATGCCCTGCGTTCGTTTGCCGGCTCGGGCAATGCGGCGGAGTTGATCAGCGGAATCCTTCCGGATGCCCGGTTGAGCGCGGGTATAGCCCGGACCCTGGATCTCACCTCCACCAGCAATGCGTTGACTGCCCAATTGACCCAACTGGCTGCCTCCGTCACGTCGTTGACCTCATCCCTGGTCAGCCTGTCCAATCGGGTCGCCACCCTGGAAGGCAATGCCGGCGCCAGCCTCCCGGCGGGGGTGGTGATGGTGTCCATCGATCCCGCTGATCCCGGACTCATCGGGATGGGGTTGTCCCGGTTCACTTCCGTCGAGGCTCCTGGATGGAGCAACGGCTCAACGGCGAACGCACCTGCGGCCCGTTTTGGGCATGGGGCGGTCTGGACCGGCAGCCAGTTGATCGTCTGGGGTGGCACCTTGAATGGCGGGGCCGTTTCCGGTGTGGGCGCCATCTATGATCCCGCCCTCAATCTCTGGAGTCCGCTCTCGACGCTGGACGACCCGACTGCGCGGAGCGGGCACACGGCGGTCTGGACCGGGGAAAGCATGCTGGTCTGGGGCGGGGTAGGGGCGGGGGTTTCGGTGGGGGGACGCTATGTGGCAGGAACGCTGACCTGGCTGCCCATCCCGGCGTTGGACACTCCTGATCTGCGCGAGGGCCATGTCGCGGTCTGGACCGGTGCCCGGATGCTGGTGTGGGGTGGTAGTGATCCGGGCGGCTTGCGCTCGGATGGTGGGCTGTACGACCCGATCGCCCAGGCCTGGACAGGCACTCCGGTGGCAAACGCACCGTTGGCGCGCATGGGGGCAACGGCGATCTGGACCGGAACGCATCTCGTGGTTTGGGGCGGTTTGGGCGAGTCGGGTCAGTTGGCCTCCGGTGCGGTTCTCCCGGTCGCTGGCGGCATCACTCCGGGAGTATGGTCAGCCACTTCCGGCGCCTCGGCTCCATCGGCCCGTACCGGTCATACCGCGGTGTGGACGGGACAACGGATGATTGTCTGGGGCGGAATCAACGGTGACACGCGACTCGGGGACGGCGCTTCGTATGATCCCCAATCCAATGTCTGGACGCCGCTGCCGGCGCTGGGGGCTCCGACGGCGCGGGCCGGGCATCACGCGGTGTGGACCGGTGAGGAGATGTTGATCTTTGGCGGTGAAGGTGCCGGCGGAGCGGTGGCTTCGGGCGCAGCCTTCAATCCGACCACCGGCCTCTGGCGCACCCTGTCTTCCAATGGTTCACCGCTGGCGCGCAGCGAGGGCACCGGACACTGGACCGGAACTGAATTCCTGATCTTTGGCGGGCGGGCTGGCGGCACTCCGTTGGCGGCCCTGCAACGGCTGAATCCCCAGCCCACCTGGTATTTTTATCGCAAGCCATGAACAAGAAGCTGTCCCTCCTCCTGTTGTCTGTCCTGGCTGGGTTCGCCCTTCCCGCCCGTGCGCAGTGGGTCACCCAGACGTTGTCCTTGAAGTCGGGATGGAACGCGGTGTTCCTGCATGTGGATGCCGCCCATGCCAGCCTGGATCAATTGGTGGGGGCCTCGGCGCCGGTCCTGACCCCGATTGAGCAGGTTTGGCGATGGAACCCAAACCAGGGAACCGCGCAGTTTGTCCAATCTCCACAGCAACCGCTGGACACCGGTTCCCAATGGTCAAGCTGGCGTCGGTCGGCGGTGGGTACACCCACCCTGGATCGATTGACCGGCAATTCCGCTTACCTGGTCTATACGACCACCGACTATGTCTGGGAACTCAAGGGGCAGCCCGTAGTCCCGGCCTACCAGTGGTCGACGTCCGGGCTCAATTTCTTTGGATTCCCCACGGTGTCGCCCGGGGCTCCCATGTTTGAGGATTTCCTGGCGGATGTTCCGACGCTCCAGTTCAGCGAGGTCTTCCGCTACCCGGGTGGTGAGTTCGGACCGACCAACCCGGGTCGCCTGTTCGCACTGCGGACCACACCGGTGCGTCGTGGCGAAGCGTTCTGGATCCGGGCTGGCGAGGTCTTCAATCAATACTTTGGACCTTTCGATGTCACCGCCGCGGGCCGCGGGCGGGCCGCGTTTGGCGAATCCCTGAGCAGCTATGGCTTCCGGCTCCGCAACCAGACCGGAAGTCCCCTGACGGTAAGCCTTCGATTGATCGAGTCTGAAACGCCCCCAACCGGTCAACCGGCCATCGTCGGGGTGCCGCCCCTGTTGGTCCGGGGCGAACTCAATACGGTCAACCTGACCCATGGAGTGGTCGATCTGCCCACCAATGCCCCCGTTTCCTGGGTCCTCCAGCCCCATGGCCTGCCGGGATCCGAAGTCGAAGTGGTGCTGGGCCTGGATCGGTCGGCGATGACCAATGATGTGGGCGATCTGTTGGCGGGTGTCCTTCAGTTGACGGATTCCCTGGGCCATACCCGGGTGGACATGCCGGTCTCCGCGACCAAGGCATCCCAGGCGGGACTCTGGGTCGGGACTGCGGCGGTGACCGAGGTGGGGCAGTATCTCCAATCCTACCTGCGGGGTGGCACCAACCAACTCATCGTGGCAACGAATGGCAGCTATGTGGTCACGAGTGTTGTCACCAACCTGACTCCCGTCCCCACCGCATTTCCCCTGCGATTGATTGTCCACAATCCGGCGACCGGTCCAGCCACGCTGTTGCAACGGGTTTATGTCGGTCTGAATGCCGGAACCAACCCGGTGGTGGCCAATCAGGAATCTGCCCTGGCACCCGGCCTGATCTCAGCGGCCCGCCGGCTCAGTGCAACGCATCTGCCCTGGTCTGAAACCAACCCGGGCTGGGATTTCAGCGGTGCCTTGGCACAGGGAGTGGTCGTTACCACGTCGGTGACGAACCGGTATGATGATCAACGGTCCAATCCCTTCCTGCACACCTATCATCCGGATCACGACAACCTGAACTCCCGGTTCGACGCCGAACTGCCCCAGGGCTCCGAGTCGTTCACCATCGTCCGTCAGTTGACACTGAGCATCCAACCGCCGGCGAATGACTTCAACAGTCGGGTATCGGCCGGGCTTTCCTTCTCCGGAGACTATGTGGAGACGCTCCTGGTCCGGGGATTGCCCCGACCCGGCGGCGCGTTCGACACCCGCCGCTTTGATTCCAAAGGAATTTTTCAACTCAACCGCATCTCTGAGATCCCGACCCTCACCCGGGTACCCTGAACGAACCGATCCAGCTCCCTGCATATGAGCCTTCCGACCCCAAAACAATTTGTGCCACTGGCCCCCAACACCATGAAAACACGTCCCGAAATCCGTGGCTGGCTGCGGCCGGCATATTCCGTCGCACTGGCCATCCTGGCCTTGGCTGCGGCACCCACCTCATTGATGGCCCAGGCCACCGCCAATCCGCCGGAGCGGATGACCTACCAAGGGTTCCTGGTGGATGGCAACGGGACTGCACTGGGCAATGCGGCACCGAAGAATTACGACATCATCTTCAAGATCTTCAACCACGAGACGCTGGGCGGCGGCGTCAATCTGCTGTGGGCCGAGCAACAGACGGTGACGGTCGACAAGGGCTACTTCTCCGTGTTGCTGGGCGAGGGCGCCAGCACGGGCGATCCTCGGCCTGCACTTTCCACCCTGTTTACCGGGCCCACCGCTTCGGATCGCTATGTGGGAGTCACGGTGAAGGGAATCGGGGCGAACAACTCCAATGTGGACATCCTGCCGCGCCTGCGGTTGTTGACCTCGCCCTATGCCTATCTGGCGGGGCAGGCGATCAAGGTGGTCCGGACCGACAACGGGGCGGATCTGCTGACCAGCAGTGGAAACGCCATCACCGTGAACGGGGCGATGACCGCAGGCAGTTTCACCGGCGTGGGTTCCGGTCTGACCCAGATCAATGCTGCCAACATCAGCAGCGGGGTGTTGAACGCGGATCGGATTCCCAACCTGGATGCCAGCAAGATCACGGCAGGTACCTTGTGGGACGGGCTGCTCAGCGGGAATATCGCCCGGCGAAACACCGGTAATACCTTCACGGGCGACCAGGTCATTGATGGTCATGCGTGGGTGGGTGTCAACGGTATCGGAGGCACCGTCGGGTACGGCAAGGCGATGATCCTGAGTGGAGCTCCGAACTCTGAAAACACCGATCCGCTCTGGTTGGCGCGATACAACAACGGGATCAACAACTCCGAGTTGCGCATCAACATCGGTGATGATCCGGGTGCGGTCGGTGACCGACTGGTGATCGGGACGACGGTGGGTGGTGGTTTCAACCAGACCGGTACCTGGACCCCCTATTTTGCTTTGACGGCACAGGGTGTACTCGAGTTCCGACCGGGGCTCGCAGGCAAGGAAATCAATGCCGGCAAGATTGGGTATGCGGTCTTCACCGATGGCTTGGACATCGTTGGAGCCGGGACATCCGGATCAAGTCGGAAGATTAATCTCTTTGCTGAAGGCGGAGCAAACTTCTCCGGGCCGATCAATGCTGGAGCGGTCAACGGCTCGACATACACCGCAGGTGGGCGGTCTCAGGTCCTGTGGTGGGGTTTCAAGGCTCTGCATCAGACGATCAATTCCCGATATGTGGATATCTGGCGCGCCGACAATGGGTTTGTCTTTGATCAGTACGGCGCGATGGGTAATGCCGGGGGATCCACTTTCCGACGGGCTGTTTGGGATGGGGACAGCAATTGGGACTTCAGTTCAGACCGGAATCTCAAGAAGGACATTGTCGACTCCGAACAACTCTTGGACAAGGTGCTTCAGGTTCAGGTGCGTCGGTATCGTTGGAAGGACGAGGTCGACACGGCCACGCATAAGTTGGGCGTCATCGCACAGGAGCTTCAGCCCATTTTTCCGGAGATGGTGACGGCGACAACCAACAAGGACGGATCCGAAGGTCATCTGACGGTGGGCTATGGCGACTTTGCAGTAATTGCGATCAAGGCCATTCAGGAGCTGAAGGTCCAGCACGATGCCGAAACGGCGGGCATCAAGGCTGAGCTGTCTGAAATGAAGGCCGTGATGGCTCAAATGAAGAGCCAGATGCAGGAAGTGCTGCAGGCCAATTCCGAGCTCCGCAGTCGGTTGGAAAAGGCCCGCACCACGGCTGCTGTTGAGCGGTAAGGCGCGGGTTTGTGGGGACACGGACCGTCAACGGCTCCGGATCAGGAAGGGTGAATCAGACACCGAGTGAGCGAGAACGATGAATAGGACCATGAAAAATTTCCAGGTGGTGAAGTGGGTGATTGGCCTGCTGCTGGGTGCGACAAGTGCCAGGGCTCAATTGGCCCTTCCGATTGAGTACCGGCACGTGAGTCAGGGCGAGACCTGGCACAATTATCAGTCCGGGACCGGTGTGCCCATTTCCCAGACGGTGGGCACTCCGGCGGGATCCGACGGACGCCAGCCCAACAGCAATGAATCCACCCAAACCTTTACCCCACCTACCGCGGGGCAGTACCAGTCCTTCATTTCGTTCGGTGGAGCGCCAGGTCTGACCGCAGCCGGGCAGACGGCGGTTGCCTCGTCCGCGACCCTGAACGCTGGGGCAACCGCGTTCTCGGGTGCGGTTGCCGAGCAGATGAATCTTCCGCGTGCGACGGTGGGGGGCCAGATCGTGATGATCCTGCGACGCGGCCAGGTGGGTGCTCCCTACCTGAGTCGGCCGGTTTCGTTCTCCTTTGGTTCCGTGGTGCCGCCCCCGGAAAACAGCGAACTGGGTGTCCTGCTCCAGTCCGTGCCCAACACCGCCTATTGGCTCCCTGAACCGTTCTCCACCAATGGCCACAATGGGGTGGGGTATTACTGGAGCCCGCATGCCCGGCAGGTCTATGCGATCCAACCGGGTCCGCTGAGCATTACCTGGCGGAGGGCGACCGCATTCAACGTCAACAATCCGCCCCCAGCAGGATACACCAATCCCAACGGGCCGGTCAGTTTCCAGACCAACGGGGCCAACATCTTCCTGCTTTACACGGAGAATTACATCGTTTCGGGAAGTGCGGTGCGGCCGCCCAGGAAGATGTACTGGACGGAGCGGGGCTTCCAGAAGACCGGCCGTCCCATTGCCGTCCCTGGTGCCCGGGTGGGTGCCGTCAATATCGTCTACAACAACAACTTTCCTGGGACGGTCACCAACGAGTTCGTCGAGATCGGATCCAGCACCCCGACGGCCGGAACCACCAACTCGACTTTGAAGGAGTTGCGGACCCTCTGGTATGACCGGGATCAGAAGAGCATCTTTGCCTATAATGCCGAGGGCCGGGTGTTTGTGGAATTGTTGGGGGACGCACGGCCGGATGGGCAGACGTTCATTCCGTTGGGAATCGAGATTGTCGATGTCAGCAAGCAGGCGGTGCCGTCGGATGTCGTCGTGGAGTTGGGTGAACGCATCATCCCTCCTGAAGGGGGTTCACTGGACCAGCTTTATCCCGAACCGTTGCAGCAGGGAATCTTCAATGATTTTGCCTTTCGTCATAGTCCGGACCAGGCGGGCCGAGCTGAGCTGTATGCCATCCGGGAGACCTTCAACCTGAATGACTATCTGGTTCACTGGATGGAAGAGGGCGTGGCGGGTCTCCTATGGCCCCGATCCTTTGGCCGATACGAATTGGTCTGGCCCACTGACATGTCGAAGTACAGTCACTACATCCGACCGCTGGCCGCGACAGATGCTGATGCGGCCCTGACGGCGGTGGTGATCGAGCCGGAGAACGCGCCTTTCCTGGCCTATCAGGATGCGCTGGACAAGCCCCGGGCCAAGTTCACCCCGGAGTTCAAGTTCTATACCTGGCTGGATGAGGCCAACCCGGTCCATCGGACCCTGCTGCGTTTCAGCTCCGGCGAAAACATCGCCTTCGAGCGGGTATTGTCCGTGCTCAATACGGAGATGAAGGGAGTGGTGGGTCTCACGGGTGAAAGCCTGGACGAGGCTGTTGGCGTGGGTCAGGTCGGGGCCAACTCCGTGTTGATGCTCAATGGGGCCAACAATACCTATGGCCAATTGCCCGCCAACGTCTATTTCCCACCCGGTTCGTTCAGCATCGAGGCACGGGTCTACGTTCGGGATCTCCGCAGTTGGTCCCGACTGATTGATTTCGGAAATGGTCCCGCCTCGGACAATCTCGTGTTCGCCCTGTCGGAGGGCGCCAGCGGGCGCCCCCGCCTGCAATCCTTCCGTGGCGGTACGGATGTGGGTGGGTTGGCTTCCAGCATTCCACTGCCCTTGAACCAGTGGGTGCACCTCGCCGCCACCTTTGATGGAACGGTTGCCCGGATGTATATGGACGGCGTTCTGGTGGGACAGGGCCCGTTCAACGGGCCGAACCAGACGATCGTCCGGACCAATGCCTTTGTGGGTCGTAGCAACTGGGGTGATCCCCTGGCCGATGCAGACATCGACAACCTGAGGATCTGGAACCGCAGTCTGAGCGTCGGCGAAGTCCAGGAGGCCGCGGACGTGGTTTTCCCTGCCGCCACCAGCGGGCTCCGTGCCCAGTTCACCTTCACCAAACGGGAGAATCCGGCGACCGACAGCAGCGGCAACAACTCCCACATGACCCTGCACGGCACAGCCCGGACCGGCGTTCCGGGCATCAACATCCTCACGGCGCCGCGCTATGTGCGGTCCAATGTGAATGTCGGAGATCGGATCCTTCCGCCTACCGGAGAGCTTGGGGTCGCCGGGGGCGAGTACCTCGCCGGTTATATCCTGCGCAGCGAGGGTCGCTCCTACAACCCGGAGGCTTATCGGGATCCGTTCGCAAGCGGTTTTGGTACGGCCAACCAGGGATCCATCATCCCCGTGAACGTCCTGCCCAATGACAATCAGCTGGAGGTCTGGTGGTTCCGGGCGAATGCGAACCGTGCCGGGCTGAACACCGGCAACAACCTGTTGGGTTTCCGAACCATCTATTGGCCGTCCGTGGTGGGCCGCTACACGATCCAATGGCCTGCCAACCCCAGGGAGATTGTCCTGGCGAGCAAACTGGGCGGGACCGGTTTGACTCCCGCGGAGGCGGGTGGGGTGATCTACCATCAGAACGACAAGACCCGGGATGGCTACAACCCGAATGAAGAGCATGCCATCATGTCGGGTGGGACTCCCTTTGCCACCCGCGATGACCTGAACATCATCACCCCGGCATCGAGTTACTCATCCCATCCCTTCGTGCTGGTGGATTATGAGCATACGGACGGGCGCCCCTCAATGGCGGTGTTCAAAGTGCTGCGCGAGAAGCCCGAGGCCGGTTGGGTGTTTGATTATCTGGTCCCGGCAGGACAGAAGATCCAGCCGCCGCCGCCGCTGAATTTCCTGGCTCAGCCGGTGGAAGGCAGCGGAGATCTGGCGGTCAATTTCAATAAGGAACCGACGGGTGGGGACGGGGACTTGCCCGGGGGATGGAACACCACGAACTCAACCGGAAAATTCGGTCATTACAACCGGTTCACCTACACGGATCGCAAGAACGACATCTGGGTCTATCGCGGACCCCATGCGGGTCTCCCGGCGATGAAGGCGGGAACCTATGACGTCACCAACCGGACCATGGGATCCATCCCGGCGGAATTGGTGGCGGTGACGAATCAACCGTTCAGCTTCACGCTGCACACCCTGCGGCAGGAAGAGTATCTGGATGTGACGGGTTCAGGAATACCTTCGTGGGCGGTTCTCAACGGGTTGACCCTGTCCGGCACCCCCCCTGCGGAGGCGTTGGATCAGCAGAGCGTGGTCCAGTTGGTGGTGCGTGACACGTACGACCAGAGTCGGGTGACCAACAACACGGTGTTGCGGGTCCGGGATAACTCCGTTGCGGTGGTTGCCCAGGCGCCTCTCGGGATCTGGAGCACGAACGACTATACGGGCAGCACCATCCGGTTCACCAATCGTGCACCGTTCCTTGCGCACTCTCCCAAGCCGTCCAACAGTTTTACCCTCCGCTATTACTACAAGACCGAGCCCAGCTTTGCCTGGCCCGGCATCGGGACGCCGCCAGCACCCGGAAGCATCGTGCCGTATCTTCGGCCGTTGAATGAAGCCCAGACCGCCTATGTGGGTGAACCGGGTTCGAAAGAGACCGCATCCCTGGAGATTGTCTATCGTCCGTTCTGGCCGGTGCGGGATCCCAAGGATGAAAAGAAGCCGATCGCGACCCTTCCTTACGGCGCGACCCTGGTGGAACCCGGCTTTGATCTGCCCGGGGTGAAGGATTTCAAGACTGCGCATGTGCTCTATCAGCAGTCGATCGCGGTCGATCTGGATGCAGCGGTCGACAGCGCGGTGCTCCACGATGCCACCCGTGCCAAGTCGGTGGGTGTCGACACCCAGTTTGATTCGAACATTCCGGCTGGGGTGCGCACGGAGTATCATCAGGGCAAGATCTATTTCCCCGGGTTGCCTCCCCACATCGGGAAGCGCGTGTTCATCGATCCCAACGTGGGGCCCAAGGGAAGCCTGATGTTGGTGGGTGAGTACAAGAAGGAGTTGTTCGGGTTGAGCTACATCCACTTGAACGTCCTTCGCGGATCGGATCTGCAGGCGGTCGTCAATCTGTGTCCCACTGGCGACACCGAGAACTTTCCGAAATGGTCGAACCTGGTGTCTTCCCTGACGACGGTGGTGCGGACTTTCCGGGAGGATCTGCCGAACAAGCCGGGGACCTATGCACCGCGTTCCGAGCTGGATCGGACCGTGGATGTCGGCGGATTGGCCTTGGTGGAGGATGACAATACGGCGGTCGATTCGTACGCATTGAGTGCGACCGGACCGGGGTCGGGCTATGTGACCCTGGTGGAGTCGAGTGGCACGGCCGTTACCCAACCGGGAGATCCGGTCCAGTTCCATGTCTTCAAGGTCGGCGGAGAGTTGGAGGCAGGGGAGCTCAAGATCATTCCGGCGGAGAACCCGTTGAGTGAGCTCATCACCTTCCAGCACACGGCCGATCTGGCCGGCCGATTCGATGAGTATGAGTATGAATGGAAGATCGCGGCCCCGGTGAATGGATTCCCGCCGGAGATTGACGACAGCATGTCCCGTTACCTGTCCCTCACGGCGAAGACCGCGGATCTTCCCCGATACACCTTGGGAGGCGCAGGGATCCAGGCGTTGGGCGACAATTATGTGGTGATGCGGTATCGACCGCTGGATCCGGGGCATCCGCTGTACGTCGCGGATCCTACGGACGCCGATTGGTCGGACTGGACCAAGCCGGCCTTGGCCGAAGGCTGGATCAAGCGGGTGTTGGCGGGCATCAATCCGTTCAACCAGCGGATCAACGACCTCTTCAACAACCGGGTCAACACGGATGTCAGCATCCTGACCCAGGCAGGGCGGCGCTGGGAGGGCGACATCGCGTTGAACATCGACACGATCAACAATTACGGACTGATCGAGATCTACGAGACGGTGCTGCGACGTGGGCGCTCGTTGAGCATTGAATCCGGCTTCAATTATGGGCCGGCCAACGATGCCCTGTTGTTGGCGGCGGGATATCTGAACGATCTTTACATGATGCTGGGGAATGAAGCCTCGGCGGATGCCGCCAACCCGACCATCGGGATCGGGACGGCGGACAACACGTACGGGGACATCGCCACCTCCCTGTTCGCGTTCCGGGGTCAGATGCCCACGCTGTTGGAGGAGGAGTTGTCATTGCTGCGTGGTCGCGACGATTTCTTCCAACCGGGGGTCGAGGTGACGCCGGTGTACAACCGTCTGGTGTGGAATTATACGCGGGGCATTGACGCCGGTGAGGTGGTCTATGCGTTGAACTACAACATCCAGGAGAACCCGGACCAATCGCCGGACGGCATCATCAATGCGGCAGATGCAGCGCGGATGTTCCCGCAGGGACATGGCGACGCCTATGGGCATTACCTGACGGCGTTGAAGGGATATTACTCGCTGTTGATGAACCAACAGTTTGATTGGGTACCCCGGATCGAGGCGGTCAATGTGTTGGGCCAACCGGTTTCGGTGGACTACACGGATGAACGGAAGTTTGCGGCGGCCGCGGCGGCGGTGTCCCGGGCTGGCCGGCAAGTATTCGACCTGACCTGGCGCAAGGATTATGAAGCGGTCCAGCAGCAGGGTTGGGAGCCGTTTTCACCGACCCGGGTCAACACCCAGCGCAAGTATGCGAAGGGCGACGGCGAGGCGAATCCGGAGCGGTTCTGGGGCATGGACCACTGGGGCAGCCGGGTGGGGCAGGCGACCTACCTGAACTGGATCGTGGGGAATGCAATCCTGCCGGATGTGGATCCCGATCCGACGCACGAAGGCATCCAGAAGGTGGATCGCACGACGGTGCCTGAATTGCGCGACTTGGTTACCCAGGCGGAGGGTCTGCAGACGGCGATGGAGAATGCCGAGGGCGGGCTTTCGCCGTTGGGTATTCCTGAAGGAGGTTTGGCCTTCGACATCAATCCGTACAAGGTGGTGGGTGGGGAGAACGGGACCCATTTCGAGCAGGTCTATGAGCGGGCCAAGATGACGTTGAACAATGCGGTGGCTGCCTTTGATGATGCGAAGGATGTAACCCGGCTGATGCGGTCGGAGCAGGATTCGCTGGCGGCATTGCAGACCAGCGTTGCTTCCCAGGAATGGGCCTATGAAGTCGAATTGATCGGGCTTTACGGCACGCCCTATCCCGACGACATCGGACCCGGGAAGCTGTATCGGCAGGGGTATGCCGGACCTGACCTGATCCACTATGCCTATGTGGATCTACCCGAAGCGCAGTACCAGGAGTTCTGGAGCTATTCGAACGTGACGGAATGGTCGATTGACCTCCGGAATCTTCCGACGGACTGGGTTGCGAGTACGACGGTGACGACGAACAGCAGTGGAGTGTTGGTGACCAACCGGATTCCGTCGAAGCACTATACCCACATCAATCTGCCGACGCTTACGAACATCACGTTCAACATCGGGGAGCAGGGATTTGCCGACAAGCCAGCGGACTGGGTGGGTCGACGTTATTCGCCGGGCAAGATCCAGCAGGCGATTTCCGAGCAGATCATGGCCCACATGCGATTGCGCCGTGAAATCAACGACATGGCCGGTGACCTGGTGGTGTTGCAGAAGGCCATTGAGATCTTTGAAGCGGACAACGCGACCTATGACAAGATCCGGGGGATCAACACGGCATTGATGGTGGCCGATGAGGTTCTGGAGAAGGCGAAGTTTGCCGACGGCCTTTATCAGAAGTTCCAGGACTCCGTCATCGAGAACATCGTGATCACGGGTCAGTCCACATCGGATGCCCTTCCCAAGAGTCTGATTGCGGGTGTGGCTGCCGGTGGTGACCTCACTTTCGCCGGGCGTGCGGCGATCATGGCGGCGGGTCTTTCCTTCAAGGCAGGATTCGAGACAGCCGCCTTTGTGCGGTACACGATCGTCAATGCGCTGGAACTGGCAGTGAACACGGCGCGACGCCAGACCGAGTTCTGGGCCATTGCACCGACCGAACGGGAGAAGGATTTGCGAAACGCGGTGCATGATCTCGGCAACAAGCTGGGTGATATGCAGGCCCGGATGTGGACGGTGAATGAACGAATCCGCGAGTATGATGACAAGCAGCGCGAAGTGCGTGCCTTGATCGCGGCTGGCGACACCATCCAGGCCGAGCGCGAAATCTTCCGGAAACGGTCTGCTGCGGTGGTCCAGGGGTATCGGACGCGGGATGCGGCGTTCCGCATCTTCCGGAACGAGAAGTTGGAGCGCTACAAGACCTTGTTTGATCTGGCGGCGCGGTACTCGTTGTTGGCGGCGAATGCCTATGACTATGAGACCGGATTGCTGAACACCCGGGCGGGTCGGGATTTCAAGCGCCGCATGATCAGCTCGCGTGCGCTGGGGGTGGTCCGGGATGGGGAACCTCAGTTTGCCGGCAGCAATACGGGTGATCCGGGATTGTCGAGTGCCCTGGCCGAGATGAAGGCCGACTGGGATGTGTTGAAGGGTCGACTTGGTTTCAACAGTCCGGACGCCTATGGCACCACGGCTTCGCTGCGGACCGAGCGGCACCGGATCCTGCCGGGAGAAGAGGGCAATGTTGCCTGGCGCGACCTGCTGCAAGGTGCGCGGATGGAGGACATCCTCGCGGATCCCGACGTGCGTCGGTTCTGTCTCCAGGTGGATTCGGGAGATGGATTGCCGGTACCGGGAATCGTCCTGACATTCAGCACGGTGATCGCCGATGGGTTGAACCTGTTTGGGCAGCCGTTGGCGGCGGGTGACAGCACCTATAGCCCGAGTTCGTTCGCGACGAAGATCTTCGCGGCGGGTGCGGCCTTTGAGGGATATCGGGGAATGGGAGTTCCATCGGCGAACTCGAGTGCGCTCCGTGGAGCGGGTGCAGCTTCGGCGGAGGAACCGGAGATCTGGTATCTCGATTCCACGGCTTTGGCGGCGACTCCGTATGTCTATCTCATCCCGGTGGGTGTGGATTCGATGCGCAGTCCGCCACTCGGCGACCGGAGTGAGATCCGGACGTGGAACGTCCAGGATCTGGCGATTCCGCTGCCCTTCAACATCGGTGCATCCGGGTTCTCGCAGGGGGGCCGGTATCTCAGTTCGGATTCATTGAGCGAGGAGCTGTTTGCCCGGCGGAAGCACCAGGCCTTCAGGCCGGTGCCCAGTGAGGATTACTTCACGACGGATATTTATTACGGCGGTGAGCTGCTGCGGTCGCAGTATACGAACAACCGCCTGATTGGGCGTTCGGTCTGGAACAGCCAATGGAAGTTGGTGATCCCGGGGCGGGCGTTGTTGAACAACCCCAACGAGGGAATCGAGCGGTTCATCCGGACCGTGACGGACATCAAGTTCCATTTCGTGACCTATTCCTACTCGGGCAACTGATCGATGGAACCGTTCCATTTCATGAAAACCTCATTCCCATGGATTTCGCGGCTCCGACAGGGGTTGACGCTGGGTGGATGCCTGGCGGTGTTCTCGGCCCTGGCATTTCCGCCGGCTCCTCATCATACCGTTTTTGGAACGGTGCGGGATGAGCAGGGCAACCCACTTCGGGCAGTCAATGCCGAGGTCCTGTTGGAGTCCGAGGGCGTGGCGATCTCAAGGACCGCCATTGCCGACGGGGCTGAGCCTGGAATCAATTACTCATTGACCATCCCGTTGGATTCGGGAGCCACCTCCGATCTCTACAAACCGACGGCATTGCGTCCGACCGTTCCGTTCCGCATGCGGGTCAAGATCGGGAATACCATCTATCTGCCGATGGAGATGGTGGGTGCGGCCAACCTCCTGACCCGGCCGGGGGAACGGTCCCGGGTGGATCTGACGCTGGGGGTGGACTCGGATGGCGACGGGCTGCCGGACGCCTGGGAACGGGCATTGATCCAGATGTTGGGGGGTGGATTGACCCTGGCGGATATCCGACCTGGGGACGATTCCGACGGGGACGGCATGACCAATCTCGAGGAGTATCTCGCGGGTACCTATGCGTTTGATCCGGAGGATGGATTTGCCCTGTCGATCCTCTCGACGGCTGCCGGGCGCCCGTTGCTGGAGTTCGTGTCGATCCGGCATCGGACTTACAGCCTGTATTCATCGACGGACATGCAGACATGGGTGCCGGCGCCGTTCACGTTGCAGGGAGATGCGGCCACGGCGGTGGGTCGTACCCATTTCAGGGCGCCGGACACACGGCTGTTGCGGGTGCGGGTGGGACCCTTCGAGGAGCCGGGGACGGTGGATGGCGTGGCGGTCGAAGGCGTTGAACAGGCGCCGCGATTCTTCAAGGTGATGGTTCATTGAGGGGTTGGACCTTCGCCATGGATGTGACGCCACCAGCCAGCGGAGCGGGGGATGAGCCTGTTGAGGGTCTGGCTGGACGGGTGTGGCGTGTTTTGTGGGTTGGATTGGTGGCGTTGGCGGTGGTGGGTGGGACGGTCTGGCTGATGCGGCCCAAGCCGGTGCAGGAATTGACGATGTCGGCCACCGAGCTGGAGCGGGTGGAAGGTCGGTTGATGGTGCGGGGCCAGACCAATCAGCCTTATACCGGTTGGATGACGGAGCACGATGCCAATGGGATGCTCAAGTCCCGGAGTCATGTCGTGAACGGGGTTTTGGACGGGTTATCCGAAGGATGGTTCACGAACGGAGTGGTCCAGGTCCGGGAACATTTTGTCGGGGGAATCGCTGATGGAGTCGTGACACGGTGGCATGGGAATGGCGCCAAGCTTTCGGAAGGGACGGCGCGTCAGGGGCGGCTGGAGGGGGTTTTCCGGCGCTGGCATGACAATGGAAGGTTGGCCGAGGAAGTGAACCTGCGGGCGGGTGTGGCGCATGGAATTTCGAAGGCGTGGTTTCCGAGCGGAAATCAGAAGGCCGAGGTGCGACTCGAGGATGGCAAGGTCGTGCAGAAGCAGTTCTGGCAGGATGGTGAACATCCGGGGATCGCCGTGGCCACCAATGGGGAATCAGGCCGATGAAGACACGGGGCATTCTTGGTCTGTTGATGATGGGGGTTGTTTCGTGTCCTGCATTGCAAGGTGCTGACCTCGTGGTCAGTCCGGCATTGATTTCCGGCGGAGGAGGTTCGTCCAGTTCGACCCGATTCCAGGTGACCGGCAGCGTGGGGCAACCTGTGGCTGGGGTGGGGTTGGCATCGACGGGTGGGTTGGCTTTGAGGTCGGGGTTCTGGAGTCAGGTGATCCGATGGATCAACGCCCAGCCTGAGCCGGGAGCGGATCTTTTGACGCGGCGACCGGGTGACGGTGCGCAGATCCTGATCAGCCGCCTGTTGGCGAATGACGTGGATGCGGATTTTGACCGGGTGACCTTTGCCGGATTTGTCCCGGTGAGTTCGGGCGGTGGCAGTGTTTTCCGGGACGGGCCCTGGTTGATCTACCAGCCGCCGACCGGGCTGGATCCTGAGAATGACATCGTCACCTATAGTGTTACCGACGGGTTTGGTGGGTTGGTGACGGGACAGGTGCAGGTGGTCCGGTTTGTGCCGCCCTATGACGGGCCGCCCAATGCGTTGGGGATTGCGGTGGTTCCGGGTGACCCCGTTCAGGTGCGGGTCCGGTTCCAGGGGATCGCAGGCCGGGGTTATGTGGTTCAGACGGCGCCCACGATTTCGGGGCCGTGGGGGGAGCTGGGTCCGGTGGTGGCCGGGAGCAACGGGGCAATTGAGATCCTGGATGCCATTTTGGTTGATCCGCGCTTTTATCGATTGGTCGAACCTTAGAATCCGGGACAATCCACTGCCTTAGACATGAAGACTTCCTTCCATTCCGGCCGCGCGGCCCGTCGTTTTATTGGACAACTTTGGTTTGCCGGTGTGGTTGCGGCGGTGGGACAGGCGCAGGTGTTCACGGTGAACCTGAGCATCCCGGACAATTCGTTGGTGGGCGTGACGAGCGAACAGGTCATCTCCGGGTATACGCAAGCCCTGGCCTCGGTATCGGTTTCATTGACGCTCGAAACGCGGGATGGCGAACCCATGTTCAATGGCGACATCTATGCGACCCTTTCTCATGACTCGGGCTACGCCGTGCTGTTGAACCGGGTCGGGCGTCGGGATGGGTTTTCGGCCGGGTACGGCGACAGCGGGTTCAATATCACCCTGAGCGACGGGGCTGCGGCGGATGTGCATGACTATCGGTTGACGTTGAACGGCAGTCACGCGACGCCGTTGTCGTTGACGGATGATCCGGCGGCGTTGACGGGGACCTGGCAACCGGATGGACGGGCGGTTGATCCTTTTGCGGTGGGAAGCAGTTCAACCCGATTGGCGATGCTGGGTTCCTTTGAGGGGTTGGATCCGAACGGGCTGTGGACGTTGTATGTGGCGGATCTGAGTGGGGGTGGATTGGCTGAGTTGAAGGAGTGGGGTCTGATGCTGACGGTGATTCCTGAGCCGGGTGAAACGGTGGCGATGTCAGCGGTGGTGCTCGGGTTGTTCGGTGTGTGGCATCGGCGGCGGACGCGGCGTTGACGGCGGGCGCTGATAGTTTTCCATCTGCGCGTTTTCTTCCCGGAAGGAATCGTGGCACTTCTAGGGCCATGAAGTATCGCCGGTTCGGGCGCACCGAGTTGTCCATGCCTGTCTTTTCGTGTGGCGGCATGCGTTACCAGCAATCGTGGTCGGATGTGCCGTGGTCCGAAGTGAAGTCGGATGGGCAGAAGAACCTCGAAGCCACGATCCATCGGGCGGTGGAATTGGGGATCCACCACATCGAGACGGCGCGGGGATATGGTTCATCCGAGATGCAATTGGCGCCGGTGCTGGCGCAGTTCCCGCGGGAGAAGCTGATCGTTCAGACGAAGGTGATGCCGAAGCCGACGGCGCGGGAGTTCGAGGAAACCTTCGAGACTTCCATGCGCTACCTGGGGTTGGAGCATGTCGATCTCCTGTCGATCCATGGGATCAATCACCAAGGGCATCTGGATGAGACCTTGCGGCCGGGGGGCTGTCTGGAGGTGTGTCGAAGACTGCAGCGGGAGGGGCGGGTGCGGCATGTGGGATTCAGCACCCATGCGACGCCGGACGTGATCTCGGCGGCGATCCGGAGTGACGAGTTCGATTATGTGAACCTGCATTGGTACCTGGTGAACGACTTGAACCGGGTATGTGTGGCCGAGGCGGCGCAGCGGGACATGGGAGTGTTCATCATCAGCCCGAATGACAAGGGGGGTAAGTTGTACCTGGAACTGCCGCAGTTGCGTCCGTTGTGCGCGCCATTGACCCCGATGCAGTTCAACGACCTGTACTGCCTGGCGCGACCGGAGGTGCATACCCTTTCGGTGGGGGCGGCGAGACCGTCGGACTTCGATGAGCATGTGGCGGCGTTGGAGCATTATGAAAGGGCGGCGGCGGTGGTGGAACCGATTGAGCGTCGTCTGCGGGCCGAGCTGGAACGGGTGCATGGGGCGGACTGGTGCCGTCGCTGGTGGACGGGGTTGCCGGAGCATTTCGAGGTGCCGGGCGGAGTGAACCTGGTCGAGATCCTGCGGATCTGGACCTATGCGAAGGCGTTCGGGCTGACCGAATGGGCGAAGTTCCGCTACAACATGCTGGGCAATGCGGACCATTGGTTTCCCGGTGAACATGTCGAGAAGCTGGACGCGACCTGTCTGCCCGGGGTGCTCCAAGGCAGCCCCTTCGCGGAGCGGATCCCGGGAATCCTGCGTGAAGCCCATGCCCTGTATCACGATGCCCCGGTGAAGCGCTTGAGCCAGAGTTGATCCCGATGCGCCATCCATCCCACCCTCGGGTCGTGCGAGCGACAAGTGCGATGACTCTCTGGCTGTCCCTGGTCCTGGCCGGATGCGGACCCTCCGCGGGCCCGGCTCCGACGAAGGTGGTCGAATCGGGTTCCGGGGCGTCGTCGGCGATCCGATCCAATGCCGTGGTGGCGCCGGCGGTTCCGGTTCCGGTGGAGGAAACGGAGGTCGTGCTTCACCAGATGCGTGCGCAGACCAATCTGCCCCAGGTGAAGCTGTACGTGGGGGCGCATGAGATCACGACGGACCTTTGCGCGACGGTGACCCAGGTGGCGACGGGATTGATGTGGCGGGAATCGATCGGGGCGGAGGAGACGATGTTCTTTGTGTTTGCGACTCCGCAACAGCGGTCGTTCTACATGAAGAACGTCCCGTTCCCCATCGCGGCCGGCTATATCGATCCGGAGGGGGTGTTGCAGGAGATCGTGCAATTGAAGGCCATGGATCCCACCCCGGTGTATTCGAAGTCGGATCGGATCCAGTTCGTGCTGGAGACGGCACCGGACTGGTTCGAGAGGAAGGGAGTGGCGGTGGGGACCGTGTTGGCGACCCCGGACGGACCGTTGAAAGGCTTGGTGCGGCGAGCGCGATTGCCCTGAATTCAGAGAGCCATGCGAATCGCTGTTGCGCAGTTGAATCTGGTGGTCGGGGACATTGCCGGGAACGAACAGGCCATCCGGGAAGCCTATGTTCGGGGAGTGTCAGCCGGGGCGGAGATCGTGGTGTTGCCGGAGTTGGCGTTGACCGGATATCCGCCCCGGGACCTGTTGCATCGGCCGGCCTTTCTGCGGGCGAATCGGGAAGCGTTGGAACGGTTGGCGGCGCAGACGGGGGAAGTGGGATTGCTGGTGGGGTTTGTGGAATTGAATCCGGTCCGACCGGGGCGACCGCTCTACAATTCCGCGGCCCTGTTGCAGCACGGCAAGGTGGTGGCCATCCGGCACAAGACCTTGTTGCCGACTTATGACGTGTTTGATGAAGACCGCTATTTCGAGCCGGCGACATCCAATGCGCCGGTGGAGTTCAACGGGCGCAGGATCGGTATAACCCTGTGTGAGGATGTCTGGAACGACGGCGACTTATGGCCGGAACGGAGGTATCGACCGGAACCGGCTGTCGAACTGGCGGCGGCCGGAGCGGAGATCCTGTTCAACCTGTCGGCTTCGCCCTGGCATATGGGCAAGGAGCGGACACGCCATGATCTGCTGGGGCGGCTGGCACGCCGCACGGCCCGGCCGGTGGTGTACTGCAATCTGGTGGGCGGGAATGATGAACTGATCTTTGACGGTCAATCGGTGGTGATGGATGCGAAGGGTCGGTTGCTGATGCAGGGAGCGGCATTCGCACCGGATTTCCGGGTGGTGGACACGGGGTTGGCAGGGGGAATGACGGCGCGACCGGTGGTGGCGGAGGAGTTGTTGTATCAGGCGCTGGAGTTGGGGACGCGCGATTACCTGCACAAGTGCGGGTTCAGGTCGGCGGTGCTGGGATTGAGCGGAGGAATCGATTCGGCGGTGGTGGCCTGCATTGCGGCCGGGGCGTTGGGCCGGGAGAACGTGCGGGGGCTCTCGTTGCCGTCGCAGTATTCATCCCAGGGCAGTCTGGATGACGCGCGCGATTTGGCGGAGCGATTGGGGATGGAATACGGGGTGGTGCCGATCCAACCCCCGTTCATGGCGGTGAAAGGGCAGTTGCGGGAGGTGTTTGCCGGGCTTCGTGAAGATGTGACGGAAGAGAACATCCAGGCGCGGTTGCGCGGGGTGATGCTGATGGCGATGTCGAACAAGTTCGGTTCGCTGTTGTTGACGACGGGAAACAAGAGCGAGTTGGCGGTCGGCTATTGCACGTTGTACGGCGACATGTGCGGCGGATTGGCCGTGATCAGTGATGTGCCCAAGACGTGGGTGTATCGGCTGGCGCGTTGGATCAATGAAGATGCCGTGGCGCGGGGCGGGGTGGGCCCGATCCCGGAAAGCACGTTGATCAAACCGCCCAGTGCGGAACTGCGACCGGACCAGAAGGACCAGGACAGCCTGCCGGACTACGAGATCCTGGATGCGATCCTGGATGCCTATGTGGTGGAGCAGGTGTCACCCGCGGAGATCGTGGGACGCGGATTCGCGGTGGCGGATGTCTCGCGGGTGGTGAAGCTGATCGATGGCGCGGAATACAAGCGGAGACAGGCGGCGCCGGGATTGAAGGTGACGACGAAGGCCTTCGGTGTGGGACGTCGGATCCCGGTGGCGCAACGATGGCGCGAAGGGGTTTGAGGCGGTGATGGGCGCATTTGGACACTGCCCCCCGCTTGGAGCGGCGACAGCCTGTCACCGGTAGTGCGTGTAGGGGAGAAGGGGCTTTTGGACCTCCACAAGCCGTTGCCGACCGTCCATCGGGTACTTTTATCGGGGCAGAGTCAGAATGCGCTCCTTGATGCAGGAAGGGGAACCGGGACAAGGGATCGGGCTATCTGACGATGGAATCCCGATGGATGCCGACAAAGCGTTCACCACAGAGGACACAGAGAGCACAGAGGGGATCACGAACTTTTGCGAGGTCAGCTTGTCGGCGGGGCGTTTCGACATCCCGAAGGGGTGCCAGCCATTCGACATCGGAGTTCTCCACAGCGTCTGCTCAGCGACTGTTTGCCGAGCTGCCCGAGGGTTACGACCTGGCCTTTCTTGATGTCTGGAAGCGAGAGGAAAGCTGGTTCTTTGTTCGTCGGGATCGAGAGCAGCTCTTTGTTAAGCGCGGGCGTGGCATGCCGACTTGGACTGTGGAGACGATTGGCAGCATTGTGGAGTGGTTCTTGGCGAGTCCTCTCGTCGCCAAGCCAGTGGATTCATTCGAATCGTTTACAATTATCTCCATCCCCGAGCACCTGGGCAGTTTGCATTTGCCGGAGAATTATGCCTGACACCTCAGCCGTATCCACGCAGTAGGGAGGGAAGTGGCAGCGCAGCCGTTGCGAAGCGGGCGGATAATTGTGGTGACGTTGGTGAACCAGATGATCCAGCGAACAGGAGCAACCCGTTCTGGCCTCTTAGGAAACCGAATGTTCTGGTTGGCTGCCTCCGCTGCGGACCCTGACGTTAGGTCACATGGAAATTGCCGGCAGCACATGCAATAGCTGTAAGCGCCCTGTGACGTTCGCTGTCGATGGCAAGGTCTGTCCCAATTGCCGCGTAGTGGTGCATCTCGGTTGTGAGCCTGAGGAGGTGTGTGGCCGCTGTGAACGGCCATACGAGAAGTGTGAACGACCGATCCCTGATCCGGTTCGGGACGCTCTGCTTCCCCGCGCATTGCGCATGCGCAGTCCTGGTCCGACATTTGTCGTGCTGACGACGGTCGTGGTGGCAGTCCTCCTGATCGTTAGCTACTACGTGATCATGGATTCCATATGAGTTGGCGTGGCTGGACGGGACTTGCGGGAGGGACAGGAATGGTATGGCGCTTCGGAAGGGATTTATGGTAGTTTTACGGGAAGGGCGGATGGTTGTGGTGAGTTGGTGAACCCGATGATTCAGAGAATGGAAGACAGCCCCTCCGCTCCCTTTGGAAATCGGATGCTTTGGGTGGTGCACTCCGGTGGCTCTGCCTCACGTTCGGCAAATTCATGAGCGTCGAGAAGCACCTATTGCAGCAGTGGATCGCGGGGGCGGAGATCCGGTTCAAGAAAACCCGGAAGCCGTTGTCGGCCATACCGCTCATCAATCGCATCGCCCAATTTGCCGAGGCCAGGCAAGACTATGTCCTGACGGAGAGGATTGATCTGACGAAGGCGCGGGATTTCCATGGGCAGCAGACTTCGGAGGACATCCTGGTCGCATCCATTCAGATGCCATTGTTCGGCAAGCAAGGGGTCGGCAACGATACGGGGATGGCCGTTGCCAGCTTCAGGTATCAGGACCGTGACGGCGATGAGCACAACGTCATTGCCATATGCGCCTATTCGATCAGCGGGGTGGTCAACAAGACCCGGGTACTCAAGCAAGTAATCACCATTCCAATGGCCTGACCGGTGCCGGACCAGATCACAGGGGCGAACCGGGTTTGGCGGCTCGGTTTGAGAGGGGTTTGATTTTGGGAGAGAGGGATGTTTGTCCATGCAGTCGAGATCTCGCGCAGAGACGCGGAGGCGCGGAGAGAGATAGGAAACCGGGAGTCCGGGCACCCCTGAAGAGACTCACCGGTGGATGACTCCATGCCGATGATCGAATGGCTCATCTTCTCCGCGTCTCTCGTCTCCGCGGGAGTCATTCTCCATCTTCCAACCGCATGGATACGGCTTAGGGGGAGGCTCACGCGAAGGCACGAAGACACGAAGGGATTCAAAAGAGAGGGTGGATGGTGGGTGCCCGTGATTGTTGGCGTTGCTTCGGCAAGGCATTCATTGACAGTGGAACCCGTCTGGACATGATCCTGTCCATATGAGGGCAATCACCTACACCGCCGCTCGCGAGAATCTTGCTTCGACCATGGACGAGGTCTGCCGTGACCGGGCCCCGGTGGTCATCACCAGAAACCGGGACCAGTCCGTGGTGATGCTTTCCTTGGAGGAGTTTGAGTCGCTGGAGGAGACAGCGCATTTGCTTCGGTCGCCTGTGAACGCAAAGCGGTTGCTTGCGTCCATCGCGAATCTTGAGAGCGGGAAGGGCAAGATTCGGAAGGTCGATCTGGAGTCATGAACCTGGTCTTTTCACCCCAGGGATGGGAGGACTACCAATATTTGCTGGAGACGGACCGGAAGGTCCTGAAGCGGATCCATGTCTTGATCAAGGATGCGATTCGGAATCCAACCGATGGGATCGGAAAGCCTGAGCCCTTGAGGCATGCCTTGGCCGGGTATTGGTCGCGACGAATCACGGAGGAGCATCGGTTTGTTTACAGGGCAATTGGTGATGATCTTCGGATTGCCCAACTTCGGTATCACTACGAGAAATAGACAGTCGGTACGAACCGCCTGAGCCGTATCCATGCGGTTGGAAGATGGAAAATGACTCCCGTAGAGACGCGGAGAAGAAGAGCCATTCCATCACCGGCATGGAGTCACCCAACGGTGAGTCTCTTCAGGAGTGCCGGGACTCCCGGTTTCCTGTCTCTCTCCGTCTTTGCGCGAGATCTCTCCTGCATGGATACGGCATGAGGGATTGGCGGTCGGTTGGGCTCCTTGTGAACGGACAATTTGCAATCTCGACCCCAATTCCTGACAACGGGCCCGTTAGGCAACGCATGAGACCTGAGGCCATGATACCATTTCGAGAGATCATCACCCTTGCTTGCATCATCGGCGCTTTCATTGCCAACGCAGACGATCAGGTTGCTGCCAAAGCCAAAGGCCCTGCTGATCGAACCGCCGATGCACAGCTTCACCCTCTCCAGGGCAGGTGGGAAGGAGCTATGGTGGGGGGATGACTCGCAGGGGAAAGTCACCATCACGACAAATGCCGTTGTTCGGCAAGCGAGGGGTTGGCAACGACACGGGGATGGCCGCCTGCTTTGGGAGGGGTTTGGTTTGGAGGATTGAGGGATGGTTGGGTGGGTGCGTGCGATTGCTGGCATTCCTGCGGGAAAGAGACGGGCTTGGGTGACTCCGGCGATCTGCTGCGGATGGTGGCTGGATGCTTCAAAATGAGGATGGCTGGAGTACACCGGCGCGATTGACTCCCCGGGACCTGCATCCGTAACGTCCGTCGGTAATTTCCGGCGTCGGGCCCCGAGGATTGCACTTCGGGGCTTTTGCATTGCCGGCATTCATCCGAACCATGGCAAATGTGATTCTGGTCGGCGCCCAATGGGGCGACGAGGGCAAGGGCAAGATCATCGACGTGCTCACCGAGCAATCGGAGATGGTGGTGCGCACCGCAGGCGGCAACAACGCCGGCCACACCGTGTATGTGGGGAAGGACAAGTACGTCCTGCACCTGATTCCCTCGGGGATCCTGCGCGCCGACAAGGTGTGCATCATCGGCAACGGGGTGGTGGTGGATCCGATCGGGTTGGTGAAGGAACTGGATGGCCTGGCGAAGCTGGGGGTGCCGGTGACACCGAAGAACCTGATGTTGTCGGAGACGGCGCATGTGGTGTTCCCGTGGCATCGCGAGCTGGATGGGCAACGGGAGGTGCGGAAGGGGCAGAACAAGATCGGGACCACCAAGCGCGGGATTGGGCCGACGTATGGCGACAAGGCGGCGAGGGTGGGATTGCGGGTGATCGACCTGATTCATCCGACGCGTTTTCCGGAGCGGTTGAAGGAGCGGTTGGAGGAGAACAACGAGGTGTTGAAGGCGTTGGGAGCCCAGCCCTTGGAGTACGGACCGTTGCTGGCGGAATACACGGCGGCGGCGGATCGGCTGAGGCCCTTCGTGACCAACACCGTGGTGCATCTCCATGAAGCCACGCGGCGCGGTGCGAACATCCTGTTTGAAGGTGCGCAGGGAACCTTCCTCGACATCGATCATGGCACCTATCCGTACGTGACCTCGTCCAGCACCACCGCGGGGGGAGCCTGTACGGGATCGGGTGTGCCACCGAACCGGATGGACAAGGTGGTGGGGGTGATGAAGGCCTACACCACGCGGGTTGGGGAAGGGCCGTTGCCATCGGAGGACGCGACGGTCAGCGACATGCTGCATGGGATGGGCCGTGAATTCGGGGCGACGACGGGTCGGGCGCGGCGTTGTGGTTGGTTTGATGCCGTGGCGACGCGGCACGCGGCGATGGTCAATGGGATTGATGAACTGGCCATCACGAATGTGGATGGACTGGATACGGTGAAGGTGGTCCGGGTCTGTATTGCGTATCGGGTGGACGGCAGGTTGCTCCATCACATTCCCAACGACTGCGAGGTCCTGGCCCGATGCGAGCCGGTGTATGAAGAGTTCCCGGGTTGGGAGACGCTGACGGACGGCATCCGGCGTTGGGAGGATCTCCCGGTGAATTGCCGGCATTATCTGTTGAGCATTGCCCAGATGACGGGGGCGCGGTTGACCATCACGTCGGTGGGGCCGGCGCGGGAGCAGACCATGTTCATGTGATTTCCCGGTGGGGAAATTGGGGAGGAAGCCTGAACTGATGAGTGCCGAGCCCAGACTCAGTCCGCAGGCGGTGGCGAACCTGCCGCAGCACGTGGCGGTCATCATGGACGGCAATGGGCGTTGGGCGAAGCAGCGGGGATTGCCGCGGGTCGAGGGACATCGCAACGGGGTGGAATCGGTACGGGCGATCGTGCGTGCGGCGGCGGAAGCCGGGGTCAAGTACCTGACCCTGTACGCATTTTCGGTGGAGAACTGGAACCGGCCCAAGGACGAGGTGGATACGTTGATGAAGTATCTGGCCCGATTTTTGAAGGGTGAGATCGGGGAGTTGAACCGGAACAACGTGCGCCTGGATGCGGTGGGACAGATCTGGCGGTTGCCGGACGCGGTGCAGCAGCAGTTGGAAAAGACCAAGGCGGCATTGGCGCGAAACAATGGTCTCACCCTGATCCTGGCCCTGAGTTACGGGGGGCGGACGGAGATTGTGGAAGCGATCCGGACGCTGGCGGCCAAGGCGCGGTCGGGGGCGTTGGATCCGGCCGAGATCAACGAGCGGATTGTCGCCGAGCATCTTTACACCCGGCATTATCCGGATCCCGACCTGCTGATACGGACCAGTGGTGAGATGCGGGTGAGCAACTTCCTGCTGTGGCAGATCAGTTATGCGGAGTTTGTGGTGACGCCGGTGTTGTGGCCGGATTTCCGCAAGGCGCAGTTGTTTGAAGCGCTGGAGGAATACGCCCGACGCCATCGACGTTTCGGCGGGGTTTAGTGGGTGGGTTCAGGAGCTTCAGCCAGATGCGACATTTCTTCACCGGACCCGTGATCAAGACCGAGTTGTTGGTGGAATGGCTGGGGCGCCATGGGATTGTGGCGGAGCAGGCCTGGGTGGATCCGGGGTTGGCGGATGACGGTGATCTTTCGCGTGAGGCGCAGGTGCGGGTGGCGGAGACGGATTACGATCGGGCGTACCAGTTGTTTTTTGCGGAGCGGGAGGACGAGTTGTGAATCCGGTTGAGATGGGGGAGCGCCTGGAACGGGCAGAGGCGGCGGTGGCGCATCTGGAACGGCAATATGACGAGTTGAATGCCGTGGTGATCGTCCAGGGGCGGGAACTGGAACGGTTGCGTCGGGCGTTGGAACGGTTGGGGGAAACGTTGGAGACCCAGGAACTGGATCGGATCCGTTCGACGCAGACCAAGCCCCCGCATTATTCGGTTTGAGGATCGGGCGGGTCGATCAACGGCTTGTCGGAAGGGGGTGGTGTCGGGAGCATGCGGGGCATGGACGACTTGATTGCGCGGTTGGATCGGCATCTGCGGGCGAGGCCGCAACTGGGCCGGGAAGTTTACATTGCGCGGGGGGCGGTGGTGTTGGGGGATGTGACGTTGGGGGATTACAGCAGTGTCTGGTATGGGGCGGTGTTGCGGGGGGACATCAACGCGATCCGGGTGGGGCATCATTCGAACGTGCAGGACAACGCGGTGTTGCATCTCTCGGATGATCATCCGTGTGTGGTGGGGGACTGGGTGACGGTCGGGCATTCGGCGAATGTGCATGCGTGCACGGTGGGCGACGGGTGCCTGATCGGGATGGGCGCAACGGTCCTGGACGGGGCGGAAGTGGGGGAGGAAAGCCTGGTGGGTGCGAATGCCCTGATCACACCGGGAACCCGGATTCCGGCGGGATCGATGGTGCTGGGGTCACCTGCGAAGGTGGTGCGGATGTTGTCGGTGGAGGAGCGGGCGGGCCTGAGGCACTGGGCGGAGAAGTACGTAGTGAACGGCGGGTACTGCCTCCGGCACGGCCTGCATGTGGGTGGGCCGATGTTGGAGACGGACTGAGCGGATTCCTGGTGCAAGAACCACGGAGGGGATTCGGACCACGAAACACACGAAAGGACACGAAAAGGGAGGGGGTTCGGGGAGCGGCGAGAGGGTGTCTCACACGAAGGCACGAAGGCACGAAGGCACGAAGGCACGAAGGAGACTGAAGGGGTGTGCCCGGGCTACTGGAAGTCGCTGCGGTGGTCGGCGGGAGTGTTGAGATCCTTTCGTGTGTTTGGTGTGTTTCGTGGTGAGCCCATCGATGGGGATTTTCGGACCGCGAAATGCACGAAAGGACACGAAAAGGGAGGAGGTTCGGGGAGCGGCGAGAGGGTGTCTCACACACGAAGGCACGAAGAAGACTGAAGGGGTGTGCCCGGGCTACTGCGGTTCGCTGCGGTGGTCGGCGGGAGTGTTGAGATCCTTTCGTGTGTTTGGTGTGTTTCGTGGTGAGCCCATCGATGGGGATTTTCGGACCACGAAATGCACGAAAGGACACGAAAGCGGCGGAGGGGCGGGCTTTCGGGGTAACGGGCCGAGTGGGTGGGGAGGGTCAGGCGAGGAGATCGCGGACGACCTGGGCGTCTTCGACGCCGGTGAGGCGTTGGTCGAGGCCCTGGTTCTTGAAGATGAAGCGGCGGTGATCAATGCCGAGGCAGTGGAGGAGGGTGGCGTTGAGGTCGTTCACGTTCACCGGGTTTTCCACGATGTTGTAGCTGAAGTCATCGGTCTGGCCGTAGACGGTGCCGGGGCGGATGCCACCGCCGGCGAGCCACATGGAGAAGTTCCGGGGATGATGATCGCGCCCGTAGGTTTCGGCGGTGAGTTTGCCCTGGGAATAGACGGTGCGCCCGAATTCGCCGCCCCAGACGACGAGGGTGGAATCGAGGAGACCGCGTTGTTTGAGGTCGGTGACCAGGGCGGCGCAGGCCTGATCGGTGTCGAGGCATTGATTGCGGATGGCGGTGGGGAGGTTGTCGTGTTGGTCCCATCCGCGATGGAGGATCTGAACGACGCGGACACCGCGTTCGATGAGGCGTCGGGCGAGGATGGCGGAGTGGGTGAAACTGCCGGTGCGTTTCACGTCGGCCCCGTACATTTCGAGGGTGGCATCGGATTCACCGGAGAGATCGGTGAGTTCGGGCACGCTGGACTGCATGCGGAACGCCATCTCGTATTGGGAGATCCGGGTCTGGATTTCGGGATCACCGAAGGTGCCATGATGCCGGTGGTTCAATTCATTGAGGGCATCGAGCATGTGACGTCGGTCGGAGGGCAGGACGCCGGGCGGGTTCTTGAGGTAGAGGACGGGATCGCCGGAGCCGCGGAGGGCGACGCCGGTGTAGCGGGTGGGGAGGAAGCCGGAACCCCACATGCGGGAGAAGAGGGCCTGACCATTGCCGGAGGAGGGGAAGGAGGGGGTGAAGACGACGAAGGCGGGGAGATCATTGCTTTCGCTGCCGAGGCCATAGGCGAGCCAGGAGCCGATGGAGGCTTTGCCGGGGATTTCACTGCCGGTCATGACGAAGGTGCAGGCGGGGTCATGATTGATGGCATTGGTGAAGACGGAACGGACTACGGCGATGTCGTCGACGATGCGGGCGGTGTGGGGGAGGACTTCACTGACCCAGGTGCCACTGCGGCCGTGTTGATGGAAGGCGAAGCGGGAGGGGGCGACGGGGAAGCGTTCCTGACCGCTGGTCATGGTGCTCAGCCGCTGGTTCATGCGGACGGAGTCGGGAAGGTTCTTGTCGAAGTAGTCCTTGAGCCCGGGTTTGTGGTCCCAGAGATCGATCTGGGACGGGGCTCCGTTCATGTGGAGATAGATGATGGATTTGGCCTTGGGGGCGAAGTGGGGGAGGCCGGGGAGTGGAGGGTGGACGGGGCCACCGACGGCGCCGGGCGAGTTGGCGAGGAGCCGGCGTCCGGCGGGTGAACCGGCCATGAGCCAGCCGAGGGCGAGACCGCCGAAACGGAGGCCGGCATCGCCGAAGAACTGGCGGCGTGTCTGACGGGCGTGGAATTCGAGGAGTGGATCCATGGGAAAGAAGTGGTTGGGGAACGGGATCAGTTGCGGGTGAGGGTTTCGTCGAGGTTCAGGAGGAGATTGGCGACGAGGGTATAGGAGGCGAGTTCAGCGGGGTCCAAGCCGGGGGGCACAGGGGATTCGCCGAAGGCGATGGCCTTGGCGGCTTCATCCGGGGCCTGGCGATAGCGGTCGAGGTGTTGGGCAAGGGTTTGGGAGACGACGGAGAGTTCGTCGGGAGCGGGTTGACGGGAGAGGACGGTTCGCCAGGCGAAGCCGATGCGTTCGGCGGGGGTTGGGCCGCCTTCGGCGAGCATGCGTTGGGCGAGATTGCGGGCGGCCTCGAAGTGCTGGATGTCGTTCATCAACTGGAGGGCCTGCAACGGGGTGTTGCTGCGTTCCCGGCGTGCGCAGGAGCCTTCGCGATTGGGGGCGTCGAAGGAGGTCATGAAGGGGGGTGGCGCGGTGCGTTTGAAGAAGACGTAGAGGCTGCGGCGGTAGAGGGCGGAACCGGAGTCCTGTTTGTAATCGCGGGTATTGGAACCGACGAAGCCGACGGGTTCCCAGATGTTGGGAGGTTGATAGGTGTTCACGCCCTTGCCGCCCATGGTGAGATCGGCGAGGCCGGAGACGAACAGGGCGTTGTCGCGGAGTTGTTCGGCATCGAGCCGGAACCGGGGGCTGCGGGCGAGCAGTCGGTTGTCGGGATCGCGGGCGAGCAGATCGGGGGTGACGCGGGAGGATTGCCGGTAGGTGGAAGAGGTGACGAGGAGACGGATGAAGGCCTTGGTATCCCAGCCATTGTCGCGGTAATGGAGGGCAAGCCAGTCGAGGAGATCGGGATGACTGGGCACCTCACCTTGTGAGCCGAAATCCTCGGTGGACCGGACGAGGCCTTCGCCGAAGAACTGTTGCCAGAGGCGGTTGGCGGCGACGCGGGCGGTGAGGGGGTGTTCCGGGCTGAGGAGCCAACGGGCGAAGTCGAGGCGGGTGGGGGTGCCATCGGTCTGGAGCGGGGGCAGGACGGCGGGGACGCCGCGGGTGACCTTCTCGCCGGGCTTGTCATAGGCGCCACGGAGCATGATGAAGCTGTCGCGGGGCTTCTCCATGTCCTTCCAGACGAAGGTGGAGGGGATCATGGCCTCGCGCTCGTTGCGTTGCTTGCGCACCTGCTGGAGTTCGGTGGTCAAGGGGGTGAACGCCTCGCGGGAACCGGCATGGAAACGGGCGAGGTATTGTTCACGGAGACCGGCGACCTGGGCCGGGGTGCGGTTGGTCGAGGGGACCTCCTTGAGGATCTTGCGGAACGGGGCGGGCAATTCGGCGACATCGCGACCCTGCTGTTGCTGGAGCCAGGCGGCGAAGGACTGGGTCGGATCACTGGCGGGATCGAGGGTTCCGACCACACCGGCGGCGTCCCAGTAAACCGTGCCGCCGAACTGGGTGAAGGCGATGCCATGGATCTTGTCGCCCGGCTTGAGTCCCACCTTGTCGGCATCGAATTCGAGCCGCGTCCAGACCCCGGCTTCGGGCAGGGGACCGCCATGGGCGCGCTGGGTGGTTCCCTTGGCGCCCCACTCGATGGCATCGATGTCGCCCCAGGTCATGCGGTGTTTCCAGTCATCGGTACGGAACTGGATCATCAGGGTGCGGGGCGGGTTGGCGGGATCCATGCGGACATGGACGAACAGGCGTGGGGAAGCGGGGATGTCGAAGGGAGCACCGCCTTCGAGGACATCCTGGGAGAGGCCGGCATCGGTGCGTTGGAGGGCACGATTTCCCTGTTGGACCGGGATGGCTTCGGAACGGTCGACCCAGCGACTGGGATGACCGGGGCTGGCGGAGATCTTCCAACCGGCGGGGACATCGTCGTCGACCCAGGTGACGGAGAGGGGTTTGGGTTCGGGACGGGGGACGATATCGGCGGGATCGGAGTAGGAGAGGGAGCGGGCCTGGGTGGTGATGCGGGCTTCGATGTCGTTCAGGCGGGCATCGAATTGGGCGAGGGCGGTGGTGTCCTCGGGTGAGGCGAGTTTCTGGATGGGGGGAGTGAGGAGGACATTGCCGTCCATGGCGGGATCGGCGGCGCTGTGGAAGAAAGCGTAGAGCGAATAGAACTCGCGGGCGGAGATGGGATCGAACTTGTGGTCATGGCAGACGGCGCAACCGGCGGTGAGACCCATCCAGGTCTGGACGGTGGTGGAGGTCCGTTCGACGGCGTAACGGAAGACGAACTCGGCGTCGATGGAACCGCCTTCGCTGGTGGTGACGTTGCAGCGATTGAACCCGGTGGCGATCCATTGATCGAGGGTGGGGTTGGGGAGGAGATCGCCGGCGAGCTGTTCGATGGTGAACTGGTCGAAGGGAAGGTTGCGATTGAAGGCGGCGACGACCCAGTCGCGATAGGCCCACATCTGGCGTTCGTTATCGAGATGAAGGCCGTGGGTGTCGGCATAACGGGCGACATCGAGCCAGTGCCGGGCCATGCGTTCACCGAAGCGTGGGGAGGCGAGCAACCGGTCGACCAGGCGTTCGTAGGCGCCGGGGGCGGAATCCGAGATGAAGGCATCGACCTCCTGCGGCGTGGGCGGGAGCCCGGTGAGATCGAGGGTGAGGCGGCGGATCAGGAGGGTCGGGTCGGTTTCGGGGGAGGGTTGCAGGCCCTCCTGCTGGAGACGGGCGTGGATGAAGCGGTCGATGGGATTGGGGGCGGGACCGAAAGCGGGTTTGGGCGGGGTGACCGGAGCGGGAGGTTCAAAGGCCCAATGTTTCTGGTAATGGGCGCCTTCCTCGATCCATTGGCGGATGAGGGCGCGTTGGGAGTTGTCGAGGGACTTGTGGGAATCCGGCGGCGGCATGACGTCGTCGGGATCGGTGGTGGTGATGCGGCGCCAGAGTTCGCTGGCCTCGGGGTCGCCGGGTTTGAGGGCGACAGTACCCTGCTTGTTCGGTGCAAGGGCGCCTTCGGCGGTATCGAGTCGGAGACCGGCCTTGCGATGTTTGGCATCGAAGCCGTGGCAGGCGAAGCACTGGTCGGAGAGGATGGGGCGGATGTCGCGGTTGAACTGGACGGGGGCGGCGACGGGTTGGGCGGACAGGTGGGCGGATTCCAGGGCCAGCCAGGCGAAGGCCGGGACCAGGAGGCGGAGGAATGAGCCGGGGGAACGCATCGGGCAACAGTCTCGCAGGGTTTGGGCGCGGTTCAATCCCCGGGGTGGCGGAGTGGCGGGCGAATGGCGAATGGCGAATGAATGGGGCCGGGTCGACTTCCCTTTTTCGGGGAGGTGGGTAGCGTCCGGCCGAGACTATGCGGAAAGAGCCTTCAACACCTTCAACCGGTTCGCCGTATCTGAATCGCGAACTTTCGTGGCTGGAATTCAACCAGCGGGTGTTGGACGAGGCGTTGAATCCATCGGTGCCCCTGTTGGAGCGGGTGAAGTTCTTTTGCATCACCCATTCCAACCTCGACGAGTTCTTCGAGGTGCGGGTGGCGGGATTGAAGCAGCAGGTGGAGTCGGAAGTGGTGGAACGGGGCCCGGACGGATTGACATCGTCGGAGACCCTGCGGGTGGTGACGCGGCGGGTGAGGCAGTTGGTGGAGGATGCGTACCGTTGCTGGCGGGAGCGGTTGGTGCCGGAGTTGGCGCGTTCGGGGATCCGGTTTCATGAACCGGAGGAATTGGGGCCGGAAGACCGGGAATGGCTGGAGCGGTATTATCAGGAGAAGGTGCATCCGGTGCTGACGCCGTTGGCGGTGGATCCGTCGCATCCGTTTCCGCAGGTGTTGAACAAGAGTTTGAACCTGATTGCGCGGTTGAAGGTGTTGAAGGGGGCGGAGACAAAACGACGGTTGGCGATCGTGCAGGTGCCGCGAGGACTGCCGCGGTTGGTGAGGTTGCCGCGGGAGGATGGCCGGCAGGATTATGTTTTTCTGGGGCACCTGATCGGGAGTCGGTTGGACGCGTTGTTTCCGGGGGTGGAACTGGAGGGTTGGTCGGTGTTCCGGGTGACGCGGAACAGTGAGTTGTACATTGACGAGGAGGACGTGGCGAACCTGCTGAAGGCGGTGGAGGCGGAGTTGCACAACCGCAGGAAGGGTGGGGCGGTGCGGTTGGAGGTGGACGACGATTGTCCGGAGGAAACCCGGCGCGAACTGCTGACGACGCTGGGGCTGGGGTCGGAGGATCTTTATGTGATCAACGGGCCGTTGAATCCGACGCGGCTGATGTCGATTGGGGAGGGGGATCATTCGCCGGAATTGCGGGATCCACCCTTTCTGGCGCCGGAAGTGGCGTCGTTGAAGGGGCGGGAAGACCTGTTTGTGGCGATCCGGGAACGGGATCATCTGATGCATCATCCGTACGAGAGTTTCGAGACGGTGATCCGGTTCCTGGAGCAGGCGGCGGGCGATCCGAAGGTCCTGGCGATCAAGCAGACGTTGTATCGGACGGGCGGTGATCCGCGGATCGTGGGAGCGTTGATGCGGGCGGTGAAGACGGGGAAGCAGGTGACGGCGGTGGTGGAGTTGAAGGCGCGTTTTGACGAGGCGAACAACATCCGCTGGGCGCGGGCGCTGGAAGAGGCGGGCGTGCATGTGGTGTACGGATTGGTCGGGTACAAGATCCATTGCAAGATGACGTTGGTGGTGCGTGCGGATGAGGATCGGATCCGGCGTTATGTCCATCTGGGGACGGGAAATTACAATCCGGCGACGGCGCGGCTGTACACGGACCTGAGCCTGTTGACGGCGCGACCGGAGTTGGGCGAGGACGCGACGAGCCTGTTCAACCTGTTGACGGGGGTCTGTCAGTTCCAGGGGACGCGGCGGCTGATGGTGGCGCCGTTCCAGATGCATGACCGGGTGATTGAATTGATCGATCGGGAGGCGCGGCATGCCCATGACGGATTGCCGTGCCGGATCATTGCCAAGATGAATTCGCTGGTGGACACCGACGTGATCGATGCGCTGTACCGGGCGTCGCGTGCGGGAGTGAAGATCGACCTGATCGTGCGGGGGATCTGTTGCCTGCGACCGGGGGTGGAGGAGATGAGTGAGAACATCCGGGTGCGGAGCGTGGTGGACCGGTTTCTGGAACACAGTCGGGTGTGGTACTTCGAGAACTCGGCGCGACCGGAGGTGTTTGTGGGCAGCGCTGACTGGATGCCGCGCAATTTTTTCAAGCGGATCGAGGTGGTGTTCCCGGTGGAGGACGGAGTGCTGCGGGAACGGATTGTCGTGGAGATCCTGGAACGGCAACTGGCGGACGATATGAAGGCTCGGATGCTGCAATCGGACGGTTCGTATGTGTTGGTGCCGGCGAAGAAGACGGGACGTGGGCGCCGATGCCAGCGGGAGTTCATGGAACTGGCGAAGGGGAATGGGGAAGGGCGGGCTCGGCCTGGGCGTGGACCGGGCAAGATGCAGGTGGTGGTGAGGCCTTCGGCGTGAGGTGGAGAGGGGAGGGATGGGGAGGGGTGGAGCCTCGTCACCTCGGCGGCCACGCGGTGGGGAGGGGATGAGGGAAGTTGATGGGGACGATGGCTGAAAAGAGGTGGTCGTGGCTTTCAGTCGGGAGTGGGATGGGGTAGACGACAGCGGACATGGAGCCGACGACGGTCGAGATTTTGGCGGCGGTGCTGTTTGCGGGTGCGGTGCTGCATTCCTTTTTGGTCAAACGGTTCGCGAAATGGGCGCATCAGTATCCGGAGGGATCCATCCAGGAGAACATCCTGCATTTCATGGCGGAGACGGAGGTGGTGTTCGGGGTGTGGGCGGGAGCGTTGTTTGTGGGTTATGCGGCGGTGCGCCGTTCGGTACCGGACGCGGTGGACTACATCGAGTCGCTGAGTTCGAAGTACGTGGAGCCGAAGTTTGTGTTGGTGATCATGGTGGTGGCGGCGACCCGACCGGTGGTTCGGGTGGCGGAGGGCTTCATCGTGAAGGTGGCGGGAATGCTGCCGTTGCCGAGGGCGATGGCATTTTATGCGGCGGCGTTGGGGGTGGGTCCGTTGCTGGGGAGTTTCATCACGGAACCGGCGGCGATGACGTTGTTGGCGATGCTGTTGAAGCGGCGGTATTTCGACAACGGGATCAGCCGGAAGCTGGCGTATGCGACGTTGGGATTGTTGTTTGTGAATGTGTCGATCGGTGGGGTGCTGACGCATTTTGCGGCGCCACCGGTATTGATGGTGGCGACCAAGTGGAAGTGGGGGATCGACTACATGATGCTGCATTTTGGGTGGCGGGCGGTGATAGCGTGTCTGGTGAGCACTTCGGTGGTGGTGTTCTGGTTCCGGAAGGAACTGGCGACGGTGCCGGTGGTGGAGCAGGAGGGGTTGCCGATACCGGCCTGGCTGACGGGGATGCACTTCGCGGCCATGGCCTCAGTGGTTGCGTTCGCGCATCACCCGGATGTTTTCTTTGGGATATTCATGATGTTCCTGGGGTTGGTGAAGGCGACGGACGAATACCAGGATCCCTTGAAGTTGAAGGAGGGGTTGTTGGTTGGGTTTTTCCTGTCGGGCCTGGTGACCCTGGGCAGTCTGCAGGAGTTCTGGTTGAAGCCGTTGATCCAGTCGTTGGGCGGAACGGCTTTGTTCTTCGGGGCGACAGGTCTGACGGCGATCACGGACAACGCGGCGTTGACCTATCTGGGATCGTTGGTGGACGGGATCAGTCCGGATCTGAAGTATGCGTTGGTGGCCGGGGCGGTGACCGGCGGCGGGTTGACGGTGATAGCGAATGCGCCGAATCCGGCGGGAGTGGGGATCCTGCAGGATTCGAAGGTGTTCGGTGGGGAAGGGATCAGTCCGGGACTGTTGTTTGTCGGGGCGCTGTTTCCGACGGCGATAGCGGTGATCGCCTTCTGGTTCCTGCCGGGCCCGCATTAGGAGCGGGAGATTGCGGCTCAGCGGATGCCCCAGGCGAAGGGGTCGGAGGGGTGGATGAGGAGGGTGGCCTCGGCATTGACGTGGGCGGTGCCGGTGATGGTGGGGGAGATGATGCCGGCGGATTGGTCGACCCATTGGTATCGGGCGGAGAACCGGCTGCCGATCAGGCTTTCCTGGATCCATTCCTGGTCGGGGGCGAGTTTACCGGAGGCGGCGAGGCAGGCGAGTTTGGCGCTGGTGCCGGTGCCGCAGGGGGAACGGTCCCAGGCCTTGCCGGGGCAGAGGACGAAGTTGCGGGAATGACCGCCCGGGGTTCTGGGAGGGCCGAACAGTTCGACGTGATCGACTTCGGGATATCCCTGGGTGTTGACGGCCTGACGGACGCGCCAGGAGAAGTCAGTGAGGGCATCGACGTGGGCGAGATCCAGATCGAGGCCATGGGATTCCACGAGGAAGAACCAGTTGCCGCCCCAGGCGACATCGCCGGTGACGGGTCCGATGCCGGGGACCTGGACGGTCAGGTGGTGGGCCTGGCGATGGCTGGGGACGTTGGCGACGGAGACGGAACCGTCGGGGTGGAGGGTGGCGGAGACGGGGCCGACGGGGGTGTCGATGCGGAGTGTACCGGGGTGGAGTTGGTCGAGGTGGGCGAGGGCGACAACGAGGCCGATGGTGCCGTGGCCGCACATGCCGAGGTAGCCGACGTTGTTGAAGAAGAGGACGCCGGCCTGACAGGTGGGGTCATGGGGCGGGACGAGGAGGGCACCCACCATGACATCCGAACCACGGGGTTCGTTGACGATGGCGGAGCGGAAGGGGTCGAACTGATCCTTGAAACGCCGGAGGCGGTCGGGCAGGGGACCGTCGCCGAGGTCGGGGCCGCCCTCGAGGACGACGCGGGTGGGTTCACCGCCGGTATGGGAGTCGAGGATGCGGATCCGGCGCGGGGAGGGGTTGGGATTCATGGGGAGGGAGCGATGGAGATGGGTGGGTGGATCAGTGGATGCGGATGGCGCGTTGGATGCGGATGGGGGGATCCAGTTTCTGGGCCTTGGATGGGGAGGCATGGATCTGTTGTACGATCTCCATGCCCTTGATGACGCGGCCGAAGGCGGCGAAGCCCTGACCATCGGGGTTGCGGCGGCCGGCGAAGTCGAGGTCGGGAAGGTCTTCGAGGCAGATGAAGAAGTGGTGGGTGGCGGAATCGGTGGTTTTGCGGTCCATGGAAACGGTTCCAACGAGGTGGCGGAGGCCGGTGTCGCGGGTCCGTTCGAGGGGGATGGGAGGAAACGTCTCCGGATGACGGGCGGGATTGGCTTCGGCCTGGAGGATCTGGATGCGGACGGGGTCATCGGGTTGGTTGTCGGTGCGGACGGTGCTGAAGAAATGCCCATCGTTGTAGAAGCCTTCGTGGACATAGCGGAGGAAGTTGGCGGAGGCGATGGGAGCGCGGACGGCGTCGAGTTCGATCTCGATTTCGCCGAGGGCGGTGTGGAGGGCGACGCGGGGTTTTTCGCCGATGGGAGCGGCGCGCCACTGGAAGCGTGGGAGGGAATCGGGTTTGAGTCCGGCGAGGTGTCGGCGATCGGGTTCGGGGCGTTGATCGGGTTTGAGGTAGCGCCAGGGGCGATCGCCAAAGACTTCCTGGCAGAGGGCGGCGGCTGGGGGGTCGTAGGCGCGGAGTTCGGCGCGGGTGTTGACGTGATTGTGGAGGGCGTCGTTCTCGCGGTTGTTGTCGAACCAGGATTGAACGCATTCGGCCCAGTATTCGTGATGATTGACGGCGGCGTAGGTGCCTTTCCAGAGGCCGCGATTGGTGGCGGAGTGGAAGGTCTGGGAGAGTCGGGAGTCGAAGGTCGGATCGATGGAGTTGAGACCGGTTTTGTGGATGGCGTGGGCGAACTCGTGGATGAGGATGTTTTCAGTGGAGTAAGGGTCGTTTGGGTGGCCGAGGAGGTTCTCCTCGCCACAACTGACGGCGGGCGCATTGGGAGTGGCGCCGAGACCGCGGGCGCGACGATCCCAATACACCTTGGGTTGGAGGTGGGCGTGTTCGGGGATGTCGGTGGTGAATTCGTTCCAGGCCATGACGGCGAGGCGGACGCGATTGGAGGCCATGGCGTGGAGGAGGTCGGATCGTCCCACGAGCATGTGCTGGACGATCCAGGTGGCTTCGCGGAGGGCGTGGGTGGAGACGCGTTGGGAGGCGACGATGGGGAAGCCTTCGAGGACAACGGCCTGTTGGTAGAAGGGATCCAGGTTGAAATCGGAACGGAGAGTGGCGGGGATGGGGCTGGGTTCGGGGAGTTGGGCGAGGGCGGAGGCGGAGGCGAGGAGAAAGCTGGCGAGACGAAGGACGGTGCGGAGCAGGGGGGAGGGAGGATGCATGATGCGAGGTTGGGCGTGGGGAGAGGGGAACGTCTTGTCCTGCATGTCTCCAGGGAGAGGCAAACGGTGCACAGGGCGTGGTGGGCGGGACGACAGGAGGCCAAAAAAACAGCGTGCTTCAAAGGCGGCGGATTCCTAGCTTTCCCGAATGCTCGTCTGGGTTTTCGCGTTTCTGTTCGTGCTGATATTTGGCGCGCTGGGATATGGGTCGGGAGCGATCCGCATGCTGGTGGCCTTGATCGGGACGTTTGTGTCGCTGGCGTTGATGGGGCCATTGGGGCGGATGCTGCAACCGGTGGCGGACACGGTGGCGGCGAACAACCTGGCGTTGCAGATGGGTTTGCCGGGCTTTGTGGCGTTCGTGGTGGTGTGGCTGGGTTTGTATGCGTTGGGTTTTGTGGCGCACAAACCGGTGGAGCATCACTACAAGTACAACGAAGACGACGCGACGCGGGAACGGTTCGGGAAGATGAACCAGGCCGGCGGTTGCGTGGTGGGGATCCTGATCGGAATGATCGTGTTTTTCACGGTGGGCAAGCGGGTGTACGCGGGGGGGTACCTGACGGCGCAGACGATCGGTGAGGGTGTGAATGAACCGGCGTTGGTGAAGCTGGGAACGGCGTTGCGGAGGAGTGCGGCGACGACGGATTGGGAGAAGACCTTCTCCGCCCTGGATGAGTCGCCGGAGCAGTATTATGCGGTGTCGGATGTGCTTGGGGTGTTGTACGAGAATCCGGCGGTATTGGAGTATCTGCGGGATTATCCCCCGTTCTACGCGTTGGAGGACAAGCCGGAGTTTGTGGATATGGCCCAGGATCCGGAGTTCATGGATCTGTTGAAGAGCAAGGCCGGATTCTCGCAGGTGGTGAACCATCCGAAGGCACGGGCGGTGCTGGCGAATGGGGAATTGACGACGGCGTTGTTGGCGACGGATCTGGAGGATTTCACGGCGTGGGTGAAGACGGGGGTGTCACCGAAGTACGCGGACGAGAAGATCCTGGGTCGATGGAAGATCGACGTGGCGAGTGTGCTGCTGAGCATGCGCCGTCAGAGGGGCAACATCCCACCGACTGAATTTGCGATGATGCGGACGGTGTTGACCTCTTTGTTGTCGCCGGTGCGGTTCAAGTTTTTTCCGGACGGTCGGTATTCGATCACCCAGGTGGCGGCGCCGCCGGTGGTGGGTGCGGACGGGTTGGAAGTGGCGCCTGCACCGGCGCCTGTGGGAGGCATGGATCCGGGTTTGGCGGCCCGGTACGGGTTGCGGCCGGGCACACCGCCGAGTGCAGCGGCGGGTGCGGTGGGTGGAGCGGTCGCGGGTGCGGGAGGAGTAGCGCCCGCTGCTCCGGCGATGCCCAACCTGGATTTTGGTTCTGAAGGAACGTGGGAACGTAAACCGGACGGCAAGTATCTGGTGGGATTGCAAGGGGCGGGCAAGGTGTCCACGCGGGAAGTGACCTTCAACGAGTTGGGACGGTTGGTGATTCCGTTGCCGGAAGCGAAGGCGTCCCTGGTGTTGTTGCCTTCGAATTGAGTGGGGGTGGGGTGGGAGGGACTGTGGGACTTGTGGGACTTGTGGGACTTGTGGGACTTGTGGGACTGATAGGTCTCATGGGACCTATGGGACCTATAATCCCCCCCTTTTCCTGGGCTTAGGTCCTTCCTTCCTCCAGCCAGCCCCTGAACTTCAGGATCTGTTGTTGGGTGCCGACCACGAGGAGACGGTCGCCGGCCTGGAAGTGGGCATTGCCGGCGGGCAGGACGGAGCGTTGGCGGCCGCGTTGGATGCCGCAGACGAGGACGCCGATCTCGCGCAGGGCGGTCAGTTCGGAGAAGGGGCGATTCGCGTGGGGACAGCCGTCGGGGACAGGAACGCTTTCGCTGGTGAAGTCGGAGAAGGGGACTGCGTTCTCGGTGGAACGGATGCCGGAGGTGAGGTGACGTTCGGCGATGGGCAATTGATCGGGGGCACCGAGCAGGAGGAGTCGATCTCCGGGATAAAGGGCTTCGTCGCCGCTGGGATTCATCCAGGTATAGCCATTGCGATCGAGGGTGAGGATGGAGCAACCGGTAGCCTGACGGAGACCGAGATCGCGGATGCGTCGGCCGGCGATGTCGGATTGGAGTGGGAGGGTGACCTCGGCGATTTCGAGGTCCCAGTTGCCGGATTGATCGAGGACGGGCAGGGCGATGCCGGCGGCCATGGCGGGGTTTGATGCGGATCTGAACTGGGCGCGGAGTTCGCCTTCGGCGCGGCTGTGCCAGCGGAGGAGGCGGCTGCCGAAGACCAGCGCCACGATGAGGACGATGGCGGCGATGATGGCGACGGTGACGGTGGAGGCGCCGCCGAGGGGGAGCAGGGTGAGGAGCCAGTCGATGAGGAGCAGTGCGGCGATGACCTTCAGGCCGCGCAGGAGCCAGGGCTGGAACTTGTCGCGGCGTGGATTGTCGCGGGTGGCGCCGTCGGCAAGGATCATGGCGATGGCTTCGACATTGCGCCAAAGGGCGATGAGGGGGCCGAGCAGGAGGATGCCGAAGAGGATCCAGAACAGGGGACGCAATCCGCCGGGGAAGGGAAATCCGGCGCCCAGAATGCTTTCGAACGTCCGGTAGGCGGGTTGCCAGAAGAGGAGGAGGGACGACAGGAACAACAGGTGAAGGGCGACCTGACCGAATCTCCAACCGGTCAGGCGCCACAGCATGCTGGATCCCTGGCGGGCGCGGAGTCGGGCGAGGCGTTCGTGATAGAATCCGAAGAGACTGCGGAGGATCCGGGGTTGGCGGGCCTCGATCCAGTCGGTGATGGGATCGGAATGCCGCATGAGGAGTGGGGCGGCGACGGCGGTGACGAGGCTGACGCCGACGGCGACGGCGGAGAAGGTGGGGGGGAGGACGCCGGCGCTGACGCCGAGTTGGGCGATGATGAAGGAGAATTCGCCGATGGGGGTGAGGGCGAGTCCGGCCTGGAGGGCGGTGCGGTTGGGGTTGCCGGCGGCGATGAGGCCGAGGGCGCAGGCGATGGGACGGACGATGAGGGCGAGAGCGGAGGCGGCGAGGATCAGGGGCCAGGCATCGAGAAGGACGCGGGGATCGACGAGCATGCCGATGGCGACGAAGAAGACGGCGCCGAAGGTGTGGCGGAGGGCTTCGAAGCTCTTCTCCACCTCGGCCCGGAAGGGGGTGCCGGCGACGATGGCGCCGAGGATGAAGGCGCCGAGGGCGAGGGAATAGCCGACCCGGGTGGCGAGCCAGGCGAGGGACAGGACGAGGGCGACGAGGAACAGGGTGCGGAGTTCCACGGCATTCTGTCGGTGCAGACGGCGGAGGACCCGGGGCACGACGAGGAGTGAGAGGAACAGGACCAGGACGATGAAGGCCCCGAGTTTGCCGAGGGTGGGACCGATGGGCGGGGCGGAGTCGCCCCCGAATCGGGCGAGTGAGGTGAGGACGGTGAGCATGACGACGGCGACGACGTCTTCGAGGACGGTGACGCCGAGGGCGAGTTGGCCCCAGCGTTCGTGGGAGGCGTTCAGTTCTTCGAGGACCTTGGCGATGATGGCGGAGCTGGAGACCATGAGCATTCCGGCGAGGAACAGGGCCTGTTGAGGCGGCCAGCCGAGGGCACTGCCGAGGAGACGGCAGCAGTTGAGCACCAACAACGCCCCGACGGCGGTGGCCAGGACCAGGGACAGTCCGAGGCGTTGGAGCCGGCCCAGGCTCAATCCCATGCCGACCGAGAAGATCAGGAAGACGAGGCCGAAGTCCGCGAGCATCTGGACCCGGTCGACACTTTCGACAAAGGCGAAAGGCGGGGTATGGGGTCCGACGATGATCCCGGCGAGGAGGTATCCGACCACCATGGACAACCCCATGCGCCGGCAGAGCCAACCCGACAGGGCGGCCACGGCGGTGATGACCGCGAGGTCACGGATGAGATCGATTCCCGGCACGGCGTTGAGCCTGACGAGGAATCGGGCAGGTGCCGAGAGGGGAGTTCACCCCGGGCATGGGATCCCGGGATTCATCCGCCCAAAGTCGGAGCGTCTGAAGGGATGGCCTTGTGATGGAATGGGGTTGGTGACAGGCGAGGAGATACTGCGGTTGAGGAAGTCGTTTGCGCTGTTGGAGCGGCATCATGAGTTGGCCGCGCTGGTGTTCTATCAGCAGTTGTTCCAGATCGATCCAACCTTGCGACCGATGTTCCGGGGGGACATCGAGGGACAGGCGGTGAAGCTGATGAACCTGTTGCGGACGGCGTTGGCCTTGTTGGAGACGCCGGATCAGTTGGTGCCGGTCTTGGAAAGTTTGGGGGCGCGCCATGTGGGATACGGCGTACAGGCGGCGCATTACGCGACGGTGCGCGAGGCATTGGTGCGGATGTTGAAGGGGGTGCTGGGGGATCAATTGACGCCGGAGATGTTCTCGGCGTGGGAGGGGCTGTATGAGGTGGTCCAGCAAACCATGTTGCAGGGGGCGGCACAGGCGGCGTCGGCGGAGGTGGGGTAACAGGCTGTCACCGCTCCGGTCGGAATCAAACCGACCGTGACATTCCCCTCGTCGGCGTGGTCGGAGTTGGGTCATCTTCTCCACTGATGCCTGACGGGATACCACGACTCGGAATGGTGAAGAGCGCACGCGCTCTGGGCTGGGTCCTGTTGACCGTGGGGATGACGCTGGTGCGCGGGGCGGAAGCGGAGGGGGTGCCGAGTTTCCTGCGGGAGATCGAGCCGATCCTGACCCGGTTGGGGTGCAACCAAGGGGCGTGTCACGGGAAGGGGGCGGGGCAGAATGGATTCCGGTTGAGCCTGCGGGGTTATGCGCCGGAGTGGGATCATCGATGGATCACTGAAGAGGCCGGGGGACGTCGGGTGGATTTTGCTGAACCGGAGGCGTCGTTGATGGTGACGAAGCCGTTGGGGAAGGTGCCGCACGAGGGGTTGGTCCGGTTCGAGGAGGGATCGCGGTATCACAAGACGCTGGTGGCCTGGATTGCCGCCCGGGCACCGGGTCCTTTGCCGGTGGAGCAGGAACCGGATCTGGAGCGGTTGGAGGTGGTGCCGGGTGACCGTGAGTACGCCGTGGGAGACAGCCAGGCGTTGGTGGTGAAGGCGTATTGGCCGGATGGCACGACACGGGATGTCACTTGGTTGACCCAGTTCTTTTCGAATGACGAGGTGACGGCCTCGGTGGATGCCGACGGCCTGGTTCAGGCCCGGCGGGTGGGCGAGACCTCGATCCGGGCTCATTTCCTGGGGCGGGTGGCAGTGGTGCGGGTGACGGTGCCGTCGACGAACGTGGTGGAGGAATGGCGATTCGGGCGGGCGCAGAATGCGGTGGATGAAGCGGTGTTCGCGCGATTGCGGGCGTTGCGGATCCCGCCTTCGGCCTTGTGCGATGACGCGACGTTTGCGCGGCGGTCGATGCTGGATGTGATCGGGACGTTGCCGACGCCGGAGGAGGTGGAGGCGTTGGTGATGGATCGGTCACCGGACAAGCGGGAGCGATGGGTGGAACAGTTGTTGGGACGTCGGGAGTTTGCGGATTACTGGACGCTTCAATTGGCGGACCTGTTGCAGAACCGGCGTGAACGGGACCATGACGTTCGCGGCATCAAGGGGGTGCGGGGATTTCATGCGTGGTTGCATCGACAGGTCTCGGAGGGGATGGGCTGGGATCGGATTGCGCGGGAGGTCCTGACGGCGCGGGGCGATTCGTTCGAGAACCCGGCGGTGGGCTATTTCGTGACGGTGGTGGGGGAGGCGCAGCCGACGGAATCGGAGGTGACGGATTCGGTGGCGCAGGCGTTTCTGGGGACGCGGATCGGATGTGCGCGTTGCCACAATCATCCGTTGGAGAAATACACCCAGGATGATTTCCACCGGTTCGCGGCGTTCTTCTCCCGACTGCATCTGAAGCGGCAGGAGCCGGAGAAGGGTCCGACCGAACTGGTGGTCGCGAGCAAGGAACGCGTGGAGCGGGGACGTCGGATGGACGAGGCGTTCAAGAAATTGGAGACGGCGCAGACCCGGCGTTCGGCAGCGGGTGAAGAGGAGGAGAAGGCGGCGCGGAAGGAATTGGAGGAGCGGCAGGGTGAGTACGCTCGATTGAAGCGGGAGGTGGAGGAGTTGGATTCACGACCGCCGCGGACCCGGCAACCGCGAACCCGGAAGGAAGTGGAAGCGCGTCCGTTGGATCGGACGGCGATGGAATGGGGGCCGGGGGTGGATCCGCGGGAACGGTTGGCGGATTGGATTACGTCGCCGGAGAACCCGTTGTTTGCGGAGGCGATGGTGAACCGGTTGGTCGGGCATTTTCTGGGGGTGGGATTGGTGGAACCGGTGGACGATTTGCGGGCGAGCAACCCGCCATCGAATCCGGCGTTGATGGCGCTGTTGGCGGCGGAGTTCAGGAAGTCGGGCCATGACCTGCGGCACGTGATGCGTCTGGTGCTGAATTCGCGGACGTATCAGCTGACTTCAAAGACGGTTCCGGGGAATGAATCGGATCGGCGTTTCTATTCGCACTACCGGGCGCGTCGGTTGCCGGCCGAGGTGTTGGCGGACGCGGTGATGTCCCTCACGGGATTGTCCGAGCGGTTCGAGGGACACCCGATGGGGGTGCGTGCGATCCAACTGCCGGAGCCGGCGAAGGGGAGTTATTTCCTGTCGTTGTTCGGGCAGAGCGAACGGGTGACCGCCTGTGCGTGCGAGCGGAAGGGCGAGGTGACCCTGCCGCAATTGCTGCATTTGCAGAACGGGCCGGAGACGATGCGCAAGCTGGGCGATCCGGACGGGCGGATCCGGCGTTTGTCCAAGAAGGATTGGCCGTTGGAACGGGTGGTGGACGAGTTGTATCAGGTGGCCTTGAGCCGTGCGGCCACGGCATCGGAGAAGGCGGCGATCGTGCCGGCGTTGGAAGGGGTGCCGCGGGAGGAAGCGTTGCGGGACCTGGCCTGGGCGCTGATCAATTCGAAGGAGTTCAATTTCAATCATTGATCCACCGAACGGAGAGAAGGAACGCAGATGATCGACATACAGACCGGAGGACGTTGGCGGAGTTGTGACGGCGTCAGCCGTCGGGATTTTCTCCGGGTGGGAGCCCTGGCACCGCTGGGATTGAGCCTGTCGGGGATGCTCGCAGCCGAGGCGGCTTCCCGAGGAGCGTCAGGAGGCGGCGCGGCCTTGAAGTCGGCCCGGGCGCGGTCGGTGATCCTGGTGTTTCTCGGGGGTGGCTTGTCGCATCACGACAGCTTCGATCCGAAGCCGGAGGCGGTGGAGGAGATCCGTGGCAAGTATGGAACGATCCCGACGCGGGTGAGCGGGTTGCACATCTCCGACAAGCTGCCGCGGATGGCGCAGGTGATGGACCGGTTCACGTTGGTGCGTTCGGGCACGCATGAGAACGATCATCATGAGACGGCGAGCAACTGGGTGTTGAGCGGCCGGTTTGGGTCACCGTTCGGGGATCATCCCTCGATGGGATCAGTGGTGGCGCATGAGACGGGGTTCGGGGGCCGGATGCCGCCGTATGTGGCGGTGCCGAAGAATCCGTCGTTCACGTGGGAACTGGGGAAGGCGGCGTGGTTGGGCGGACGGTTCGAGAGCTTTTCCGCGGGCAACCCGAACGAGAAGGAATGGAAGGTCCGGGATCTGTCGCGGGCGGCCGGGGTGAGCGATGAAGCGTTGGCGCGACGCAAGACGTTGCTGGGCGCGGTGGACCGGTTGGGGGACCGGATCCGGGGCAATGACCAGATCCAGACCCACGACCAGTTTGCGCAGAAGGCATCTGAGTTGGTGTTGTCCAGCCATGCGCGGGAAGCGTTCCTGGTGGACAACGAAGAGGCGCGGGTCCGGGACGAGTATGGGCGGACGGATTTCGGGCAGGCCTGCCTGTTGGCGCGGCGGATGGTGGAGGCGGGAGTGCGGTTCACCACGGTCAATTACGGCGGCTGGGATCATCACGGGAAGATCTTTGAAGGGTTGGACAAGAAGCTGCCGGAGTTCGACCAGGGCCTGTCGGCATTGGTGGTGGATCTCGAACGACGCGGGCTGTTGTCGGACACGTTGCTGCTGGTGATGGGCGAATTCGGGCGGACTCCGCGCATCAACAAGGATGCCGGTCGGGATCACTGGGGACGCGCCGGTTCCATGTTGTTCGCGGGAGCCGGAGTTCAACGGGGTCAGGTGCTCGGGGCGACCGACAAGGAAGGTGCCTATGTGACGGAACGACCGGTGCGTCCGGCGGACGTGTGCTGGACGGTGTACGAGGCGTTGGGGATTGATCCGAGGAAGCATTTGGTGACGCCGGAGGGGCGTCCGGTCGAGATCCTGGATCAGGGCGGATTCATCGGGGAGTTGTTCGCGTGAGGAGGAGGAAGGTGATGAATGGGTTGGGGTGGGGATTCCTGCTGGGAACAGGCGGACTGTTGGGGTTGATGGCGGAAGGGGTGAAGGAGGCGGAGAAGGTGGAGAAGGCGGTGATGCCGCGGATCGCGTTGGTGCAACCGGCGGTGCTGGAGGCGGGGGCGAAGGTGAAGTTGCGGTTGCGCGGTGAGGCGCTGGATACAGTCACGGCGGTGCACTTCGAGGGGTTCAAGCCGGTGGATGAATTGGAGTTGGAGGGCAAGGGGGAAGCCCCGGGCATCTCCGGTTATGACGCCCAACGGGTGGGTGGCAAGAAGGTGGAAGTGACGGTGTCGGTGCCGGCGGATGCGCCGTTGGGAACGAATGTTTCGGTGCGGGTGACGGGGCCGGGGGGTGAGTCGGTGGCCTACGGATTGCTGATGGTTCCGGCGGGGACATTGAAGACGGAGAAAGAACCGAACGATGGGTTCCGGGATGCGCCGAGGGTGCCTTTGGGACTGTGGGTGCGGGGCGGGATGGAGGCGAAGGGAGACGTGGATGTGTTCCGGGTGGAACTGGAGTCGGGACGCCGTTTCCGGGCGGAGATTTATGCGGCGCGATTGGGGAGCACGCTGGATGCGATGTTGACGGTGTATGACCGGCGACAGGCGATGGTGATGTCGGTGGATGACACGGTGGGACGTGATCCGGTGGTGGAGTTCGAGGTGAAGGAAAGCGGTGAGTATTTCGTGGCGGTGCTGAGCGCGAACGACAAGCCGGCGTCGTCCCATGAATACGTGTTGAACCTGATGCAGCCATGAAGGGGATCTTCCGGGGAACAACGTTGCTGGTGCTGATGTGGGCTGCGGGTGGCGGAGCGTGGGCGGCCGAAGAGATCTCCTACATCCGGGATGTGGCGCCGTTGTTCCGGCGTCATTGCAATGGATGTCATCATCCGGGCAAGGAGAAGGGTGGAGTCGATCTGACCACGGTGGCGGCGATGCTTCGCGACGGGCGGCACGGGCCTGCGGTGGTGCCGGGTGATCCGGTCGGGGGCAGTCTGTTGGGCGAGATCCAGGGACCGGAGCCGGCGATGCCGAAGGAGGGGGATCCGTTGAGTGCGGCGCAGGTGGATCTGGTGATGCGTTGGATCCGGGCGGGGGCGGTGGATGATACGCCGCCCCGGGTACGTCCGGTGGAACCTCCGGTGTACCGGTCCGCGCCGTCGTTGACCGCGATGGCGGTGTCATCGGATGGGCGTTGGATGGCGGTGCCCGGACGCCGCGAAGTGCTGGTTTTTGAGGTGGCGGGAATGACCCGGGTCCGGCGTCTGCTGGGGACACCGGTGCGGGTGGAGTGGCTGGCGTTCTCGCCGGATTCCACGCGGTTGGCGGTGATGGGCGGGGATCCGGGGGTGACGGGCGAGGTGCAGGTCTGGGATCCGGTTTCGGGAGAATTGGCGAGGGAATGGGTGGTGGGTGCCGATACGGTTTTGGGCGGGGACTGGTCGCCGGACGGGACCCGGTTGGTGTGTGGCGGGGCGGATCGGGTGGTCCGGGTGTTGGGGGTGGGCGATGGATTGGAAACGATGCGGGTGATGCCGCATTCGGACTGGGTGTTTGGAGCGGTGTTCGTGGATGGGGGACGCCGGGTGGTTTCAGGAAGCCGGGATCGGACGTTGCGATTGTTGGAATCGGACACCGGCAAGCTGGTGGATGTGGTGAATCGGGACAGTGAACCGGTGGTGCGGTTGTTGAGGAGGCCGGGACATGAGGAAGTGGCGTTTGCCGGATCGGAATTCCGGCCGCGGTTGTATCGGGCGAAGGACCGGGGTGAAGGGGTGGATCCGGGAAAGGATCCGAACTTCGTGCGGGAGTTCGACGGATTCGGCGATGGCATGACGGCGATGGCGTTCAGTGCGGACGGGGGGAAGTTGGCGACGGCGGGTGTGCCGGCTGGGGAGGTCCGGGTTTATGACGTGGGGAATGCGAGGCGGGTGCAGACCTTCCGTGGCCACGCCGGCCCGGTGTATGCCTTGGGGTTCACGGTGGATGGGGAACGGGTGCTGACGGCCGGGGCGGAGGGATTGATCCGTGTGTTCGCGATGAAGGACGGCCAGATGCAGACCAATTTCTGTCCGGTAGAAGTGACGGGTGACCTGGCGCGGCCTTGATCTTGGGGGCCGCAGATGGGGTCTGGAGGGGAAGGAAGCCGCAGATTTCGCAGATTTCGCAGATGGGAGGATGCGGAGGGAGATTTGGGGGGGTGGATGGGAGCCCACCCCGACGGTTTGGAGTCTCGTGACCTCGACTGCCACCTGTGGGGTGGGAACTTACCCGGAGGGCTTGGAGTCTCGTGACCTCGACTGCCACCTGTGGGTGAACTCAACCGACGGCAGATCGAGGATCCATGTCCGGCTCCCTGACCATCTGCGTAATCTGCGCAATCTGCGGCTCCAACGTTTTCCCGGCTCAGATCAGGTGGAAGGCGACCAGGGAGAAGAGCATGCCGGCGATGCCGACCAGGGTTTCGCAGACGGTCCAGGTGCGGAGGGTCTGGCCCACGGTGAGACCGAGGCATTCCTTCACGATCCAGAATCCGGCGTCGTTGAGATGCGACAGGAAGAGGGAACCGCATCCGATGGCCACCACGACCAGGGCGCGATGGTTCATGTCGAGATCGATGCCCTGGGTGCGGAGGTAATCGGGGAGGAGCAGGCCGGCGGTGGTGATGGCGACGGTGGCGGAGCCGGTGGCGACGCGGATGAAGGCGGAGATGAGCCAGCCGAAGAGAAGGGGTGAGAGGCTGGCGGCGGCACCGAAATGGCCGATGGCATCGGCGACGCCGCTGTCCCGGAGGACGCGGGCAAAACCGCCACCGCCACCGACGACGACGAGGGTCATGCCGATGGATGCCACGGCGGTCTCGGTGAGGCGCAATACCTGGGAGGGGGAATAGCCGCATCGGGTGCCGAGGGACCAGCCGGCAAACACCACGGCGACCAGGAGGGCGATGGTGGGGTTTCCGATGAAGGACAGGGTTTCGCGGAGGTGCGATCCGGTGGGGAGGGTCAGTTCGGCGGCGGTTGCGATCAGCATGAGGACCACGGGGAGCATGACGCTGAAGACGGTGATGCCGAAGCTGGGGAGGGATCTGCCGGGTTCGAGTGTTTTCGAACGTTCGGGTGTGGCAGGGGCTTCGACGTGGACGCGTTTGACGATGAAGCGGGCGTAGATCGGGCCGGCGACGGCGGCGGTGGGAAGACCGATGATGAAACCCCAGAAAAGGACGGCACCCATGCTGACCCCGAGTTTGTCGGCGGCGAGGGCGGGGCCGGGATGGGGCGGCATGACGCCGTGCATGACGGAGAGACAGGACAGCAGGGGAAGGAAGAGGAGGAGGAAGGGTTGCCTGGTCTGATGGGTCAGGGTGAGGAGGATGGGAGTGAGGAGGACGAGTCCGACGGCGAACCAGGTGGTGAGTCCGATGGTGATGGCCAGCGCCATGATGCAGAGCTGGATCCGGTTCGGGCCGAAGAAATCGATGAAGCGTTTGGCGAGGACTTCGGCCCCACCGGACTCGGCGAGGAGGCGTCCGAGCATGGTTCCCAGGACGATCATGGCGGTGACTCCGCCAAGGGCTCCGCCCAGTCCATTTCCGAAGGAATTCACCACGCCCAGCATGGAGTAACGGGGGACCTCGCCGGAGGCGGTGGCCTTGAGGACGGCCCCGGCGGCGTCCCGGGCTGGAACACCGAGCCAGAACACCGCACCGGCGCCCACCACCAGGGCGGCGGCGGCCAGCGCGATGAAGGCATTGGTCTTCAGTCGCGTGACCAGCAACACGAGGATTCCGATCGACGCCAAAGCGAGGATCACCAGTTTCCAATCGCTGGGATTCATGGGTGCGGCGGGACGCTGACATGGGTTGGGAGCGGTTGGGAAGCCTTGGGACCGATTCTGCAACTGCCAACAGCGCGTCGGCAGGAAATCCCCGTCGATCTCAGCACTGATCAAGGCGGTAGGGGACTACTGCAGTCCAGGACACTTCGCGTTTGCCGGGATGTGGCGGGCGGTGTGCTGATGGTTGCGGCGGGCCGCATCCTGGTTTGGGTGCAATTCCCCAGGCCGTATTCCGAAAGTGGCGAGCCAACGACCCAACCGGGGTTTCAATCCCCGCAGGGTTTCCTTGCGATGACCCAGCGGTGGGCGTGGGGAGGGGGTGCCAAACGGCAAACAACGGGCCTCGATACAGCTCAAACGAGGACTAGACGAGCCTTGTGTGGATCAATGGCATGAACCGTTCCCCGTGGGAGTGCTGTGGCACGAACAGTGCTAAAAATGTGGAAACCAAATCAAATCCGCAGTCTCGGAAGGCCAAGTGATTGCGCTCCGGGCGCTGTGGATCTCCCAGGGCGCCGGCGGTAAAGTGACTGCCGAAATCGGACCGGTCAGAATCCCGGAGGCTAATTGGATGGGCATCAGAATGAGTCGTTGACACCTGATGAAGTTCGGGAATAAGGAGATATAAGATCGCCATGAAAGCCCTCACCGATTCCCGCCTCGGATTCCCGCCTC
>DITU01000116.1:0-109458 GCA_002422905.1 Verrucomicrobia bacterium UBA6176
ACGATGACTTCAGGATTGAGGATGTTGATGAGGTTGGCGACGGCGATGCCGGTGTATTCGGCGGCGTCTTCAATGACCTTCTCCACCAGCTTGTCGCCCTTGCGCAGGGCCTTCCGGAGATCACCCGACTTGAGATCGACGATCTGTTCCCCGGGGCCGAGCAGCTCGGTCAGGTAGGATTTGGCGCCTTCGCGGATCTCGTCGGACAAACGACGGAAGATGGCGGTTCTGGAAGCGAGGGCTTCGAAGCAGCCGCGATTGCCACAGCCGCATTTGGGTCCGCCCACCTCCAGCACCATGTGGCCGATCTCGCCCGCGGTCCGGTTGAAGCCGCCGTAAAGCTCGCCCCGGAGAATGAGTCCGCCGCCGATGCCGGTGCCGAGGAAGATCCCGATCACGTTCTTCGGTTTGGACTGGAGTTCAACGGCATGGACTCCCAGGACGGAGACGTTGCAGTCATTCTCCAGAAATACCGGGACACCCAGCAGCTTCTCCAGGTCCTGGCGCAGGGGTGCTTCCTTCCACTTCAGATTGGGCGCGAAAATCACCTGTCCGATCTCCGGGTTGATGGCCCCAGGCGCTCCGATCCCGACCGCTCGCACCTGTTTGAGGGAGAGATCGGCCTCATCGATGGCATCGCGGATGCAGCGGTTGATCCGTTCCACCACCAGTTCGTAGCCCCGTTCCGCCTTGGTGCTGAGCTTGGCGGAAGCCAGTTGCTTCAATTGGGAAGTGAAGACGCCCGCCAGGATCTTGGTGCCGCCGAGATCGACACCCACGACGAGATCCTGGCGTGAAGTTACCTCAGGCATTGTGCCGGCCATCGTCCGCGGACTGACAGCAACGGCAAGGAAAAGGATCGGTCAACGGGTGATCTGCACCGGCTGGTTGGTGCGTCCCTGAAGCGGAGGCGGCGGCACGGCTCCGGGTCCGTCAAATCCCGCGTACAACGGCAATGCCGCACCGCCTGCCCGGATCGTCACCAGTCCGTCCACTCCGGCTTCACCCCGAACCAGGGCCCGGGGTATGCCACCGCGCGTCTCGTTGATGATCACCCGGAAGGGATTGCCGCGGAAAGCCAGCTCGCTGCAGATCAGGGATGCCGACGATTCCTGGATGGAGAACATGGGGTCGGACTTGGTTCCGCCGCTCGACACCGCCAGCGCTCCCATCAACTCGGTTTTCCCGCCTCCCTGCGTCTTGATCAACGTTCCTGGTTGGGTCGCCGTCAGCCCCAACACCCAGAGTGTGCCGCCATTGTTCACGATCTTGGCGCCGTCACGTTCGATGTCCCACTGGCGCGCCCAGACCTTCAATCCATTCAGGACCCATTCCGATGCCGACGAGACATCTTCGATGAAGAGATCGCCCCGGCCGGTCCCCTGAAAGGCCACGTTCGAACAGGAAGAAATCACCATGCGTCGCGAGGACGCCTGTTCGAGCAAGGGCGAGACATTGGATTCCGCCGCCAATCGCTCGATCACCACCACCGGTTCGCTCCCATCCACCAGGCGAAAGGCCGCCTTGGATCCCAGCCCCCGCACCCGGATGGCCGCTTCGCACCCGATGATCCGGCGAACCGCGCCCCGGATCTCCACCGGCGACATGATCATCCAGGATCCATTGGGCAGGTAGACGGTGGTGGCTCCGGAATCGATGGCCTTCTGGATTGCCGCGCTGTCGTCGATGTCATCATTGGGCAATCCCCCGTACGCGAGGGGACTCGCCCACTTCTCCAGGGGATCCCAAGGCACCTCGGGAGTCTCTTCCACCGGAAGGTTCATCGGTTCACGTGGCGCGTTGAACTGGGCCACCCGCGGATGGGAAAGGAACAGGTCGATATCCGGGCCCTCGGCGTTGAGGTTGGTCACGGTGCGGTTCTCGATGAGGATGGGATAACCGGTCCCGGTAAGGTTGCGGATGAAGAGCAGGCCCCGGTTCTGGATCGCCGCCATGGGTCGGCGCGCGGGGGATCCCTCAATTTTCGCATCCAGCAGGGTCACGAATCCGATGTTGTCGGCACTCACAATCGCTGGGACCGAGTTCGTGTTGATCGCGGTGAAATCCCGGATGTTCAACGTCTGCCCGGTGTTGCGGATCGAAGCCACGCGCTGCCCCGAGAAGGCAACATGCTCCAGGGTCGCGGAATATTGCGGGTACGCCGCCTTCAATCCGTAATCGAAACCCTCCACCGACACGTTCTTGATCAGGCAAGGGCCGATCGAGTCGTTGTGGGAAAGATCAATGCCCGCAATGCCCTGACGTCGACCCCCGGCCCGGATCGTCACATCCCTCAAGCCTCCCTGACGGTTGGCCATCAGCGTTATCCCCGTCGCGCCCAGATTCCCTTCCCCCGTATCGATGGTCAGATTCCTCACCGCATTGCGGTCGCGCCAAGCCGGAGCTCCCCCCATCCACAACACCGACGCCCCTCGCGTCCCCGCTCCAAATGCCGTGGAATGATCCGCAATCCGGATCACCGTTCCCTCCCGACTCTGCCCCTGAAGGATGGTTGCGCGCTGACTCTTTTCCGGATCCGGGCTCGGGGGCCAATGCAGTGGATTGCTGATGAGATACGTACCGTTGGGGAGGTAGATGATCCGGTTCTGGTTCGGATGCTCCAACAAGGCCTGCTGGATCGCCTCGGTGTCGTCCGCCTTGCCATCGCCCTTCGCAGAATACGGCGGCTTCGAGACGTCGATGACCCCAGCGTCCTTGGGAAAGCGAATGTCCTCTCCTAGAACACCCCAACCCAACGCTCCCACCCATACCCAGCCCAGCCCACGGAATACTGACCTCATCCTGAATCCCCCCGCGACGAGGCGTCCTGCTCCCATCATCCACTCAAACGGACCTTGCACGGATGCACCCTACCCGGGTCATACCCGCGGAACCAGCCTCTTGCCGGGCGATGCCAGGTGCCTGTCTTACAACGACCGGATCCGGATGTTCCGGAACCACACGGCATCCCGGTGATCCTGCAACAGGATGGGGGTGGGAAACCTGGTTCCCCACCTGGCCTCCCCCTTGAACTTGCTGGCCGCCTTCGCCTCCATCAAAGCCTCTGACTCGAGTTGATAGTCCAGAACCCGCCTCCCGTTCAGCCAGTGCTGGACATTGTATCCCCGCATCACGATCCGCGACCGGTTGATCCCGCCGGCGGGCAGGGTGGGAGCTTCTGACGGGGCCAAGGCATCATAGAGGGCCGCAGTCTGGCGTTTGGGACCATGGGCCGCATCCGGATGGGCCGCGTCATCGATCACCTGATACTCATGTCCCACCGGCGATCCCCGCCGCTCGTCGATCAGGTACTTCACCCCGCTGTTGCCCCCGGGCGCAATCCGCCAATCAAACTCCAGTTCGAAATCCGTGAAGGTCTCCCGGGTGATGATATCGCCGCCGCCCGCGCCTGCGACGTGATGAAGCCAGCCGTCCTGGATCACCCAACCCTGTTCGGGGAATGCGGCCTTGCCGAACCCTTTCCAACCCGCGGTGTCGGTACCGTCAAACAACGGCTTCCATCCCTTCTCTCCGTCCCCAGTCGAACATCCCATGCCGGTCAGCAGCATCCCTGCAACCAGGCCCAACAGCATTCCCCTCCGCTTCATCGTTTCCATGGCTTGCGCTCCCTTTCTCCGATCACCCGCGTTCCTTTACCGTGTTGGAAGCCTTCGGATCCGGACGTTCCGGAACCAGACATCGTCGCCATGATCCTGGATGCAGATATGACCGGCAGCCTGCCGGGCGAAACCAGGCCAGTCCTTGAACTTGGATTTGGCGATCATCGATTGCAGTTCAGGGCTTCCCCACTCGTATCCCACCACCATCTTGCCGTTCAACCAATGCTCCACGCGATTCCCGTCCATCACGATCCGCGCCTGATTCCATTGCCCCACCGCCTTCAGTTCCTTTGAACCGTTCGCAGCAATCAACGCGTACAACGAACCGGCACTGGTCTTGGGATTCCTGCCGTCAGGATGCTGGGCATCGTCGAGGACCTGAAACTCGGGCCCGGTCTCGTAGGAAGCGCCCTTATCCTCGCGGACCCGGTACATCACCCCGCTGTTGGCTCCCGCCGAAACCTTCCACTCAAACTCCAACTCGAAGTTCTCGTACTGTTCCCGTGTCACAATGTCTCCCCCGCCCCCCTTCGAATGACACCGAAGGCCTTCGTCATCCACAGACCACCCTTTGGCGGGAAACTCCCTGCCCCGATACGATCTCCATTGGGATGTTCCCTTCCCGTCAAAGAGGACTTCCCATTTCGGTTCGGACACCGCCCCCAACAACAGGAACGCTCCGATCAAAGCTGCAATCCGGCGAAAGCTCGTACTCATGAGGTGATGGCTCATGGGAACCCGACGACCCCCGCTCGGCAAGGCAATCGTCCGGCTTCGTTCTCCCCGGGCGGATCTCTACGCCGTCCCCCAACCGGGAACCTGATCCCCGACTGTGGCCGCACCGCAGCCAACAACCCTGCGAACAACTGTCCAGATTCGTGGGTTTCACGACCAGCAAGTCGGTCTTTTCCCCATGGGTTCACCCTGTTGGTACCGGCTTCCGGTTTTATCCCCATGCCACAAACGTTCAAACCGGCTGGTAGACGGACACCCCAACAGGTTGTGCGTGTTGTTCACACACCCTACTACGGGCTTTCCTTTTCTCCTGTAAGAGTCAATTAATAGGCCCACATGAAGTTGGCGATCGCCAAAGAGCAACTCCTCAACGGCCTTCAAGCCGTTCAGAACGTCGTCGGCTCCCGGACCACCCTCCCCATTCTGTCCAATGTCCTTCTCAGGGCCGCTGACGGGAAACTCCACCTGACCGCCACCGACCTCGACATCACCATCACCTGCGCTGTCCCCGCCAACATCCAGACCGAAGGCGCCGTCACTCTCCCCGGAAAGAAGATCTTCGGCATCGTCCGGGAGCTCGTCGTCGCCGAGGTCGAGATCGAGGTCGACGAGAAATCCGTGGCTTCCGTCCGCTCAGGAGCGTCCTTTTTCAAGATCAACGGGCTCCCGGCCGATGATTATCCGCCCATGCCCGCCTTCAAGCAGTTGAAGACGGTGAACCTGCCGCAGGAAAAGCTGAAGGTGATGCTCAAGAGGACCTCCTTTGCGGTGTCTTCGGATGAAACGCGGTATGTCCTGAACGGGATCTTTTTCAGCCTGAAGGAACACAAGGTGACCTTGGTGGCGACGGATGGGCGGCGTCTGGCCATGAGCGATGAGGAAGTGGATCTGCCCATAGAAAGCAACGGCGAGTTCATTGTTCCCACCAAGGCCATCAGTGAGTTGAACCGGTTGCTCGGTGCCGGAACCGTCGAGCTCCAGTTCAGCGAGAATCAGGTGGGATTCAACCTCATCCCCGCCTCCGAATCCGGGTTCGGCGTCTACATCATCTCCAAGCTCGTCGATGGCAATTATCCCAATTATCGACAGGTCATTCCCCAGGAATGCACCGAGCGGGTCAGCATCCCGCGGGAGGAATTCCTCCATTGCCTGCGCCGGGCCGAGATCATGACGAGCGACAAGTCCAACTCGGTGAAGCTCACCTTCACCCGCAACCAGCTCGCCATCACCGCCAATACCCCCGAGGTCGGTGAATCCCGCGAATCCCTCGCCCTGACGTACAAGGGCAAGGACATGGCCATAGCTTTCAATCCCGGTTATCTCATGGATCCCCTCAAGGCGCTGGATGTCGATGAGGTCTTCTTCGAGTTGATCGATGAGCTTTCTCCGGGCGTGGTGAAGAGCAATGAGCCTTTCCTCTACGTGATCATGCCCATGCGCATGAGCTGAACCTCCCGCCAAGGGGTCAAGTGGTGAATCCGCCGGAGCAGGCCCCAGTCATGGCCGGCCGCGCATCCATGAAGTCCTGTTCACTTTCCCGTTACCTCCCCTTGATTCCCCGTTCCTGGTTCCGCTGTCTGTTTCCCCTGAGCCTGGTCCTGGGCCTCACCGGCGTCCGTGCCGGGGACGATCTCTTCAATGAAAGGATCCGGCCGGTCCTGGTGGAATTCTGCTTCGACTGTCACGACGACGACACCCAGAAGGGCGGGGTAAACCTTGCCCGGTTCAAGACGGACCGCAGCCTGCATCAGGAGGTCCGTCTCTGGGAGAACGCACTGCGGCAGGTGGAGGAAAAGGTCATGCCGCCCCGGAACAAGGCCCAACCGGACGCGGATCAGTTCCATCAGCTGGTGGATCTCCTCGGTCAGGTCCTCGCCAATCCGGATCCGGAATGGCTGCCGCGGGATCCCGGGCTCAAGGTTGTCCATCGATTGTCCCGGACCGAGTACAACAACACCGTCCAGGATCTCTTCGGGATCGCGATCCGACCCGCCGACAGTTTCCCGCCGGACGGTGGCGGTGGTGGCGGGTTCGACAACAATGCCGACACGCTCTTCGTACCGCCCATCCTCATGGAACGGTACCTGGCGGCCGCGGAAGAAATCCTGGAAGCAGTGCCCCGGAGGAGTCTGATTCTTGAGGAACCGGTCTGGTACACGCCGGAATCCTGGACTGCCCGACGCAACATTGAGCGTTTCCTCCGAAAAGCCCTGCGGCGGCCCGCTTCGCCCGAGGATCTTGCCCGGTTTCTCGCCCTGTTTCGAAAGGCCCGATCCGATGGAGCCTCGTTCGAGGATTCGTTCAAGGTGGTCTGCAAGGCGGTGCTGGTTTCCCCGCGTTTCCTGTTCCGGGTTGAGATGGATCGACCCGGAGACGGACCACAACGCCTGGATGATTTCGAGTTGGCGTCGCGCCTGAGTTACTTCCTGTGGTCCACCATGCCGGACGAAACCTTGCTGGAATCCGCCGCGAGCGGTCGGCTGGCGACACCCGGTGAATGGGATCGGCAGGTGACCCGGATGCTGGATCATCCCAAGGCCCGTGCATTGGGCGAGAACTTCACCGGTCAGTGGCTGGGGACCCGGAACCTGGCCCAGAAGGCGAACCCCAATCTCAATCGGTTCCCCCAATACACCGTCGAATTGCGCAAGGCCATGGTGTCCGAACCGGTGGAGATGTTCTCAGGCCTCATCCGGGAGAACGCCAGCCTGCTGCAACTGTTGGATGCCGATCATACCTATGTGAACGGATTGCTTGCCGAGTTTTACGGACTGTCACCCGTGCCGGGTGAAGCCTTTCAGAAGGTGAGCCTCCCTGACCGTCGCCGCGGGGGCGTCGTTGGCATGGCAGCCGTTCTCACCCAGACCAGTTATCCGCTCCGGACCAGCCCGGTCCTTCGAGGCAAATGGATCCTGGAAGAGATTCTCGGTACACCTCCTCCTCCCCCGCCGCCGCTGGTCGCCACCCTGCCTCCGGATGACCGTGTCCGAGATGGACAGACCTTGCGTCAACGGCTCGAGGAACATCGGAAGAAGGAGAATTGCGCCGCCTGCCATTCCCGCCTCGATCCCATGGGGTTCGCCCTGGAGAACTTCGATGCCATCGGACGCTGGCGGGACGAGATTGATGGCAAGCGAGTGGACGCCAGTGGGGAATTGCCGGGTGGCCAGGTGGTGGACGGGCCTGAAGCCTTGAAGGGGGCGCTGATGGATCGGCGACAGCTCTTCCTGCGGCACATCACCGAGAAGATGCTTTCCTACGCCCTGGGCCGCGGGCTCGAACACTACGACATGCCGGTGGTGAAGGAGATCGCCGGGCGTGTTGAGGAGGACGGATACCCCGTCCGAACCCTGATTCTTGAGGTCAGTCGCAGCCTTCCCTTCCAGTACCGTCGTCCCGCCAGCCAGTAGCGCGGTCCGAATTGGAACCCGACCGTATCATCCGCTCCCGGATGAAGTGCGATCCTCATCGGATCCCCGGGCAGAATCCGCTCCTGTCTTCCGCCGGGTTTGCGATAGGTTGACCGCATGCAGCCGAAGGTCCTGATCGAGGTGCTGGTCGACTCCGTCGAGTCAGCGCGTGCCGCTGAAGCAGGTGGAGCCAATCGCCTCGAAGTCTGCCAGAACCTGTTCGAAGGCGGGACCACTCCCAGCGCTGGCCTCCTCGGAGCGTTGTCCCGGGCGGTGGCCATTCCGTTCAATGTCATGATCCGTCCCCGGGGCGGTGACTTCTGCTACTCGGACTGCGAATTCGAGGTCATGCGCCAGGATGTGCGGATTGCCACCGAACTCGGCGCCGCAGGAATCGTCTTCGGCATCCTCACCCCGGATGGAGCCGTTGATGAACGACGTTCGGCGGAACTGATCGCCTTGGCCCGACCCGCGAGCGTCACGTTCCACCGCGCCATCGACATGACCCGTGATCTGGGCGAGGCGCTGGAATCCCTGGTTCGACTGGGTGTGGACCGGGTGCTGACCTCTGGCGGAGAACCCACGGTGTTGGAAGGGGTGGAAGTGATCGCGTCACTCGTGAAACAGGCCGGGCCCCGGATCGTGATCATGCCCGGGGGCGGCATCCGCGAACGGAACGTCGAGCGGATCCTTCAGATCACGGGCGCTTCGGAGATCCATGTGAGCGGGAGTCGGGCGGTGGAGAGTCGCATGGAATACCGCAACACCCGGGTCCCCATGGGCAAGGACCTGAGGGCACCGGAGTTCAGCCACAACCAGGTCGATCCGGCACGGGTTGCCGATTACCGGCGGCGAGTGGGCTGAACACCAAACCCGAAAACAACGATCCCCATGTGGCAGGCTTTCCGGGAATTCCTTCTGTTCCTCAAACGCGAGAAGAAGTGGTGGTTGATGCCGGTGGTGGTTGTCCTGCTCGTGCTCGGGGCATTGATCGTCTTCAGTTCCAGTTCCGCACTCGCACCCTTCATGTACCCCTTCATGTGATCCGGACGGGACCCAGGCTTCATGCGGCATCTCCTTGGCATTTCCGCCTACTACCACGACTCGGCCGCCGCGCTGCTTCGTGACGGGGAGATCCTCGCCGCCGCCCAGGAGGAGCGGTTCACCCGCCGCAAGAACGACGACCGGTTCCCTGTTCACGCCGCCCGATACTGTCTCGCCGAAGCCGGGATCCAGGCTGACCAGCTCGATGGGGTCGTCTTCTACGACAAGCCCATCCCCAAGTTCGCCCGGTTCCTCGAAACCTGTGTAGGTGTAGCGCCCCAGGGTTTGACCACCTTCCTCCGGTTCACCCCGGCGTGGTTGTCGTCCAAACTCAATGTGAAGGCCGAGATCCGCGAGGAACTTGGCGGCATGGCGGAATCGGTTCCCGTGCTCTTCACCGAACATCATCAGGCCCACGCTGCTTCCGCCTTTTTTCCTTCCCCGTTTCCCTCCGCGGCCATCCTCACCGTCGATGGCGTCGGGGAGTACGCCACCACCACCATCGGAAAAGGAAACGGCAGCCGCCTGGAGATGATCCAGGAGCAGAGGTTTCCGCATTCCCTCGGGCTCCTCTATTCCGCCTTCACCGCCTACTGCGGGTTTCGGGTCAATTCCGGTGAGTACAAACTCATGGGGCTCGCGCCCTACGGAAAGCCCACCTACCTCGAATCCATCCGCAGTCAGCTCATTGATCTGCGCGATGACGGATCGTTTAGGCTCAACCTGGATTACTTCGATTTCCTCCGTGGGTTCCGCATGACCAACGCGCGCTTCGATCAGCTCTTCGGCGGATCACCCCGCCGCCCGGATCAACGCATCGAAGCTCGTCACGCCGATCTGGCCCGATCCATCCAGGAGCTAACCGAGGAAGTCATGCTGAGGTTGGCCCGCGAGGCGCATCGGGTGACCGGCGAAGATCGCCTGTGTATGGCGGGCGGGGTCGCCCTCAATTGTGTCGCCAATGGTCGTATCCAGCGCGAAGGACCCTTTCGAGAGATCTGGATCCAACCCGCCGCCGGCGACGCAGGCGGAGCACTGGGCGCTGCCCTCGCCGTTTGGCACGGCAAGGGTGGCATCCGTAACCCATCGAGATCCGGTGACACCATGCGCGGTGCCCTGCTGGGACCGGAGTTCGGGGATGTCGCGGTTGAAAAGGCGTTGAGGGAACACGGCGCAATCTTCGAGCGGGTCACGGACGAGGAAGTGGACCGGCGAGTAGTTGAGTGGTTGGCCCGGGAAAAGGTGATCGGATGGTTTCAGGGCCGGATGGAATTCGGGCCCCGTGCATTGGGGTCCCGATCCATTCTGGGGGACCCGCGATCGGTCCGGATGCAGAGCCAGATGAATCTCCGGGTAAAGTTCCGGGAATCCTTCAGACCCTTCGCCCCGGCTGTGCTTCGGGAACAGGTGGCTGACCTGTTCGATCTTTCGGTCGATTCCCCCTACATGCTCCTGGTGGCACCGGTCCTTGAACGGCATCGGATCACGGGACCCGACGGCGCGGCACCTGGAAGCGAGTCGGGCGAGGATCTGGTGGAACGGGTCAACCGTCCGCGTTCAACGCTGCCCGCGATCACCCATGTGGATTGGTCCGCCCGGATCCAGACGGTTTCTGCGGAGCATCATCCGCGGTTCGAACGACTGCTGCGACGCTGGTATGAGGTCACCGGTTGTCCTGCATTGGTGAACACCTCGTTCAATGTGCGGGGCGAACCCATCGTGTGCACCCCGGACGACGCCTACCGATGCTTTGTGAATTCTGAAATGGATCATCTCGTGATCGGCAATCATGTGTTGGATCGGGCCGCACAGCCGCATCGGCCGGTCCAACAATTTGATCGGGACCAGGATTGATCATGGACATCCGCTACAGCGAAAAGCCGACGGAATGGAAGAAGTTCACCTGGTCATCCCAGGGAGCGCTCCTGTTGATCAGTGTGTTGGGAGCCTGGCGTGGTAAATGGCCGTGGATGGTGGTGATGATGATGGCGGGGATCGGGCTGGGGATCTGCCTCTGGGCAGCCCTGAAGCCCGGACATTTCCGAGGGTGGTATCGGGGAGGCAGGTGGTTCGGGCACCAGATGGGACGGGTGGTGGGTGGGGTGATCCTGACCGTGGTGTTTGTGGTGGTCATGACGCCGTTGGGCCTGGTGATGCGAGGCTTGGGAAAGGATCCATTGAAACGGAAATGGGATCCGACGTTGGGCAGCTATTGGCTGGTTTCCAGACAACCCGGAGATGTGGAACGGATGTTCTGAAGTCGGGCATGAAGGAGGGCTCTGAGAGGTGCGGATGTGAGCCCGGGGAAAAATCACATTGCTTCCGCAAGGGCGGTCGGTAGCGTTCGCCTCCATGTTTCCGGTGGTTCAGCTCGTATCGGTCGTAGCCGTCCTTCGGGACTGAGGCGACCTTCGGTGCTGACACGCCGGCTCCCGGGTCGCCCGCAGTCCTGAAGAGGACGCGGGTTTTCGATTTTCGGGAGGCGCCCAGTGGATGACGTGCGGTTGAGCGGTTCCCGGAATTGAAGAAGGATCTGGAACCCAACCCACGCCGCACGCCAAAAGCGCAGACAAGGAACGTACCATGCAGCGATACACCATCTCCGTCCTGGTCGAGAACAAGTTCGGCGTTCTCACCCGAGTGACCGGCCTGTTTTCGGGTCGCGGTTACAACATCGACACCCTCAACGTCGGCCCCACCCATGACGAGACGTTGAGCCGGATGACCATCGTCACCCGCGGTGACGCCGCCACCGTCGAGCAGATCGTCAAGCAACTCGACAAGCTCATCGATGTGGTGAAGGTGATCGAGTACAAGGCCGGCGCCTACATCGACCGTGAACTGGTCCTCATCAAGGTGAAGACCGAACCCCAGAACCGCGCCGAGGTCTGCCAGGTGGCCGAACTCTTCCGGGCCAAGGTTGTCGATGTGCAGACCGAAAGCATCACCATCGAAATCACGGGTGGCGAATCCAAGATCGAGAAGTTCATCCGCCTCATGAAGGATTTCGGCATCCTCGAACTTACCCGGACCGGCCAGGTTGCCCTGCCCCGTTCCTGAGTTCATACCAGCCCCTTCCGTTTCCCTGATTTACCGGACAGTTAGATCTCAAGAACCTGTTTATGGCCAAAGTTTATACAGACAAGGACGCCGATCTGGGCGTTTTCCAAGGCAAGACCCTCGCCGTCCTCGGCTTCGGTTCGCAGGGCCATGCCCATGCGCTGAACCTCAAGGAATCCGGCTGCAAGGTCATCATCGGACTCTATGACGGGTCCAAGTCCGCCGCCGTCGCACGCGACAAGGGCTTCGAGGTGTACAACACCGCGGAAGCCGTCCGTCTTGCCGACGTCATCATGGTGGCCTTGCCCGACACCAAGCAGGCCGCCTGCTATGAGAAGGACATCGCGCCCAACCTGACCAAGGGCAAAACCCTCGTCTTCTCCCACGGCTTCTCGATCCATTACAAAACCATCGTCCCGCCCAAGGATATCAATGTGATCCTCGTCGCCCCCAAGGGTCCCGGTCACATCGTCCGCCGCCAATACACCGAGGGTAAGGGCGTTCCCTCCCTGATTGCCGTCTACCAGAACGCCAATCGCGCCGCCAAGAAGATCGCCCTCGCCTGGGCGAAGGGTATCGGTGGCACCCGCGCCGGGGTGTTGGAGACCAGCTTCAAGGAAGAGACCGAGACCGATCTCTTCGGCGAACAGACCGTCCTGTGCGGTGGTTGCAGCGCCCTGGTGCAGGCCGGATTCGAGACCCTCGTCGAAGCGGGTTATTCCCCTGAGATGGCCTACTTCGAGTGTCTCCATGAGCTCAAGCTCATCGTCGATCTCATGAACGAAGCCGGGATCAGCGGCATGCGATTCTCGATCTCCGAAACCGCCAAGTGGGGCGATGTTACGGTCGGACCCAAGATCATTGATGCCTCGGTCAAGAAGCGGATGAAGGCGGCGCTGAAGGACATCCAGAACGGCAAGTTCGCCAAGGACTGGGTGCGCGAGTATCAGACCGGCTACAAGCGTTATGACGCCCTGCTCAAGGCCGGCGAAAAGCATCCCATCGAAAAGACCGGGGCCAAGCTCCGCTCCATGATGCCCTGGATGCAGAAGCGCAACACGCACGGCGCGCAAGCAGCGTACTGAAGCGTTCAACCGAGCCCAAACTCTCGGTAATGAAGATCGCCGGGCCTGATCCAGGCCCGGCGATTTTTCATTTTCAGCCGTTCTTTCGACCGCCGTTCCATTCCTTGGAATTCCAGGCGGACTCTCAACCATGCGCTGGATGCCAGGCGCGGGTCAGGCAGGAATCTCGTCCGACCTGAAGAAGCGCTTCACTTCGAGTTCGGCATTCTCCACGGAATCGGATGCGTGGGCGACATTGCGCATGCTGTCAGTCCCGAGATCACCGCGGAGTGTCCCCTTGGCAGCCTTGCGGGAATCAGTCGGACCGAGGAGATCCCGCACCGTGACCACGGCATCGGGGCCGCGCAGCACCAGGGCGAGCACCGGGCGTGAACTCATGAACTCGACGATCTCCGGGAAGAACGGGCGATCCGCGAGGTGGGCATAGTGTTCGGCGAGGAGAGGACCGGTCAGGCGAAGCACCTTGGCGGCGGTGACTTCGAGGCCGGCGGATTCGAAGCGTCGGATGATTTCGCCCGAGAGTTTCTTCTCCATACTGTCGGGCTTGCAGAGGACCAGCGTACGTTCCATGGACGCGCAGTGTGGACTGAAGACCGGGTTTGGGCTCAAGCCCCAAACCGAGGTGTTCACAGGAGTCGGGCGAAGTTGGCGACAAACCAGGAACTGAGCAGTGCGATCCCGGCGATGGCTGCAAGGATTGCGGCAATCCCAATCCACCACGACGCAGGCATCAGCAAGGAACTGCTGGTGGAGGCAACGGCTTCCTTCCGCCGATAGAACCGATAGCCGACCCACAACACGGCGGAGGCTACGCCGAGCAGCGAGGGAACCGAGAACATGCCGGAAATCCGGGTGGATTGAAGTTCCTCGAGTTGGAACGTTCCGCGAAGGAGGATCAGTGCACCGAAGATTCCCCAAAGCCAGGAAGTCATCGCGAAACTCCGGGAAGCGGCCAGTGCAGAGAGGGCGAATCCGATGGCGAACACCGCGAAAGGAACGGCGAGGACAAGGCCGTACAACAGCAGCGGTTGCCCGATCTGGACCGCAGGCAATCCGCTGGTGACGAAGATCCCCAGCAACACGTCCGACAGATTCCCTTCCAGTGCGAGCACGTCCATCACCGAGATGGCCAACAGGGATCCGCCCCCTACCAACAACCGAGCCAGGTAGCGGTCGCCTCGTGGGATCGGAGAACCAAAGGCGAACTCCTCACAACCATGGATGACATCCGATCCGCCGAATGCCGGTCCGGCAATCACGGCAAAAAGCAGGCCGTACCCGAGCAACCAAAGGGGGTGTGCCACCAAGGGGAGGATCCATACCGCAGCCAACCAGCCAACCAGAGTCCAGAGCAGCAGTCGGTTGTGGGAAAACCATTCACCCCACACCAATCTTCGCCACCAACCCTTGCCCGCCCGCGCCGGTATGACGGTCGACTCCGGTGTGTCGGACATGATCCGGAGCTGGGATTTGGGGTCTTCAGGGGTCAAGTTGGTAGACCCTTAAAGCGGAAGTGACCGGGAGGTCGAGAATGGAGATCTCCGATTACCGGGGCATGGGGAGGGCATCGGTATAGAATTCCCACGGGTAATCATCAGGGGTCAGCAGGACGGTCAGGGTGTCTCCCGAATGCGCCACCGTCGGTCCAGCGAAGCCAGTCGAGAGGACTCGGTCCGGCGAGGGAGGAGCCCTGAAGATCTTTCGGGATATGACCGCACCATCCCTTTGAGCCCGCAAAGTTTGTCCCTCGTATTCGGTAAAGGGTCGTGACCCTTGGGTGTGGGTGCGAACCCCGTGTAACTGGCATGCAGTGATGCCAACCTGATTCCCGCGACCCTGAACCAGCTTTTGCCACCCGTCCCGTCGCCAGGCGAGCGCATGCAGGTAGGAGAAGGAGATCCGCTCGGTGGTCTCGCGGAGCTCGGCTTCCCAGGTTCCCTCATCCGGAGTCCCGACATTGCCATTGAACGGCTCCTGGGTGGCGTTGACCCGGTTACCCCAAAACCCGTTGGTGGCGGACGCACCCGCCGGCGCCCTCGATTTCAGAGCGGGATCAGCCGGGCACAACATCACCCTCGGGTTGGGAAGCAACGAAGGCTTTTCGGACAATCGGGTGAAGCTGCGGGGGCGTCGTCCCGCGTCGTCCATATAGATCTCCACCGCCATCGCGACCTGACGGAGATTGTTGCGGCAAACGACCTGGCTGGAACGGGTCCGGGCGCCGGACAACGCCGAGGCAAGCAGCGTGGCAAGAACCGCCACGATGGCGATGACCGTCAGAAGCTCGATCAAGGTGAAACCCCGATGCCGCCGGTGCGCCGATTGGGTTGTCGTGGTGGACCTCATGGATTCTCAACCACCACTACCGGACGGAGCGCCTTCAAACCGTAGTCGCCATTGGGCAGCCAAAGGGTCGAGTCCGAGCCAACGTCACCGAGGGCCCAATCACCCCAGTATCCACAACTTCCGACCGCATCACCCAGCAGGGTCAATCCGTCTTCCGTCGGCCGGAGGAACCTCAGCGTCGAGGATCCCTCAACCAATACCAGGTCACGCACCAGACGCGTCACCGGATACGGACCGGGAACAGTGATTGAACTGGATTGGATCCATCGGCCGTCACCCCCGACCCGCCACGCTTCCAGGCGGGCTGGAGAGTTGGTACTGGCAGGTTCACTGACCAAGACCCGTCCATTCTTCAGGATGCGGATGGGCATGCCGTCGGCAATCTCAAGGGTGTCGACCAGACTTACCCCGAGGCCATCGTACGCCAGAGCCTGGAGCGAGGATCGTCCCGGGGAGTTTGTCGACGCAGAGGCAGCATATAGGAGTGCGCCGCCATGGGTGATGCCTCCGAGTTCACCGGGAAGATCAATGAGCTCACGGAACATCGGGACGGACGGATCGGCAAAATCGACCACGTTCAGTGAATGGCGGGTTTCCGTGACCCACCATGACCCGGGAAAGTTCGCATCCTTGATGCTGTCGTCCGGGGTGGCGTCGGGGTCGGCTTTCTCCTCCCGCGTCAGATACTCGCGATGCGAAACATAAAGCCGAGAATTGGCGATCTGAGCTCCCGAGAATCCTTGATGCCGAGGGGTTCCCCCCAATTGGACCACACTCTGGATCGTCGGAATCCCTCCACCCGATGTGGTTTCGGCAATCACCGTCATGGTGTTTTGCCACCACCACCAACCCCGGCCACCTCCCCAGAAATCATCTGCCACAAACCCTCCGATAGCCGGGCTTCCAATGCCCATCACCGGTCGACCGATGTCCCATCCCCTGCCGCCCATGGACTCGGTCCAGAGGAGGAGGCCGTCACCCGTCGGGTGGGCGTCGAACGAATTGCCATGGTAGTTTTCCGGTCGCGCCACCCGGCTTTCACCCAGCAATCGGGGGGTGTGACCTTCGAAACCAACCACGCGCGCAACCAATTGACCCGGGATGGTGACATGGATCCAGTTGGTTTGGCTCACCCAGTTGGTCCGAGGTACCGGCAGCCATTCGATGCGAGGATGAAAGGTGATTTGAGGATCCTGACGGTAGGTGTCGGGTTCGTGTTGGATCAGGTGGAGCCGGGCGCCATGCCAGGTGAATCCAACAACAGGGAAATTGGGTAGGTCCAACAGTCCCAGTTCCACTTCAGGTGAGTTGGTCAACGACCGACGGATGCGGGGATTTTTTCCCCAAGGCGCTGAAAGTGTGACCAATGCATCGCCATCAACCACCACCCGGCTGACGTTGAAAGAGAGATCGAGGTCAGCGGTAACCTCCGGGTGATCGCGATCAGCGGCGTCCACCACCAGAAGTTCCTGACCGGAAAGTGAAACGATGCGTCCATTCATGGCGGTAGCACGCCGGGGCAGGAACTGGTGTTGGATGACACCGCGCTTGATCAGGCGGTCGCCTTCGAGATCCACCAGTTGAACTGCCTGAACATGGGTGCCGTCCTGCCACCCTTGCCAGGGCACCAGGATCAATCCCAGATCGGCGATGTAGCGGAAGGCCTTCTCGTCGCTGTTCGCCTCGGACCAGGACCAACCGGTTCCAAGAAAGACCTTGCTGAGTTGGGTGGGTCGTTCTTCATCCGAGACATCGAACAGCGCCACCGTTGCGTTGCCACCCTCGACCCCCACCGCCAGCAAACGACCGGTGCCGATGGGTTCCAGGTGGCTGGAGTATCCGGGAATCTCGAGTTCGCCCCGGATGACGGGTAGGGCCGGATTTGAGAGATCGATGATCCAGAGTGGATCAATGATCCGAAAGGTAACCACATAGGCACGGTCGGCCACGAACCGGGTGGCGAACAAGGTTTCGTCCTCGATGATCTTGAGCTCGCCAAGTCGAGCGGGCTGGGAGGCATTGGCGATGTCGAAGGTTTCCAACCAGGTCTGGGTAGGTGTCACCTGTTGGTAGGTGTTGTAAACGTAGGCTTCGCGGATCGACGGAATGAGGCGTTCGCCGTTGGCACCGTATTCGCGGATGTACCAGTTGGTGCGGGTCACAACCCGCCATTCGGGACTCTTCCAACTTACCACCGCGAGGGAATCCTCGTTGAGGTGCATCTTGAACTTGTCCTGCACCCTGCCTCTGACCCGGACAGTTCCCTTGGGAACAATGTGTCCGGCGGGATCCGAGATGTCGAACAGGCTCACCGCATGCACGCCCGGCCGCAACCAGAGCGGATCCGAGGGATTGTCAGGTCCGGTGGCGGGTCCGGAAGTTGCCACCATCAGGTAGGTGTCCGTGGCCTGGATGGCGTCTGGGTTGGCCGGCAGAATGTGCTCACCGGCCACTCGGGGAGCGGATGGATCCGAAAGGTCAACGGAGAGGATTACCGTTTCAGATTGCCAGGCTTCACCAGGCCCCGACTCCCGCCAGCGGTAGGTCGCCAGGTACAGCACCGAGCCCACCCGCCGGCTTTCCCTGATCTGTCCGCTGAAGGGGATCCGCTTGCCCATGGATGGAATTCCGTCGTTGACCCGGACCATCACCACTTCACCCGATGACCAATCACAGGCGCTCGTGGTCAACAGGGCCAACCAGCGTTCCTCGTCTGCAGCACCGGGTAACAGGTACATCTGTTCGCCGTGCGCCTCGAATCCAAGGGTGCCCCGGAGCAATGGAACGTCCGGGTTCGATAGATCAATCACCTGCAACCCGCGGACGCTGTTGAAGAAGTAGAGGATGGAGCCATCGATCTGCCAGATGTCGGACTCGGCCACCGCCCGGCTTCCGGCTTCTGACCCGGATCTATCCGCGCCCGGAGCGCCGGTCAGGGTGTCCCCAACGTTGTTGACGGGACCGAGTCCGCCGCCCTCGAAGCCGGGAGTGGGCGGTGTGGAGTTGGTCTGGGAGACCGGCGTGAAATTTCGCGACCCTGAGTAGAAGGCGCTGGGCAACGGCAATTCGGCTTCTGTTTCGCCCTTGACCCGAAGCAACTCGATGTCAGCTGCGATCGGCACGGTCAGGGTGACCTCGCGGCCTGCACCTTCCACCCAGTGGTCCCGTCGCGGTATCCACGTCCCCTGACCGAGCCGGGGACGGCTTTCCAGGGTGACGCGTCTGCAATCGTCCGGAATCTGCACCGTCACCACCAATTGGGTTCCCTCTGTCCGGATCCCCGTGATGAGGGGTTCACGAAGGTTGGATTGGGCGATGAGAGGCAGCAGTCCCAATACCCATGACAACAGGGCGGCGGCCAATGATCTTCGATTTGGGTTTCTCATTTGCGTATCCTCCCCGGAGGGATGCTTGAGCGGCGCGCTGCGACCAGGCTCAACTCGTCTCGGGATCCTTTTTCAGAGTGTACGGGGTCGGTCCAGATCCGGAAGCATCGACTTCCCGCCCAGCGGGAGCGACGGCCTGGGTGACGCGGTTACCCACACGTTTATCGGGCGTCACCCCTGCGAGGCTCATGGACCGGCCCCAAAATCCTTCAATTCCCGACGGCAATGGTGTCGTGGAGGTCCTGTCGTCGTCCCGTCGTTCGAACCATTCCACGAACAATTCCTCCAGCGTCAGGGGGAACACGTTCACCCTGACTCCTTCCATGGCCCTGATCTCATCCAACTGGTGAGCCGAGCTGATTCGTAGAATCCCCGTCAGAACGGGGCCCAGCCTTTGTTCCCGGATGACGCCCGGGATCTCCACACCGGTCGGGATTTCCCGTCCCGGGAATACCACTTGGACCCTGCGCATGGTGCGCTGCCAGTCCTCCACCGACCCAGACCCTACGATCCGCCCGTGTTCCATGATTCCGACATGGGTGGCCAACCGTTCGACATCGGCCAGCAGATGGGTGCTGAGGAGTACCGTGCAGCCGTCGGTTCGCATGAGGGCTTCCACCAGGGAACGAAGGAGATCCTTCCGGACCACGGGATCGAGACCGGCGGCAGGCTCATCCAGGATCAGAACCTCGGGCCGTGCAGACAATGCCGAAAGAAGGGAGGCGAGGCGTTGGTGACCTCCGGAAAGCCGTCCCAACGGCCTGTCCCAGGGAAGTTCCCAACGCCCCGCCAATTCGTGCGCCAGCCCGTTATCCCAACGCTCGAAAAAGTGTGCCGAGTAGCGGGATAGATCCGTCAGGGTCATCCAGTCCGGCGGGCGTCCCGATTGCGCGACATAGGCAACCCGCTGCCGATCCTTTGGGCTCGCCTGCCACCAATCCTGCCCCAATAGCAAAGCTTCACCGGAATCCGCCCGACGCAGCCCCGCCAGCAATTGCAGTGTCGTTGTCTTCCCCGCCCCGTTTCTTCCGATCAACCCATACACCGATCCACGTTCAACCTTCAGATCCAGCCCGTTCACTGCCACCACTCCGCCAAAGGTCTTCGTCAGACCCCGGATCCGTATCGGTGCGGCGTCCGGTTCATTGTCTGCCCCGACACTTTCCTCGGCATCCATTGAAAAGTGTGCGGATGAGCCTTTCATGGTGTCCCTCCGGAAATCACCGAGAACTTCACGGGCTCGTCTTCCCCGGTGACGGTCATTCCGCGGAGTGCTTCCATTTCTTCGCGGACAACAGAAACCACACGGCTGGTCGACAATCCAAGTTGACTGGCCTCCAACGCAAGTTGTCGGGCCGAGCGGCGCAGCGCCTGTTCCTGTTCCTCCAGTGGTAAGGCCGGACTCGCAGTGCCCACAAAGGCCCCCTTTCCGTGCCGCATCTCCAGAACCTTTTCCCGCTCCAACTCGGTATAAACCCTAACCACAGTGGTCGGATTCACGGTTAATGCCGAAGCCAATTCGCGGATCGATGGGAGCTGATCACCGGGCCGCAGTGTACCCCCTGCGATGTAGTACTTGAGCTGGTCCATCAACTGCCGATATGCGGGAACTCCGGATCGGGGATCGAGCTGAAGATGGAGTGGGGCAGGCATACGCTGGCTCGTTGTGTGTTTGATAACACCCAAACAGATGGTGTCAACCTTTTGCCCCACCTCCCACTGGGGCGTCATCAGCGAAAGAAGGAATTCATCCTCCGCCGGCGCGACAGCCAGTCGTCGCACGGCCTGCCCCGGCTATTGATCCGAGTCCAGCTCAATCCTCGCCGCCTGTCGGACCCCTCGGCCCTGTCGACCCGTCAATGAATCCCCAAGTTCTTCCCGGGCCGATTCAGCATGGAGCAAAAGGCGTTGCAGTTGATCCGGGTGCTGAGCAATCACATTGGTCCGCTCTCCAGGATCGGTCCGGAGATCGTAGAGTTCCAGGCCGACCGGAAGGGGCTGATACGGAGAGGGAGTCCCATCCGTTCCGCCCGCGCGCCCAGCGAGTGTGCGTGAAGTGTGCGGCAGGAAGAGCTTCCATCCTTCACTGATCACCGCCTGGAGCTCTCCCTGATTGTAATAGATGAAATAGGCGGATTGAGGATGCTTGGCTCCCGGCTGACCGGAAATCACGGACCAAACGTCGCGCCCATCGATCGCCTTCAATGGCAATGGAGCATCCACCAGTCGGGCCACCGTGGGGAGGATGTCGATGGTCATCCACGGCACATTCGAAACCTTCCCCTTGGGCATCCTGCCAGGCCAGCGGACGATGCAGGGGACGCGGATCCCACCTTCGAAGCTGGTTCCCTTGCCTTCACGGAAGGGTCCGGCTGAGCCCGCATGGTCACCGTAGGAAAGCCAAGGCCCGTTGTCAGAGGTGAAGATCATCAACGTCTCCTCCTCAATGCCAAGCCGGCGCAGGGTCTTCATGATCTCACCTGTGGACCAGTCGATCTCTTCAATGACGTCGGTGAAGACTCCTCGACGGCTCCGGTTCTTGAATCTGGTGCCGGTGAACAGCGGCACGTGGGGCATGGGATGCGCAAGGTAAAGGAAGAATGGCCGATTCGCGTTCCGTTCGATGAAGTCGACGCTTCGCTCGGTCAGCATGCGGGTCATATCCGATTGATCCTCCAGTTCCCGGACGATCTGGTCCCCTTCGATTAGCGGTAACGGAGGATAGCTCCCTGGTTTGGCTGTGGGATGCCGGGGCCACATGTCGTTGGAATAGGGCAGTCCCAGATACTCGTCGAAGCCATGGTGAATGGGGAGTAGTGATCGGGGACGTCCCAAGTGCCACTTGCCGAACATGCCGGTGGCATGGCCCCTGCCACGCAACAGCTCTGCCAGAGTCGTTTCGTCAGGATGGAGTCCGATGCGCTGGTCCGGACCCAGTGCGCCGTGGATTCCGACCCGATTGGGATAGCATCCGGTGAGCAATGCCGCACGGGACGCAGAGCAGACAGCCTGGGCCACGTAGAAGCTTGTGAACCGGGTCCCTTGTTTAGCCAGTCGATCAATGTTGGGGGTGCGAATCCTTCCAGCCCCGTAACATCCGATGTCCGCCCAGCCAAGATCATCACAGAAGATGAGAACAACATTGGGAGGACGACTCGCCGGTGCTGAAAGCAGTTGAGACAGGGATGCGAGCAATTCCAGCAACGTCAGGACCAGCAGCAGGCCAGTCCGCGAAGTCATTGCAGGAACCCGATGGAGCCGGGTGTGGAGGGTCACCTTGGGCTTGTGCCGGAATCTGTCGACAGGGAGAAGCCGAAATGAACGATCTTGGCGCGTGTCGACACCTCAAACCTTATGGGAATCCAGTCGTCGCTCAAGCTCTTGGACGCGACGCAAAAGGTCCGGCAGACGTTCAATAGCCAATAGTTGACGCTTGGTAACCCGGTCCGGCTGTGCTGGCGATCCCATCCATTTCTGCCCCTCCGGGATGTGGTGCATCACCCCGGACTGGGCGGCCAGTGTGACCCGGTCGCCGATGCGAAGATGGCCAGCGATACCCGCCTGGCCTGCCACTGTCACGTTGTTGCCAATCTTGGTAGAACCCGCGACACCCACCTGTGCTACCAGAATGCTGTGCTCCCCTATGGTTACGTTGTGGGCTACCTGTACCAGGTTGTCGATCTTGGTCCCTTTGCAGATAATCGTCGCCCCCAGTGCGGCGCGGTCGATCGTTGTGTTGGCTCCGATTTCAACATCATCGTGAATCTGGACCTGGCCAACCTGAGGCACCTTCCGATGCTCGACACCGTCATGCACATATCCGAATCCATCTGCGCCGATTACCGCACCGGCATGGACCCGGACACGACGACCAAGATGAGAACGTTGGTAAAGGGTGACATGCGGGAATAGGCGACAATCATCCCCGATCGTGCAGTCGTCCCCAACATGGACCTGGGCAATCAATACCGCTCCTTGGCCAACCCGAACCCTTTCTCCCACCACGCAGTAGGGACCAATATGTGCCGAAGCAGCCACCTCGGCAGATTCCGAAACAACCGAGCTGGGATGGATCCCAGGTGCATACGCTGCTTCGGGGAAGAAGAGGGGCAGGACTTGGGCAAAAGCGACCCGCGCACTGGCCACGCGGATCAAGGTCTTGTTCCCTGGAGGGAAATCATCGGATACCAGAATGGCAGAGGCTGCACTCAGTCTGGCCCTTGCAAAATACGACTCGTTCTCCGCGAAGGTGAGGTCACCTGGTTTGGCAGAGTCTGCTGGAGCAAACCCAGAAATGCTCAAGTCACTATTCCCGATCACCTCGGCATCGAGATGCTCTGCAATCTGCTGTGCGGTGAAGGTCGGCATACGGGTCTTAGGCGATTGTCGGTCAGGTTCCGCGCTCATTAACGATGGCGTTCCCCGGACCCAGAACAATGACCCGCGGTTGCCACCCGGCCACCAAAGCGACCTCCATCTGGGTGAATGACATGATCGTAATCCTGTCGCCCGGCTTGCCCAGGTGGGCGACCGCTCCATTCAGTTCGATCGCTCCCGAGCCTCGAACTCCTCGGATTACGTAGGTTTCCCAACGGGCCCCGTTGGCCATGTTGCTGCAAAGGATCCTTTCGAATGGCAATAGACCGGATTGCTCGATCAAATCTTCTGCTATGGTCAATGACCCCTCATAATCAACGCTGGCAGCGGTGACGGTGGCCCGATGAATCTTCGACTTGAGCAAATGAACCAACATGACTAGGTGCGCATGATCCCGGACATACCCGGAAACCTTGGAGAAAAATCAACCTGCGCCTCCGGAGTAAAACCCAAAGACCCCGCTACCCTATCGGCCCATCCGTACCCCTACAACCTCGCAGTCACGCCCGTATCGATCCAATACCCAGCATTTTGCTGTCAGATCGCGACCAACCGTCAATCTGTCCTTCGGAATTGTCTCACCGATGGAGCGCAGCCAAATCACGGTCCGGGTCGACTCCCCAACGCCGTCCTGCATCCTCAAGATCCGGCGTTAGGGCCCAACGATCCGGTTCAGGCTCAGTCAGATGATTCCGGTTGGCACCCTTCAAGGTCATGCAACCGGTATTGTCTCCGATCAACCGAATGGCCTCCAGATCCGACTCGCTAAACATAACCTTCTTGACCAGAGATAGATCCAACAATTTTTCCTCAATCCTTTTCGAGCTGTCCGATACCTCCTGGATCAATGTCGGGACCACGCATTCGACTCCCTTTTGGGCCAGGGTCCAGCCACAGGCCAGCTGTAGCGGAGTCAATCCATAGCGCTCACCAATCGGACCCAGTTGAACCAGTTTATCCCATGCCGCATCGACCCATCCCGGTGGCCGAAATGACCGGTGATCCGACGGTCCGAAACGATGCCCGGGACGCACGTCACCATGGAAGATCCCACCATGATCAACCACCCGGGTCATGATCCGGACTTCATGCTGGACTGCGGCGGAAAGAGCGAGGGAACCGGGCCACGGCTCGAACGGGCTCAGGATGATCATGGCCCAGTCAATTACTTCCTCGAAGCGCTCGAAGCACTGGATCAGGTCGAGAGTGAAGCCATTGGCGGGCCCGGGTGCCACCCCAAGTCGGTGGGTAACACCCTGTTGCGCGAGATCCCGCATCCCCTCCCAGACCGTCTCATTCCCGTAACCCAGTCGGTCCGGGTTGTGCAGCAAAAGAAGGTCGAAATGTGATTGTTGGAGTCGTTCCAGCGACTTTTCAGCCGCCATCCGGAGGTAAGATCGGAACTCGCGGGGCGAACGAAGAGAAGGATCAGTGAACCGGGGATACCCTTTGGCCCCATCCCGACGAGTCGCATAGAAATCGTGGCCGATTGCTCCAACAAGACAGTAGGAATCGCGGGCAACGCCTTTCAAAGCCCGGCCCAGAAGACTATCCGCCGCTCCGAGACCATAAACATCAGCCGTAATGAAGGTTCGGACTCCCTTCTCCCAGGCCAATCGGACCATGCCGATCCAACGATCCTCATCGAGGGGTTCTCCAAAGTGCATGAACCGGCCCCCGTTCCAGGAACCAAATCCAGTCATTGAAACGTCCATATCCGCGACAATGCGGGGATATTCGCTTTTTGACACTCTGGAATTCTCACGAAAGGGAGGCTCAGGGGAACCAGCGAAGCGCGGCAGAGTTGGTGATGGCACGCCGTTTTGTGAGATCCCAATACTGAACGTCTCGAAGCCACTGAACATTGCCGTCGAGGAATAGGAAATGGGCACCAGCTCCATGGGCGTTGGTATGGCTGTTGTTTTCAGCCGCCACCGCTGCAATCCGCCCATTGTCGAACAGCCATACCAACCGGGATGGGTCACCAAATCCGGCCAGCCGCCGTTGTCGCGGGCCAGATCCGGACCCATTGACCCGTCTGTTGAGAGTGTAGTGGAACAGAATCCGACCGTTGCTTCGCCGTCGGTTGGATGGACAGATCCAGATGTTCGCGGGAAGTCTGATCGAGGGGTTGGTGCGCCAGCTGCCTTCTTGGGGGTAGGTGGGAACGCCGATGGCTATCGGAAGATCAACGTACCAAGCATCCCGTGATGAGATCCCGTTGGGAGCCCCGTCGTGGGGAAGGAGATCATCATTGTCGGCAGTGTGGATGGAGGTGGCCATTCCCCATTGACGAAGATTGGACAGGCACAAAACCGACCGGCTTCGCAGGAGGGTGCGTTGGGATCCAGCTACGACCCCTAACGTGAGAACTCCCAGGATGGCCACCACGGCAAGGAGCTCGATAAGGGTGAATCCTTCGGTCGTTTGGGTCAGGCGGACAGGAGCCACAATGTATGTTACGTGAACACCTTGCAGAGGTTACAGGACGGATGAATCTAGAGTATTGGGGCGTTGATGACGGGTGGGATGGGTTGTGATGTGTCCCTGTATCAAAATGCGGAAACTCTTGGGGTGGGTTGGGGAGGTCCTGGGCTCTTGTCGGCGTCTTTCTGGGTTGAAGCCATAGGGGTTCCGAAGGTCCCGTATTTGGCTTTCGCTTGCTTGAGTTGCAGGGGCGGGAAAAAGACCCGAGAACGTTCCACGTGGAACATCTGGCTGACCCGAACCCAGTTCCATGCCTACGGAATGTGGCACTCGTGGTCGGGCAGGCATGGTGTTGTGTTCAATCGAAGCATCGATCGGGGGTAACTGGAATCAACAACATCCCACCGGGAGGCGCTTCAGGGAGGAAGGGCGGTCTGCGTCAGGATCCACATCGGCATTCCCCGGCATCCATACGTTCTCTAACCTCGGGTCCATGGCGTTTGAATATCCGAAGCGTTACGATGTGATCGTAGTAGGCGGAGGGCATGCCGGGGTCGAAGCAGCCTTGGCAGCAGCGAGAATGGGAGCTTCCACCCTAATGCTTTCCATCAACCTCGATACCATCGGCCAGATGTCATGCAATCCGGCAATCGGAGGTTTGGCGAAGGGGCATTTGGCCAGGGAGATCGATGCGCTGGGTGGTGAGATGGGGCGGGTGACCGACATGACGGGTCTCCAGTTCAGGATGTTGAACACGAAGAAGGGACCTTCGGTATGGGCGCCAAGAGCGCAGTGCGACAAAAAGGCGTATCAGTTCCGTTTGAAATGGATCTGCGAACGGCAAAGTGGTCTGGATCTCAGGCAGGGCCAGACCAAGGCGCTGGTGGTGGGTTCAGAGGGTATTGAAGGGGTGGAGACGGATCTCGGGGTTCGCTACCTGGGCAGAGTGGTGGTGCTGACTACCGGGACGTTTCTCAAGGGACTGATGCATATCGGAAACGCTCAGCAATCAGGAGGAAGGGCTGGGGAGTCTGCCGCCACCGGGTTGTCGGCGTCGCTGTTGGATATCGGCCTGGAGTTGGGCCGTCTCAAGACTGGCACACCACCTAGGTTGGTCAGGAAGTCGATCAATTTTGGGCAATGCGAAATTCAACAGGGGGATGATCCGATTTCATGGTTCAGCTTCTGGAAGGAGGATTTGTGGGCGGATGAATTGGTCCACCTGGAACGATTCCGTGCACGCCAGGAGTCGAGCCTGTTCCACGTGGAACATTCGAATGATCGATGCCGGGAAGCGGTAGAGCAGGAATCCGGCTACCCGCCTGGCTCGATCCTGGCCCGAGCGGGAGGCCAGACACCTTGCTACATTACCTCGACCACCGATCGGACCAGGGAGCTGATCCTGGCCAATCTGCATCTTTCTCCGATGTATTCTGGGATCATCGAGGGTGTCGGCCCCCGATACTGCCCGAGCATCGAGGATAAATTCGTCCGGTTCGCGGACAAGGCGCAGCACCAGATCTATTTGGAGCCGGAAGGCATCTCGACGGACGAGATCTATGTGAACGGGTTCTCGACATCCCTTCCGTACGAACTTCAGGTGGAGATGGTTCGGACGATAGTGGGGTGTGAGCGGGCGGAGATCATGCGTCCGGCCTATGCAGTGGAGTACGACTTTGTTTATCCGACCCAGCTTAAGCCTACCCTGGAAACCAAGTGTTGTCCGGGCCTGTTCCTTGCCGGCCAGATCAATGGAACATCGGGTTACGAGGAAGCCGCGGCCCAAGGTCTGATGGCTGGAATCAACTCGGCCCGCCTGGCACTTGGGGTGCCCCAAATCGTGCTTGGACGCGATCAGGCCTACATCGGGGTCTTGATTGATGACTTGGTTACCAAGGGAACCAAGGAGCCGTATCGGATGTTTACCAGTCGTGCCGAGCACCGACTCCTGCTGCGCCAAGACAATGCGGATGTACGACTATCTCCGTTAGGACACGAGGTTGGGCTATTGAAAAAGGCCTTGTTTGAAAGGGTTATGATCAAGTCTCGGCAGGTGGAGGAAGAGGTTCATCGTCTGCAGACGACCCGGATCGGGAGCGATACCTTGGAACAACAATTGAGACGTCCCGAATGCAGTTACGAGGATCTGCCGGGAGCGCGGACTGACCTTTCGGTGTTGGTACGAAGGCAGGTCGAGATTGTGGTAAAGTATGAGGGGTATATTCGACGGCAAAAATCTGAGGTTGAACGGTTTAGAAATCTGGAAGACCGCCCGATCCCCGAAGGGTTCCATTTTGGGGAGGTTCGAAGCCTGAGGACGGAGGCTCGGCTGAAGTTGGAGGAGGTGCGGCCCCGCACGGTTGGGCAGGCGGCCCGAATTTCCGGTGTGACGCCTGCGGATCTCGGACTGCTCATGGTCTGGATCACGCGGGCGGAGCGGGGAGGCGATACATCCAAGACTGGGGATGACAGCTTGATTGAGGACTGAACCATGGGTCGGTTCCCATCAGTGTGGGAGATCATGCGGTCGCGGGGACGAGTTGCTCCGCGAACCTCCACAGCTTGGGGCTTGTCAATCTCCAAACCGAAGAGTAGTTGTCGGTGATTCCCCGTTACGATTTGAACGCACCTGAGTGGGTGCGTTGGCGGCCTTGGGCGGTGTAATCCGTGTGTCACCCCCAAGGCCGCTTTCTTTTGACTCCCAGCAGCGTGTGATTGGTTGGTGAAGGCGTCGAGTTTGGGCTGTCCAATGCGTCGGACTTCACGTAATCAAATCCTACCCCACGTTTAGGAAATGAATGCTATGACGCCTCCTGTTGCGAATGCCCGTCCAAGGGGATTCACTTTGATCGAACTGTTGGTGGTCATCGCGATCATCGCGATCCTGGCCGGAATGCTCCTTCCGGCATTGTCCCGGGCGAAGACCAAGGCTCAGGGCATCGCCTGTCTGAACAACCTGAAGCAGTTGACGCTTTGCTGGGTGATGTACAGCACGGACAATGATGACCGACTGATCCCCAATTGGCTGGGCACAACCAATGCGTGGGTGGGTGGCAATGTGTCTTCGATGCCCGGTGCCACCAACTTGAACGACATCCGCAACGGTCGCCTGTTCAGGTACAACACCTCCGTCGCCATCTACTCGGATCCGGCATCGGTCATCCCTCCCTCCACTATCCCCAGAGGGGCACTGCGAGGCGGCCGGATCGTGCGCACCTACTCCATGTCGGGCCGCATGGGCGGATCCGACGGCCGCGATGGCGGAGCGGATACGAGCTGGGTTCTGGGAACACGGTACCCGCAGTACAAGAAGGCGTCGGACATCGTGAATCCTCCGCCCTCGAAGGCGTTGGTCTTCATTGATGAAAGCAAGGAAACCATTGATGACGGGTATTTCGCGGTGAGACCTCCGCCTGCGACGGTGTGGCAGAATTCGCCGACGGTGCGGCACGGACGTTCGGCTGCGTTCAGTTTTGCGGATGGTCACTCGGAGATTTTCCGCTGGGTGGGACTCACCACGGATCAAGGGCTGGATACACCGATACGAAGCGCAGGCCGGGACACCATGATGGATTTCCGCAGGCTGCAGGCAACCGTGGTCCCGGAGGAAGACATCCGCTGAGGGGGCTCGGGTTTGGATGCTCGGGTAATTGCTTGGACTCAAAACCCATCCCCGCCAGACTTTTAAAGATTCACACCATGAGATTTGGCATCAATTCATTCCTGTTTGTTTCACCCTTCACCACAGCGAGCGTGAAGCTTTTCCCCAAGTTCAAGAAGTGGGGATTTGACTCGGTCGAACTGCCTATCGAGGACCCCTCCCACGTCGATCCGGTCGCGGTCAAGGCGGCATTGGACAAGAGTGGATTGGTGTGCGGATCCATCTGCGCATGCATGGGTCCAGGGCGGGATTTTCGGGGAACGCCTGAGGAACAGGAAACCGCGATGAATTACTGCAAGGCCCTGATCGATCACGCGGTTGTCTTGGGATGCCCTTCGATCATCGGGCCCGTCTACAGTGTGGTGGGCAAGGCCGACGCGGTGGAGCCCGCCCAGCAGAAGGTGGAATGGGCGTTGGTGGTCAAGAACCTGAAGGTTCTTTGTGCCTACGCGCAGTCCAAGGGTGTCCAGATCTGTGTGGAGCCGCTCAACCGGTTCGAGACCGACTTCCTCAACACCTGTGACCAGGGGTTGAAGCTGATCAAGGCCGTGGGTTCAAAGGCGTTGAAGCTGCACCTCGACACGTTCCACATGAACATCGAGGAGAAGAATCAGGGCGCTTCCATCCGCAAGGCTGGAAAACTACTCGCACACTTTCACGCCTGCGGAACAGACCGCGGCACACCGGGTACCGATTCCTTGAACTGGAAGGAAATCGTTACCGCGCTCAAATCAATCGGCTATCAGGGTGACGTTGTGATCGAATCGTTTACAACGGATGTAAAGGTGATTGCTCGCGCAGCAGCCATTTGGCGGCGGATCGAGCCTACCCGGGATGAGATAGCAGTTCAGGGATTGGCGAACCTGAAGAAGGTCTTCAAAAAGAAGTGAATGATGGGGTCAATTCGTCCGCCGGCTTGACCGCGGCGGTCAATCTCGTTGAAAAAGGTTTCTGATGTATCGCTTTGGTTCGATCTCTCGTTGGGGTGTTCTGCTTGCCACCCTTGGTTCCCTTGTATTGACCGGATGTCAGGTGACCACCCGGGCGGTGGCCAGGGAGCGGGCAGGCGCCGAGGTGCTGTTCAACGGAACCGACCTGACTGGCTGGGCCGGGGTTCCAGGATTATGGACGGTTCAGGACGGGGCCATTACCGGAACCACAACCGCCATTAATCCGATCAAGAACAACACCTTTCTGGTGTGGACCAACGGAACCGTTGAGAATTTTGAACTCCGCCTCAAATACCGGATTTTCAATGGCAACTCAGGCATTCAGTACCGCAGTCAGGTAGTCGATGCAGACAAGGCCATCGTAGGGGGCTATCAGGCGGATCTTGAGGCGGGCAAGACCTACTCTGGAATCCTGTATGAAGAACGCGGGCGCGGAATCCTCGCGGAGCGCGGTCAACGCACACGGATCACTGAAGTGGATGGAAAGACCAAGGTCACCGTGCTGGATACGGTCGCCAAAGGATCGGAGTTGCAGCCGTACATACGGGACGAGGACTGGAACGATTATCTCATCGTCGCGAACGGCAACCACTTCTTCCATTACATCAACGGCAAGTTGATGTCGGAGGTCATTGATGATCAGCCCTCGAAAGGAGCCAAATCCGGTGTTCTAGCCTTTCAGGTCCACGTTGGCCCCCCGATGAAGGTCCAGTTCAAGGAGATCTATTTGAAGCGCCTTCCGTGAGCCTTTTGGTGACCGTAAAAGGCACCTCTGCAAGAGTTGGGAATCATCGTGTGCCCGGATCCACACCGGAGTCCGATATCAGGATTGAAGAAGACCAGGACAGGGCAATGATCGACAGGGACCTTCACGCCGTCGTCATTCCCTTGGTGTCGATTCGATCCAGCGGCCTTTGTCGATGTCTTCGAGGTAGCGCCGGGCGAACCAATTGTCCCAGGAGTTCCAGGTGAGGGATTCTTCAAAGACGACTCGTGCTTCGGTGACTTTCCCTTGGATCAGGAGATTCCAGGCATAGTGATTGGCCACCGTAACCAGCCGGGGACCCAGTTCCCTGGCTTTTCGGAATGATAGCTGTGCGTTGTTTGCTTCACCGACCCAATGCCAGCAGAGCCCGAGGGAAAGGTGGTTCATTGGATCGAACCGGTTGAACTGGGCGGCCTTTTCGAGCCAGTAGGCAGCCTGTAGGGCCTGCTCCCGCCACTGACCCTCTCCTTCGAAGCTAAGGCGACGTAGGTTTTCACCGATTTCGTAGGCGGTTCTGGGATTGTCGGGGGCGATGGCGGCTGCGGCCATGAGGTCTTCCAGGAGATCGGAATCAACCGATCCGGCGACGGCCGCGCTATTGAGTTGGTGGCCCTCCCGGAACCGCACTGTTGCCAAGGGCAACAGAAAGCTGAGAGCTCCGATGACAGCGGCGGTGGCGGGGATCCGACTCCACCATGCGTTGGACATCCACCACCTCTCACTTGCAAAGCGGGCAGTCGAAGCGAGCAATCCTCCGAGGACCGCCACAATCAGACCAATGCTGGGCACATGAAGAAGGAAATCACCCATGCAATGGATGGCGATGGCGGCCATGCCAATGCAGGAACCCACAAAGAAGGCGGTCCGGTTGCTTCCCTTGGCGCCCAGGTCGCCCGGACCCCGTTCGACATATTTTCGGGACAGGATGATTCCACCCACCAACCCGATGATGCCGAGGGCGACGATGCCGCCACCGACAATCCCGTAGTCGGCCAAGGTGTTGAGGTACTCGTTGTGGGCGTAGCCGGGACTGACCTGGATGGTATGGTCCTGAAATCCTGGAAAACGGATGTCGTAGTGGCCGGGTCCGACCCCGGTCCAGGGATGCGATTGGACCATCTTGATGGCCGGTTTCCAGAGAGGGGTGCGATTGCCGCTGTCGGCTGTGCCCACGGCGGTGAGGCCCTGGATCCGTTGTTGGGCCCTTGCACTGGAGATCAGGAAAACGGATGCACCTGCAATGGAGATTGCGAGTCCCACGAGGGCCGGGACACGCATCTGTCGTCGACGGATGAGGAGCCAAAGAAAGAAGAGGGTCAGTGCAGATCCACCGGCGATCCATCCTCCCCGCGACATGGAGACAGCCAGGCCGGCGGCCATCATTGCGCTGGCGTAGCCGTGGAAAACACGGATGGGCCCCTTGGAACGACTCAGGAAGGTTTGGGCCAGGGCGATCGGCAAGAGTACCACCATGACTCCGGCGAAATGGTTTGGATTGACGAAGGTGGCCCCAGCCCGCCGGAAGTACTGCCCTGGACGGGCCAACCACAGGACAGAATCGCTCTGGCTCAGGTATTGGGCCACCGCATAGAGGCCCAGGAGTGAACCCAGGCCGGCGAGCACAGTGGAAATCCTCTGGAGTGAGGTCTGTCCGTGCAGGTTCTGCAAGGCCACGACGAACGCGATGGCATAGAGGACGACCAGCCAAAGATCCTGACGGGCGACGTAGACCACGTCTGCCCTGTGGACCAACCAAGCGGCGTACCCGATGAATCCAAAAACCGGGAGCAGCACCGGATGCAGCAGGAACCGATGGGAAGGATTCGCCCACAGACGAACAGCCCAAACGATGCCCGCCAACCCGACGCAACCTGTCATGAGTGCCAGTTCAGTATTCCGAACGCCTCCGAAAAAGACGCATCCGATTCCGATGGCCAGCAGGATCAGGCCTTCAATGGCCCTTTCCAGATACTCATCCCACGCAGCACTTTGAAGACGTACCCGACTCATGTTTGAAGAGGGCGAGAGGCTACCTGTCGGTTGGAACCGTCGGCCAGTTCCCATTCCAGCCAGTTTCTGGCGGGATCAATGGCTGAAGCGGTCCTGTTTGAGATCATCGACGGAGGAATCCAGTCGGAGGTCGAGGTACTGGAGGGGCGTGAGGGAGGGTGTCCGGGGCAACCCAGACAGGCGTAGTCACCTTGAAGGGGACTGGTGCACCGATGTCGTAGGTGAGTTCGATCATGTAGGCGGTCCAGCCTCTGCTGGGTTGGGGCCGTCCGAAGTAGCTGTTGCCGGCGGCCTCCAGTCTGGTGGGCCACCATGCCGGGCCGATTACTTCCATGCGGAAGTCCCGTGCGGTGGGGTTGTTGGCCTGCCAGAGCTTCACAGCCTTGGGCTTGGTTTCGGCGTCGACAGCAACAGTCCCGTCGTCCCGTAGACTCCAGGTGAACCGGGGCAGAGAAGTGCCACGCATGGTCGCCCACTGCCAAGCGCCCAAAGTCTCGTAGGCGTCGGTGCCCTTCAAGGAATGGTCGGCATTCGGGACGTATCGCAGGTACTTGGTGCCGGGAAGTTGGTCGAAATAGAACCGGGAACTGTCCGGGAGGAAGAATTGATCACCGCATCCGTTCATCAAGAGTTTGGGCAACGTGAGGCGGCTTCGGTAAAAGTAGGGATCTTCGATCCGTTGAAGGGCGGCCATCTCCGGGGTTCCCAACCAGTTCATGATTCCCTGTTCTGTGTAGTTCCCCACCGCCGGTGAAAAGAACCCGTAAGCCTGAAAGTGATGCACCATGGATGGGCTCATGTTGAGTACATCGATGACAATCGGACAGATGGCTGCCACCCGTTTGTCCACAATGGCGGTGGTCCAGGTGGTCCAACCCCGTTTCGAGCCTCCTGAAACCACGAACCTTTCCATGGCCCGTCCTCCGCCCTCCTGAGTACCGGTCCACGCGGTGACGGTATCCATCGCTCGAACAGCGGCCTTGGTCATCGGCAGACGGGCAGGCCAACGTTCGTCGCCGGTGCGGAGATACTTGTCCCACGTATACGCAATGAGGTCGTCTTCAACCCGTTCACGACCATCTTCTCCGAACACCAACGGTTGATTGGGCACCATTTTCAGCTCGGCTACGACAGAACGGGTAGCGGTGGCAATCTGGACCATTTCCCGTGTCGGGGTGGGAGGTTTGCTGTCGCGATTGGATCCTCCGCCGATGAACAGGAGGGCAGTGGTGGTTTCGACTTCGGTGGGCCGAACGATGACCAGCCAGTGGCGCCAGACAGTTCGATTGACCTCATTGGTTGTCAGCCAAGTTTGCGAGGTCATGTCAATCACCGCAGCCTTGCCTCCCGGGACATCGGTAATGGCCGCCGTCTTCCACGAATACGTGGGATCCGGACTCGCGACATAACGATCCAGTGCAGTTTCCAGCGCTCGAGAGTGCGGTCCGGGTGAACCAGGCTTGGGCAGGGGCTTTCCTCGCGGAGACGCCATCAAGCCTTGGAATGCCGTCAATAGTGTCGCGATCAGGAACCATCGCCGGAACGAGGGGCGAGACAGGGATGGGGAAGGCACACTCGTGATCATGAATAGCTCGGTTTCTGTTGAGCTAGTCAGCCGCAGTCCGGCCATGGGCCGCAATCCCTTTCAGTTCTGGATCATTTGAGCGGTCGCGGTATTGCAGGTTCGGCTTTAGCCTGCGGACCACATGGATCGGAAATCCTCCTCCAGTCGTTCAGGGCCGGTATCCTTGGGATTTGATCCCGTTGGTGAAACCCCACGGGATCATCACCCGGAAAAAGCAGGGAGCCGGGTGGCGGATGAAAAGGCCACTTCCGTGAAGCTCGCCCGGCCCAAGGCGGCCAGAGACACCTTTGCATTCCGGCTGAAGCCTCGGGACATCAAGGATCACCTTGACCGCTTTGTGATCCGGCAGGACGAGGCGAAGAAGGTGCTCAGTGTGGCCTTGTGCGACCACTTCCAGCATGTGCGCCTTACCCGGGAGGGGGATCCGGCCCCTCATTATGTAAAGCAGAACGTTCTCCTGCTCGGACCCACCGGGGTCGGGAAGACCCATCTCATCCGGTCCGCAGCGGAACTCATCGGCGTGCCATTCGTGAAAGCCGATGCCACCAAGTTCAGCGAGACCGGCTATGTGGGGGGAGATGTGGAGGAACTGATCCGAGACCTGATCCGACGGGCATCCGGAGACTTGTACCGGGCCGCCCAGGGGATCGTGTACCTGGACGAGATCGACAAGATTGCGGGGCGGGACGCAGGGGGACGTGATGTCAGTGGGCGAGGGGTACAGACCAATTTGTTGAAGCTCATGGAAGATGCGGATGTGCCTGTCATCTCGCCCGGTGAAGCGCCTCCGCCTGGCATGCCACGGCCCCAGGAACACACCATCAACACGCGGCATATCCTCTTCATCGTGAGCGGAGCATTCGCCGGGTTGGAGAATGTCGTGCGACGGCGTCGGGGTCCTGAAGTAGCGGAGCTTCCGGCTGAACAACTCATCGCCTCGGCTTCAACCCAGGATTTCATCGAGTTTGGATTCGAGCCGGAGTTCATTGGGCGTCTGCCGGTCCGGGTAGCCTGTCGGGGGCTGAGCGCAGACGATTTGTTCCATGTGATGCGCGACAGCGAGAGCAGCCTGCTCCGGCAGTATGAGCGGGCGTTTCGAGCCTACGGTATTGAGATCAGCTTCAACCCGGACGGATTGAGAAGCATTGCCCGTCAGGCAGCGGCTGAGAATACGGGAGCCCGGGGACTGATGACGGTTTGCGAACGGGTTTTGAGGGATTTCAAGTTCGAGCTTCCTTCGACCCGAATCCGTGAACTGTTGGTGGACGGAGCGTTGGTGGATGACCCGGCGTCCGCCTTGGCCCGTTTGCTGAAACGTCGACCGAACCGAGCAAAAAAGGGGCAGGACGCCCGCGCCGGGGGAAAACCGTCGTAACCGGAATCACGTGGTTGCGGTAACTTGCCCCGTTGCTCCGATCCACCCTCATGAAATCCATCTTCACCTGTTCCCTCGCATCCATGTTCCTGACGGTGGGACTCGCCGCCGCAACCTCCGATTGGCCCCAATGGCGCGGTCCGGAAGCCAATGGTACTGCCCCAGGTGCTGAGCCCCCCATTTCCTGGAGCGAGACGAGCAATGTGAAGTGGCGTTACACCATCCCCGGGTATGGAAGCTCCACCCCGATCCTGTGGGGTGACCAGGTTTTCATCCTCTCGGCCGAAGCGCTTCCCAAGACAGACGAAGCCAAACCGGCCGAGGATAAGTCCGCTGAGATTGCGCCGGACGTCAACGATCCCTCCCGTCGTCGTCGGCCGGGAGGTCGGGGTGGCGGGCAACGGTCCGAGGTGCCGGATCAGCTGCATCGATGGTTAGTCATCTCTGTGGATCGCGCCACGGGCAAGGAGCGATGGAGATCGGTAGCCAAGGAGATGGTTCCCCATGAGGGCCATCACCAGGATCACGGCTTCGCTTCCTTCACACCGGTTACGGATGGCGAAAGGCTGTATGTCCCGCTGGGTTCCCGCGGCATCCATAGCTTTGACCTTTCCGGGAAGGCCTTGTGGAGCAGGGATCTGGGACGGATGCAGACCCGCAATGGGTTTGGTGAAGGTGGATCCGTGGCGGTGCGTGACGGATTGGTGGTGGTGAACTGGGATCACGAAGGGGACGACTTCATAGTCGCACTCGACTCGCGGACCGGGGAAGAGCGATGGCGCAAGCTCCGGAATGAGGCAACCGGGTGGACTACGCCGCTGATTGTGGATGTTGATGGGAAGCCGCAGGTGGTGGTGAACGCCACCGGCAAGATCCGGGCCTATGACCTCAGCACGGGTTCCGAGATCTGGTCCTGTTCCGGAATGACTGCCAACGCCATTCCGACTCCTGTATCCGACCAAGGTGTGCTCTTTGCCACCAGCGGCTATCGGGGCGCTTCATTGCTCGCCATCCGACTGGGACAAACCGGCGATCTTTCGGAGTCCGATTCGGTCGTGTGGCGCCATGGCAAGAACACCCCCTACGTGCCTTCACCGTTGTTGGTCGACGAACGCATCTACCTCTACTCCGGCAACAACGCGATGCTCTCAGTCTTCGACACGAAAACCGGAAAACCGCTAATCAATGCCGAGCGGATTCCAGGTATGAGCGGGGTCTATGCGTCGCCTGTTTCCGCCGGGGGCCGCGTCTATCTGCTGGGTCGGGATGGCGTCATGGTGGTGCTGAAGAGGTCCGACCAATTGGAGGTGCTGGCCACCAATCGGTTGGAGGATCAGTTCGATGCCTCGCCCGCGCTGTCGGGCAAGGAGCTTTTCCTGCGGGGACACAAGACGCTTTACTGCATCGCCGAGTAAGGCGGGGAGCCCCGGGCGACCCGACGGGCCAACCGGAAAGCGCTGATCATGCTTTCTGGATTGGCCCGGTTCAGGCCAGCGATGTCATGGGCAGTTCCGTGGTCAGGCGACATCCGGATGAAAGGGAGACCCAGGGTCCAGTTAACTCCATTGTCGAAGGCCATCAGCTTCAACGGCGCCAGTCCCTGGTCGTGGTACTGGGCCACTACCGCATCGAAATCTCCGAACCTGGCCCGGTGAAACAGGGTGTCAGCTGGGATCGGGCCTCCCACGTCCAATCCCATTCCCAGCGCGGTCCGGATCGCGGGAGCAATGATCTCGATTTCCTCCCGTCCGATCATTCCTTCCTCTCCGGCATGTGGGTTGAGCCCACAGACACCGATCCGCCTTCGTGGGAGGCGCAACAGGCGGCAGGCTTGATCTGCCAAGGCAATGGCGTTGCCTACCGATTCCTGGGTAACCGCTGCCGGCACGGCCACCAAGGGCAGGTGAATGGTGGTAAGGGCCACGCGGAGCCAGCGGTCCTGTTCATCGTGCCCGAGCAGCATCATGGCGAAGCTGCTGCTCCCGGTGAGTCCCGCCAGGAACTCGGTTTGTCCCACGAATCCAGTCTTGCCGCTTCGGAGGACCCCCGCTTTGCAAAGCGGGGCGGTGATCATCCCAGCCCACGAACCGGCGAGACACGCGTTGGCCGCGGAAGAAAGCCAGACGACTGCCGCCGCTCCAGCCCGCGCATCCCCAGGAACCAGGTCCATCGGAAGCGTCACGCCCGAGTCCGTAAACGCGATCCGACCTTCTGGCGGCTTTCCAGGAATCCACTCTTCCACGGCGTGGTTTGGCAACCACTGCTGGACCACGCTTTCCCAATGCCGGCGATTCCCGAACACCACGTATTGGGTGTCATCCTCGGCCAACACCTCGGCCAAAGCCTTGCCCACTATCTCGGGGCCGATGCCGGTCACATCGCCCAGGGTAATGGCAAAGGTCACAGAGACGCAGGAATGGGGGATCAGAAGTAGCGGATGTAGGCCTTCTTGCGGAGGCGTTCGATCCAGGCCTTTTGAAGCCGATCACGCTCGGACTGCTTCAACGCCTCTTCAATCTCCAATCGAACCTCGGAAATCGGACGCACTTCAGCCGACTTGCGTTCCTCGACCTTGAGGATGAACGCGCTTCCATCGAGCTCGAGCACCTCACTGAGTTCACCTGGCTTCAGCTGGAATGCCAGTTCGTGAAGTTCCTTCCTCAGCGTGGTGTCCTTGGCTTCGATCCATCCACGGTCACCGCCCTTGTTGGTGCGGGAATCGTCGGAGACTTCATCGGCCACCTTGGCGAAATCTTCACCCGCCTTCAGTCGCCCCAGAACCGCCTGCGCGAGCATCTTCGGTTCACCCCGCGCGTGTCGGCGGGCGTCGATCAGGATGATGCGGACCTTGGATCGGTCGCCCACCCGGAACTTCTCACCATTCTGTGCATAGTAGCGCTCGATCTTCTTCGGTGAGATGACGATCTCCTGAGCGACGTTCTTGCGGACCATCTGGTATACCACCAACGCGTCCTTTTCTTCCTGGCGGAAGGTTTCGTAGGTCCGTCCAGACTCCCGCAGCATCTTGGTCAAGGTCACCCTATCCCCGAATTCCCTCTTCACCCGATCCTTCACAAGGTCATCGATGATGGCCTCGGGGAGATTGTAACCTGACTTGCGGAACTCCTGGACGATCAGGCGACGGTCAATCAACTGATCCAAAGCCTCTTTCTGGATCCTTACCGAATCCTGGTCGAATTCCGTCTGGGTCCTTGCACGGCGGGCTGCGGTTTCCATGGCGCGTCGGGCAAACCCCTGAACATCTTCAAAAGTGATGACGGCGTCGTTGACCTGGGCAGCGATGCCATTGAGGAGGTCAAGGGCCGCCTGCGCCGGGGCGACCCAGACAAGGGAAGCCAGCAGGATGGAGTGGATCCGACTCATGGGAGCGGATCGTATGGATAGTTGCGACGACCGGCAAGGAGTGGACAGGGTCGAGGGTTGGCCAGTCTTCCATTGCACCCTGAGGCAGCTGCGGCAGAATCGATGAAGGATGGCACCTCACTTCAAGAGTCGTCTTCGTAGTTGGGCGTGGGAGATGTCCGGCAGATGCAGTCTGGTTTTGCTTTTGGCCGGGGTCGGCACAGCCGCTGAAACCCGGATTGAATTCAATCGGGACGTGAGGCCGATTCTTGCCGAGCATTGCCTGAATTGCCATGGCTTCGACGAAAAGACGCGCAAGGGTGGCTTGCGCCTCGACGTTCGGGAGGACGCCCTGCGCGGAGGCAAATCGGGCAAGGCGGCGATCAATCCTGCACAACCCAACGGATCGGAATTGATCCAGCGCATCCGGACCCAGGATCCCGACGATCAGATGCCCCCTCCGGAAGCGGGCAATCCCCTCACCCCAACCCAGATTCAAGTTCTGGAAAAGTGGGTTGCCCAGGGTGGTGACTATCAGCCGCACTGGGCTTTCATCCCCCCGGAGCGACCTGCGGTACCGGAGGTCCAACAGGTCGGATGGGTCCGGTCCCCGATCGATGCATTTGTGCTGGCCCGGATTGAGAAGGAAGGATGGACCCCAGCACCCGAGGCGGATCGGGTGGGTCTGATCCGGCGGGCGAGCCTGGACCTGACAGGCCTTCCGCCGAGCCTTGGCGATATCGATGCCTTCCTCTCGGATCCGGATCCGGACGCTTACGAGAAGGTGGTTGATCGGTTACTGGCCTCGGCCCGGTATGGGGAACGGATGGCGGTGGACTGGATGGATGCCGCCCGATACGCGGACACCCATGGCTACCATATCGATTCGGCGAGGGATATGACCGCCTGGCGCGATGGGGTGATGGATGCCTTCAACAGGAACCAACCCTTTGACCAGTTCACGCTGGAGCAATTGGCGGGTGATCTCCTTCCGGACGCTACTCCCGCCCAGAAGGTCGCCTCCGGGTTCAACCGGAATCACATGATCAATTACGAGGGCGGCGCCATCGCCGAGGAATACCTCAACGCCTACATCGTCGATCGCATCAATACCACGACCACCGTCTGGATGGGGCTCACGGTAGCCTGCGCCCAGTGTCACGATCACAAGTACGATCCCATCACGATGCGGGATTACTATGGCTTGTACGCGATCTTCAATGGCGTTCCCGAGAACGGCCTGGATGGTCGCCACGGAAATGCCGTCCCGGTGGTCAAGCTTCCAACCTCCGAACAGGATGCTGAGATGGCGCGGCTTCGAACGGTCCTGCGGGATGCAGAGACCCAGCTCGCAAATCCTCCTGCCGACGTCGCCAGCGAGATGGAACAATGGATGGTGTCGCTTGCCGGACCCGATGTCATTGCTGCCCTCCCGGAGTCGCTTCGCAGTGCAGCCTCACTTTCGCCTGCTGATCGGTCGGCGGATCAATCCGCAGAACTCGGAAAGCACTTCCGTGAGAAGGTGTCCTCCCATTGGAAGCGCCTGAGGGATGAGGTCGCCGACGCTCGCAAGGCGGTCGAAAACGGCGAGAAGTCGATCCCCACCGCCATGGTCATGGGCGAGATGGCCCAACCACGCGATTCCTTCATCCTGGTCCGGGGTCAATACGACAAGAAAGGGGACAAGGTCAGCCGGGCCCTTCCGTCTGCCCTCCCCGGATTACCCGATGCCAACGGGGCGGATCGGTTGACGTTGGCGCGGTGGTTGGTGGGCCCTCGGCATCCGTTGACCGCCCGGGTTACCGTCAACCGGTATTGGCAGATGTTCTTCGGGAACGGATTGGTCAAGTCGTCCGAGAACTTCGGAACCCAGGGAGACCTTCCGACCCATCCCGAACTACTGGATTGGATGGCGACAGAATTTGTCCAGACCGGATGGGACATGAAGAGGCTTCACCGGATGATCCTGACCAGTTCAACGTATCGTCAGTCGAGTCGTGTGGGCAGGGAACGATATGGAAGCGATCCTGAGAACCGGTTGCTGGGCCGTGGTCCGCGGTTTCGGTTGCAGGCGGAGTTCCTTCGGGATCTGGCGTTGGATGTCAGTGGACTCCTTGATCCCCGGATAGGCGGCGCAGCAGTATTTCCCTACCAACCGGCAGGGCTTTGGGAGGAACTGATGTCCCGTCAGGACAACGACGCCTTTACCGCCCAGAAGTATGTCCACAGCAAGGGAGCCGATCTTTACCGGAGGACCCTTTACACCTTCATCAAGCGGACTTCTCCGCACCCCAGCCTGAGCAATTTCGATGCGCCGGATCGACAGGTCTGTGCGGTTCGTCGGCCCCGGACCAACACTCCTCTTCAGGCACTCGCCCTGATGAACGATCCGACTTACGTCGAAGCGGCCCGCAAATTGGCTGAAAGGGCGATGGAAGCCGCCCCGGATACCCGGCGGCGGATCGTCCACGCGTTCCGCCTGGCGACTGGAAGGATTCCTGAAGATCGTGAGATTCGGATGCTTGAGGAGCTTTACGATGCCCAACTGGCCGAATACCGGGCCCAACCCGACCGGGCTGGCACCTTGTTGAAGGTGGGCGAATCAGCGGTGGGCACCCTGGATCCTCTGCAATTGGCGGCGTGGACCGTCGTGGCAAATGCAATCCTCAACCTCGACGAGACCCTCACCAAGGGATGAGTCCTCATTCAATGAATCCTTCGCTTGAATACCAACGGCTGCTGACCCGGCGACACTTCTTCGGGAGACTCAGCGGTGGCATCGGAACAGCAGCGTTGGCGTCCGTCCTGAGCCCCGCCCTGGCTGATCCAGGCTCGAGGTCCGGCTTCCTTCCGGGATTCCACGTTCCCCCGAAGGTCAAACGGGTCATCTGGCTTTTCATGTCAGGAGGTCCCTCCCACATCGACCTCTTCGATCACAAGCCGGGCCTCAAGGATCATCACGGGGAGGAGCTGCCGGCGTCCATCCGCATGGGACAGCGCCTGACGGGCATGACCAGTGGACAATCCAAGTTCCCTTGCGTCGCCCCGATGTTTGGCTGGAAACAGCACGGGAACAGTGGGCTTTGGCTGAGCGATCTCCTTCCCCACCTTGGCCAGGTCGCCGACCAGCTTTGCGTGGTCAAATCCATGTGGACTGAGGCCATCAACCATGACCCGGCGGTCACCTTCATCCAGACAGGTCATCAGCAGGCGGGCCGTCCCGCACTGGGATCCTGGCTGTCGTACGGCATCGGAAGTGAGAACCAACAGATGCCGGGATTCGTCGTCCTGATTTCCCAGGGAAGTGGCAACAAGACCGATCAACCCCTCAGCACCCGCTACTGGGGAAGTGGCTTCCTTCCCGGAGAACATCAGGGCGTCCGATTTCGATCCCAGGGGGATCCTGTGCTGTACCTGTCCAATCCGTCCGGCATCGACGATTCGGCCCGTCGTCGGATGCTGGATGCCACCGGAGCGCTCAACCAGATGGCGGAGGAATCCTTCGGGGATCCCGAGATCAACGCCCGCATCGCCCAGTACGAAATGGCCTATCGCATGCAGGCCAGTGTCCCGGAGCTCTCGGACCTCTCGTCCGAACCTCGGTCGGTGCTGGATTCCTACGGTATACGCGATGGCAATGAAGACGGAGGTTTTGCGCGTAACTGCCTGTTGGCGAGAAGGATGATCGAGCGGGGCGTCCGTTTCGTCCAGTTGTTCCACCGGGGCTGGGATCAACATGGAGACCTACCGAAACAGATCAGGGGGCAATGCAAGGACGTGGATCAGCCTTCAGCGGCCTTGATCAACGATCTTCGGCAGCGCGGATTGCTGGAAGACACCCTGTTGGTCTGGGGGGGCGAGTTTGGACGCACCGTTTACTCACAGGGATCCTTGACCAAGGACAATCATGGCCGGGACCATCATGGTCGATGCTTCACCGTGCTGCTGGCGGGGGCGGGAGTGAAGGCAGGCTTCAGCTACGGGACGACCGACGATTACTGCTACAACATTGTCGAGAACCCGGTGCATGTTCACGACCTCAACGCCACTTTGCTGCACCTGATGGGTCTGGATCACACCCGACTCACCTACAAGTTCCAGGGACGACAGTTCCGGTTGACCGATGTCCACGGAGAAGTGGTCCGGGCGATCCTGGCTTGAGGCGGCAGGCGTGTTGCAGCAACTGTCGGTGAGAGTGGCGAGAGTCTTGCTACATTTGGGCCTGTGAGGGATTGGCCGTGCCATCAACGTCTGGGTGCGGGATGCCGGTACTGGAAAATTGATTTACAGCAGGAGACGCCTTCTCCCAAGGTTTTGGGCTTGGTGGGAAACGGTCATCAGGATGGTAAATGGCTCGAAGCCAGTGCGTCGTGGCCTGTAGGTCCTGAACGAAGAAAGGCTTGCGTGGTCTCAGAACGTTGTCAGATGGGCAGAAAAAAAAGAATCCGGAGCGGAGTCCGACCGACGGACCTATTCGCGTTGGTGGGAATGGGGTTGGGGGTTTGCACCCAGACACAGGCCGCGGTGAATCCGGGAGATTACCTCAGTTACTCCTGGAAGGGACTTGCCATCCAGCCCCAGCTTGATCTGGCAACGGTGTTTACGGACAACCTGTTCCTGGCCCGGGGCGATTTACGCACGGCGGATCTGATCAGCACTTTCAGCCCGGGGATCCGCCTTCAATATGGGCTTGATGGAGCGAACCAGATCTCGTTGGACTTCATGCACGACGAATCCGTGCTGCTGGACAGGAGCGAGTTCAACAACCGGCAGGAGCGGTTGGATTTCAGGATTCGGTACCAGGTTGGCCCGCTTCGACTGGATGGGCGCTCCCGGCTTGAGTATCTCTCCAGCTTTCTTGGCGGGTCCGCCAATCAGCTGGGACGCTTGGTCAACCGGCGAAACTGGAATGACGGATACACCCTGACCTACGACTGGACCTCCAAGACAGATATCTACCTGCGGGGCACCCATCAGGACCTGGATTTTGATCGGGGAGTCGCGTTGTTGGATGTCTCCAACATCGAGGGCTTGCTCGGGGCTTCCTATCAATGGACAGAACGTTTCCGGGTGACGGCTGAGGGGTTTTTCGGGCAATCGTCCGTAGCGCCGAACCTTCCCGGACCCGATGGACCCAAGTCGATCTACTACGGCGGTTTTGTAGGGGCGCGTGGTCAGTTCACCAGCAAGTTGTCTGGTTCAGGGCGGGTGGGTTATGAGCAACGGGATTTCTCGGATGGCGTTGGTCAGGCTGCCTCGACGCCAGCCTTGTCCTTCGATCTGACCTACCAGATCGGTCCGAAAACTTCAGCGACGCTTCGGTATGATCGCCGATCATTCCCCAGTCCCCAGTTCAACAATCAGTTGATGATTGCGGACGCGGCATCGCTCCAGATCAACCAGTTCGTTGGCGCCGGAAACCGGTGGATGGTTCGCCTGCAGACGCGCTTCGACAATAGCGAGTTGAGCGGTGCGACCATCGCTTTTGGAGGGCAGCAGATCGATCTGGCTCGAAGGGATCGTACGTATTCGGCAGGAGCATCCCTTCTTTTCCAGCCCCAGCCGTGGCTCGTCGCCGCGCTGGCCTATGATTTTGAAACATTCGACATCCAGTTCGAGGATCCTCGCGCAGGTTTGCTGTTGAATGTGCCCAGCTATCACGTCAACCGCATCACTCTTACCCTCAACATTGGTTTCTGAACCAGGTAGATCATGAGAATTCGCCTTTTGCTCCATTTCATCTGGGCTTGTGTCGCCGGTCTCGGCATGGAGGGCGCCTTCGCCCAGCTCAGTTCATCCGCTACCGCCAACCGGAAGATCCAGCCCAACGACATCATCTTCATCCGGGTGGTGGGTGAGCCGGATCTGACCATGGAAAGGCGGGTGAGTGCCGATGGAACCATCAGCTATCCATGGCTTCCTGACATTACCGTCACCGACAAGACGCCAGGTGACGTCGAACGTGTCCTCCGTGAACAGCTGCATCCCGACTACATCATCAACCCTCAGGTCACGGTCGACTTCAAGGAGTACGTGAAACAGTTCGTTACGGTGACCGGCCAGGTCAACAAGCCCGGCCCGGTCGAGATACCGATTGATCGCAAGCTGGACCTTCTGGAAGTCTTGTCGCGTGCGGGGGATCTCAGACCTGCCGCCAACAAGAACAAGATTGAGCTGCACAGGAAGGGTGAACCTGTCCGGACGTTCGAGTACCAAAAACTTCAATCCACGGTGGATCCGGCCAAGAAACTGTACGTCGAGCCGGATGACAACATCTACGTGCCCGAACGAATCATCTAGCCCACTTCATGGAAAATTCGCCCCGACCCGCCCCTGTTGCCGGCGCCAACGATGCCAACAAGCTACGCCAGTATTGGCATGTGTTGTTGGAGCGGCGCTGGTTGATCATCGTCATCTTCGCAGCATGCGTAACCGCTGGTTTCATCTACGCTTTCCGCGCAACACCGCTTTTCGAGGCCGTGGCGCGGCTCCAGATCAACCCTGAATCAGCCGGAGTCCTGAGCCTGCGCGATGTGATCTCGACCGCGAACAAGGATCAGGAGTACCTGCAGACCCAGTATCGCAATCTTCAATCCCGATCCCTGCTGGAGAAGATCAGGACCAAGTTGAAGCTGGATGAGGATGAACGGTACAAGTCCGAGATTGACCAGATCGAGGCCATCACCAAGGACATCACCATTGCGCCGATCCGTTTGACACGGTTGGTCGAAATCCGGGTCCGACATCCATCGGCCACCAAGTGCAGGGACATTGCCAATACCCTTCTGGAAACATTCCTTCGCGATAACATCGACCAGAAAACCCTCCAGGCCGCGGATGGCTATCGATTGTTGCGGACCGAAGCCAATCTGCAGGAAACGGAACTGACCAAGGCAATCCAGGCTCTCCAGGATTATCGAGCCAAATACAGCGCCGTGTCCTTGGATCAGGATGTCAACGTGGTCTATCTCGGGTACAGGTCGGCTAAGGAGGCCTATGAAATCCAGAGGGTTCGCTATGAGAACAGCGTTCGGTTGGCCCAGGAGGCCGCACGTTGGCGAGAGGAGAAAAAGGATGTTGCCGAGTTTCCTGAGGTCGCCCGGGATCCTCTCGTCTCCCAATCCAAGACGGCGTTGGGTTCCAGCATGTCCCAGTTCGCTTCCATCACCAATCGCTACGGCCCCAAGCATCCCCAGTACAAGGCCCTTGCAAGTGCTGTGGCATCCGATCAACAAAAGCTGGAGGGTGAGTCCGAGCGCGCGTTCAAGGCGCTCCAGGCGGGAGTTGACCTGGAAAAGGCGAATTTCGAAGGAGCCCGCAAGAAATTTGAGGAGGCCGAGGTCGAAGTAACACGCCTGAAGGAACTTCAGGTCAATTACGATGTCCTCAACCGTAAGCGCGAAAGAGCCGAGGCCATGTATCAACTCGTCCTCGGCAAGACCAAGGAGTATGACCTCACCCAGAAGGATACCATCCAGAACATGCGTGTCATTGATCCAGCGGATGTTCCGCCCAAACCGGTCAAACCCAACAAACCCGTCGTCATCGTAGGGTCCGTTTTCCTCGGTCTGCTTGCGGGCCTAGGTCTCGCCTTCTTCATCAACTTCCTCGATGACTCCGTGAAGAGTCAGGAGGATGTGGAGACCTATCTGCGCCTGCCGTTCCTTGGGTATATCCCCAATATCAAGTCCACCTCCGTGGTGGAGCGGGATCTCCAGGCACACCTCCACCCGACATCGAGCGCCGCCGAAGGGTTTCGTACCCTTCGTGCAGCTGTTTCCTTGGCGCGCAATGCTGAAAAACTGCGCAATATCGGTGTGTCATCAACCATCCCGTCCGAGGGCAAATCGCTGGTGGCATCGAATTTCGCCATCGTCACCGCCCAGACAGGCCTGAAGACGCTGTTGGTCGACGCCGATCTCCGACGCCCGTCCGTCCATAAGGCGTTTCAGCTTCAGAGCCCGATCGGTCTAAGCGCCTACCTTTCCGAACGGGTCAGTTCCATCGATGAGATCATTCATCCCACCGATGTTCCAAACATGGACGTCGTTTGTTGCGGGGCGACCCCGAGCAATCCCTCGGAATTGATCTCTTCCAAGCGGATGCTTCAGTTTCTCGAGGAGGTGTCCTCCCGTTATGATCGGGTGATCCTGGATTGTCCCCCGGTATCGGCGGTCGCCGATCCGTTGGTGGTCGGGGCCATGTGCGACGGACTGATTTTCGTGACCAAGTTCAACAAGATCCGACGGGAACATGCGTTGAGATCCGTTCAGCGTATTCAGGATGCAGGAATCCACATCGTTGGTCTCGTGCTGAACGACATCGATTTCGAGGGTCGCGATTCCTACTACTATAGCTACCACTACTACCAGAATCGGTACTACGCCTCGCATTATCGATCCAAGCCGGCTCCTGATGGGGCGAAGGCGTCTGCAAAGTCGACCGAATCCTCCAAGTCCTGACCCATTGAGCGTGCCAGGCCGACCAAGTCGGCCAAGGTCGACATTGCTTCAGGCGAACAGATCCAGCTGGCTCGAGTTGCCCAAGGTCCGGAGGCGTTCCCTTTCGGACCTTTTTCGTCGGCTTGAAGGATCAGCCTCTGAGTTGGAGTCGGTTCCCGGGAGAGCCTGGGTTCCCCGACCGGCGATTTTCTGCAGGTTCAGTTCGGCGTCCTCCAGCACCCTCAGGATTTCCTTGGAACGAGCAATCACTGGCTTCGGCACCCCGGCCAGCCGCGCGACCTGAATTCCATAACTCTTGTCGGTGCCTCCAGGCAGGACCTTTCTCAGGAAGATGATCTGGTCGTTCCACTCCTTGACTGCCACATGGTAGTTCGCAGCCCGGGCCAACCGTGGGGGCGAAGGGTGTTGGTCTGGGGCAGACTCCCCGGACACCTGCCCCAACTCGGTCAGTTCATGATAGTGGGTGGCAAACAAGGTCTTTGCGCCGACTTGATGATGCAGGTGTTCCACGATGCTCCATGCCAGACTGAGACCATCAAAGGTGCTCGTCCCTCGTCCGATCTCGTCGAGGATCACCAATGAACGACGGGTGGCATTGTTGAGGATGTTGGCGGTTTCACTCATCTCCACCATGAAGGTGCTTTGGCCTCGTGCGAGGTCGTCGGAGGCTCCGATCCGGGTAAAGATCCGGTCCACCAGATCAACACGGGCTGAGTTGGCCGGGAGGAATGCGCCAGTGTGGGCGAGGAGGACGAGCAATGCGATCTGCCGGATGTAGGTGCTTTTGCCAGCCATGTTCGGACCGGTGATCAACATGATCTGCTGGCGGACCCCATCGAGTTCCACGTCATTGGGAACGAACCTTTCTCCGGTCAATGACTGGTCCAACACCGGGTGTCGCCCATCGACTATCCTGAGCATGCCTTCATCCAGAACCTCCGGACGGCAGTGACCATGCACCCTCGCCACTTCGGCGAACCCGGCAAGGACATCCAACTCGGCCAAGGCAGAGGCGGTGTCCTGAAGCACCCGAAGTTCCTGGAGGACAGACTCGCGGACCTGGAGGAACAACTCATACTCGAGTTTGGAACCACGTTCCTCAGCCCCAAGGATCTTCTGCTCCATCGATTTCAATTCAGGGGTGATGAAGCGCTCCCCGCTGGAGACTGTCTGCTTGCGGATATACTCGGCGGGGACCTTGGCCAGGTGGGTCTTTGTGACTTCGATATAGTATCCAAAGACCGAATTGAATCCCACTTTGAGCGACGGAATGCCCGTACGCCGGATCTCATCCTCCTGAAGGCCGGTCAGCCAATCCTTACCCCCCCGGGACGCCGATCGGAGTGCGTCCAGTTCCGCACTGAAGCCTTCCCGAATGATGCCCCCTTCCTTAACGGGAAGCGGTGGCTCATCAACAATCGCGCTTTCAAGCAGTACGAGAAGTTGGGGAGCGGTTGAAATGCGGTCAGCCAGATCCCGGAGGTTGGCCGATTCGCTTCCCAGGCCTTCTACCTGACGACGGATCTCCGGAATGTGTCGGAGCGCCTGGCGCAGGGAACCCAGATCACGTCCTGTCCCGGATCCAAGGCTCAACCGTCCCAACGTTCGCTCCAGATCCCGGATCTCCCTGAGTGCTGCTCGAAAGTGCTCCAGACCCGTACCGAGATTGATCCATGCCTGAACTGAATCCTGACGGAGGCGGATTGCTTCCTGGTTGGCCAAAGGTTGTGTCAACCAGTCCCTGAGGCGACGTGAACCCATGGCTGTCACTGTCCGGTTCATCGCTCCAAACAACGTCATGTGACGTGCCCCGTCGCCGTGCAATGGCTCCAGGATCTCAAGATTCCGGATCGAGGTTGTGTCAACTGTCAGGAATCCTGAGACCTCGTATAACGCCAACCGGCCCAGATGACCCAGTTCTCTCCGAAGGTGCTGGCCCGCGTAGTGTACGACCGCCCCGGCAGCACAGATCGCGGCCAATCTTCCCCGCAATCCAAAGCCGTCCAGTGTCGCAACCCGAAAGTGTTCCAGAAGGGAGTGCAGGGCTGTCTCCGGCAGAAAAACCCAATCCTCATGACCACTTACAATTCCTCCGTTCTCAAGCAGGCGCGCGTCCGGTCCGCAGTCTCCTGTCACCAATTTGCGAAGCTCACCCGCCCCGGAAGGAAGAATCAATTCGGCCGGTCGTAGGCGGGCCAATTCGGCCAGCAAATGTCGGGTGTCCGGCAACTCAGTCACCCGGAAATCGCCCGTGGTAAGATCCACCACGGCCAGTCCGATCGCGCCTCCAACTTCAACCGCGCCCGCAAGGAAGTTGTTGCGATCCGACTGAAGCAGTCGGTCATCGAAGTGAGTTCCGGGAGAGAGGATTGAAGTGACCTGCCGCTCGACCAGTTTTCCCGGGCGGGCCTCTTCGGTCTGGTCACAGATCGCCACCTTGCGTCCCGCCCGCAGGATCTTCCCGATATAGGAATTGGCTGCGTGAAATGGAATACCACACATCGGAATCCCATTTCGCTGTGTCAGCGAGACGTTCAACAGCCGGGAACCCTCCTGGGCATCCTCAAAGAAGAGTTCGTAGAAATCACCCAACCGGAAGAACAGAAGGGCATCCTTCGGAAGCCCGGATTTTATGCGGCGATACTGCGCCATCATCGGCGTGAGAATAACATCGGATCCGGCCATTTGCCTTCGGACCCTAGAGAGATCGGCATCCGAGGCAAAGCTCGGCCGGGAGGCGTGCCTGGAAGGTGGAAACGGGTCGGAACAATCCGTTTGAAAAGGTTGCAAACTTCAGTAGTGGCGTAGTCAAAAAACCTACGTTAGCGTGCGGGAAATCCTGAACGTTGGCTTCCTCACCTCATGAATCCCGAATCCTCGGACACCATCCCGCCCATATCCTCCCCGTTCACCACCACCCACTGGAGCCTGATCATCAAAGCAGGCGGTGCCTGCGGAACCGCGGCAGACAACGCCCTGGAGGAACTTTGCAGGGCCTATTGGCCGCCCCTTTACGCGTTCATCCGAAGAATCGGAAACAATGCAACCGACGCCCAGGATCTCACCCAGTCCTTCTTCGAGCACCTTCTCTCCGAGAGGCGGTTCAGCCTTGCGGATCCATCGCGTGGTCGTTTCCGCAGCTTTCTTCTCACCTCGTTGAAGCACTTCCTTGTCAATGACTGGCGGAAAGCCAACCGAATGAAGCGGGGTTCAGGCGCCTTGCACCTTTCATTCAACTGCGACCCCGAAGAGGCGATGTATGTGCGGGAACCAGCCACCAACGAAACTCCCGAGACCATTTACGACAGACGCTGGGCCAGACGCCTCCTGGAGCATGCCCTCGAATCAGTGGGCCAGGATTATCATCGGGCCGGGCAGGGCCTGCTGTTCGAGGAGATTCGGCAACTGGTCTGGGGGGCAGGTTCCGAGCACGGTTACGCCGTCATCGGACCGAAACTCGGATTGTCGGAAGGGGCATTCAAAGTCGCGGTTCATCGGCTTCGCCTCAGGTTCCGCCAAAGGGTCAGGGACGCCGTCGCTGCCACGTTGCCGGATCCTGAGAATGTCGAAGAGGTGGATGAGGAGTTGGAGTATTTGCAGAAGGTCCTGCGCGAAGGCGGAGCCAGTCAGGATGTTGCCTGATCAGTGGCAGCCTGGGTCCAGGCCGGGGCTGAATACCCGCCCGTAGCCCTCCACCAAATCCATTCCCGGTTGAGCCTCATGCAGCAAAAGGACCACCAAAAGTGCCCCAGATGCGGCAATCCTGGTCCTTCGGACAATGGGCCCCACCATGCGGGAACCTGCCAGGGCTGTCTGTTGGCAGCGATGGATGGCGATCCGACGCCGTTTGGGTGGTCCTTCAATGGATCCTCGGATTCAGCATACCCAAAACGGTTGGGGGACTATCAACTCATCCGCGAAATAGCCCGGGGCGGGATGGGAATTGTCTGGCTGGCTCGGCAGACCTCCCTCAATCGAGAAGTCGCACTCAAGATTCTTCCGCCGATCTTTGCTGCGGATCCGGTCCGGATCGCACGATTTCAGTCTGAGGCTACCCTCGCGGCACGCCTGAGGCATCCCAATATCGTCGCGGTTCACGAGATAGGGGATCTGGAGGGCGTGGTATTCTACTCGATGGACTATGTGCGCGGCCAAGACCTGTCGAAGAAGGCAGCCGCCCGACGGCTTCGTCCGAGGCAAGTGATGGAGTTGGTCAAAGCGGTGGCCGAGGCAGTTCAATATGCCCATGAAAACGGGGTGCTGCATCGCGACCTGAAGCCGTCGAACATACTGATCGATGAGTCTGGGCGCCCATGGATAGTGGATTTTGGGCTGGCGCGTCTGATTGGGCAGGATTCGAACATCACTCAGACCGGGGAGATAGTGGGCTCGCCCGCCTATATCCCGCCCGAGCACATAACCACAAGCGATGCATTGCCGACAGTACAGGCGGATGTATATGGGTTGGGGGTATTGCTTTACTACTGTTTGACCCAGCGGGCGCCTTATGTTGCGGACACGGTTTCGGCGACCTTGCGGAAGGTGCTGACCACGAATCCACTGTCGATCCGATCGATTCGGTCCGATATTCCTGATGATCTTGAGTACATAGCGAACCGTTGCCTCGCAAAGGATCCAGGTGGGCGATACCCAAAAGCTGGCGATGTTGCTGCCGACCTTGAACTGGTCCTGTCGGGTAAACCGTTGCCAAAACCCAAAGAGGTGGTTCCCCCTGCACCACCGAAGCGGTTGATTTCCCGAAGGGTGGCCGTCGGCCTGGCCGCGGTGGCGATCCCAGTGATGGTGGGAATTTCCGGTTGGGGCACTTTCAGGGGAGCGCTGCTCCGGGAAACCTATCTCCAAAGAGTGGCGGAGCGTATCAGGCAGGAGCGAATCGATCATTATGTGGCCGACGTAGGGAGGGCGGATCGGGCGCTGGTCATGGAGGATTCGAAAACCGCGACCTCCCTGTTGGAAGGTCTCGAAGGAATCCCCGAAATGAAAGACCTCCTAGGGTTGGAATGGTTTTGGCTTCGCAGCCTTCTTGCTGAGTCGGACGAGCACAAGACATGGCGTGTCGGGGAACCTTTGCTTTCGTTCCTGCCCTTGACCGAGAAAGGCAGCTTTGCACTTGCGACCGGAAATGGAATCTCGCTGGTCTCAGCGAATGGGCCGGATGCGGGACTGCTTCGACAGCTTCGGGGGCCCGTCGAGGGGCGCACCCTTGAGCGTGACTCAAACGCCCAGAGCTTGTGGGTGGGTGACGATCTCGGATTGCACCGGGTCGATATGAAATCCGGCAGGTCGGCCACCCTTTTTCCGGATCCGATCAGTCAGGTTCGGCGTAGTCCTTCCGGCAATCGGTTGGCGGCCGTGATGGGTCCCGATGATCCAGAGGATCCCTTATCGAGGGTGGTTGTGTTTGATGCGATGGCAGCCCGGCCATTGTCCCAGTTTCCATGTGAGCCCAACACGGAACTGGCCTTCCTGACGGACGATACGCTCGAAGGCATTGGACCGACAGGTCAGCGGTGGCGATGGCAGGTCGGCCAGCGGCGGGCCCCGGAGATCAGGATCCCCGGAAGTCCCGGTGTAGTCAGTTTTGCCGCGACTCCAAATCTGGAGCGGTTTGCCCAGATCGATGACCGCTCGATTCTCCGAGTCCAGCGTCATCGAGGTTCACTTGTGGAGTTGGAGGAGGAAGTGATCTTTGACTCAGCCAGCAGGCTGGCCTTCAGCGACCGCGGTGATGCACTCGTACATGCCAGTCCGGGCAGTGGGAAGGCTTGGATCCGGAGCGCACCCGACTGGAGGGTACAAGCGACCCTCGACCAAATCCCTCCCGGGCTTGTGGATATCCACATTTCGTCAACCCCCGCGTCTGTCTTCCTTGCCTCGCGTGACGGCTCTTTTCAGCGCCGTACCTGGCGTGGGTTGGAGTCCAGGAGTCTGATCCTGTCGGACCCGCAAGCTTCGGGTCTGACCGAGGCGATCACCTCGTCCGATGGGCGATGGTTTGCGGTCGGATATGGTCCGGCCCATGAGCCGTGGACCTGGGTTCGCGATCTTTCGGGCGATAACCGATCCATGATCCAGATACCGGGCCGACCCTTGGCATTCTCGCCCACGGAGGAACAGATCCTCCAGTCGCACGGTGATGGGCGGATCGTCTTATGGGATTTGAAGGACTGCAACCTGCTGGCAGAATTCCGGACTGGAATCCGGTCGCGTGACCTTTCCGAGCGTATCTCAGGCGACGGGAGCATGATGGTGGTGCTGGATTCGGAAAGCAGGGTTCGTGTGGTGCACCTGATGACGGGTCTTGAGATCAGGGGACCCAAGGGCAGGGTCCTGGATCTACGGATTTCTCCTGACAACCGGCGTCTCGCATTCCTGACTGCGGGTGGGGCGGGGATCTATGAGTTTGGATCCGGTGAGCAGTGGCACTACGCGGAGGGTGCCTATACGGCGATGGAATTCTCGCCAGACGGACGGTATGTCGCGTTGGGAAATGAAGCAGGAATTGTAAACCTATACGACGCTGTAAACCGGGTTTCCCTGATCGAGCAGGCAGTCCAGTCATCCTCCATCCTGGCCATGGCTTTTCTGGCTGATGGCCGGACCCTTGCGACAAGCGGAGGGACGAATGGCGTCCATTTATGGAGTGCGCCAGGACTGCGTGAACTGACGAGGATTCCGGTCAGTGGTTCAGTCCGATGGCTTGGAGCGAGAGTTGGACATACTGCCCTCCTGATGCGGACAGATGAAGGCGTCCGGATCATTTCCGCCCCCAATCCCCATGTGACTCCTCCGCCTCCGGTACGGAGCGAGGGGGGCTTCTGGGAAGATCCAGTAACCGTCTCGACGCGCCTCTCGAAAAGCCCTTTCCGGGATCCGGTAGCGATCCAGTCCATCTTGGGAAGCCAGTCGTTGAAGTTCACTCCATAGCCGCGCTCCCCATGTGAATCTGAAGATCCCGGAATCGCGGCAGGCAAAGTCATTCAAGCTCCACCGTCACCCGAAGCAGACCCATGACACCCGGCGGCTCGATGGAGATGGTCGGACCATTGATCCGGTCGATGAAATCGACCCATTCGCTACCTGTTGTTCCCGTTCTGACCTGTAGCCGATACCGGCGACCGGGCATCCAGGGATCAACCTGAATTGTCGTTCCGGATGGATTGGGCTCTGCCATCAGTATGAGGCGCGACTCCGGTATGGATGGATCGGTCCCCGCCACGATCTCTTCCCACGTCAATGCACCGTCCTGGTCCGGATCCTCCCAGCCGGCGTCGAGATGACGTTCCGTGGTCGTGCGGCCGAGGATATCAATCTTGGCGAGCATGGCATTCGAGATCGCTCCAGCGCCGCTCCACGCCAACCATTCGCCGGGCGGAACATCGACGAATCCGAACCATCCATTGGCGTCGGTCCTGTTGGTTCTGGTTGGATGACCGCCACCTATACTTTGCAGACGAACGATCTGACCGTCATCGCCCTGACCTGCGGCATTGGTGACCCTGCCGAGCAGGTGACCCAGGGAGGGGTCGGTTTTCCACGGAGCAATCCAAGGTTCGCTGGCCACAGAGAACAGTGGAGTGGAATTGGTGTCATGAAGGGATGCACTGGTGAGCGCGCTTCGAAACTGGGACGGGGTCGCGTCGGTCGCCGGAGCGGCACGGCTGTAGAAAACGACGCCGTCGGCAGCCGCCGATCTGGCGGTGGGTCTTCGAAACGTTCGTGCCTGGGCAAGCCCATTGGAGAGCGTGTTGAGATACCCGCCCACTCCCAATGCCACGCCCCGCCGGTACCGGTGGTCCTTAGCAAAGAGACTCCATGCCGACCAGTCCGCCGCCCGCTCGTTCTGGCGGAAATAGATCATGGGAATGTTCAGATCCAGGATCCCTTCCTGCATCCATCCGCGCCAATTCTGGAGCGCGAGACTGTTCGGCGCGGATTGGGCCCATTGACTGGCCGCCTGGATTCCCGGCGCCCAGGCGATGGTTGCAGCGGAGATGATCAGGTCGGGTCGTCGGGCGTGTGATTCCAGGTAGGTCCTGCGGACGAGAGAAGTGACCTGCTCACGACGAAACTCAAGCCAGGCAGGATCCGATTCCAGCGGGATTCCATCGCGCCCATGGAGCCGGTTGAATCGGGAGATCGCCTCGGGATTGTACCCCCAATCGGGACCCCCATACCGGATGTAATCCCAGTGGAGACCGTCGACCGGGTATCGGTTCACCAGGTCCATCACCACCTGGTGGGTGTATTCCTGCACCTCGGGATGACCAGGATCGAAGGCATGATTGGCGCCGTCCCAGGTTTCACCCGCCCGATTCCGTGTCAGCCAATCGCCATGGGTCCGAAACGGATGAGTGGGCTGGGGTGGCAGCGAAGTTCTTTGATTCCAGATGTTGTAGGCGACGACCCAGGCGTGGACCTGGATCCGGCGCTTGCCGGCGCTGGTATCATGGGATTGCCGTATCAATTCACCCAAAGGATCGAATCCCGCGGCGACATCGGCCGCGACCGGCTCGGGTCCGCCCCGGAAATAGGCATCCCCCCGTTTGCGGACCTGGACAAAGACGGCGTTGAAACCACCGCCCCGGGCGTCTGCGACCACCTGCCGGACCTCATTGGAGGTCCGGAGGCCGGGGTTGAATGCATCCACCCAGAGCCCCCTCAATTCCTGCCCGCCAACCTGCTGTGTTGCGATGCCCAACGGGATCATCGCGAACAACGCCCTCCAGATCACTCCCACGTCCATGTCCCCACCATCGCACCTACCGGCATCGATCAACAAATCTTGCCGTGCGTTCCATCGCGGTCTGGATCCGGTCGAAGGATGTGGCGAAGCACATCCGGAGGAATCCTTCGCCGCTCGGGCCAAAGGCTCCACCCGGCACAGCGGCGACCTTTTCCTCCTGGAGCAGTTTCACGGCGAATTCCCGCGAGGTCAGTCCGGTGCTGCGGATGTCAGGGAATGCGTAGAAGGAACCTCTCGGCAGGTGACAGTTCAACCCCATGTTGTTGAGTGCCCCCACGATGAAGTTCCGCCGCATCTTGTATTGCTCCCGCATGTGGGCTGCTGCTGCGGCTCCGTTCTCCAGCGCCTCGATTGCCGCCTCCTGGGCCACAATGCTCGCGCACATGATCGCGTACTGATGGATCTTCATCATCGCCTCGATCAGGTGGGAAGGTCCGCAGGCATAGCCAATCCGGAAGCCGGTCATGGCGAAAGCCTTTGAAAAGCCATGAAGGAAAATGGTCCGCTCGGCCATGCCCGGAAGGCTGGCGATTGAAACGTGTCCCCCTTCAAAGGTGAGTTCGGAATAGATCTCGTCGGTCAGCACCAACAGGTCGTGTTTGAGGACCACCGCAGCCACCTCTTCCAGCTGGGAGCGGGTCATGGTTCCTCCGGTGGGATTGGTGGGAAAGGATAGCAGGAGGACCTTGCTGCGCGGGGTGATGGCCCGTTCGAGTGCGGCGGCTGAAACGGCAAACCCGTTCTCGGGGCGACAGGCCACCGCCACCGGCTTGGCGTGAGCCAACGTCACGCTGGGGGCGTAACTGACGTAACACGGCTCGTGGTAGATCACTTCATCACCCGGATTCAGGACTGCACGAAGCGCAAGATCCAAGGCTTCCGAAACCCCGACCGTCACCAGGATCTGGTCTTCCGGATTGTAACGGACCGCGAACTCCTGCTCGACGTATCGCGCGATTGCCTGACGCAGGCGCAGCAACCCGAGGTTTGCCGTGTACTGGGTCTTTCCGCGTTCCAAGGCGTAGATGGCTGCTTCCCGAATGTGCCACGGGGTCAGGAAATCGGGCTCGCCCACCCCCAACGAAATCGCTTCCGGCATCTTCTGGACGATGTCGAAGAAGTCGCGGATCCCGGATCTCGGGATGTCGGCGACGTGATGGGCGACAAAGTTACGGCGATTCGATGACATGGTCGGTTCCTACGGGACGGTTTTCAGTGGGTGGGATCAAGCCTGGGTGAGTCGTGACCGGCCGGGGCGGACTGGCCCCGATACCGCATCCACCGTGCGCGGCGGACGAATCTCCGGGATCAAGCCCGTGGGTCGGCGCTGTCAAAAGGGGACCCGGATGGGTCGGGTGTTCGTGTTCTCCGGATGGCATGTACCGTCACCATTGGTGACGATCACCCTCAGGCCGGAGGTACCCCTGTCGTCAAGCAGGCAATGGCCGATGAATTCATCGCTCTCAAAGGCGATGCCACGGGAGTGTCCATGGGGTTAACACCCCATGTATCAACAGGGCGAGGGGCTGGTACAAGATGTTGGGTGGAGGGTGCCTTAGGATGGATCGCATGCCTTGCCCCAGGTCATCCTTTAACGAACCCAGCATTTTTCCCCATGAAACTCTTTCGATATTTGCCCGCATTTGCTGCCTGCGTTGCCTTGCAGGCCGTAGCCCAGCATCCCCTCGACGATCTCTGGTTCGGCACCATCCGCCCACCTTTGGCCGGCGGGGTCACCGGACAGGTTCAAGATCGGATCTTTGTCGGCGACAACTTTCAGGGCCTGACCTATGCCGATCAGGATCTGTTTGGCCGTGGGAATACTCCGACCCTGTTCTACTCCGTTCGGCGGGATGCGGTATCGGGACAATCCTTCCTGAGCACGATTGCCACGCCCGTGGCGCCCCATTTCTGGCCTCCCCACGTGGTGGACGAGTTTGCCTTGGGGAACGGTACTTACAATGAACTCGCCTTCGCGGCCCCCGATCTGACCTATGGACCGGTCATCCTCTATGACATCAACACGGATGGATTGAGCCAACAGTTCGGGACGATCAATCCCTCGGGAGCGTTTACAGACAATCAATTCAACGTCGGGGCTGGGACTGGGTTTGAAGCGCTGACCTTCGCCGAGACCGATGTCACCTTCGGTGCCAATCTTTTCTACTACCTGCGAACAGACCTTCAGGGGACCCACTTCGGCACGATTGATCCGCATCAGCCCGGCACCGTCACCGACCGTTGGACGCTTGGGTTGGAGGGCTTTTACGACTCCATGGTGTTCACGTCGACCGATGTCGGATACGGGGCGAATCTCTTCTACTTCATCCGACACGACACGACCACGGATCAGCACTCGTTTGGGACGATCGATCCGCTGACGGGTGCGGCGGTGGACCGGTTCACGATTGGAACGCCCTTCGACAACTTCACGGAGCTGAGTTTCACCACCACGGATGTCGGCTATGGCGCCAACCTGTTCTATTACCTGAGGAATACGGACACCACTGACGTGCCGGAAGCCGAGACATTCTGGGCCATGGGTGGGGTGGCCCTGGTGGGTGGGCTGTGGAGACTCCGGGCCATGCGCAGGGCGGCCAAGGAGAACGCCGCGGTCAGCAAGGGTTGATGGCTCGGGGGGCGGCGGGTGAGACGTTCCCGGGGAGTGCTTCTGATGGGGTGCCCCTGACGTCGCTCGCGGAGACGCAACGCGTCCCATGACTGCGAGTATTCCTGTCCGGGACGAGGCCGTCCAAGGACGTCTGATAAGAAGTCGGTTTGAGCGGACCTTCCCCGCGGCGGAAAACATTTCCACCGGGGAAATGATCCGCTTCATCCCCCGACAGCGCATGGGGATCAGTCGCCAGTGATTGGTAGTTGGGGGGTCCGTACACCCGCGGTGGGGCCGTGAGGGGGAGGGCGAATCATTAAGCAGCGTCCACCGAGCATTCACGACTGATACGACTGATTGCTGATTACTGACTACCGCTCACTGATTACAGTCGACGGCGATGCGCCTGTCCCACCTGCTCGCATGGCTCCTGTTACTGCCGGGATTCTCCACCAGGGCGCATCCGGGTTCGGGCATCGCAGTGGATGGACAAGGCCGGGTCTTTTTTGCGAGCGGCCCGATGATTGTGATGATCGGGACCAACGGGGTGACCAGCACCGTTGTTCACGACAAGACCAACGAGAAGTTCTACCAACTGCATCATATCCAGCGCCTGCCGGACGGCGGACTGGTGACGGCTTCCGATCTCGGCAACGCGGTCTGGCGTTTCACATCGGAGGGCCGGTTGGAGCGCTCGTATCCCCCGCCGAATGAGGATCGGCCCCTGAGCATTGGCTTGGGCGGCGATCCGTTTGCCATCGATGGCGCGGGCAACCTGTATGCCGTCAACGCACGGCAGGATCGTTTCACGCAAGTCCTGCGCATCACTCCCGAAGGGCAGATCCGCGTCCTGGCGGGCGGCGACTGGGGCTTCGCCGATGGCGTTGGGGAGAGGGCAAGGTTCGCCGATCTTCACAGCGGAAGCATGCTGGCCACCGCGGAGGCAGGGTTGTTGCTCACGGACGATGACCGCCGCGTTCGCCGGGTTGCGTCGGATGGGACCGTGACCACGCTCGCGGGTGGCAGTGAGCGCGGTTACCGCGACGGTCCCGGGCGGAATGCCCTCTTCGATGGCGCGAGCGGATTGGCCCTGGATGCCCGCGGTCACGTGCTGGTCGTGGAGCGCGCTGGACGCATCCGCCAGATTTCGAAGGAAGGAATGGTCTCCACGCTGGCCGGCACCGCCAACGGCGGCAGCACCGATGGCCCGGTCGCAAGCGCCACTTTTGATGAACCGACAGGGATCGCGGTCGCGCCGAACGGAGATCTGTTGGTGCTCGAACCGCACGGACCGCGCGTCCGCAGGATCTCCGGCGGACACGTGGTCACCATTGTACGTGGCCTGCCCGAGTCTGGGCCGTGATGCGGCGTTTGTTTCATCAAGGAGGACACAGAGGGAGCTGGTTTGAAACCGGTGGCGAATGGATCCTCCGTCACCCCAGGCTCTGTGCTCTCGGTGGACTCGGTGGCGAAGATTCATTTGGGCTGAAGAGGGGGAAGCGGAATGAATTCCGCGCTCCTGGGAATGAGGACGGCGAGTGAATCTCGCCGCTCCGGAACGGGAACGGAGCGGCGAAGTTCGGTCGCTGGGATTGCACCCCTCAGCTTTCGTTCAGGGTGGTGATCCCTTTCGCCCCTGTCTTACGCATGGGAATGCGGTATGACATCGCCCACCGCCCCCGCCATGCCCGACGATCCGGACATGGCGGAACAGGAGGAACCCGTCCGCCGGCGCGTCGCGCTCAAGGTCATCAAGCTGGGCATGGACACCAAGTCCGTGGTCGCCCGCTTCGAGGCGGAACGGCAGGCGTTGGCGATGATGGACCACCCGAACATCGCCCGGGTGCTGGACGCCGGCGCGACCGATTCGGGCCGGCCGTTCTTCGTGATGAAACTCGTCCGGGGCATTCCCATCACCCGCTACTGCGACGAGAACAAGCTCGATACCCGGCAACGGCTCGACCTGTTCATCAAGGTCTGCCACGCCATCCAGCACGCGCACCAGAAGGGCATCATCCACCGCGACATCAAGCCGTCGAACATCCTCGTCACGCTCCACGACGGCGTCCCGGTGCCGAAGGTGATCGACTTCGGCATCGCCAAGGCCACCGAAGGTCGGCTGACCAACCAGACCCTGTTCACCGCCTTCGAGCAGTTCATCGGCACGCCCGCCTACATGTCGCCGGAGCAGGCGGAGATGAGCGGCTTGGACATCGACACCCGCTCCGACATCTACGCGCTCGGCGTGCTGCTCTACGAACTGCTCACGGGCAAGACGCCCTTCGATGCCAAGGAACTGGCCCAGTCCGGACTCGACGCGATGCGCAAGACGATCCGGGAAAAGGAGCCGGTGCGTCCGAGCACGCGCCTGAGCCCCATGCTGGGCGATGCGCTCACGGCCACGGCGAACGCGCACGGCTATGACGCGGTGAGACTGCTCAAACTGATCCGCGGCGACCTCGACTGGATCGTGATGAAGTGCCTGGAGAAGGACCGCACGCGCCGCTACGAGACCGCCAATGGACTGGCGGCGGACCTCAAACGGCATCTGGACAACGAGCCGGTCGTCGCGTGTCCGCCCAGCGCGGGCTACCGATTCCAGAAGGCGTTCCGGCGAAACAAGCTGATCTTTGCCGCCGTCGGGGCCGCGGTCACATTGGCCTTGGTGCTGGGTTTGAGCCTGTCCATCGCGGCGTTTTCCCGGGAACGGCGCGCCTTCCGAGCGCTGGTTGCAGCGGAACAAGAAGCTGCGATCGCGCGAGTCCGATATTCCATTCTGAGCGGTGACGATGATCGGACGGAGGAAGCATTGCGTGAGGCTGCCGCGAAACACGTATCTCCCTCGAAGCTTGGGTTCCTCCTGGGCGCAGACTCGAGCCGGCACTTCATTTTGGAGCTGGGCTACCGGCAGATCCTGATGCTCCAGGGGAAGCCGGGTGCGGTGAAGCAACGCTGCACGTCCGGTGAAACCCATCATTGGTTGAATCTGATCTGCCTGCTTGCCGCCGAAGACTCGCAGGGACTGAAACAGGCAGCGCACACCCTACTGTCCCCGAAATCTGAAGCTCCGGGAACCGGCCTGACCGATCTCTACAGTTCAATCATCGTGTATCACCTGCTGGCCCAGCCAGATTCGGCTGAGGATGCAGCGCGCACGTTCGCCCAGCGTTCCGCGAAACACCTGGCATCGCTGCGTCCACACTACAAACGGCTGGTCCAATACCTACAAGGTGAGCTTGGGGAGGAATCACTGCTGAGTGCCTCCCGTGGATCGCAGTCGGCACTATGTGAGTCCCATTTCTTTGTCGGCGTCAGACATTTGTCGTTGGGAATGCGCACTGCCGCCTACAGGCACTTTGCGGCTGCAACTGAAACCGACGCGGTGAACTACGCTACCTACTTCCTTTCCGGAATACTGAAACGTCGCCTCGACGATGACCCTGCTTGGCCACCCACGATTCCCGCTTCGAATGAGTGACGTCACTCAGATCGAAGGAATCCAGACTCCGCACCAATGCCTCCAGCCCCGACATCGCCAGCTGATTGACGGTCAAAATGCTGGCGAGCAATTCACAACTGCCCACCCATGAACCCCACCCGCGAAGAACTCCTGTTTGCCGCTGCGCAGGGCACAACGCCTCGGTGGTCGATGGGGTCAGCCTACCCTGGAGTCTTTGGGCACGAACGAAACGACCTTGTGGCCGGATTGCGACTGGCGTTTGCGCGCGTCGGCCAGAACCGCCTTGAGATCGAAATTCCATCTGGCTGCCTGCTCCTGGCGCGCCTTCCGCACTTCCTCCACTAACGCATCTTTCACCATGGATTCATGTTCCCATCAATTCTTCCGGCGTGCAAATCACCGGTGCGGTCCATCCACGTTCCTGGCAGACCCTCGCGATGGACACTGCCATTTCAGCATTGGCGATGTGGGTGCAGTTCCATGTCAGCAGGAAGTGCATTCCGTGAACTGCGGCGAGGGCGATGTGCGCCGCGTCGGTCGAGGCCTTCGCCGGAAGGGCCAGCGACGCCACCAACGCCTCCGCCCGTGCGGCCACGTCATCGGTGATGTCGAGTTGGGGCAAGTCTTTCAACACCGCCAGTCTCTCACGGGCGGCCGCGGGATCGCCGGCTGCCGCCTCGTCCAGCACGAGTTGGGAGATAAATATTTCGAAGTCCGCCCGGCGGATCTCCCACCATTCGCGTGTGATTTGCTGATGGCTCGCACAAATCAAATCCCGACTCGGCCGGGCCATGAGGTAGCTGGGCACGGTTGTTTCGAGATAGAGGCGCGCTTTCAACATCGAACCCTTAACCCGCCCGCTTCCCGGCGGCAACTACCTCCCGAACGGGACATTCTGTGCCGAGCTCTCGCATCCCAGCCATGAACCCCACCCGCGAAGAAGCCCTGTTTGCCCTGGCACTGGCCAAGCCGGCGGAGAAGCGCGCCGCGTTCCTCGGCGTGATGTGTGAAGGCGACTCAGGCTTGCGCCAACGTCTCGAAGGCCTGCTCGCGGCGCACACACAGCCCGGCAACCTGACGCCCACCCAAGCCGACACCGCCCGCCCTACCCTCAAGCTCGATCTCGCCGATGCGCCCGACGAAGCCGTGGGTCAGACGCTCGGGCGCTACAATTTTTTGGAACGCGTAGGCGAAGGTGGCTGCGGCGTGGGCCGTGTCGCCGAGCAAATCGAGCCCGTGCGGCGACGTCTGGCGCTGAAGGTTATCAAGCTGGGCATGGATTTTAGCCCCGCCAAAGGCGAACTGATCGAATCTGTCCAGGGTCATCTGAACGGAGCTCACGGGATCGCATTCTCCCCCGATGGACGACGGTTGATCTCCGCGAGTGGTGGACGCGAAACCATCAAGCTCTGGGAGGTCGGCACGCGGCAGGAACTGCTGACCTTGACCGGCACTGGTGGCTATCTGGAGGCGGCCACCTGGAGTGCCGATGGCGACGTGATCCTCGTAGGCACACCGTGGCAGGCCTGGCGCGCGCCGACGTGGGCCGAAATCAACGCGGCGGAGGCTAAGCCGTATCCATGCAGTAGGATCGGTCGTTTCGGCTGGATCTTCTTCCGCAATGCCTTCGTCGTTCGCTCGTTACGGATCGAGCTATTGATACGCGCCTCGCTCACTCCTCGGCCTGCGAAAGAATCTGCTGCGCCGCCACTTCCCTCCCTACTGCATGGATACGGCTAAGGACCCGCCTACGACGAGCTACGGCGGGCAGGGAAAGGTGGAGGGCAAACAACCGTGAATCCCACGTACGAAGAACTCCTGTTTGCTGCCGAGCGGGAGCTACTGTCTTCAGAGCACCGCGAGGCTCAGTCCTTGAATGTGCTCGAAGTGGCGGCGGTTGAACGTGGCAACTTTACTCCCACGCAGTCGTGCGGTGGCCGCCACCATCAGGTCGTAAGAACCGGCCATCGGTCCTCCGGGGGCGACAGCTTGGTGCGTGCGTCGCGTAGGTCTTCCCCCCAGGCGCGGGCTTCGGCGGGAGGCAGTTCAACCCCGGCCAGCGCGCGGGCGAGTTCCGCTCCCGTGCAACGGGATGATTCGGCTGGCACCAGCCGTGCCACCGGTGTGGTGGCCTCGCACACCACGAAGGTCGTGTGCTCACGCCGGGCACGCCGGACCCAGTCGGTGAGACTGGTGTCGAAAATATGGGACTGACCCCATTGCTCCCATCGTCGGGATGGAGGACTGCGAGAGGCATGAACCAACCCAGGGAGCGCGGAGATTCTTGTTCGCGGAGGGTGGAAGGGATTGGGGATGCGGAATGAATTCCGCGCTCCTGAGGACTGGAGCGGCGACGGTTGGTCGTCGTTGGGATCGAGGACGGCGGGTGAATCCCGCCGCCCCCGATTTGGGATGGCGTTGGGCGATTGCATCGGAGTGGGGTTCACCGTTGAATCGCGGCCAAGCCATGAACCAAGGCCAGTCCGACCCACAAGCCCGGCGTGAGTTTGTCACGACGCGCTGGAGTGTGGTGTTGCGGGCGGGGGGAACAGGTGCGGAACAGGCGCACGCGGCGTTGGAACAGCTCTGCACCGATTATTGGTATCCGCTCTACGCCTATGTCCGGCGCAAGGGCCATTCCCCCGAGGACGCCTCCGACCTGACCCAGGAGTTTTTCGCCCGTCTGTTGGCGAAGGATTTCGCCCAGGGCCTGACGCCTGAGGGCGGGCGTTTCCGTTCGTTCCTCCTGACCGCCATCAACCGCTTTCTGATTGATGAATGGCGCAAGGGCAAAGCCCTGCGACGGGGTGGCGATGCCTTCATCGGATCGCTTGAAGCCTTGATCGCCGAGCATGGGGAGAGCGGTTACGCGGGGGAACTGGTGCCGGCTGAGACTCCGGAGCGCATCTATCAACGGACCTGGGCGGAAACGCTTTGTGCGCGTGTGCTCCAACGACTCCGGGACGAATGTGCTTCGAGGATGGGCGAACGTTTCCGGGTCATCGAACCCTTCCTCAGTTTCGGGAGCGAGCCACCGGAGCTGGCCGAGGCGGCGGCCCAGTTGGGTCTGACCCTTGCAGCGTTCAAGTCCCAGCTTCATCGGCTGCGCGGGCGTTACCGCGAATTGCTGCATGATGAAGTCGCCCAGACCGTGGGTGAGGACGGGGATGTCGCCGGGGAACTTCGCGGCCTGATCGAGATCCTGCGCGGGAATTGAGATGCACCCTGTACGAATCCGGCATCCTTCCGAATCCTTTCCCTCCGAACCCCGTGCTCGAATGTGATGGATCCGATCCCGCCCACCTGTTCCCGCTGCGGTGCCGCCTCGGGTCGAAGGCTGAATGCCGGGTTGTGTGCCGCCTGCCTGCTCGAGGACGAGTTTCCGTCGGCCCCGGGCATGCCTGAATCGGACGATGTCCCCGGATTCATCAGCGATGCCCCCTTGGTCCAGCGTTTCGGTCCCTATGAACTGCTGGAGGAGATCGGGCGCGGCGGCATGGGTGTCATCTACAAGGCCCGCCAGCCCGGCCTGGAACGACTGGTCGCGCTGAAGATGCTCCTGGCGGGTGAATTTGCCGATGCCAAGGCCCGGGAACGCCTGCTGCGCGAAGCCCGCATTGCCGCCCGGCTTTCCCATCCGGGCATCGTCACCATCCATGAGGTGGGGGAACAGGAGGGGCGCCCGTATTTCGCCATGGAATACGTGCCGGGCCGCAACCTGGCCCAGCACTGTCGCGATGGCTTTCTCCCGGTCGAAACGGCGGTGCGTTACGTCGAGGGAATTGCGCGGGCCGTCCATTACGCCCATCAACACGGGGTCATCCATCGCGACCTCAAGCCGGCCAACATCCTCATCTCGCCGGATGACCATCCCAAGCTCACCGATTTCGGGCTGACCAAATCGTTGGTGGATCCGACCCGGACACTGGAGAGCGCAGGGTCGCCCAATTTCATGGCGCCGGAGCAGGTGGATTCGCGGTTGGGAACGACGGGCACGGCGACCGACATCTTCGGGTTGGGAGCGATCCTGTATTACCTGCTGACGGGTCGTCCGCCGGCGTTGGGGGAATCGCTGAATGAAACGTTGGGAGCGGCGGCGGCCTGTGAGCCGGTGGAGCCGCGCCGGTTGCGTCCGGCGCTGTCGCGGGATCTGGAGACCATCACCCTCAAGTGCCTGGAACGGGATCCGGACCGGCGTTACGGCAGTGCGCTGGAAGTGGCCGATGAACTGGCGCGATGGCGTCGGCACGAACCCATCCATGCCCGACCGACCACCCCGGGAGAACGGTTGGCGAAGTGGGTTCGACGTCGTCCGTTGGTGGCGGCGCTGAGTGCGGCGTGTGTGCTGATGGTGTTGACTGGTTTTGCGGGCATCACGTGGCAGTGGCGACGTGCGGAGGTCCAGGCGGAGGCGACGGCGCGCGCCAACTATTCCGCCGTCCTTGGACTGGTTCGACAACGTCTGGAGGAAGGCACCCATCCGGCCGCCCGCCGCCAGTTGCTGGCTTTGCCGGAACGTTTTCGGGGTTGGGAATGGGGACGACTTCTACTCCTGGCGCATCGGGAGATCCTTGCCGCCACGGTGTTGACCAACGGTTGGACCGGGCACGTCGAACCGCCGCGCGGGCAGGTTGGAGTGTTGGACCATGCCATCAGCAACGATCGACGTTGGGTGGCGTGTTGGGGCGGTGGGCGTTTTGAAGTGTTGAACCTCACCAACCAGGAATCCGTGTTCCGCACTGGATCGGGCACGGAGCCGGTGCGGGATGCCGCGTTCAGTCCGTCGGGTGAATGGCTGGCCACGGCGGGTCCCGGTCCCGGGTTCACCCTTTGGAATTGCGGGGACTGGCGCCGCATCCGCCAGGGGGCGTCGCATGTTCCTTCGATCCTGAGCCTGCGTTTCAGTCCGGACGGCCGGCGTCTGGTGGTGGCTGACGGCACCCGGCAGGTGCGTTGGTACGACACCGGGACGGGCGGGGAGATTGGCGTCCTTGAAGGCCGTGAACCGTGTACGGCGGTCCGGTTCACCCCGGATGGCATGAGGGTGATTGGATGGGAGATCCGGCCCAATCAAGGCAGCCGGTTCACCTTGTGGAATGGGTTGACCGGACAGGTCGAGGCCGAGGTTCCCCGGGGCGCCGAACGGTTCCGGTCGGTGGAACTGACGTGGGATGCCCACCACTACGCGACGGTGGATGCCGACGGTGTGGCGGCGGCCTGGAAGGTGGGGAGTGAAGAACCGTGGTTCAAGACGCCGCCGGAAGGGCCGGAGATCACCCGGGCCATTTTGTCGGAGGAACACTCGCGCCTGCTGACCGTGCGGGAGAGAACGGGTCAGGCGCGTTTCTGGGATACCGGATCCGGCCATGCCCTTCCTGCGACTGCGGTTCGTTTCAACACCCTGACGGTGGGATCGGATGGACGAACCCTGATCTCCAGCCGGAACGCTCAGGTTCACCTGTGGGATTGGCGGACCGGACAACCGATCGAGGCGATGGGGATCGGCGACGTGGCCATCGGGGCCAGCCTGGGGGTCTCCGCGGATGGACGCCTGGCGAGTGCGTTGGTGGGGCATTATCCGACGCCAGCCACCGTGCATGTATGGCCGGTGGATCCGCCGGACCTTCGTCTGGCGCCGGTCAATTCCGCCCTGCGATCGGCGTTGTCGCCGGATGGCCGGACGGTGGCCTTGGGACATCTGGACTCGCGGATCTCGCTGTGGGACACGCGCACCGGCGAGCGGACGGGTTGGTTGCACGGCCATTTCCGATCGGTCAATGACCTCGCATGGACCGCGGATGGGCAGACGCTGTTTTCGGTTTCGGATGATCACACCGTTCGTCGATGGGACCTGCGGGAGCGGCGGTTGGAAGCCACCTGGACCAACCTGAACCGGGCGATGTGGTCGTTGTCGGTCACCCCGGATGGAAGGCGGGTGGCGGCGGTGGATTTCACGGGACGGGTGGCGGTGTGGGATGGGAGATCGGGGGCACTGCTTCAACTTCGCCAGATGCCGTGTGAAAACGATCTGTTGCCGATCCATCAGGCTTGTCTGAGCCCGGATGGTCGCCAGGTGGCGGTCACCGGGTTTTCAGCGGGCGGAGTCTGGTCGGTGGAGGATTGGGCGTTGCTCAAGCGATTCAATCCTCCGGGGGAAGGATCCGACTTCGATCCGTGTGGATCGGGGTTTACCCCGGATGGCGAACGGTTCGCCACGGTGGATCGGTCGGGGCGATTGCGTGTGTGGGATGCGCGGGACTGGACGCTCATGGCGACGAGCGAAGCGGGCGAGGGAGCATCCCATCTGACGTTTTCACGGGACGGTCGGCGCTTGTTCCTCACCACGTGTCAGGCTCTCGACCCGCGTATCGGTGAGGTCAGCGTGGAAATCCATGACGGTTGGACCGGACTCCCACTGGCTTCCCTCGGACGCCAGAAAGGTTGGGGAACGACCATTGCCTTCGATGAGGTTCACGGGCGGTTGCTCCACACGGTGATGGACGACGGATCACCGGCCCGGGGAACGGACCTGATGGAGGCATTGCCCTGGCGGGGCGCGGAGTTTCCGGGGCGGGCTGATGAGCTGATCGAAGATCGGATCCTGCGTCTGGCGCGGCAGCGGCATTGGCGACAGCTCCAGGTTCCTCGGGCGAATCCGGCCCCACCGGGCCTGCCACCGGTCGAACCCCGTTCGAACTGGTCCCCGAGGGATCCGCGGACGCCGTCGGAGTGTGTGGATCTGACCGATGCCTACAACGGACACCTGGAGACCCGCTGGTTGCCGGGTCATTTCCTGTTCGGAGCCAACAACGACCTGTCGGTTCTTCCGCAGGGATTGGTTGAGCTCGACGGGGTGACATGGGACATCCGGGGTGTGGTGACCGCCGGGTTGCCGGAACGATTCCCACGCGTGCCCTCCAACAGCGGTCGGATCGTTGAGGGAATTCCGGTGAAGGGCTTCGTTCGCCGCCTCCATTTCCTGCATGCCGCTGCGGATTCCGAGATCGCCCCGCAGGGCGCGGATCCCGTGGGCCGATACCGTCTCCGTTTTGCCGATGGTTCCACCGCAGACCTCGAACTGGTGCTGGGCGAAGACATCGGGGAATGGTGGTCCAGCCATCCCGGGTCGCAGTGCCGTCGCGGCACCCTGGCCTGGGAAGGGCGGAATTCGACGGCGGAACATTGGGGAGCCCGCGTGCGCCTGTTTCATCGGACCTGGGCCAACCCGTTTCCCGAGCGGGAACTGGTCGGCGTCGATCTCATCAACGAGAGCGGGTCTTTCGTCCCGTTTGTCGTCGCGATCTCCGTGGAACGGTGAGCGTCGTCTGACTGGGGCGGCGACGGGCGGTCGTTGTAAGGAGAGCCTGTCCCCATCCCCCGTGGACCCCGGGTAGCTTCGCACTCGGGGCTATCGGCTGGAACGCCTCCGGCGTGGGGATCGCGCGAAGCGCCAACTTTCTTCGGATCACAGCGAATCCTTTCCAACCGGGATCCGTGTTCCCGGGATGTATGAGACCATTCCTTCCACATCCCGGTTCCTGGCCGCTGATCCTCGCCCTCGTTGTCGGCGCTTCCACACTCGCATCCGATGTCATCCACCCCGATGCCGTACCACCGTCCGACCCACTTCCCCGATTCCTCCTGCCGGGAGAGCCTGTCCCTCCGGTTCGCGGAGCGGTGGGACCGATGCGGGCTGCGGCGTCGGAGCGGATCCTGCGGGTGAACCCGGTGCTGCTTTCGCCGGGCGGCGGAGGGTTGCAGGTGGGTGACCGGGTGCGCCTGGATCTTCTGGAGAACCAGGATGTCACGGTGCAATTGACCCGGATTGGCACCGCTTCGGACGGGGCGCTGGAATTGCAGGGCACGCTGGCTGATCTCCCGGGAGGCACGGTTCAATTGGTCCTGGCCGGAAACGGATTCAGCGGCCTCGCCCAGGTGCCCGGGCTCGGTGTCTTCCAGTGGTTGCCCGAGCCGGACGGATCCACCCGGGTGACCCGGCTCCCGGATCAACAGGCGGGACGTTGCGTCACCATGGGGCAGGGGGTGGATGCCGGTCCGGGTGGTGAAATGGACCGGCGTCCGGCTGGGCCGTTGGCGGTGGCGGATGGTCGATGGGATCCCGCGACGGAGCCCGTGGTGTTGGATGTGATGATCCTCTACACGCCTCGCGCATTGGCCTCCCACGGTGACGAGGAATCGTTGAGGCGCGGAATCCTGCGGATGGTGGACGACGCCAACCGCTCTTACACCAACAGCCTGATCGGTGTGCGATTGAATCCGGTGTGGGTGGGGTTGCACCCGACGTGGGTCGAGAACGGGAACATGCTGACCGACTTCAACAACATGTTCGGCGATTCGCGCATCACCGCATGGCGAAACGATTTCAAGGCCGACATCGTCTATCTGGTGATCGAGTCCGACGCCAACGGGTATGGAGGAGCGGCCACCCTGTTGAGCAATCCGCTGGGCGACGCCAATCGGGGGATGTCCATCATGCGCCGCGGGGTGTTCATCGGGAACCCTCTCTGGGCCGAACACGCCAGCCTCACCTTCACGCATGAGACGGCCCATGTCCTGGGAGCGGGGCATGATCGGGAACACGGTTATCCCAGCGCCTGGCAGGGGTTGCCATCCGCCTTTCCCTACGCCAACGGATTCCGTTTCGACGCCGGCGGCGTCACTTACCGCACCGCCATGGCCTACGATCCCGGCATCCAGTTGAGCCTCTTTTCCAATCCCGACCAGACCTTCGACGGCGTCCAACTCGGCGTCCCGATCGGGCAACCCGGCGAGGCGGACAACGCCCAGACGCTCAACCGGATCGCACCTGTGGTCGCCAATTATCGGATCGCCCGGAGCCGGATCGGTTTTGCGGAGCCGGCGGTGCGCGTGGGTGAAGGGGGTGGATCGGTGACGTTGCGCCTGGAACGTGTGGGCGACCTCAACACCGCGACCCGGGTCAACCTGGCCCTGGATCCCAACAGTTCTGCCAAGGCGATCCTCGACTACACCCGGCCGACCAGCGCGCTGGTGAGCTTCGCCACCAACCAGGCCATGGCGGAAGTGATCATCCCGATCCTGCAGGATGATCTGGTGGAAGGGGATGAAGTCCTGCGGATCACCCTGGTGAACGTCTTGGGACATCACGGTCTCAGTTCCAATTCCGAATGCGTGATCACGATCCGCGATGACGAACCCGGGTTCGTGGTCTCACGCGATTCCCTCGTGCTTCCCGAGACCGGGGGATCGGCTGAGGTGTGGGTCGAGTTCACCGGCGCATTGGACGCGGGAGCGGTCCGGGACCTGGACCTGGTGATCGGTCAGGAAGGAGACACCGCCACGCTCGGGAGTGATTTCGCGGTGACGCCAACCCGCCTGGCGTTCACGGACGGGAACCGTCGGCAGTCGTTCCGGGTGGAGGCGATGTCGGATGACCTGGATGAAGCCGATGAAACGGCGCGGATCGGGGTGGGCAATGGGTCGGTGACGTTGCGGCTTCTTGACGATGACCGGCCGGGAGCGGTCCGACCGTCGGCAGCGCCGAATGGCACGGTCATCGCCCTGAAGGCGGTGGATGGCGGCGCCTTGATTGCAGGTGATTTCACCGAGGTTGGCGGAGTCCCGAGGACCGGTGTGGCGCGGCTGCGTGGCGATGGGAGCCCGGACCTGGATTTCAACCCGCCGGAGCTGGTCAATTCGCGGGTGAAATCGTTCGTTGTTCCACCGGCGAAGATCCTGTCCGTGACCCAGCTGTCCAACGGCGACTGGATGCTGGGTGGATTCGTGGGATTGGCCGATGGCTTGCCGGCCCGGAACCTGGTGCGTCTGAAGCCGGACGGACGGATGGACATGGCCTTCGCGCATCCGGGCTTTGACAGCGCGGTGCATGCCGTGGTCGAGCAACCGGACGGCCGGCTGTTGGTCGGCGGCACCTTTGATCACGTGGGACAGGAAAGGCTGCGGGGATTGGTCCGGCTCATGCCGGACGGATCGGTCGACCGTTCATTCCGACTGGAGCCGGGAATGCAGGGGGTGGTGGTGGCCGGAATCGCCATTGGCCTGCTTCCGGATGGCCGGATCCTCGTCGGAGGATTGATCACCGGTTACAACGGACAGACCGTGCGAAACCTGATCCGGCTGAACCCGGACGGGTCGCTGGACCAGACCTTTCCCCTGCTTGCCGGTGGAGCCTCCACGCATCCGGTCAGCATCGCGGTGCTGCCCGATGGCCGGGCTTATGTGGGAGGATTCTTCGAGACCATCGGTGGCCGGGCCTTTCGGCGGTTGGTGCGACTGAATCGGGACGGCAGTGTCGATCCTGGATTCCGCGCGCCGCAACCCAACGGCGAGGTGATGGATCTCCAACCCCTGCCCAATGGCCAACTGTTGGTCGGAGGCGCCTTCACCAACGTGGCCGGGGGCAGCCGCCGGTTTGTCGCCCTGCTCAATCAGGATGGGACTCTTGATCAGAACTTCGACCTCGGCCGGGGTGCCGGGGATCACGTGTGGTGTCTGTCGGCGGGTGGCGATGGCTCGCTGCACCTCGGCGGTACGTTCCAACGTTTCAATGATCAAGCCGCCCCCTACCTGGCCCGGCTCCGATTGCCGTCGATTGCCGCCGCATTCATCGGAACCCAGCCTGGCACCGGAGACCCGTTGCAGTCCCGCGTATGGGGACTGCCCGGTGCCCGCCATGGCATCGAGTCCAGCCCCGATCTGGGCCTCTGGGAATCCGTGGGTGAAGTGGTTGTGCCGGATGCCGGAATCACCGGCGGGATCAACCTGCCTCAGAGGGGCGATCACGGGTTCTACCGGCTTGTGAATCCGATTCCCTGAAGGCCGGGAGCGGCGAGGAGAACGGAGCGGCGATGTTTGGTCGCCGTGGGGATGCTCCAACTTTCTTCAATTCGGATGATCCCTTTGAGGCTGGCTTTCCGCATGGGAGGGTGAGGAATACCATTCCAGCCAGATCCCGGACTCTACCGCCAAGCCCCGACCCTATCCATGTCCACCCGCGAAGAAGCCCTGTTTGCCGCCGCGCTCGAACGTTCCCCATCCGGGCGCGCCATCTTTCTGGACGGTGCCTGCCGGGGCAATCGGATCGGCGTGAAGGCAGGATCGGCGTTGTTGGACTGCCCATCGATCCCATGAGTGAAGTCACCCAGATCCTGACCGCGGTGCGTTCAGGCGATGCCCAGGCGGCGGGTCGTCTCTATGAGATCGTCTATGCCGAGTTGCGCGAGGTGGCCGCGCAGAAGATGGCGCGTGAGTCCGTCGGCCAAACCCTGCAGCCCACCGCCCTGGTCCATGAGGCATGGTTGCGGCTGGGCGCCGATGCCCAGCCGCACTGGCAGAACCGGGCCCACTTTTTCGGCGCCGCCGCCGAGGCCATGCGTCGCATCCTGGTCGATCGCGCCCGGCGCAAGAGCGCCCGGCGTCATGGCGGCGGCGTCGATCATGTCGAACTGGATGGCATCGACCTCCCGGTCCCGGCGGACGACGACCAATTGCTGTTGCTGGACGAGGCGTTGGAGCGGTTTGCGGCCATCGACGGACCGAAGGCGGAGTTGGTGAAGCTGCGGCATTTCGTTGGGCTCACTACCGAACAGGCCGCGCAGGTCCTCAACATTTCCGAACCCACCGCGAAGCGTTGGTGGGCGTATGCCAAGGCCTGGCTCTATCAGGCGTGTCGCGAGTCGGGTCCGGGAGGACGGCAGGCACCGTAGAGGTCGCACGAAGGCGGCGACGGGGTGCGGAATGAATTCCGCGCTCCCGGGGACTGGAGCGGCGACGTTTGGTCGCCGTGAGGATTGGGGACGGCGAGGGGTCCTCGCCGCTCCGGGAACGCGGACTGGCATCGGCGGCTTGGCTCGGTAGGGTCGGCCCATGCTCATCACGCCCGCAGAGTTGGAGACCCTGGTGGAGCTCCGGCACGGATCACCGCATTCGTTGTTGGGATTGCATCCGCTGGGGGACGGATCGGGGTTGGTCGGACGGGCGCTGGTACCGGGAGCGCAGTCCGTTGAGTTCGTTCCGGTGCATGAGACGAAGCTGCCGGTGGTGAAGTTGGCGCGGGTGGGCGACACGGATCTTTTCGAGGGAACAACGCGGTCGATCCAACGGGTCTATGCGTATGACCTGCGGGTGAAATGGGCGGACGGCCAGGTGAGCCAGGGTCGTGATCCCTATTCCTTCTGGCCCACGGTGGGGGACACGGACCTGCACCTGTTCAACGAGGGCAATCATCGGAAGCTCTACGAGATGCTGGGGGCGCAGCCGCGGATCCTGGACGGCGTGATGGGAACGGCCTTTGCCGTGTGGGCACCGAATGCGTCCCGGGTGTCGGTGGTGGGCGACTTCAACCGATGGGACGGACGCTGTCATCCGATGCGACGGCTGGGGTCATCGGGGGTGTGGGAGATCTTCCTGCCGGGTGTGGGAGTGGGCGCGCTTTATCAATTCGAATTGGTGGATGCGAACGGGTTGGTGGTGGTGAAGACGGATCCGTTTGGTTTCGCCTTTGAGATGCCGCCGAAACACGCGGCGGTGGTGTGCGACACCCGCCGTCCGTGGAATGACGAAGCGTGGATGCGTCGACGACGGGACACCCAGGCGTTGCGCGGGCCGATGAGCATCTACGAGCTGCACCTCGGGTCGTGGAAGAAGAAGTCGGCGACGGAATCGCCGGGGTATCGGGAGGTGGCGGGGCCGTTGGTGGATTACATCCGGCGGATGGGTTTCACGCATGTGGAGTTCATGCCGCTGGCGGAGCACGCGTTCTATCCGAGCTGGGGATACCAGGTGACGGGATTCTTCGCGCCGACGGCGCGGTACGGGACGCCGGACGATCTGCAATACCTGGTGGAGGTGTTGCATGACGCGGGGATCGGGGTGTTGGTGGATTGGGTGCCGGCGCATTTCCCGAGGGATGACTGGGCCTTGGCGCGGTATGACGGGACGTCGTTGTACGAGCATGAGGATCCGCGGCAGGGAGCGCACCAGGACTGGGGAACATTGATCTTCAACTTCGGGCGGCATGAGGTGAGGAACTTCCTGGCGTCGAATGCGCTCTACTGGTGTGAACGGTTCCACATGGACGGGCTGCGGGTGGATGCGGTGGCGTCGATGTTGTACCTGGATTATTCGCGGCAACCGGGGGAATGGATTCCGAACAAGTACGGGGGTCGCGAGAACCTGGAAGCGGTGGAGTTCCTGCGGCATGTGAATCACCTGGTGCACACGGAACATCCCGGGGTGGTGACCATCGCGGAGGAGAGCACGGCGTGGCCGATGGTCTCGCGTCCGCCGTGGCTGGGCGGGCTGGGATTCACGCTGAAATGGAACATGGGCTGGATGCACGACACGCTGGGCTATTTCGGGCGGGACCCGATCCATCGGCGGTATCACCAGAACGACCTGACCTTCGCGATGCTGTATCATCACCAGGAAAACTTCGTGTTGCCGCTCTCGCATGACGAGGTGGTGCACGGGAAGGGATCGTTGCGGCGCCGGATGCCCGGGGATGACTGGCAGGGGGCGGCGAACCTGCGGTGCCTGCTGGCGTATCAATGGTTTTTCCCGGGCAAGAAGCTGTTGTTCATGGGCTCGGAATTCGGGCAATCGGCGGAGTGGAACGCCAATGGGGAACTCGACTGGTGGCTGTTGGAAGCGGGTCCGTACCATGCGGGGATCCAGCGTTGTGTGGCGGACCTGAACGCGGTGTATCAACGGGAGGCCGCGCTGTGGCGGGGTGACTTCGACACGGCAGGTTTCCAATGGGTGGATTGCGGGGATCACGCCAACTCGGTGCTGAGCTTCCTGCGTCGGGATCCCGACACCGGTCGACAACTCCTCATCCTCCTCAATCTCACGCCCAATCCCCATTCCGGATACCGGATCGGATTGTCGTCGGGCGGACACTGGGCGGAGTTGTTCAATTCGGACGCAGCGATCTACGGAGGCTCGGATCTGGGGAATCCGCTGGGGGTGCAGGCGGAACCGGAGCCGGCGCATGGGCAACCGTTCTCTGCGCTGTTCACCCTGCCACCGCTTTCAGCCCGGGTGTTCGGTCCGGCATGAACGTCCATTTCCTGCTCGGCCCGGCCGGGACCGGGAAGACGATGCGCTGCCTGGACGGGGTGCGGGAGGCATTGGCGTCGGATCCAGACGGACCGCCCCTGCTGTTCATTGCGCCGAAGCAGGCGACCTTCCAGATCGAGCGCCAGGTGATGGCGGACGGGCGGGTGGAAGGGTTCAGCCGGTTGGAGATCCTGTCCTTTGAACGCCTTGCCCGTCATGTGCTGGAACGGGCGGGAGACCGGATGCCGGGTCTGCTCGGGGAAGAGGGGCGGGTGATGGTATTGCGCGCGTTGCTGGCGCAGCACGAGGGTGAGCTGGGACATTTCGGGAAGCTTTCGAAGGCGGTGGGTCTGGCCCGCGAGGTGTCGCGGGTATTGCGGACTTTCCAGGAACACGGACTCGGTTCCGGACATCTCGGCGAGTTGGCCGAACGCAGCGCACTTCCCGGCGGATTGCGGGGCAAGCTGGCGGATTGGGCGCGCCTGCTCCGGGCCTATCAACAGTGGTTGCGCGATGCCGGCCTGATTGATCCGTCGGAGCTTCCGTGGCGTGCGGTCGAACTGCTTCGGGCGAGTCCCGAGCCGTGCTGGTTTGAATCCGTGTGGATGGATGGCTTTGCCGAGATGACCCCGGCGGAGATTGCGTTGTTGGCGGCGGTGGGTTCACGGGCGGGGCGTGTGACGGCGGCGTTCTGTCTGGATACCGGAGCGGTGAAGGCCGGGCATCCGGCGTTGTGGAACGTGGTCCAGCGCACCTTCCAGGCCTGTCACGCCGCCATGGGATCCGAGCCGGACGCGGTGGTGACGGTGGAGGAATTGGATCGGGATCTTGAACGGGGCCGATTCCGGACGAACCCGGCGCTGGCCCGGTTGGAGATGCGGATGGGGCGCAACATCGATCTGTCCGCGGCGGGCGCGGAGTCGGGTGGAAATCCACGGGTTTATCTTTGTCAGGATCCGCATGGGGAAGCGGAGTTGGCGGCGCGGGAGATCCGGCGTCACGTCCGGGGCGGAGGGCGGTATCGGGAGGTGGCGGTCCTGGCGCGTTCGATGGAGGAGTATGGGGCGGTGTTCCAACGGGTATTCCGGCAGCACGGGATCCCGTGCTTCCTGGATCATCGGCATGGGCTGAGACATCACCCGTTGGTGGAGTTGACCCGGACGGCGTTGCGGATCGCGGCGGACGGGCAATCGGAGGAGGACTGGTTTGCGTGGTTGAAGTGCGGGTTGTTGCCGTTGGGTGAATGGGAGGGGGAACGGTTGGAGAACGTCTTGCGGAAGGAACGGTGGGCGGGACGACGTTGGACGCGGGGCAGTGAGCTGCCGGAGGGGCATGGGCTGGGAGCGTTGATGAAGCGGGTGGTGGAGCCGCTGCGGGAATTGGCGGCGAGCCTGGTCGGCGGTGTGGAAGGGCCTGGGTTGGCAACGGCCATCCGGGGTCTGTGGAAGACCCTGGCGGTGGCGGAGACCCTCGAGGGTTGGGACGATGCCGGGGTGGATGGGGTGCGACACCTGACGGTGTTGAAGGAGGTGGAAGCGTGGTTGGACGAAGCGGCGCGTGCCTTTGCCGGGCATGTGTTGACGGCAGGGGACTGGTTGCCGGTGGTGGAAAGCGCGTGGAGCGGGCTGACGGCGGGTGCGGTGCCGCCGTCCTTGGACCAGGTGCTGATCGGGGCCATCGACCGTTCCCGAAATCCCGATCTCGAACTGGTGCTGTTGCCGGGTTGGATCGAAGGCGGGTTCCCGGCGGCCCAGGTTGTTTCAGGCATCCTGACCGTTTCGGATCGCGAGGCGTTGGAACGGGCGGGGATCGGATTGGGGCCGACACCGGTCGACCGGGTTCACCACGAACATTTCTATGCCTACATCGCCCTGACCCGGTCGGCCAAGGCCATGATCCTCACGCTGCCGCGGGAAGGGATCACGGGGGGGAGCCGGGTTCCATCGCCGTTGCTGCGGCGTTGGTTGTCCGGGTGTGTGCCTGAGCCGGATCCCGAGCCGGGCACGATGGCGATCTCAACCCGGACGGTGTGGGAGCCGGCCCCGGTCGGGACCGAACGGTTGTCCGAAGCGTGGGTGAAACGGTTGTGGGAAGATCGGACCCTGGCGACGTCGGCGTCGGGATTGGAGCAGATGGCCGGGTGCCGGTTCGCGCATTTCGCGCAACGCATCCTGGATGCGGGGGAACGGGAGGAGCGGGTTGCGGACGCGCGGGAGTTGGGCAACTGGACCCATGAATTGCTGGCGGGGTTTCATCGGGCCCTGCGGTTGGAAGGACGGACGTGGCATGGACTGGATCCGGCGTCGGGCGAGAAGCGGGTGCGGGCGGTGGCGAAGGGTCTGAGGGAGGATCCGCAGTTGGTGGCGGGTGGGCCGGGCGTGTTGTTTGAGCTGGGGCGCTCGGAGGAATCGGTGGTGGCGTGGATCCGGCATTGGCTGGAGATCCTGCCGTTGTGGCCGGGGGAACCGGAATGGGTGGAGGAACCTTTTGGACCGGTTCACGGCTGGGGTTCTCTCGACATCGGGCTCACGGATGACGGACGGGTGAGGATCGTGGGCAAGGTGGATCGGGTGGATGTACTTCCTTTGGCGGACGGCGAGGATGGGTTGGCCTGGGTGGTGGATTACAAGGGGGGAGTGCGTCGGCTGGATCCGCGACGGGTGGCGGCGGGGTTTGAGTTGCAACTGCCGCTGTATCTGCGGGCGGTGTGCCAGGGGACGGGACTGCGTCCGGCGGGGATGACCTATGCGTCGTTGAAGCCGCAACGGGAACGGTCGACGACCCGGGACGATCCCGGGGGTGGCCCGGCTTATCTGCATCGGGGACGGATCGATGTGGAGGCGGTGAATGCGGTGGTGGGTGGAGTGGATTGGTCGCGTCTGCCGTTTGCGGTGAAGTTCAAGAAGGACGGCAGTCCTTACGCGAACTCGGATGGGACGGTGTCCGGGGAACTGGAGCGGTTGGTGGAATCGGCGTTGGGCCGGGTGCGGGAATTGGGGGAAGGATTGCTGGCGGGAGACGTCTCGGCGCAACCGGTGCCGAACGCAGGAAAACTGCCGTGTGAATACTGTGCCTACCGGGACGTGTGCCGGATCGGTGGGGAGGGTGGGGATGAGGTTGGGACGGATGGGACGAATGGGACTGATGGGACTGATGGGACTGATGGGAGGGGAATATGAAAAACCCCCGGCGTGATGCGCCGGGGGTGTGAAGGGGACGGGGCAGGATCAGTTCACGGCCACGCCACCGGGGATGGCGTGGATGGTCTGCTGGATTTCCTGGGAGATGCGGGTGCCGTCGCGGGCCTGGACATCCCATTTGATGGCCTGCTGCATGACGGGTCGCAGGTCCTGGACCTGGAGGCGGACGGTCTTGCCATCCTCGGAGAGTTTGGCTCCGGTGATGTTGATGGTTTCGCGGCCCTTCTTGTTGGGATCGGCGGGCGAGACCTCGGGAGACCCGTAGTTTTCGGAACGGATGTAGTTCCAGCGTTTGCCGCTCCAGTTTTCGGGATCCTCGGCCGAGGCCTTGTCGAGGGGTTGGGTGAAGGAGAGTTCGACACCGCCGGGGATGACCTTGATCGCGTTGACGGAGTAGACGGGTTTGCCGGTGTAACGGACGCGGTCGAAGCCGGTGATGCGGGCGGCGTTGGACTGCCATTCGCTGAGGCCGGCGACATAGAGCTGGCCGTCCTGGGGATGGAATCGGGCGCGCATGACGGAGGAGGTGAACTTGAGGGGGAACTTGACGACACCGGCCTGTTGACGGCCGTTGCCGATGTCCTGGCGCATGACGAGGTAGAGGCTGGATTTGCCGTAGGACTCGTGGAGGAGTTCGCCCTTGTAGGGGCCCCATTTGTCGCTGGTGACCCAGATCTGGCCGCCGCCGGAGTTGTCATAGTCGTTATGCGACAGCCACATGATGGGGGGGACAAAGCGCTCGGCGAGTTCGGGGGCGGTCATCTGGTTGACGACACCGTGGAAGGCCTTGCCATCGACCCAGTTGATCGGGGTGGTGGGAACCCAGGTGCCTTCGTTGTCGGAGGTGGTCACCTGGCCATCGGCGCGTACGCCGATGCCATTGGGGGCGCGGAGACCGCGGGCGATGACCTCGAACTTCTTGCCATCGGGACTGACCTTGAAGAGGGCGCCGGCGTGGGAACAGACCGAGCCATTGCCGCGGGAGGCCTTCTTGTCGCCGAAGCCGCGACCGCCGCCGTTCACCGGGTTGGCCTTGGCGAAGTAGAAGTTGCCGGCGGCATCGGTCTGGAGATCGAACACGAATTCATGGAAGCCCTCGGTCGACATCACCTCGTTGTTGAAGTTCTCGTAGAAGTCGGCCGAACCGTCCTGGTTGAAGTCGTAGAAGCGGGTGATGCCTTCGCGGGTGGAGACGTAGATGACGTCCTTGACGATCTCGAGGCCGAGCGGTTCGTACAGGCCGGAGGCGAACCGGCGCCATTCGAGGCGTTCGAGGGAGTCGTCAATGCCGGACACCACCCAGATGTCGCCGTCATGCGTGCAGAGGGCGGCGCGCTTGCCGTCGTTGAAGAAGTCCATGCCGCCGAAGCGCACCCGGCGGTTCCAGGGATTCTTTTCGGGAGAGGTGATGCTGTCGGTGGCATAGGCACCATCCGGGGTGGCGGAGGTGTTGAGCTGGCCCTTGAGGACGACGGATTCGGGCCAGTGCGGCGCGCCGCCCTTGGAGAAGTCCTTTTTGACCGGGGCACCGGCGGCCAATTGGCTGAAGGTGCCAGCGGCGGATTCCGGACCATTCCAGAGGGTGATCTTGAAGACGGCGGGTTTGGTGCCCTTGGGGATGACGAGGCTGACCTGGGTGTCAGCGACCTTCAGCGAAGCGCCCTGGGGCAGGCCGGTGGCGGAGATGCGGGTCAGGGAACCGTCGGCGCCCTTGAGGCTGATGATGCCGCCTTCGACCGGACCGGAGGTGGCGCCTTCGACATCGGCGAGGAGGATGGAAAAGGTTTCGGGAGTGCGCTGGCGTTTGAAGAGGCCGGACTTGGGCGGGTTGATCTCGAAGGTGCGGACGAAGCCGACTTCGCCATTGGCGGTGGTGGAGCTGGGTTGCTCGGTCACCGCGGTTCCGCGGACGGTGTAGGCGAGCAGGACATCCATGCCGTCCACATACAATCCATCCCAACGCGCCAGGTCCTGTGCGATCGGGCCGTAGGGTTCGGAGCGGGTGTCCTTGAACACGCCGTCATCGCCGGTCACACCGGGCACCACCGCGGTGCCGAACTTCTGGGTGCCGACGATGGACGGGTGGTTGCCGTGACTGCCGTCGAACACCACGCCGCGGGTGTTGATGAAGCCACCCGACCAACCGGCGGCCATGCGGAGGAGGTCGGTGTCGAAGAGGATCGCGGCGTCGTTGCCGATGCGGATGGCCAGACCTTTCATGGCCACGTTTTCCTTGGGGAACTGGGCTCCGATGCAGGCGGCCTGGAAGGGGAAATCCTTCTGGAGCAGTTCTTCGCGGATTTTTTCCTGCGCCTGTACCCCGACGGTGAGCGCCACGACGGCGGCAGCACAGCGGGCGGTGGCGCGCCAATGATCAACCATGTTCAAGAGCATAGTGGTGTTTTTGTGTATCCTAGCCATTACCCCTGCGCCAGAGGCAAAGCCTCCAGCCGTTGGAATCCGGGGTAACGAGCCCGCCGCGGACGGCGCGCTTCTCCCCATCATTCACCCCGGAACCTTTCGACGGCAACCCCGGCTTCCGAACTGACGGCGACCGGACGTCGCCGCTCCGGGGGATTGGAGCGGCGAGTGTCACTCGCCGGGTGATTGGGACGGCGACCGAACGTCGCCGCCCCGGGGGAGTGGAGCGGCGACCGGACCTCGCTGCTCCGGGTCCTGGGCCGGCTCTACCCCGGCCATCAATCGGATCAGGCGATCCGGGGTGAACCCTGGCCGTTCAAGAGATCCCATGTTCCGGCCCTCGCGCAGGACCAGGATCCGACGGCTGAGGGCCATGACTTCGGGCAGTTCGCTGGAGATCAGGAGGATGGCCAGGCCGGCACAGGCGAGTTCATCGAGCAGGCGATGGATCTCGGCCTTGGCCCCCACGTCGACGCCGCGCGTGGGTTCGTCCACGATCAGGATCCGGCATTCGCGGGCGAGCCATTTGGCGAGGGCGATCTTCTGTTGGTTGCCCCCGGACAACCCGGCGACGCCGGATTCGGTTCCCGGGGTTCGTACCCGGAGTTGTTCGATGAATCCCGCAGCGATCTGGCGTTCGCGCGAGCCATCGACCCAACCCAGGCGCATCAATCGCGGAAGGATGGCGAGGGTGGTGTTCTCCCGACAATTCATCGACAGCACCAGGCCCTGCCGTTTCCGGTCTTCCGGCAGCAGGCCGAGTCCGGCTTCCAACGCCGCATGGGGATCTCCCAAACGCAATTCCCGGCCTTCAACCCACACCCGGCCGGTCGCGGCAGGATCGAGTCCAAACAGTGCCTGGGCCACTTCGCTCCGCCCGGCCCCGACCAGCCCCGCCAGCCCCAGGACCTCGCCCCGGTGCAGGGTGAATCCGATGTCATGGAAGTGCCCCGGGGAAGAGAGTCCTTCTACCCTCAACACTTCCACCCCCACCGGACGGGTCGCGTGCCCGGGTTCATGCAATTCGATCTCACGCCCGATCATGGCCCGGACCAGGGTGTCGTGGGTGTGGTCCGATGCCGGCCCGGTGACCACATGGCGTCCGTCGCGGAGCACGGTGATGTGCGAGCAGAGCCGGAAGATCTCGTCCATCCGATGCGACACGTAGATCAGGGTGATGCCGCGGGTGCGGAGTTGTTGGATGAGGGTGAACAACTGTTCGGCCTCGGCCACCGACAGGGAGCTGGTGGGCTCGTCCATCACGATGATGCGGGCGCCGGTACCGATGGCGGCGGCGATCTGGACCACCTGTTCCTGTCCCGTGGTGAGCGAACCAACGAGGCGATCCGGGTCCAGGTCCGCACCGATTTCCCGGAGCATGGCGCGGGCATCTGAACGGAGCCGGTGCCGGTCGACCCAACCGGCGCGGGTGGGGAGGGAACCGAGGCTGAGGTTTTCGGCGATGGAGAGGTTGGGGCAGAAGGCGAGTTCCTGATGGACCATGGCGATGCCGAGACCGCGTGCGGTGAGGGGATCCCGGGGATGGATGGGGCGACCTTCGAGGAGGATTTCTCCGGAATCCGGGGTGATCACGCCGGCGAGGATCTTGCCGAGCGTGCTCTTGCCGGCGCCGTTCTCGCCCATCAGGGCATGACAGGAACCGGCCTCGACACAGAACCCGACGTCGGTCAGGGCCTGGACTCCGGGATACCGCTTGGTGATGCCGCGAAACTCAAGGAAGGCCATGGCGGGTTATCGGCGGGCAAGGCTCATGGTGAGGTGGGACATGCGGGGAATAATCCATGCAGCCGGGCTGGGAATGAATTCCAAAACCAGGGTTTGGGTGGTCCACCGATTTCGCCGATTTCACCGATTTCGCAGATGAAGGGGTTTTGGGAATCGGGGTGCGATTTGCGATCAATTCAGCGCACGGAGTTTACCGGTGGCATCCACCACCCAGAATCGGGCGGTGTCGAAGTCGGCATCAACGACCAGTTGCCGGATCTGGGCGGTTTCGAGTTCGGCCAGTTGGGCCGGGGAGATACCGGAATCGAGCGCGGGCTCGAACAGGAATGTCTCGGTGAAGTTGTGATGTCCCGGCGCGTAGGTCTGGGAGGCGCGATTCTGGAGCACCAGCGGGGTCGTGGTCAGACCGGAGATCCGGGTCTCGACGAATCCGATGTTGGGTGCGGTATATCCGGCAGTCGGTCCACGGGGTGCGGCGGGCCAAATGAAGCGGGTTTCAACAACGACCCCGTTTCCCGCCGGAAAAGAACGGAACTGGGGGAGGGCATCGGGTCCGATCACCGGACAGGGGACCAGGCGCGCGGCGTCGTTGGTCGTGGTGGTGGGACCCGTCCACCCGAGTGAGGGTTGTGGCCGAGCGTACTGGGCGGTCAAGGTGAGCTGGAAGTCGTCGGTGATCACCCAGGGCGCACGCGGCGGGGTGACGCTGCGCAACAACTGGGTTTCGAGGGTGAGCCGGCGTCGATCGTTGCCCGCGCCCAGGGTCCAGGAATCACGGGTGATGTCTCCGGTGCGGCCATGGAGGAATTCCGGCCAACCGGACATGGGTCCGGTGAGGGTCACGGTTTCATTGCCCACCCTCATTTCGAAGCGGTCTCCGGAGTAGATCGGGGTGGCCAGGTTGGCGTCGGTCAACCGACGCGGATCCGCGGTCAGATTGAACGCGGACTTGAGACGGTGCTTGGCGAAGATGTCGGAGAATTCGCCTTCCTCCACGCACCAGGAACCGGTGACCGGCAGCAGATAGGGGGTCACCGGAGTGGGGACGGGTCTGGGGAGGCGTCGGACCTGTTTCACCTCCAGCGTGCCGGGCACCAAACGCTTGTATTCGAAGTCGAGGGTGAAGGACGTCAGCGTCGGAAACTGGGCGGCGTAGCCGGTGGCCACGGTGGCGAGGAGGCGGACGAGATCCTGATAATCGGCTTCCCAACGCATCACATGCCCGCCCAGCGGCACGAGGCCGGAGGATTGGCGTTGGGCGAGGAAGGTGGAGCCGAAGGAACGGTAGAAGTCGACCACCTCGGGTCGGGAGGCACCGTCGGGATTGGTGACCGAGTTGGCGCCGAGCTGGGTGACCAGGGTTCCGTCCATCGAGACCGAACCGAAGGAGCGTTGCCAGTGAAGGGTGGCGACCCCATTGGCCATTTCGATTTCGTCGGGATAGGAGTGATGGACGAGGACGGCCATGCCGACTTCCGCTTCGTTGACCCCCCGTCGCAGGCGTTCGAGGAAAGCGTTCTCGTTGAAGAAGCTCGCGTAGACCCGCTGGATGGCGCGGAACACGCCGCGTTCGTTTGCTTCAAGGGGATCACACGCCGAGGGACCGGAGGAATCGCCGTCGAGATCGTCCAGCAGACAGCCGCTGTAGCTGTCGTACAGGCCCGCCCCGGTGAAGTCGTCGCTGTCCTCGACGTTGGTGGAACTTCGGAAGCGGATCTTGCGGGAGCCATCGAAGCCGGCCGCGGTCAGCGCGTCGAGGATGGCGGCTTGTTGGTCGGGGGTGAATCGGGCGGTCTGCCGGAAGGTGTTCCGCAAGGACTCGAGCCGGGTGCGTACCAGGGCGAAGTCGGGTGGATAGGTGAATTGTCCCAGCTGTTCCTGGATCTCCGCTGCAAGGGTTCGGCCATTGGGCAGGGTTTGTCCGAGGAACGCTTCCCACAGGTCAAAGGTCAGCGCGATGGCCGGTTCGGAATTCTGGGGGAGGGTGCGGCGGAGCAGGCCGAAATTCGCGGCCTTGCCCCCAACGTAACGGATGGCGTCGGGTCGGAGTTCATGAACGTTGGTGGCGATCACACCCAGTGATTGGCGCGGCGTGTAGTTCAACCGGGGCTGGGCCTTCAATGAGAGCAACCCCGACCGGACCGATTCGGGCAGTCGACCTTCGACGTCGATCACGGTGGCTTCGGTGAAGAAGTTGCGGTCGGTGCGCAAGGCGATCTCACGGCCCACCAGGGTGAGCATCCGGGCGCGGGTTTCGGGCGAGGCGAACCAGACGAAGGGTACTTCCCAACCCTGGGCAAGGATGGCGACGTGGGAATTGGGGGTCGCCGGGGTCAGCGCAATGATCCCGGCCAGGAACGGGACTTCGGCGGGGACGACGTCGGTCAGCAGGATGTTTTCGGGACGGAGTTCCCCGGCAGCGTAGGCGGCGGCGATCTGCGGACCGGGTACGTAAACCAGTTTGCCCAGGGCCCAGCCCACGCTGTAGACCGCATCTTCCGACAACCAGCGATCGGCAGTGGCCACCTCGAAGCCAGCGGCGGCAAACCAGTCGCGATGGGTTTGTGCGGTGGCGATCTGTTCGGAGGTGGGCACATAAAAGGATCGGGTGCCGACCGGTGCCCGGACGGCGGCTTGCACCAGTTGCAGCCAACGCCCGACCTCTTCCCGCGGATAAGGGTCGCGTCCGACGAACTGGATCCCGATTTCGCCAGCGGCGGTTCCAGGAACCAGCACGGCACCCAGCACGGCGACCTGATTGGAGGCGTGCAGGGTTTGCTGGTCGAAATTGGCGCGGGACATCCCGAGGAAGGGCGGGAGTCGCAGTCGGGCGAAATCGTGGTGGAACGGATGCCGGTTACTGTCCTGGAACCACACCCGGGTTTCGTCACCGCGCAGGATGGCGAACTTGACCCAGCCGATGCCGGGTTCACCCACACCGGAATATTCCTGAACGACAAAGGGGTCATCGGGCAGGGCCAGTTGATTGCGGCCGTCGTCGTTCGCATGGCGGACCCGGCTTACCACACGGAAGTAGCGGGTGACATTGGTGGGGGCGGTGACGTCGGCGAAGTCGAAGGCTCCTTCGTGAAAGACCGCGGCTTCGGCCCAGGTGGCGAGGTCGGTGGAGGCCTGCAGGATCTGGATGCGATTGGTTTCGCCGGGAGATCGGAGGACGAGCCAGCCGCGGATGTCCGGGGGCAGGATGTTCAAGGGTGCCGCCCATCCGGCGAAGGCCAGAATGAATCCGGCAAACCCGATGAGGAATCTCGACCAGGAAGGCATGGGACGACCCTGCGCAGTCGTGTGCTTGGTGCAAGCCCCGGGGAGGAGTGGGGATTATGCCGGGGGGCGGTTCAGCGAAGAGTTAGGGCGTGGCACAGCCTGCTGGAATCGCTCCGGGATAAGCTTGGCGTTTCGAGTACGAGTTCGAGTACGAGTACGGGGACCAATTCAAGGGTTGGCCATCCCGTGGTCGGCAGGTATCGGGAACTTGGGAGCCTGTCGCCCGGAATGCTCGAACTCAGGATGTCGGATCTTGGCCGCTCGAACATGAAATCGAGGGATTCCAGGAAAGTTTGTCGTTGGCTGCTCGTTTGGACTGCCTTGATGATTTCACTCGGCATCTTCTCGGTATGGATTGGCTGGTTCGCGGGGTCCCGGAGCGGAATGGATCAAGGTGGACATGGGTTCCCCGTCGGGGGGCTTTCACGAGATTATGTTCCTGAGGTTAGGAAATCTCTCAGGTGGGGCGTTTTTAGATCCATTGGAAGGCGGGACTGGCTGGGGGCAGTCCAGAGTTTCGAGTACTGGGCGTTTGGGCGCTATCAGGCAAGGGGGATTGTTGACGGTGTTTTGTATGTCTCGGTCAAGTCTGGGGACAATATTGGTGCCGTGGCCCTCATCTGGGAGGATGATGGGAAAGCTAGGGCCGTTGGCACCTCTCCGAAATGGGGTAATTAGACGGGTTGTTGGCGCGTATCAGCAGTGCCGAGGCCTTTGAGTACGGGATCAATTAGGGGTGCGGGGGAACGGACTCGGGAGCCAGTCGCTATTCCCGGGTGTGGATGATCCGACGGTGGCCCAACGTCGTTGTTCCCTGAGAGGGTTTCGCGCGAAGCCGCAGAGAACGCTGAGAACGCAACAAGGGGGGAGGAGGTGTGGAGCCTGTCCTGAATGTTCTGCCCTTTCAGGGCGGGGAGGACTTGTTGGGGTTGTACCCAGCGCGTTGCGCTGGGCTGTGGAGTTGTTGCCCCTTCGGGGCGGGGGTGATGGGTGGAGCCTGTCCCTGATCCGACGGAGAGGGATGTAGTGCAGATCTTCACCTCGAAAACTCCGATTTTGCTGAGCTTTCGCGATTTCAATAGGCCAGGTAGCGAAAGTCCGGCGAGGGAGTGCCGCTCCATGGATTCTTGGGGACAGGCTCATGGGATCAGCGGCTTGGTGGCGGAGGGAAGTGCGCCTGGTGATGGGAGGAGCCTGTCCCCAGCGGACGGGGCAATCCCTGGGGACAGGCTCCAGGGGTGGGAGCGGGTTCAGGTCCAGTAGTGTTTCGAGTACGAGCTCGAGTACGAGTACGACGATGGGTTCGGGAGCCTGTCCCTATTCGCTCTTGAGAGGGTTTCGCGCGAAGTCGCAAAGAACGCGGAGAACGCAAAATGGGGGGAGGAGGTGTGGAGCCTGTCCCCAGAGGGTGCTGCCCCTTCAGGGCGGGGAGATTCTGGTGGGGGTGAACCCAGCGCGTTGCGCTGGGCTGTGGAGTTGTTGCCCCTTCGGGGCGGGGGTGATGGGGGAGCCTGTCCCTGAGGGATCCTCTCTGTGTCCTCTGTGAACTCTGTGGTGAGGGTTCGGTTTGGAGTCAGGGCCAGTGCCAGAGGGCGGTGCCGTCGGGGATCCAGAGGGAGATGGTGCCGGTGGCGTCGCCGGTGGCGAGGCGGGGGGAACGGGGATCGGTGGCGAGGGAAAGGAGCCAGTCGGAGGAAGCCGGCCAGGAGTGGAGGACCTGATCGCTGGTGGAATCGATGCGTCGCACGATGCCTTCGGTGCCGGCGGAGTAGAGGGATTGTCCGTCGTGGGCGTAGGCAAGGGCCAGGATGGAGCCGTGATGATGTCGGACGATCCGGACCATGCGGCCGATGCCGGGTTGCCAGATGCGGAGGGTTCGGTCGTCGCCAGCAGTGGCGCAGGTGGGTGGGGTGGCGCCGGGTTGGAAGGCAATGACCTGGGGGGCTTCGGTGTGGTGACCGAAGGAACGGAGGAGGGAAGCGTTGCGGGGCGACCAGACCTTGACGGCGCGATCGGCGGCGACACTGACGAGAAGGGAGGTGTCGGGTGCGAAGGCGATGCCGAGGACGCGACCGGAATGGCCGTTGAAGGTGAGGGGGGTTGAAGCGGAATCGGGATCGAGGGCCAGGGACTGGAGTTGGTCGGCGGTCGAATGGATGAGGGATTGTTGACCGGGATGGAGGGCGACGGCCTGGATGAGATCGGAGGAGCGGGTCCATCGGCGGATCTCGGTTCCGCCGGGGAGAGCGAGTTCGACGATGACCCCGGATTCGCCGGGGATGCCGCCGCCGATCCAGAGTCGGGAGGAATCGGGATGGATGGCGAGGCAGGTGATCTTGGGGAGATCGATGGGGATGGACTTGGGTGGCAGGGGTTCGATTGAGGGGAAGAGTAGGAGGGTACGGGGTCGGGCGGCGACGAGGAGGGAGGCGTCGGGGGTGAAGGCGAGTGCGGTGACGGGAGCGGGAATGGGAGGGGCACCCTGGGTGAGGGGAAGGAAGATCAGGGCGAGGAGGAGGGACAGGCCCGGGCGGATCATGTGAGTTCGCGGATGAAGGAGCCCTCGGAAAGGATGCGCATGGGGCGTCCGGAGGGGGTGACGATCTCGGCGGTGGGTTGGACGCCGAGGAGGGTGAGGATGGAGCAGGCGAGGTCCTGGGGGGACACGGGACGTTCGATGGGAGATTCGCCGAAGGTATTGGTGGCGCCGATGACGCGACCGCCCTGGACGCCACCGCCAGCGAGGGTGACGAAGCCGGCGCGCGGCCAGTGATCGCGTCCACCGGAGGCATTGAGTTTCGGGGTTCGACCGAATTCGCCCATCAAAACGACGAGGGTGGAGTCGAGGAGTCCGCGTTGGTGGAGATCGGTGATGAGGGCGGAGAAGGCGCGGTCGAGGGCGGGGATCTTGCCGCTGCCGGGGAAGCGGGAATCGGGGAGTTCGCGGGCGATCTGCTGATGGGTATCCCAGCCGGGATCAACGACGGTGACGAAGCGGGAACCGGCCTCGACGAGACGACGGGCGAGGAGACAACCGGTGCCGAGCCGACCGGGGCCATAGGCCTGTCGGGCGGCGGGTGATTCGTCGGAGAGCGCGAAGGCGTTGCGGGCCTCGGGCGAGGCGAGGAGGCGATAGGCCTGTTCGTAGAAGGCGTCGCGATTGCGGATGGCAGGGCTGGAATCGGGGAGGGAAGCGAACCGGTCGAGACGGTCGAGCATGTCGCGTCGCCGGTCGGATCGGTCGAAGGAGACGTTCTCGGGGAGGTTGAGATCGGGAACCTGACCGGGATTGGCGCCGGCATTGAACGGATTGAAGGCACCGGGAAGGAAACCGGAGCGGGCGGCATTGGACTGGCCGCCGACGGCATCGCCGGGGATGGCGATGTAGGGGGGGAGCAGGGGGGGAGCCTTGCGGGAGTGCCAGGCGACGATGGAACCGAGACTGGGATGATCGAGGGCGGGGTTGGGGCGATGCCCGGTGAGGAGGAAACGGGAGCCGGTATCGTGATTGCCGAGTTCGTGGGTGAGGGAACGGATGAGGGCGATGTGTTGCATCAACCGGGCGGTGCGCGGGAGATGTTCGCAGAGATGGATTCCGGGAACGGACGAGGGAATGGAGGCGAAGGGACTGCGGACCTCGACGGGGGCGTCGGGTTTGGGATCGAAGGTATCGATGTGGCTGGGGCCGCCATCGAGCCAGATGAGGATGCAGGATCTGGCGCGGGATGAAGCGGGCTGGGGTTGGGCGGGAGCCTGGGCCTGGAGACGGAGGAGTCCGGCAAGGCTGAGGCCCAAAGCGGAGAGACCGCCGAGCTGGAGGAACTGGCGGCGTGCGACGCCATCGCAGCGGAGGGTCGAACCGGGGATCCGAGTCGTGGGGTGGAGGTTGGGGGACATCGCGATCAGTGGTTGAAGTGGAACTCGCGGGAATTGAGCAGGGCCCAGAGAAGGTCTTCGGCGAGGTCGACGCGACGGGTGTTGTCGGAGAGTCGGCTGGTCCAGGTCTGGAGTTCGGTTGGGGAGGGAGGGCGCGAGAGGGTGTGAAGGTAAAGTTTGCAGACGAGGGCGTCGTTGGATTCCCCGGACTGGAGCCAGAGCGGAAGATTACCGCGGGAGAGGCGTGAATTGAGGGTGGCGCCGTTGAGGAGATGGAGGGCCTGGGCGAGACCGCCACCGGCGATTCCTGAAGATTCGCAGGAAGCTTCGCGGGAACAGCGGCCGAGGATGTCGAGGGCCTGGGACGGGGTTTGGGAACCGGTCAACTGGACGGCGTGATCGACATCGGGTTGATCCGGGAACACTTCGGGGACGCCGGTGGCCTGGACGATCATGTCGAGGAACACCCGGCCATCGGGGGACTTGAGCAGGGCGTGGGAATGGAGTCGGTCATCGGCGGCGTTGCCCGGGAGGGTTTCCGAGGAGCGCTGATAGGTGGCGGAGGTGACGATGGTCCGGACGAGGCGCCGCAGGTTGAATCCGTTTGAGGCGAAGTCGTGGGCGAGGGCATCCAGGAGATCGGGATGGGTGGCCGGGTTGGTGGGGCGGAGGTCATCGACGGGTTCGACCAGGCCACGGCCCATGAGATGACGCCAGACGCGGTTGACGAAGGCGCGGGCGAACAGGGGATTTTCCGGGGAGACCAGCCAATCGGCCAAGGCGAGGCGACGGTCGGATTCCGGATCGAGGGAGGATCGTTCGCCGAGAGGGCGTGGGGCGAGGGGACGACCGGATTGGGGATCTTCGACTTCGCCCTGAGCGGCGGTGGTGATGCGGCCGCCGTCGCGTTGGATCCGGGCGAAGAAGGCGGCGAACTGATGGTAATCGGTGCGGGTCCAGCGGTCGGCCGGATGGGCATGGCAACGGGCGCATCCGATGCGTGCGGCGAGGAAGATGGAACCGGCGTGTTCAGCGAGATCGCGGGGGTCGTTGGCGAGCAGGGCGAAGGAGGCGGGGCCGACATCCTGAACGGAGCCCTGGGCGGTGAGGAGTTGGTGGGCGATGCGATCCCACGGTGCGTTGGTGGCGATCTGTTGATGGAGCCAGGATTGGAAGGTGCGAGCGGCGGATTCGCCTCCGCGTTTGCCGGAGATCAACAGGAGATCGGCGAGGTGCATCGACCAGAGATCGGTGAATTCGGGGGAACGGAGGAGGCGATCGACGAGGGCGTCGCGGGTGGCGGAGGAATCGCGGGTGATGAAATCCCGGATCAGGGCGGGATCGGGCAATCGCCCGGTGAGGTCGAGATGGATGCGCCGGAGGAATTCGGTGGGTTCGGCATCCGGCGATGGCGGGATGTTCATGACCTGCAACCGGCGCAGGATGGTTTCGTCGATGTAATTTCTGGGAACAGTGCGGGCGAAGGCGTCGGAGGGAAGGGCGTTGGTGAAGGGGTGTTCGACGCGGACGGCGGCGACGGCACCGGCGAAGCGGATCATGACGGCGGTGGTTCCGGGGCCGAGGAGGCGGACATGGCCCGAGCGGTCGACCTCGGCGATGGAATCGTCGTTGGACGAGTAGAGGGCGAGGGGAGAGACGTCGGTGGACGAGCCGTCGGAGAGGAGGGCGGTGACGCGGATGGGTTGGGGTTGGGATGAGGGAACGGGATGAAGCAGCGGGGGATGGGCGAGGAGTTGGGTGACGACGAGATCGGTGCGGCCGATGGGTGCGCCTTGGGCGATCCAGTGTTGGAGGAGGAGGGTATCGGGGGAGTCGGATCGCAGTCGGCGTCCGCCTTCGTGATCGAGTTGGTCGGTGGCCTTGCGAAGGAGAAGGCTTTGGGCGGGTTGTGAGAAGTCGATCCTACGGGCGCCGAGTTCGCGGGTGATGCTGGCGTGATCGAGATCGGGGGCGTAGCCGAGGAGGCTGAGTTTGAATCCGCCCTGGCCGGTGGCGGCGCCGTGACAGGCGCCGCCGTTGCATCCGGCCTTGGTGAGGATGGGAAGGATGCGGAGATGGAAGTCGGGGGGAGGATTGGTGCTGGCGTGGGTGGTCGGGAGGACGAAGAGGGAAAGGAGGAGGAGGAAGAGATGGAGTCTCCTGACGTCGCCGGCTACGGGGGATGGGGCGGGGGTCATGGGGACTTCTGGAGTGATTGGAGGAATTCGGTGCCGAGCTTGCGCGAATAGGCGGTGCCGTAGCGGTCGCCGAAGTGGAGCACCCGGGTCCAGCCATCGATGGCCTGTTGTCGGAGGGCGGGATCGGTTCCGATGTGTTTCTTCACCTCGACGAGGACCGAGTCGACGGTGGCGTCGTCGTTGGTGGGTCGGATGAAACTTCGGAGCAGGCCCTGAAGGATGGGATCCGTGGGGACGGCGCCGGGGAAGGGATCCCTGGCCGGGGCGGCATTGGTGCCGGAGGCGGGGGTGCGGGACATGCGATCCATGCGCCCGCCCTGGGGACCGGCGAGGAGGGCCTGGGCGGAGGGCGGGTTGGTGTCGCCGCAGAGTTGGGCGAGGGCGGCGATGATGCGGGGGGCATCGGCGATGCCGGGTTGGACGAGGGCGAAGTTGGTGACAACGCGATTGTCGCGGGCGCCGATGACGGTCATGAGGCAATCCTTGTTGAGACCGTAATTGCCGGGGCCTTCGGCGCCGTCGGAGGAGAGGCCGACGGGGGCCTGGAGGCGGAGGGAACCTGAGGCGGCCTTGACGCGTTGTTCGCCGGAGATGCGGTCGGGTTGGAGGAAGACGATCTCGGTGCGGAGCCGGGAGGCATTGGAGGCGCCGTAGGAGTCGATGGTGCGGAGGAGGGGGACGAGGGAACGTTCGATGCCGTGGAGGAAGACGATGGCGGTGGGTGCGCCCTGGTGGAGGGCGATGGGATCGCGGTCTGAACCGGCACCGGGCCCATGGAGGGCGATTACTTTGAACGGGGTGATCTTCTCGCCGGCCTGGGGTCCGGAGAACACGGGATCCACGGCGGCGAGCGCGGTGGCGCCGAGGAGTGCGAAGGCGAGTAGGACGCTGCGAGGCATGATGAAGGGGTACTGGCAATGGTGGTGAATGGGAAGGCGGGATTGGATATGGAACGGAGCGCATATGAAAGAAGTGCTCCGGCGAACTCAGGGTTGAGGATGGAGACGTGGTCCAGGCATGGAACCATCCGGTCGGATCAGTCGTTCCGGCTGGAACTTCTTTCGCAATGCCTTCGTTGTTCGCCGCTATCCCGCAGTGCAGGACGCCTCGCCATCCCTACGGGATAAGGACGGGCTTCGGCTCATCCGACTGTTTGATCCGCAAGACAGCCGCGTTCCCGAGACAAAACGTGCTCACCTGATTTCGGTATGGCCAGACCTTCGGGGGCCGGGCAGTTTTCAAGAAGCGTGGATGAAGAGGTTGTGGGCGGAATGGCCGACGGGCGGTCGCGACCCATCAGGCTGAATTCATCACCGCCTGAATGACCGTCGCCATCATGAGTTCCCGGAACCGACAGCCAGCTTCACACCGAGGTTTCACCCTGATCGAGCTACTGGTTGTGATCGCCATCATTGCGATCCTGGCCGGCATGCTCCTGCCGGCGTTGGGCAAGGCCAAGACCAAGGCCCAGGGCATCTCCTGCCTGAACAATCTCAAGCAGCTCCAACTCGGGTTCCAGATGTATCCGGCGGACAACCGCGATTTCCTCGTCAAACCGGGGAACAGTGGAAACGAGCCCTACTCCTGGGTTCAGGGCTGGGTCGATTTCAATCCCGGCAATCCCGACAATACCAACACGACCCAACTTCTCGACCGCCGGAAGGCCGCCTTTGCCCCCTACATCCCCACCGCCGCAGTCTACAAGTGCCCGGCTGATCTCAGCCGCGTCACCATCGGTGGTGTCCGGCATCCGAGGGTCCGCTCGATGGGCATGAGCCAGGCCATCGGAGGCCCCGGTCCCTGGCTGGTTCCGGGATCCGGCATGAATGAATCCCAACGCCAGTACAAGGTGTTCGTCAAGGAATCGGACCTCGCCAATCCCGGCCCGGCCAATGTCTACGTGCTCCTGGATGAACACCCCGATTCCATCAACGCCGGCGGCTTTGCCAACATGATGGTCGAAAACCGGAGTGCTGCCCGGATGATCGATTTCCCGTCGTCGTATCACAACGGTGCTGCCGGCATCTCCTTTGCCGATGGTCACGCCGAGATCAAACGCTGGGTCGATCCCCGGACCAAACCACCCGCCCGCTACAACAACACCCTCTCCCTCAACGTCCCCAGCCCCAACAACCTCGACATCGTCTGGCTCTCGGAACGTACTTCCGTCCGCAACTGATCCCTCCCATGAAGCTCCCGAACCTTCCCCGTGCCGGTGACCGTCCCGACGGCTTCACCCTGATCGAGCTGCTCGTCGTCATCGCCATCATCGCCATCCTCGCCGGCATGCTCCTGCCTGCACTTTCCAAGGCCAAGGGCAAGGCGCTCGCCACCTCCTGCCTCAACAACTGCCGGCAGATGAGTGTTGCCACCCGGCTTTACGCCCAGGATTTCAACAGCCGCTATCCCTGGACCTTCTCCCTCGTCGGCAACCAGCAGGATCGCAAATCCTGGTACAATTACATCATGCCCTATCAGCAGGCCAAGAGGGTCCTGCTTTGCCCCGTCCGCCCCAAGCGCATCGGCGTTCGCGCCACCTCTTCCGTCTTCCTCGTCTCGACCGATGGCGAGATCGCCTATCCCGTCGATGGCACCGTCGGCAATTATGGCGCGAACTTCCGGCTCGGCGGTTGCTGGTGGCCTGGGACCTGGGAATTCAAGGGCATCACCGAGGAAACCGTCCGGAATCCGTCCGGCACGGTCCACCTCAGCGATGGCGGTGTCGCTGCCACCAACACCCGCGATCCCCAACGTTCCGTCACCCCCACCTCCCGCAAGAAGCCCGGTTGCTGGATCCTCCATGATCCGGGCAATGACGCCCCCTGCACCGGATGTGTTTCGTCGCCTGACGATCCCAACTGGGGCGGACCCGATCCGCGCCACGAATTCCGTTCCAACGTGATGTTCGTGGATGGTCATACTGAATCCCTCAAGCCCGCCCAATGGTATTACGCGGGAACCCCGTTCCTGGACCCCGCCCGCGGCGGCCCATGAGTTCCCTCACCATCTCCTCGCATCCCCTGCTCGCCCGAGCCGTGACCCGGCTGCGGGATCAATCCACCTCCGCTTCGGATTTCCGCCGTTACCTGCATGAGGCCGGCCATCTGTTGGCATGTGAGGCCACCCGTCTCCTTCCCACCAGGAAGGTCCGGGTCCAGACCCCGCTCGCCGTCACCACCGGCCTGGACCTCCGTCGTGCCGTAGTCCTGGTCCCCGTCCTCCGTTCCGGACTCGCCCTGCTCGATCCCTTCCGCGAAATACTGCCCGACGCCCTGATCGGATTCGTCGGGCAACATCGGAACGAGGAAACGCTCCAGCCGGAAGCCTACCTCTTCAAGGTGCCGGAAGCCTCCCGGGCGGATGTCTTCGTGCTGGATCCCATGCTGGCCACGGGCGGCAGCGCTTCGGCCACCCTCGATGACCTGAAGGCGCACGGGGCGAAACATCTGCATCTCGTCTGCCTGGTCGCCGCTCCGGAAGGGGTGCGTCGCATCCAGACAGCCCATCCCGAAGTCCCCATCCTTCTCGGCGCCCTCGACCGCCGCCTGAACGAACAGGGCTACATCGTCCCCGGTCTGGGCGATGCCGGGGACCGATTCTTCGGCACCTGATTTATCCCTTGGCGCATCGCCATGGGACAAAGCACTTTCGGTCCAAGCGCATGTCCGTCATTGAACGCACCATCACGGTGAGTTGGCGTCATCAGGTCCATTTCACCGAGGACCTTTTTGATCCCGCCAACCCCCTGCTCCGCGATGTCCTCGCGGATGCGGAGTCCGCTCCGTTCAGCCGCAGGGCCAAGCTCCTCGTCATCATCGATGAAGCCCTGGCCGAGGCCCGGCCCGATCTCGCCTCCGCGATCCAGGCCTATTGCACCGCCCATACCGACATCCTCGACCTCGTCTGCCCGCCCGTCCCCATCGTCGGCGGTGAAGCCGTCAAGAACGCCTACTTCCGCGTCTCCGAAATCCACGCCCTCATCGATCGTCACCACATCGACCGCCACAACTACGTGGTCGCCATCGGCGGCGGTGCCCTGCTCGACATGGTGGGCCTTGCGGCCGCCACCGCGCATCGCGGGGTCCGACATGTGCGCGTTCCCACCACCACCCTTGCCCAGGACGATTCCGGGGTTGGCGTGAAGAACGGCATCAATGCGTTCGGGAAGAAGAACTTCATCGGAACGTTCGCCCCACCGTTCGCCGTCCTCAACGATTTCAACCTGCTCGCCACCCTGTCCGACCGGGATCGTCGCGCCGGCTATGTGGAGGCTGTGAAGGTGGCCTGCATCCGCGATGCCGAGTTCTTCACCTGGCTCGAGCAACAGGCCGAGGCCCTCGCCCGATTCGAGCCGGGCCCGATGAAGCGGCTCATCCAGCGCAGTGCTGAACTTCACCTCCATCATATCGCCACCAGTGGGGATGCCTTTGAGATGGGCAGTGCACGCCCGCTCGATTTCGGGCACTGGGCTGCCCACAAACTCGAACAGCTCTCCGAATACCGGCTTCGCCATGGTGAAGCCGTCGCCGTCGGCATCGCCCTCGATGTCCTTTATTCACGCGCCCGTGGTTTCCTCGCACCGGAACCTGCGGAACGGATCCTTCGCCTCCTTGAACGGCTCGGCTTCGAACTGTTCACCGCCGAACTCCTGCATCACGACACCGACCGCCAATTGCTCGTGGTGGCCGGCCTCGAAGAGTTCAGGGAACATCTGGGTGGTCAACTGACCATCACCCTTCTCCAGGACATCGGCGCCGGTTTCGAGGTCCATGACATGTCCCTGCCGCTGGTGACCCAGTCCATCGAGGAACTCCGTCAACGCCACCAACGCTCACGCCATACCGTCCCGTTTTCCCGCGAATCCATCTCCCAGGACCATCACTGATCCGGTCACCGCCCGGTTGAACGTCGCCAGTCCATCATTGCCCACGGATCCGACACCGACGCCGAGGAATCCACGTATCGCTCCAGATCCCGCAGGGCGATGCACCGATAACCTTCCTTCCGCAGCCATTCGACATACTCGGCAAACCGCTCCGGCGGGGTGTTCACCCAGGGATGTTCACGATCCGGCACCCCGTGGAATTGCAGCACGCTCACCCTTCCGTCCCGCGCCATTCCCGCCGCCCGCTTCAGATCTTCCAACGTCCAGACCGGCCTCGCATCCCCGGTCGTCGGTACCAGCAACGGATCATCCCGGCCCGGCTCATACGCCACCCCGCGACCGGTCTCGTAAGCGAATTCTGGCTGTGCACCCCGACGCGCCCACCGGATCCCCATCCGGCGCAATACCGGCAGGGCACCGGGATGGATGGCATTGCCCGGATAGGCAAAGCTCACCGGTCTCGGAATGCCATGGGCTTCACACTGTGCCGCGATGTGTTCCACCTCGCCCTGCAACCGGCCCAGGCTGGAGCCATTGATCCCCAGGTGGCTCCGCGTGTGGTTGCCGATCTCGAACCCGTCCCGATGCAATTCCGCAATCTGGTCCCAGGTCAGGTAGTCGGTCTTGTTGGTCGCAAATGAGAATCCTTCCGTGATGAAGAAGGTCGCACCGAACCCCGCCCGCTTCAGCAGGGGACGCACGTTGTGGTATTGCGACGCAACCGAATCGTCGAAGGTCAGCACCACCAACCGGTCCGGCACCGGCTTCCGCAAAGCCCCGGCCCGCACTGCCGGTCCGTTGTCCGGAACGTCCACCACTTCACGCCTTAACCGCGCGATCTCACCGCGGATGTCTTCCCCCTCGTAGAACCAAAGCCAGCCCCGGGCCGAGCCAACCGCTCCCGGCGCGAGATCGTCCAGCCGGGGATCCGAATGGATGCAGGGCAGCGGCGGATTCTGCCAGGCCCGGTTCAACCCATTCCACGCCGTCACGATCCATCGCTTTCCCCCGGCATCCCGACACGCGGCAAACGGGGGATCCAACACCTTGTTCACTTCGGTCTGATCCCCAAACCCCGCCGCCCGCCCCAGCATCACGCAGACCTGGCTTCGGATCGCGGTCACCGCCGATGTCGACCCGTTCCTCATCCACCAGCGCATGGCCAGATGGTTCGTCCCCGGCTTCGCAAACACCCCAAAGGACACTCCATCCGGCAATGCCCGTTGGGCTTCGAACACCCCATCGGGGCGTCGTTCCCATTCCAGCACCGGCAGCTTCAATCCGCGCTGATCCCAGATCGTTGGGATGTGTGTATGCGCCAGGTAGACCAGCCCCGCACCCGTGAAGATCGCCTCGGGCACATCGACCACCACATAGGACGCCGGGTCCCAGGGCAGGAACACGCTCAGCTTCGTCTCCCGCTGCGGATCAATCGCGCCATCAAAGAACCCCAACCGCGGGTGTCGTCCCCCCGGATAAGGCCGGACCCGAACCATTCCATCCCGCACGCCCGTCGACCCGTTCGAAGGATGGATCCTCCAACGTTCCAGTGCCGACAGGATAGGAGCACGCTCCAGACCGGTGGCAGACATCACTTCCTCCACCGAAAAGCCGTGATCGCCGACCATGTTCTCCAGCCAGACCTTGAGATCGCCGTCATCCCGTGGTGCCCGCGGGTTGTCCCCGCAGACCTGCAACATCAAGAGGAACAGCACCAGGCCACCCCCAGACTTCCATCCCCGTCGCATCGCATCCCGACACATCCCGGCCCGGGCAAACTGAGGTGACATGCCCGCCCGTCTACACCGGTCTTGCAACCCGGGGAAGGATTCCGTTCCCCGGGTCCGTGCTGCGCACGAACCGGGGCTACCCGCTCTCATCCGTCCGGGATGAATCCCCACACCGAAGGCGTTCCAGCCAAGAGCCCCGGGAGCGAAGCCACCCGGGGTCCAAGGGTTGCGGATGAAATCCAACCGCCGAGGCCGGAGGGGTTGCAGCAGGTCCTTCCGCCGGACCGGAGTGGGGAATCCTTGGGATACCTGATTCAGGGTGATGCTTCGCTCACGCGCCGGTGTCGGAGCGGATGCCCAGGGCGGGTGCCGGTGACAGCGTCTTTCCTGACGACGGTAATGCCGTTGACCAGCACCCGATCAAATCCGGTCGCGTACTGGTGCGGTTCCCGGAATGTCGCCTCATCCTGAACCGCGGCTGGATCGAAGATCACCAGATCGGCCCAGGCGCCGGGTCGGATCTGTCCCCGATCCGCCAGTCGGAAAGTGGAGGCGGGCAGGGAAGTGAGGCGGCGGATGGCATCTTCCAGGGGCAATACGCCTTGGTCGCGGACATAGCGGGAAAGCACCCGTGCTGCATTGCCGTAGCCGCGTGGATGCGGAACGCCTTCCCCGAACTTCCGGACGCCGCTGTCGGAGGCGAACATGGTGTTGGGATGGCGTGCGAAGATCCGGAGATCGTCCTCGGAGATGCCATGGAACACCGCGCTGGCCCCGCCGGCGGCCTGGATCTCGAGAATGGTTTCGATCTGGTCATCGACGGTGTCGGATCCCCGGCGTTTACGCGCTGCCTCGACCACGCTCAGGCCGTTGAGGCCGGTGTCGGCGGTGTGGCTGGCGATGACGGCATAGGCGTAGTTCGACCTGAGATTGGCGGCGAGACGGCGACGCATCTCGGTGATCATGGCCGCCTTGCGTTCGGGGTCGGCGAGGTTGGTCTTGAACAATCCGCCTTCCCGGAATGATTCGGGCACGAGTTGCGACAGGGAGGTGCTTGATGCCGTGTAGACGTATTGGTCGTGGGTGACGTCGACGCCCCCCGCCCGGGCAGCTTCGATGGCCGCCAGGATCTCCGCGGTGCGTCCCCAGGCGGCGTTGCCGCTGAGTTTGATGTGCGAGATCTCCACCCGAACCCCGGCTTCGCGCCCGATCCGCACCGCTTCGGCGATGGCTTCCAGGATATCGCGACCTTCGCTGCGCATGTGGCTGGCATAGGTGCCGTCGAAGGGCGCCACTTCCCGGGTCAGGGCGATGAGTTCGTCGGTGGTGGAGAAGGTGCCGGGGAGGTAGATGAGGCCGGTGGAAAGTCCGACCGCACCGGCTTCCATTCCCATCCGCACCTGTTCCTGCATGCGTTCCAGCTCCGCGGCGGTCGGCGGACGCGAGAACGATCCACCCATCACCTGCCCTCGAACCGTGCCCTGCCCGATCAACGTGGCGACGTTCACGGCGGTGGGGACGGTGTCGAGGCGACGGAAGAATTCGGCGATGTCGGGTGCGGACATGCCGCAATTGCCGGCGACAATGGTCGTGACCCCCATCCGGATGAAGTTTTCCGCCAGGGGCAGTTCCGCGACATCGTCGGCATGCGTGTGGACATCGATGAATCCCGGAGCAACGACCTTGCCGGTGGCATCAATGATCTCGTTGGCCTCGCCGAGATGACGGCCGATGGCGACGATCCGGCCTTGGCGCAATCCGAGATCGGCAAACCGCGCGGGATTACCGGTGCCGTCGATGACCCGGCCGCCGCGGATGAGGGTGTCGAACGATTCGGCGTGAACCCCGGCCAGCGTGGTGAAGACGAGTAGGAATTGAAGGAGTCGCGGAACAGCGGGCTTCGTGGATTTCCGGACGGAAGGCGGTGGACCGGCGCGCATGGCTGAAAGGATGGGCCGGTTGGAGGCGGGGTCACAGGGGATTGTGGCAGGGAAGGGGAGAAGGGGTTCGGAAGCTCGCCCCTGGTTCCGGGTCATGCGCGCGGGCGTGGTAACCGACCGGTATTGGGGGTTTGCTGATACTCCGGAAGCAGGGCAACACTGGTTCAAAATCCGCTCCACTGATTGGATGCCAGCATCCGCGGATCGTTGTACCGCCTCACCTTTCACCGATGAACCGATGAAGAGCCGTTCTTCATGCCCGAAACTGGCTGCCGCGCTCCTGGCTGCGTCGGCCCTGGCCGAAATACCCGAGCCCTATGACTCGGAGAAATCACAGAGCCGTCCGCTTTCTCCAGAACAGGCTGCTGCCGAGTGGAGATTGCCGCCCGGTTTCAAGGCGACCGTCTTTGCTGCCGAACCGGAGGTGCGCCAGCCAATCGCCTTGGCCATGGACGCTCGGGGACGCCTTTGGGTGGCCGAGTGTTACACCTACGCCGAGGCGAAGATGGGATTCGATGGCGACCTTCGGGATCGCATCGTGATCTTCGAGGATGCCGATGGTGACGGGCGTTTCGACAAACGGACCGTGTTTGCGGAAGACTTGCAGCGGTTGAGCAGCATTGAGCTCGGCTTCGGCGGTGTCTGGGCCCTCACCAGTCCGACCTTGGTCTTCATCCCGGACCAGGATGGAGATGATCGTCCCGACGGCCCGGCGAGGGTGATGCTGGACGGTTTCGAGTGGCGGCAGAATCACCATACGATGGCCAACGGGCTGAGATGGGGACCCGATGGATGGCTTTACGGCCGGCACGGTATCCAGGCGACATCGACCCTGGGCATGCCCGGAGCCCCGGAGGAGGGACGGGCAAGGATCAATGGCGGGATCTGGCGGTATCATCCACAAAGGCAGACGGTGGAGATCGTTTGTGAAGGTACCACCAATCCGTGGGGCATGGACTGGAACGAGTACGGCGAAGCCTTCTTCATCAACACCGTCATCGGCCATCTCTGGCATGTCACGGCCGGCGCGCACTATCGCCGGATGCATGGCAATGATCTCAATCCGCATGTCTACGAGGTCATCGAACAGCACGCGGATCATGTTCACTGGGCCTCAGGAGAGCGCTGGAACGACTGGCAGAAGTTGGGGACCACGGATGCGACCTCGTTGGCGGGCGGGGGTCACGCCCACACGGGCCTGATGTTCTACGGTGGCGACAACTGGCCGGCGGAATGGCGAGGGAAACTTCTGACGATCAATTTCAACGGTCGCCGCCTGAATGTGGAGAACGTCGTGCGTCACGGTTCCGGCTACATCGGAAAACATGCGCCGGACATCGGCTTCTCCGCCGATCCCTGGTTTCGCGGCATGGATCTCGTTTATGGACCGGATGGCGGGGTGTTCATCGCCGATTGGTCCGACACCGGCGAGTGTCACGATGACGACGGTGTCTCACGGCAGTCCGGTCGGATTTACAAGATCACCCATGGTCCAGCGGCGCGTCCGGTTGTTGGGGACGTGATGAAGTTGGCGCCGCAGGAATTGGTCCCGTTGTTGGATCACAGGAACGAGTTCTACGCCCGCCACGCCCGACGACGTCTGCAGGAGCTTGCCGCAAGCGGTGTGGATCTCACCGGCATCCATGCTGCCCTGCGCCGGAAGTTCTCCCGTGATCCCGGGGTGGTAGGACAACTCCGAGCCTTGTGGTCCCTGCACACGAGCGGGGGAACGGATCGGGACTTTCTCCGTGCCCAATTGAACCACACCAATCCTCATGTGCGCGCATGGGCCATCCGATTCCTCGTGGATGACAGATCGATCATGGCGGGGGACCAGGCCTCCACGGAATCGCTTAACCAATTGGCCTCCACGGAATCCTCGTCCTTTGTTCGCCTCGCGCTCGCTTCCGCATTGCAACGGTTGCCGTTGGGCGTGCGCCCTGCGTTGGCCCGCCCGCTGTTGGGACAGGTTGCCAACGCCAAGGACCACAATCTTCCGCAGATGATCTGGTATGGGGTCGAGCCGCTCGGCGATTCCGACCCCGACGCCCTGGCCGCCTTGGGTGTCGGGTGCGAGTTGCCGCTGACCCGTCGATGCATCGCTCGGCGCCTCACCGGGATCCGCGAAAGGACCGGCGCGCCACTGGATCTCCTGCTGATGAAGGCGGCGTCGGATCCGGGTTGGCAGGCTGATGTTCTGGGGGGAATGTGGGAGGCCTTGAAAGGAGAACGCCAGGCGACACCGCCCCAGGCGTGGAAAACCGCGGCCCCGGTCTTCGCCAAGAACAGGGACGCGAAGGTGAACGGATCGTTCCGTGCCCTTGGATCCATCTTCGCCGACCCCCTGGCGATCGAAGCCACGCGGGTGGCGGCCCGGGATCGCTCGGTGGGTGTCGAAATCCGCCGGGACGCGTTGCGGTCGCTGATCGATGGCCGGGCTGTTGGACTTCGTCAGGTCTGCGAGGAGGTTTTGTCGGAGCAGGGCCTTGCGGCCACCGCTGCCGCGGGGCTGGCACTGGAAGAGGATCCGGCGGTGGCGGATCTCATTCTCGCAAGGTTCCCGTCAATTGCGTCCGCAGAAAGAGGACCGGTGCTTGGCGTGCTGCTCTCGCGGTCCGCCTGGGCGGGTCGTGTGTTGGAAGCCGTTGCCTCGGGCGGATTGTCGCGTTTGGAGATCACACCTTTCCACGCGCGCCAGATCCGGGGCTTCAATGACCCCACATTGACACGCCGTCTGGGCGAGATCTGGGGTGTGTCCCGCGACTCGGACTCGGACAGGCTGAAGCAGATGGCCCACTGGAAGTCCCGCCTGACTCCTGAAGTGCTCGCGGGAGCGAACCACGTCCGGGGTCGTGCCCTCTACGGCCAATTGTGTGCGGCGTGTCACGTGCTCAATGGTGAGGGCGGAGCGATCGGGCCGGAGTTGACCGGTAGTGGTCGCGACAATCTGGATTATCTGTTGCAGAATATCATCGATCCCAGCGCCGTGGTTCCGGCCGGTTTTCAACTGGTCACGCTGAACTTGAAGGATGGTCGGGTACTCTCCGGTTTCATCCGGTCACGGACGGAGCGCATCGTGCAGTTGCAGACGCTGGGGGAGGTCATCCCGCTTCCGGTCAGCGAGATCGCAGGAACCGACGATTCCAATCTGTCCCTCATGCCCGAGGGACTGCTCGAAACACTCGACGAAGCCGGCGTCCGGGACCTGATGGGCTATCTCATGCGGAAATAGTTCCGCTTCCAAGCCATTCACCGAGAACTCCCGTCCCCCTGGACTGGAACTTTGTCCCGGGTCTGGGTATCCACACCAGGCAACCATGGCACAGTTCGTTTACAAAGCTCGCCGACGCACGGGAGAGCCGGTCGAAGGCGTACTGGATGTCCTTGATCGATCAACCGCCCTGGTCCAGCTGGAGAAGCAGGGTCTCTTTCCGGTCACCGTCACGGCGGCCAAGGGGAGTCGGGTCACTCAGGAGGCGCGGCCCAGTGAGTCAGCAGGGAAACTTCCCGCCTCATTTCGGAACCTTTTCAAGGCCCGTCGTCGCCCCAAGCTGCAGGAGTTGGCCACTTACACGCAGCAGCTCGCCAATCTCCTTCGTGCCGGAATGCCGCTGACCATGGCCCTGAATTCAATGGGAAGCCTGTCTGCCAAAGGTATTCCAGGCACCGTATCGCAACAGCTGAGGCAGGATGTCATCGAGGGACGCGGCCTGTCCGACGCCATGGCGCGGCAGTCAGAGACCTTTCCTGAACTGGTCATCAACATGGTCCGGGCCGGAGAACAGTCCGGGGCGTTGGAAGAGGTGTTGCGTCGGCTGGCCGCCCACTACGAGCGGTTCGCCGAGGTCCAGACCAAGTTCAAGTCGGCGATGATCTATCCGCTGTTCGTCTGCTTCTTTGGCCTGGTCCTCATCGTCTTCTTCACGGCTGTCATGCTGCCAAAGTTCACCGAGTTCTTCGAAAGCATGCAGTTGAAGGACGGCCTGCCCTTGGCCACCCGCATCGTCATTCAGGTCAGCGATTTCATGAAGCTCTACGGGTGGTGGCTCATTCCACTCGTTGGCGGAGTCTTCTACCTCCTCCTGATCCGGTATCGGGCCACCCCTGCCGGGCGACGGCGCACCGACGCCATCCGATTGCGCTTGCCGGTGTTCGGCCACGTGATGCGGCTCAATCTCTTCGCTCAGTTCGCGAGGATCCTTTCCACCCTCCTTGCCAATGGAGTCCCCGTGCTTCAGGCCCTGAAGATCACCGAACAAATCATCCCCAATGCCGTGATCCGGGATGCCGTGGAAAAGACCCGCGAAGCAGTAACGGATGGGAAAACCCTCGCACAGCCCTTGGCCAAGAGCGGCGTCTTTCCCCAGTTGATGATCGATCTGATCCGGATTGGGGAGGAAACCGGAGATGTTCCGGCCGCGTTGCTCAACATCGCCGAAACCTACGAATCAGACCTCAACATCGCACTCAAGGCCGTGATGAATCTCATCGAACCAGCCCTGATCGTTGGACTGGCTGTCATCATTGGCGGCCTCCTCGTGGGTGTCATGCAGGCCATGTTCGCCATCACCCAGAGCATACAGATGCGATGAATGGCCAGAATCAACCTTCCGGGGTTTACCGGGCGGCGTTCACAATCGTTGAGCTGCTGGTGGCGATCGCGATTGGAATGATCATTCTGGGCCTGTCCGTGCCGGTACTTCGCCAGATTCGTCGTCCCCCTTTGACCCAGGCCACCAAGGATTTTCTGGACGCGTGCGGTCATGCTCGGATGAAAGCGATCATGGAACGCGTACCCATGCAGGTGGTGATCCGGGATGGTGGGGCGGAGATTGTCGTTGAACCAGCCCCCCAGGGAATCCTCGGGGCAACCAACGGGGTGAGCGCAGTGGTCTGGGATGAAGGCAGCGCAGAGGGTCAGGCACCGGGTTCGTTTGTGAGGAGGATTGAGGACAGGGATGTGGCTTTCGAATCTGTCGTCGTCAACATGAGGAATTTTCAGGACGCCCCGGCCGCTGCCATCCGATTCCATCCCAACGGGACAGCAGACCAATTCGAGGGCGTTTTGAGCTGGCGACGAACGGAGAAGCGCAAACTGACGGTTGAAGTGATGACGGGCATTGCCAACGCCGAGGATTTTAGATGAGGACAATTGAAACTGGTCCCCGTCCCGGGTTGCGGGCGTTCACGCTGCTTGAAGTCGCCATCGCTTCCGCGGTCTTGGCCGTCTCCCTTTTCGCCATCCTGACCCTGTGCGCAACGAATCTACGCACCGCAAGGGCCCTGGCCAGGGTTCACGTCGACGCCTCCAGCCTCGCCGCCGAACTCAGCCTTACCAATCGGCTCGAAGAGGGAGTGGAAAGCGGGGATTTCGGGGACTCCTACCCGGGCTACTCGTGGAATCGTCGAATCACCGAGTACACGACCAACGGACTCTATCTGGTGGAATTTGAAGTTGCCGGAGGAACGGGACCCACCCCGGACCGGTCCACGCTCAGCCTGCTTCTTTACCGCCCCGATTCAGTGAGGCGCGCCGGGCAATGAATCGATCCCATTCCACAACCTCTCGAAGCGCGTTTACTCTCATTGAGGTGTTGGTGGCCCTGCTCGTATTCTCAATGGTGCTGACGTTGCTGTACGGGACCTGGCGCATACTGATGCAGAGCAACGCAGCCGGGCTGAGGATCGCCGCGAATGCTCAAAGAAGCCGGATGACCATCCAGACAATTGAGGAAGCCCTCAATTCTGCCGTCTTCTTCAATTCAAATGCGCGCCACTACTCGTTTCTCGCCGAGGAAGATGGGGGATTCTCAGCACTGAGCTTCGTGGCACACCTTTCGTCAGCCTTTCCCGGCTCTGGCCACTTCGACGGACAAAAGGTCCGGAGGGTGACATTTACCGTTGCTCCGGACGCAGGAGGCTCTTCCTCAGTCCTCTTGCTCCAGCAGAACTCAATCCTGTCCAGCCTCGAAGATGGAGCTGAGCCGTTCCCCATTCCTCTAGCGAACGATATCAGCGCGTTTGAGGTCACCTTCTGGGACACTCGACGCAGTGAGTTCACCTCCGACTGGAAGCAAACAAACACATTGCCGGCCCTGGTGCGGGTCGTAGTCGGCTTTGGACACCAATCCCGATTCAATCAGCAGCCAGCTGAGACCATCATCCGCTTCATCCGGATTCCCAGTGCGGGCGTCGCAGGAGAAGCCCAGGTTGGATTCCCAGCTTCAACGACCCTTCCACAGCGCTAAGATGAAGGCACTGCGCCATCCATCGAACCCCACAATGGGAGCAGCCCTGGTCATCGTCATGGTGCTCGTCCTAGCCATGGCGGTAATGGCCGGAGCGTTCGCCTATGCCATGAAAGTCGAAACCCGACTTGCCGCGAATACCCGATCAAACCCCGAGTTGGAATGGTTGGGACGCTCCGGGGTGGAAATCGCCAAGTGGGTCCTTGAACAACAACGAAGAATCCCAGGAGAAGGTGCCTACGATTCGTTGAACCAATTTTGGGCAAACGGAATCGGCAATCCAGATGCTTACGAGGACCCATTCGCCGGAGTTGATCTGACACACATCCCGATAGGGCAGGGCTCCATCAGCATCCAGATCACTGACACCGATCGACGGCTCAACCTCAACACCGTACCCGAGCCGGTTCTTGAGCTGGCCCTCCAAACCTTGGGAGTGGGAGCCGGAGAGGCTTCATCGATCGTAGGTGCAGTTGCTGATTGGAGAGATCGGGACGACATCGAAAACATCCGTGGAGGGGCTGAAAAGACCTATTACCTTGGATTGAGTCCGCCATACTCCGCAAAGGATGGTCCCTTCGATGATATCAGTGAGCTTCTCCTTGTCAGGGGTGTAACCCCCGAGCTCTTCTGGGGCAACAGCTCGCAAACCGAACACACGCTCCGCCGCCTCCAACGCCTCGACTCGCGTGATGAGACCGACTCAGCCGAAGGGATGGGTTTGGCGGAAATCTTCACCGCAGTCTCTTCCGGTAGGATAAACATCAATACAGCACCGGGCCCAGTACTACGGGTCCTTACGGGCGGTGACAGTGGATTGGCTGCCCAAATCTTACAGCGACGAGCTGGAGCGGATGGAATCGACGGTAGCTTGGACGATCAACCGTTTCGATCACCCGCCGAACTTCTCGCAGTGGGGCTGAATGCTGGGAACCTTTTCAGCACCCAAAGCACAACTTTTGAGGTTCAGGTAGAAGCGAAGCTTGGTGGATCAAGCCAACGGTACATGGGTGTCATCCGCCGCGGGGCGGGCCGTGACAGCACAATCATGCTTTTCCATCCGAAGTGAATTGCCGAACCCTGCGGCGCACTCAAAAAAAGATTTTCCACAAAACCCTTGCTCCAAACCGGTCTTCACCGTATTTCTATTCACGTCAGCAGCGGTACGACAGTGTGTGGTGCTGAAAAACAGAGGGATTCGCCGAAATTCGAGCGGATTCCAAATTTTTCGTCCGATACATTGGTGTGCAGCCGGTTCCTTGAAATTCAAATTGTGCGATGAGAGAGTTTTAAGAGTCAATCTGCAGCAATGCAGATCGACAAAGGTCAGTTAAGTTTGAGTGTCAATCG
>DITU01000116.1:109466-109692 GCA_002422905.1 Verrucomicrobia bacterium UBA6176
GTGGATAAGACATGCAAGTCGAACGCTAGATTTCGGGTAGCAATATTCGAAGTTTGGAGTGGCGTAAGGGTGCGTAACACGTGGGTAATTTGCCTGGAAGCCCGGGATAACTCCGAGAAATCGGAGCTAATACCGGATGTGATCAGTGACTGGCATCAGTTGCTGCTTGAAGTTGGGGACTCTAAAGGCCTGACACTTCCAGATAAGCCCGCGGCCTATCAGCTAG
>DITU01000013.1 GCA_002422905.1 Verrucomicrobia bacterium UBA6176
GCGAGCTTCGCGCCGTTGCGTGAAATCCTCCCCGTTCCTTTTCATCCTCCGCCTCCTCCCTTTTCGTGTGTTTCGTGTCTTTCGTGGTCCCCAACTTCCCTGAGTCCGGCGGGTCACCCGCGCCAGTCCAGTATCTCTGTGCGGCAGGCCGTTCCCATCCGTGTCCATCCGTGAAGTCCGTGGTTTAAACACCGGACTTCTTGAACCACCGATTTCACGGATGAGCACGGATGAGCACGGATGAGCGGTGGAGCAGGCGATGGAATCCCGGGAGAAGGGACTGAAATCCCGCAGAGACGCCGAGGCGCAGAGAAGACTTGCGTGGGCTCTCCCGGTAAGCTCCCCGCACACTTTCGCGTCTTCGTGTGAGCTCGCACTCCGCCTTTTCAGCCTCGGCGTTCCCTGCGCCTCCGCGCGAAACCCTCCCAACTCCATCCCATCCTCCGCCTCCTCCCTTTTCGTGTGTTTCGTGTGTTTGGTGGTTCGTAAGCCTCACGGCTTCCCCGCCATGGGCCACACCGGCAACGCCGCCAGGCGCCGTTTCAACCCCACCAAGACCTCCGTGTTCGCCTCCACCCCCGATAGGTCGCGCGTCTCCTCCGGATCGCTGTGGTGATCATAAAGCTCAGTCGCCCCGTCGCTCCACTGCGTGAAACGCCATCGACCATCCGTCACGCTCCGACCGAAACCCTGGGCTCCCCGGGTGACCAGGGTGAAGGCTGCACCGCGGTGCAGCCGACGAGGATCACCGAGCAACGGTGCGAGCCCGCTTCCCGCCAACCCTGCCGGGAGTGGTGCCCCGCAGAACTCCGCCACGGTGGGATACAGATCCACCAACTCCACCGGCGACCCGCAGACCTGACCGGCTTTCGCTCCCGGTGCCGCCACGATCATCGGCACGCGACACGAACGTTCGAAGAGCGTGTTCTTGTTCCACCAACCGCGTTCGCCCAGGTGATAGCCATGGTCCCCGATGAAGATCACCATCGTGTTTTGCCACAACCCCAGGCGATCCAGGGTGTCCAGCAACCGGCCCACCTGCGCGTCCATGAACGAGACGCCCGCGAGGTAAGCCCGCATGAAGTCGATGCGATCCTCTTCGTTGAACGCGGCAAACACTTCCTTCCATCCACCCGAAATGGCCAAGGGTTTCGACGGACTTTGTCCCGGCGGATCCAGGTATAAGCGGACCGATTCGCGCGGGTATAAGTCGAAGTAACGGCGCGGCGCGTGAAAGGGATCGTGCGGCCGATGGAATCCTGCCGCCACCAACCACGGTTTGCCGGCCGCAGTGAGTTCTTCCATGGAACGGATGGCCCCCAGCGCGGCCCGACCGTCGGGCTGTTCATCATCGGTGCCGTCCAGGATCCCGATCTCGCACCAGCCAAGTTTACCCCCGGTCAGATTGCGGAATTCGCCACGTCGATGCGGTGACGCGGCCGAACCGATCTCCGCGTGATCCCACGAGCGACCCATATCCAGCCAGTCGGCCCGCACCGATTCACCCGTGTTCGCAGCATGCAGGATCTTGCCGAACGAACGCGTCGTCCATCCGCGCTGCCGCAACAATTGCGGGAAGGTCACCACGTCGGGAAGACGGGTGCGAAAATACTCCTGGTTGCCGACGATCCCGGTCTGTTCGCAGCGCAGACCCGTCAGGAGCGACACCCGACTCGGATTGCAGACCGGATACTGTGCATAAGCGCGTTCGAAGCGGACACCGCGGGCCGCGAGCCGATCCAGGTGGGGAGTCCGGACCATGGCGCGAGTGAAGGCGCCGCCGTGATCCCGGAAGTCATCCGCCATCACCAGGAGCACGTTCGGGCGACCCACCACCGCCGGTTCAGCGCCCAGCACCGATCCCTGCCAGAACGCGCACAGCACCAGGACAAACCGCCAACTCATGACCGGGTTCATGGGGAGTCAGCCTACCCTGGGGAACCGCGCGACGACGAGGCCGGATCTCCCGCCCGTGACATCGCCCCGCACCGGATGGACGGAGGGCCAACGGGTCGTCACCAGGGGGCTTGACCCGGTCGGACGACCCTGTTCGGCCACCTGTCGGCGACCGGATGTTGCCTCAACCTGACAGACGGACTTGCCCACTCTGCCAGCTCATGGCTTCTCCACCGTGAGGGCCCAGAATGAGGAGGGACCAAAGAGCCCGGGATCCGTGATGGTGACGGTCAACGTCTGGGCGGCGGAGTCGGTGGCTCCGTTCACGCCGGGGAGTTGACTGGAGACGCCGGTCGCCAGGTTGAGCCGATACGCATCGGTCCAGGTGATGAGATCCGTGGAGTGTCGGATCCGATAGACGATGTCGCCGGAGTTCGGCTGGTACGGAAGGGTGAACCGACGCGCTTCGACGGCACCGGGCAGGACGATCGACTCGGGAAGACCGAAGCTGGAAGGATTGCTGACTCCCGGATCCAGGCGCAGGGCATACTCCAGGAAGTTCGGAATGTCGTCGCCGTCCGGATCATCCTGCTCGTCCGCCAGACCGCGGTCGAAGGCCCGGGTTCCAAACTCGACCTGTTTCCAGTCGGCATACGTCAGGGGGACGTCGCCCTCAACGCCCAGGGCGAGGGCATAAAGGTGGAACGTCGCGTCGGTGGCCGGGGTCAGGGTTACGGGATGGGTGTCGGCGGTGGCGGTGAAGGTGTGGTCGATGCGGATGCCCCGGTTGTTGCCGTGGGTGTTCTGCTCGATGGCCCGGCTCCCGGCGGCACTGCCGAAGGTGATGTCGCGTCGGACCGGGACATCGTCCCATCCCACACTCAGGAAGGTGGCGCGGTAGGTGGTACCGGGGGTGAGTCCCAGGAAGGTGATGACACCGGGGCTGGCACCGTACAGGAAGTGGGCGGCGACGCTGGCGCTTCCACCTGAACCATCGGTGAGCGCGTTCTGGTCGCCGTTGTAGCCGAACCGGAAGCCCTCCACCGAGAAGCGGCCGGCGACCGAAGGGCTTGCTCCGGTCAGTCCAATGACCGGCACGGTACTGATGTTTGCGGTCTCCGAGGAATTGAAGCGGTACGCCCAGACGGTCCGGTTGGGCGCGATGCCGGAGGATCCGTCATGCGTCCAGGGCAAGATGGTCCAGGCGGTCTCGGGATGGAGCTGGGGCGCAAGCCGGGTTGCGGCCATCGCGATGTTCTCCTCGTTTCGACCCGTCCTGAAATCGTAGTCGAAGACAAATCGCTGCGGTTTCCCCGCCACCAGGGCATCCACGATCAGTTGCACAAAGCCCTGGTTGAGTTCGGCAAGTCCGGATCGAAAATGGACCCGGTTGACCTGCACCAGCGCGGTCTCGCCGAATTGACGGACGTGTTCCATCAGGCCGGCGATACCTTCCAACAGGCCGATCGTCTCCGAGACGAGGTTTTCGATTCCGCCGATGATCCGCAGGACGGCATCCCGCCCCAGGGACAGTGCGATGTAACGCGGGTCAAGCCGGGGATCGGCAACGGCTGCGACAATGGTTTCAAGCTGTCGCCGGGCGTTCTCGGCGTCCACACGGGCCTGGGCGGCGAGCTGGTCCTTGAGATCCCTGACTGCAACCAGGGCCGTCGCGTTGGCAAGCTGACGTTGGATCTCCCTGAGAACGGCTTCGGCGGCGTTCCGGACGTTCCGCGCCTGTTCCAGAGCACCCGCCGCCACAAGCCGTGCGGCCGACAAGACTCCACGTGCAGCCTGATAACCCGCCCAGTGGAAGACCTTGCCGAACGGATCCAACCGATTGTACCAGCCATCCAGACCGGCGATTTCCCGATCGATCCGGGCCAACTCACCCTGGGCAACGGCAAGGGCGGAATCCGCGGCACGGAACACCGCCTCTGCATGATCCAGTTGGGCGGCAAACTGCCCGCTCACGGCACGCACGGCGTCGATGGCCGCATTCACCTCCGCATTCGCGGCCTCCAGGGCGGACTCGGCGGCCCGGACGGCCGCCTCGGCCGCATTCCTCGCATTCTGCTGCTCCGTCCGGATCTGCTGCTCCAGGGCTTCCAGTGCGCGATCGAATTCCTCGATGTCCCTGCGATAGGCACCCACCTTTTCCTGTTCGCGTTGGAGCATTGCCCGGGCGGCGTCGATTCCCCCCAGGATCCGTCCGCGCAAAAGCGATTCCAGCAGTCCCAGAAACTCGCCGTCCATCTCGCCGAATACATCGATCCGGTCCGTGATGCGCACCCAGGCGTCGGCGTTGCCGGCCCCGAACAGGTCAAGTTTGTTGACGAAGGTGCCCAGGATCTCGCTCCGGTTGATCCGGACCAGCAATTCGACCCCCTGCGACTGCGCCACCGGGATCGTGGTGCGGCCCTGGAGTTCGTTGAGCTGGATCTCCAACGCGGTGAAGACCATTTGATGTCCATCGACCGCCAACGCGCCGTTGAAACTGCCGGTGATCCGGCCATCGGGCTGGATGCGCAGGTTGTTGGAGACAAACTCGGATCCAAGAATCCGGGTCCGACCCGAGCCATGCACCCCGCCCTCATCCAGCTTCAGGTCGGCTACCAGGTCGATCCCCCAGGGAGTCTGAAGCCGGGCAGCAGCCGTTCCGCTCAACTTGCCGTCAGGGGCTATCAACACATCGAATCCGACCGGCTGCCCAAGGATGTCGACGGTCGCGGTGCCAACTCCTCCGCTGGGGTCGACCAGCAGATCCAGTTTGGCCGTGACACCGCCGAGGACGTTGGTCCCCGTCAACCTGACCTTGGGCTCGCCCTGGACGGTAAACTCAAGCGCGCTGCGCGAGGTGGCACCGGCGATCCCCGACACGGCCGTTCCTGCAAAGGATCCATCCGGGGTGAGCGAGACCCGGACATCCGCCAGGCTCAGTCCGCCCACGTTGAGCTTCCCAACCGCATTTCCAAACAACAGACCGGACCGGTGCAGGAGGAAATCCGCCTGCAGCTCGCTCGCTCCCAACAACCACCTGAAGTCGCCGACCAATCCATCGTCGGTGATCAACCCCCCGGCGATCGCCTTCTCGCCAAACGGTCCGAGTTCAATCACCCCTTCCCATTCTCCATCCAGCACCCGACCGGCAGCGTCCATCATGAAGTGGTTCGCCCTCACCAAGCCGCCCTGGGGCAACACCAGCCAACCGCGGCCCGACACGCTGCCGTCCTGCCGGTTCGTACCGACGAATTCAATGACTTCGAAACCGGCGACATTGAGCCCGGCCGGCACCGGCAGATCCTGGCCCCAGTCCTTGAGGGTCAGGTTGGCCAGCGACGCACCGGCGGTGAAACCGCCCTCCACCGTTACGGCTACTCCCTTGCCCATGACAACACCCCCGCTTGCACTGATCTCGATCGGGATGTCGATCCCGGCCAACAGGGTGTCATCCTCTTCATCATAAAACGGGCTGCCCTGGGCCAGCAGCACGAGGCTCGCCTTCAGACGGGCATCGAAGGCGATCCGCCCCCCGATGCCGGCTGCTACCTCCGCGCCAACAGTACCGCTCGCCCCCAGACTGTTGTCGTAGAAGATCCCCACCGTCTGCAGGTTGAAGATCAACAGTTCCATGGCCTCTTCACCCACCGTGCCGGGGGCGGCACGCAGCGCATCCAGAAGCGGCTTCTCGTTCGACGCCACCGCCGATTGGACCGCTCCGACCAGGATCGACTCGGCCACTTCAGCCGCCCCCCCCATCAGGCGCACCAAGCCTCCCAGCGATGCCCCTTCAATCCCCAGCGCCCCGAACCGGAATGACAGGGTGACGTCATCCAGCAGGTCCGTCGCCATGGACTGCCATTCGGCAATCGTCGGTGGATTCGGACGGGATCCGCGCGGACGCTGGACAAAGTCCGGGATCTGGGTGGGCGGAGTGAAGGCTCCCCCGATGCCGATCATCTGGCCGAGGCTGACCTGGTTGGCGCCCTGCAACCCGGCGCTGATGACCGACTGGGCAAGCCGCGCTCCCGCCCGGGCCGTTTCAACAACCCCATTGGCGAACCTTTCCGCACCGCCGTTAACACTGTTCGTCAGGATCCGCTCGAGCGGGATGTCGATCGTCATCACCAGGATCGGGATCGTCTGGGCGGCGGCCTGACCGATGTCCCCCAACCCGTAGATGCCCGTCTCGTAGCTGAGTTTGACCTCCTTCAAATAGTCGAAGTACGCCTCGCCCATGTTGCGACCCATATCCAGGGCGACGCCCCCCAGAAGGCCGAGTTGCCGGTCCATCTCCGCGGAATCCAGCCGACCCTCGCTCATGGCCTGAAACAGGGAACCGGCCTGGGTGGCGATCGTCATCCCGGCTTCGAGCTGCGCCGACAGCAGGTCAGCCCGCAACCCAACCAAGGCATCCAGTGGCACCCCGATCGTGAACTGGGCACCCACCGACGCGATGTTGATTCCGGTATCGTAGATACCCACGCCAAGACCCGCGTCGGTCGCCATCGAGATCGAGATCTCGCCGATCTCCTCGCCCTTGTCCTTCTCGGATTTCAGGTAGGCAAAGACGTCCTGCAGGACACCGGCCACCGCTGCCGGTGTCGCCTGCAACGAGGCCGGCGCACTGCTGCCCAGCCCGGTCCGGAGGATGTCGGTGACACCGAAGAGCAGCGAGGCGACCTGGGTCGGATTGACCGTGACCTCCAGCAGCAGCTGGCCTTCGACCTGTGCCTGGATCTTGGCGCTGAAACCGAGCCGGACGCCGACCACGAAACTCAGTTTGAGCGACAACGACTGGGGATCATTGCCGGCAAGCCGGAGCTGCACCCAGTCATCGTGGATCTTGAAGTAGGTCGCCCCCTCAATGCTGATGGGAGGGATGGGTGACATCGCCAGCAGCTTGCGACGCGCCTGCAAATGGGTGTAGCCAAGGGCCAGGTCGGCAAACAGCACCGCCTCCCGCGTCGGATTGACAAAGCGCTCGGCCGGGTTGCCGCACAACTGCGCTCCGTTGCTCATGCCCAGTGTGACCCGTGCGCCGCCAGGCCCGGCGATCACCGCACAGAGCGAGACATCCACCAGATCGCGACGGAACACGAGGCGCCCGCCTGGAATGGAAACCGCAAATTCCTGGGGTGTGGTGAGGGTGGATTGCAACGTCTCGAACAATTGCCGGAGCGCGGTCACATCAAGCAGGGAGAGCAGTTGCGTCGCCTGGTCCGCCTGCGCGATCGCGATGTTGACGCGGTTCTGCACATCGCCCTCCACCACCCTGGCGAGTTCATCAATGGTCGGAACCCGGCCCTCGCCGACCTCGTTCGCAATGCCGCCGGCCACCTCCACCGCGTCCAGAAACCCGCTGTTCTTCAACGCACGTTCGATGTCGGCAACCAAGGTCGCGGGGGACGATCCCCAAGTGCCCCCATTCTGCAGCGGAAGCTGCAAACCAGCGGCAGACAGACGGCCGGACAGGCCCAGACCCAGGCAGATCAACCACAGGGCAAGTCGCAGGGACAATGCAGATTTCATGAACAGGTCGGTGTGCATTCACGAATCCATGCGCCGACCGGAACACGTTTGGGCCAAACTCACGGAATCTTTTTCCGTCGGCCGGGGCCAAAACCCTCCGCCTATCTGCGCATCCGGTCGAAGGACGGCAGGGGCGGGGCCGGATGCCGCTCGAGGTCACCGGTCTTGAGGTTCCAGAACACGATGGCGCGGTCGCCCTCGGCAAGAAGTGGAGCGGGCGTGGACTCAGCCTCGGGGATCGAGATCATGCTGCGGCCATTGGCCGCATTCCAGAGGCGCAGACCACCGGCATGCGCCGTCGTCAGCAGGGTCTTGCCATCCGAACTGTACTCCACGTGGTTTACCGCCGCGGCATGCGCCGGGAACGGCCCCAACTCGAACCTTCCCGAATCGATGTCCCAGACCACCAACCCCCCGTCGAGGCTGCCTGCCGCCACCCGTCGGTTGTCGGGTGAAAACGTCAGGGCCCCCACATGCCAGATCAATCCGGTCAGGCTCACATGAAGCTTCCCCGACTTCAGATCCATCACGCGCACCGCATAATCCATCCCGGGATATGCCAACCATCGGCCGTCCGGCGAAAGGGCCGCCATCCGGGTGTACTCGGTGAATCCCCCGCGAAAATCCTCCCACGTCTGCTCCGGTTCCGTCGTCGGCGGTCGGAAAACATGCAGCCGGCCCAACCCGCCGTACTCGGCCACCGCCAGGATTCCCGACGTCGACGAATAGGCCATCGGAACCAGCGGCGCCGATCCACGACGCAGTTGCCACAGCACCCGCTTCGCCTTCAGGTCCCATCGCATCAATCCTCCGGAACCGTCCCCCAGAAAGACCGAATCATCCCCGACCCCGAGTGGACCTGCCAAAGGTACCAGTGGCAAACGATGCCGGTCCATCAACTGGGGCGGACTCCCACCCCACCTCACCACCTCGCCCTCCTGAGCCAGCGTGTGGAATTCGGTCGCATCCGCATTGAAATCGAAGATCAACGAACCCAACCCCGGGATCCGAGGCCCCCACTCCTCCCGTCGTCCCGCCATCTCCCAGACCCGTACGGTCCGGTCATTGGAACAGCTCACCACCCGGGCACCATCCGACACGAACCTCAATCCCAAGACATCGCCCGAATGCCCCTGAAGGCTTCCCACCTCTTGCAACGGCTCATCTGCCTCGGGATCGAACCTCAGGATGCGGACCTTCTGATCGCGTCCCCCGCTGAGCAGATGTTTTCCATCCGGCGTGAATGCCAGTGCCTCCGCCCCGCGCCGAAGCGCCTCGCGTTGCGCCACCGCTTCCCCGGTGTGCGCATTCCATACCGCGACCGTCCCATGCCAGTTCCCGGCGGCCACCCATCGCCCGTCCGCTGAGCCTGCCACCGACACCACCGAGTCCAACCCCTCCAGCACGAGCGTCCGCTCGCCGAGCACCGCGGAAAGCACCGAGATGCTGCCTGAAACCCCATAGGCCGCCACAACGAGTCGATCCTTGCCCACGACAGCCGCCACTCCGGGCGCAGCGCCATCGATCGGAGAGTCCGGAACCATACGGTCGCGTCCCTCCACATCCCAACGCACCCAGTGTCCGCCCTCGACCCCGAAGAGATGAAGGCCATCGGCGGCGAAGGCGATGGGACCTCCCAGTCCGGGAATGACCCGCTGCACCTTCCAGGTGTCGGTGCGCCGCAACACCGTGCCCTCCGGGGTGACCGCAGCGAGAAACCGGCCGTCCGGGGAATACTCCAGCGCGGCAGCCTCGGTCCTGAACTCCATCAACTGCTCCAGCGTCTGCGAATCCCAGATCCGCACCTGTCCGTCCGTGCAGGCACTGGCAAATCTTGCCCCATCCGGTGACATCGCCAGCAACCGCACCAGTCCGGGATGTGGCAGTGCCTTCATCGAATCATCCCTCGACTCCCAACTCAGCCAGCGCCATTCCAATCCCCGAAGGTCCGGTTCCCCGGGCATGGGAAAGTACGCCGAGAGCAGGGATCGCGCGCGTCCCGGGTTCCCCTCGTCCAGTGCCGTCCGGGCCGACAGGATGTCGGCGGCATAGGCGGCGCGCCGGGCGGCAAGGGCCTCGGATTCGGCCCGGCCCGTCGCCCGTTCGGCGGCGGTTCGTGCGACACGTTCCCTCCAGGCCATCGCCGTGGAAAACACCGCGGCAATCACCAGCGTCGCCGCCAGAAGCGAGCCCGACAGGAAGACCACCCGGTTCCGCTCGATGGCCTTGCCCAGGCGATAGGACCAGGTGGGTGGCCGCGCCTCGACCGGTTCATTGTGGAGGGACCGTTGGATGTCCTGCGTCAACGCGCCGACCGATTCGTAGCGGCGTACCCGGTCTTTCTCGAGACACTTCAGAACGATCCAGTCCAGGTCCCCCTTCAACTCGCTCCTCAACCGGGGAACATCACTCCGCCGCCGCTCCGCCGCATGCGTCTTCTCGGCATCGGCAAAAGTCTCGAGCCGGACTGACGGTGCCGTCGCCGGCGTCTCGCGCAGGGTGCGTCGCACCCCTTCCAATCCGCCCTTGAGGATCTCCTCACTGTCGAACGGCGGCTTCCCCACCAGCAACTCATAGAGCAGCACACCGAGGCTGTAGACGTCGGATCGCGTGTCGATGTCCACGCTGCTGTACTCGGCCTGTTCCGGACTCATGTAGGCCGGTGTGCCGATCAAACCGTGAAACCGCGTGACCAGCGTCTTGTCGGTCAGCGGTTGGCCCGTCGCCTTCGCAATCCCAAAGTCGATCACCTTCGGCACCGCGACGTCATCGTTCACCGTCACCAGCACGTTCGACGGCTTGATGTCACGATGGATCACCCCCTTCTGATGCGCATGCTGGATGGCATGGCAGACCTGGATGAACAGCTCCAGACGCTCCCGCGCGGATAGCCGCCGTTCATCGCAGAAATCCGTGATCCGGATTCCCCGCACCAACTCCATCACGAAAAACGGACGCCCGGTCTCCGTCGCCCCTCCGTCGAAGACCCGCGCAATGTTCGGATGATCCATCAGCGCCAGCGCCTGTCGCTCCGCCTCGAAACGCGCCACCACGCTCCGGGTGTCCATCCCCGGCTTGAGGATCTTCAACGCCACACGGCGCCGGACCGGTTCCCTTTGCTCCGCCAGGTACACCACGCCACAGCCGCCCTCCCCGATCTCCTCCAGCAGGGAGTATCGCCCAATGCTCATCCCGGGACGTTCAAGGATGCTTCCCGAAGGAGTCGCGGATTGATCTGGCGACGCCACCGATGCCACCGGGACACCCGGCAGGATGTCATCCCCACCGTCAGCGGCATCCAGAAGCGCTTCGATCCGGCGCCTCAGGATGGCGTCCGCGCCGCATTGCGCTTCGAGGAAGGCAGCCCGCGCCCCACCCGCCAGATCAAGCGCCGCCTCGAACAGCGCGCGTTCCCTGGAGGGGTCACCGGCAGATGGGCTCAACGTCTCCATTCGAGTTCCATGCGACATCCGGCGACGGATTGGGCCACCGAAAAGTCAGGTTTCATCCTCGACGCAGATCTTCCAGGAGCCAGGCCCGTGCGTAGGCCCAACGACGCTTGGCCGTCCGCTCAGGGATCTTCAGGAGGGCCGCCGCCTCGATATTGGGCAGCCCGACGAAGAAACGGAGTTTGATGAGTTCGGCCGCCTCGGGGTCATGCACCGCCAGCCGATCCAGGGATTCACTGACCGCCAACACCTGCTCATCCCCCGCGACCGCCGCAATGTCGAGCCCCTCCAGCGGGACCCGGTCCAGATCTCCGCCACGCTTCAACCGCATCTTGCGCCGGGCATTCTCCACCAGGATCCGGCGCATCGCCTCGGCCGCCGCCGCAAAGAAGTGACCGCGCCCGTCCCACGCCTGTGGCTCGGGAACATCCACCAACCTCAGATAGGCCTCATGGACCAGGGCCGTCGGCTGCAATGTCTGTCCGGGAACGTCCTGGGACATCCGGAACGCAGCCAACCGCCGCAATTCCTCGTAGACGAGCGGAAGCAATTCCGCCGAAGCGGCCGGTTCCTTCCGCGTCAGCCGCTCGAGAATCTGGGTCACGGGATTCAACGCCCCCGAATCTAGGCACCGACAAAACCCAAGGAAGCCCAATCATGGGAGCCGATGGCCCAGGAGAGGCAATGGGGTCAGATCTGTCCATTTGCCAATTGATCGAGCAGGGCCGCAACGAAGGCCTGCATCTCCGGGCTGTTCGGTGCCCGCTTCCAGAACCTGCGGATGCCCTGCGCCGCCGCGGCGTAGCGGACTCCCGCCTCCCCCCCCGACCACCTTCTGACCCCATTGCCCCACTCCGGAACCGCCGACCAAGTCGGCTGAACCCTGTTCCCATCTTGCCCCTTGCCCGGCGTTCCCTCCATGGGAACCCTCGGACCACATGCCGCTGCCTTACAAGGTCGCCACCCTGCTCTACGCCTTCAATCACTCCGACGAAGTCCTCCTCCTCCAACGCGCCCAGGAACCCAATCGCGGCCTGTGGAGCCCCTGCGGAGGAAAGCTCCAGCAGGATGTTGGTGAGTCGCCCCATGGCTGCGCCTGTCGCGAGGCCCAGGAAGAACTCGGACTCGAACTTCACCCCTCCGACCTCCACCTGACCGCGGTGGTCAGTGAGGACGGCTACCTCGGACAGGCTCACTGGCTGATGTTCCTCTTCGAGATCAAAAAGCGTCTGACAACCCTCCCTCCACCCCATCGCGAAGGCTCTTTCCGGTTCATTCCTCGCCACCAGATCCTTTCCCTGGAGATTCCCGAGACCGATCGCACCCACATCTGGCCCCTGTTCTGGCAGCATCGCGGCGGCTTCTTCGCCGCCCATTGCCATTGTCGCGACCCGCACTCCTTCGAATGGTCCCTCCTCGAATCCCGCCCACCCGAATCCTGCCCGACCCATTGCATCCCATGAACTCCCGCCCGGACCCGGATCTCCCCATCGAACCCGACGCCATCCTTCCCCAGGCCGAACCCATCATCGATCTGGTCTCCGACACCCATTTCATGGGCGAAGCCCTGCGCCAGGCGGTTCGCGCCTATCAGGACGAGGAAGTCCCGGTCGGTTGCGTCATCGTCCGAAATCACCGCGTCATCGCCCGCGCCTGCAACCAGGTGGAACGGCTCAAGGACGCCACCGCCCACGCCGAAATGCTCGCCCTCACCCAGGCCCAGGAAGTCACGGGCGACTGGCGGCTCACCGATTGCACCCTCTATGTCACCAAGGAACCCTGCCCCATGTGCGCCGGGGCGATTGTGCACACCCGATGCCAGCGCGTGGTTTTCGGGGTGCCCGATGCCAAGGGTGGGGCGGCCGGTGGGGCGATGAACCTGCTCCAGTTTCCCACCCTGAACCATCGCTGCGCCATCACCCCGGGCATCCGCGAATCCGAGTGCCGACAACTCCTCCGGACGTTCTTCGCCGAACAACGCGCCCGGAAGGAGTCGGGCGGTTGACGGCCTTCGCCCCACCCTCCAACCCACCCGTCACCCGTTGCCCGTTCAGCTTACCAACAGCATCGAAACCTTCTCGCCGGCTTCGTTCCGGGCCAACCCCTGCGCCCGTGGATCGTTCACCCGCTTACCGTCCACCAGGAACTGGTAGTGATGTCCCCCGTGTCCCAAGGACACCGACAGATGCCACGACCCATCCACATTCCGCTTCATCGGATGGGACCTCAAATCCCAGTCGTTGAAGTCCCCCGAGAGGAACACTTCCTTCGCATCGGGCGCGATGCAGATGAAGTTGATGGGCTTGAGGGTGGCGCGCGCCTGGAGGCGCTGGAGCGGTGAATTCGAGGGACGCAATCCGTGCATGAGGCTGACCTTGGTTGACATGCTGTTTTGACAGGCCCGGCCGTGATTCCTCACCCCGGGCAAACGCGTGCCGTAAAAAGCCAGACCCATGCCAGAGAGCAAGCGCAACCTCCTGGCATTACGGAAAAATCTTGGCCCCATCCCTCATCCGGGGTTGTCCCATGCCCTGTTTCACCACAGAGGGCACAGAGTCGGGAACCCAGAGGGGAGGCTGATCCCAGGTCCGGCTCTTCAACCCTCTGTGTCCTCGGTGTCCTCTGTGGTGACCAGGAAACAATCCGGGGGAAAGGGCTCCGGGGGTTCTGGGACCGAGTACGAGTACGATGAAGGGGGCGAGTACGGCATCGGCACACGGGGTGCGACTCCTCGTACTTGGCTACCAATGCCAACGGCGTTTCGGCAATGAGCCNNCCATCCCCGTGAAATCCAACCGCAAGGCGGTTGTGGCCAGCCGCCAGCAATGCCATCAACACCTCCGACCTTCCCGCTTGCCGCGTTCCCTGCCCCGCCACCACTCTCATTCGAATCCCCGCACATCGTCGGCCATCGCCGATTCCTCCCATGAATCCCTCCACCCGAGTTCAATCGCGCCGCGCCGCCTTCACCCTGATCGAACTCCTCGTCGTCATCGCCATCATCGCCATCCTGGCCGGCATGCTCCTGCCTGCCCTCGCCAAGTCCAAGACCAAGGCCCAGGGGATCGCCTGCCTGAACAATCTCAAGCAGATGAACCTCGCCTGGTACATGTATGCCGACGACAACAACGACCGCCTCGTACCCAATGGGACCGGCGGTCAGATCGGTTGGGTCGAAGGCTGGCTCCCCACCGCCCAGGACGCCACCAACGTCAATCTCCTCCGCTCACCCAGGGGCATGCTCTGGAACTACAACAAGTCCCTCGGCATCTACAAATGCCCCGCCGACATCAGCACCGCCCGCATCGGCACCCGGAACATCCCCCGCGTCCGTTCCCTCGCCATGAACGGCAACATGAACGGCAGCAGCTGGTACACCGACGAGATCCGGCTTTCCCACATCACCTTCCGCAAATCCACCGAGATCACCCGCCCCTCTCCCTCCGAAGCCTTCGTCTTCCTCGACGAACATCCCGATGGCATCGATGACGGCTACTTCCTCGTCTTCGTCAACCGCCGCCACCTGTGGGGCAACATGCCCGCCAATTACCACAATGGCGCCTGCGGCTTCTCCTTCGCCGATGGCCACGCGGAAATCCGGAAATGGCTGGACCCGGATACCCTCGCCAAGAAGTTCGTCCCCAATCCCCGCGGCCCCCGCGATGTCCCCTGGATCCAACTCCGCACCACCGCTCCCATCAATCCCTCGGCTCCCTGGCCGCTCTGAGCAAAAGCCTCGTGACATTGGCCCCTGGCTGGAGCGGTGACAGCCTGTCGCGGGCAGCGCGTCGTTGGCAAAGGGGGCCGTGGAATGGCAACCGATCGTTGTCCCCCGTCCAAATCCACTTCACAACCTGCCGTTGTCGATCAACCGGGTCTTGCCCACGTACACCGCCAGGGCCATCTGGCTCCCCTTGACCACCCGCCCCACCGGCTCAAGACCGTCCGGTTCGAAAAACTCGACATAGTCGAGGCGGGCCAACGATTCCGCCGCCACCAGGCGCCTCACCGATTCCCGCAACTCCTCCGCCTCCACGCCGTCCGACGATTTCCCGATCCGCCCGCGCACCAGACCGATCGCCCGGAACAGCACCGTCGCCTGGCACCGTTCCTCCGGATTCAGATACGCATTCCGGGAACTCATCGCCAACCCGTCGGCTTCGCGTCGCGTCGGCGCCACGACCAGCTTCAGGGGAAAGTTGAGGTCCCGGACCATCCGCCGGATCACGGCCGCCTGCTGCCAGTCCTTGGCCCCGAAAACCGCCACCTCCGGCAACACCAACTGGAACAGCTTCGCCACCACCGTTGTCACCCCGCGGAAATGGGTCGGACGCGACGCCCCCTCCATTCCCGTGCCCAAACGTTCCTCGATCACATACGTGCTGTATTCGCCCGTCGCCCGCCCCGGATACATCGATTCGTCCGACGGATAGAACACCACGTCCACCCCGGCCTCCCGACACAGTCTCCGATCCCGCTCAAAGTCCCTGGGATATCGTGAGAGGTCTTCCTTGGGCCCGAACTGGGTTGGATTCACGTAGATGCTCACGACGACCACGCCGTCCGATCCCACCCGTTTCCGTGCGGCGTGCATCAGGGAAACGTGGCCCTCATGCAGGAATCCCATGGTGGGAACAAAACCCACCCGACACCCGGCCCTGCGCCAGGCCAATGCCATCCGCTGCATCACGCCAATGCTCCGAACGATCTTCATCCGCGACGAGATTGCCCTCACTCAACGGGCGAAGGCCAGTTGCACCCTTGCAATCGTTCGACCCATCGACAGCCTTGCCACCCATGGAAGATTCCCCGGCATCACCCCCCGCCCCCGCCCCTCCGCGGCCGGAACGCGGCTCAGGACGTCGCGCCGTGGAAGCCCGGGCCAAGGCGCTCGCCGAATGGCGCCGCATCGACCTGCGCCCCCTGGAAACCGCCCTCATCCGTTCCGACCGCCGGGTCGGCGATGTCCTTCCTTCCATTTTGGGCCGCATCCGCATCGACCATCGACAATCCGAAGCGCAGATCGTCGAGGTCTGGAAACGGGTGATCGACCCCTGCATCACCGCCCACGCCCGACCGGTCAGCCTCGCCAAGGGCACCCTCTTCGTCGCCGTCGACAGCAGTGTCTGGCTCTCGGAAATCGTTCGTTATCACCGCCGGGAAATCCTCGAACGCCTCCAACTCGCCGCCGGCAAGGATCTCATCCAGCGGATCTCCTTCCGCATCGGGTAACCGTTCCCTCCGCTTTCCCTGCGCCTCCGCGCGAAACCCTTCCCCGTCCCACCACCGACAGATCGGAGACGACCCAGGTCCGAACCCCGACCCTCCGCCGGCTTGACCCGGAGTTGCCCGTCCCGTCCCATCGCCTCTGATGCTCCCGCTGCCCATCGTGGATCGCGAATTGCGCGTCGCCGCCCGACGCCCGCGGACCCATCGCATCCGGGTCGCCTCGGCCTTGGGAGCCATCTTCCTCGCCGCCTCCGTTTTGGCGCTCCAGCACTTCGCCCAGGGCGCCTTCGGCACGCCCATCGGTGTGGTCCTGTTCACCGTGTTCCTCAGTCTCAGCGTGATGTTCACCGCGGTTGCCGGAGCCTTCCTCACGGCGGATTGCATCAGTGAAGAGAAACGCGAGGGAACCCTGGGACTTTTGTTCCTCACGGATCTGGCCGGGTACGACGTGGTGATGGGAAAGCTGCTGGTCCACTCGCTCCAGGCGGCATACGCATTGCTGGCCGGATTCCCCGTCATTTCCACCTGCTTCCTGCTGGGAGGCGTCACCGGGACCACCTTCTGGAAGCTGATGCTGTTGCTGGTCAATTCCCTCGGATTGTCGCTGTCCATCGGCGTGTTCGTCTCCAGCGTCAGTCGCGATGCCCTGCGATCCATCAGCCTGACGTTGATCCTGTTGGTGTCCGTGTTCATCGGGTTGCCGGCACTGGATGCCTGGCTTGAAACCGTGTTCACCGGCATGGACCCCGTTTTCAGTTGGGTCAGCCCTTTCCTCGCCGTTGCCGGCATTCTGGACGGCTCCCAACGTCACTACTGGCCGTGCATGGCCGGTGTGGCCGCCCTGTCCACCGTGCTGCTCACCGTCGCCAGCCTGATCACCCCGCGCACCTGGCAACAGGGCGCCACCCGCGGCGCGCGTAACTGGCCGGGAGCGACGTGGCGTCAGCAATGGAGTCGGAGACGGCGCAACTCCGATCCCCTCGCCTGGCTCCCCAACCGGGATCAATCCGTGACCTGGATGATGACCGGAGCACTGCTCCTGGTGATCCCACCCTACCTCTATCTGGTGTGGGAACGATTCAACTCCCCGCCCGGGGCCGGCATGGGGACCTTCAACGCCGTCGGTTTGGAAGGCGTGTTCGTCTTCCTCCTTCTCCTCGCCAAATTCTGGGTGGCCACCCTTGCCATCCGTTACCTCGTCGATTCCCGCAAGACCGGTGCGTTTGAATTGCTGCTGGTCACGCCCGCCCGCCCAACCGCCATCGTCCACGGACATTGGCGTGCCCTGCTCCGACGCTTCCTGATCCCGATCCTTCTACTGACCGTCGTGTCGGGCCTCAGCAATGCCGTCCAGATCCGCGAAAACCTGCTCTCGATGCAGGCCTCCTATGCCACTTCCAACATCACCGTGGACCCGGACCATTGGTCCGGATACAAACTCCAGATTGCGTTGCAGGGCGTCTTCTCCACGGTAAACACCCTCACCACTGCCCTCGCCCTGTGCTGGTTCGGAATGTGGATGGCCCTTCGCACCACCCGCCTCAACATCGCCTTGGTCCAGACCATCGCCTTTGCCGATTTCCTGCCGTGGATCGTCTGTCACATGGGAGGGATCATTCTGCTGCTCACCCTCCAGAATAGCTCGGCCTTCATCCAGTTCGCCGCTGGCATCAACAGCAACCTGATGGACATCGTCCACGTGATCGTCGGAGAAGGCGGACCCATCCTCATCGACCTTGTCCTGATCTTCGTGGCCCGGAAACGGGTCCTCGCCCGATTCCTCCCCGTGGTCACCGGCGACAATGCTCAGTGAACCTCGAAGCTCGGGTGGAATTCCCAAGCGGAGAACCAGCGATCCAGCCAGCACGATTCACCACAGAGGACACGGAGGCGCAAAGAACGCGGAGGCCGAAATGGAGAAAGAGCCTGTCCCAAACCAACCCTTTTTCATACTCCCACCTCAACCCAGGGACGTCCTGATCTTGGAGACAACGGTGTGATCCTTACGCCGGAGGCGTTTTGGCCGGTAGCCCGGGGTTGCGAAGCATTACCCCGGGTCCTGCGTCCGAAAGGGTCCCTACCCCGGAGGGGTTTGAGACCCCTCTGCAACCCCTCCGGGGTAGATATAGACTTCTCATCCATACCCGGGGTGTCGCTTCGCTCACGCCCGGGCTACCGGCTCCCAACCCTCCGGGTTGAAGACGTCTGCACCCACAAAGTTGAGGTCACCAACAGACGCGCAGGACCCATGAAGGTTCCAATTTCACTGATCGATGGGAATTTCGCCCATCATGAGTCTCCCTGAGGCATGGGTGTAACGGGTGGCTATCAACGGCTACCGACCTCCGGGGACAGGCTCGAGGCAGGGGACGGAAACGTGTCCCATCCCATCCGTGTTCATCCGTTCAATCCGTGGTTCAAAAGATCCAGCAAATCGAACCAGGAATGATACATCACCTCTCGGAAAGCTGATGGATCGTCCCATGGATGGAGCGATCGATCGGCGCACCATCGGTTCCGGTGACATGGGCCCGGAGTTCGTAGCATTGGGTGGGTGCGAGGGATGGAATCCCAAGCGTCACCGTCCGTCCGTCGGCACCCAGGTGCGCTGCGGTGATGTCGAGCCCGTGTTCCTCATGATGCCTGGAGCCATAGCCGGCGTTGCGTTTGAGAGACCAGACCTTGAAGGAAAAAGCGTCAGGCCGGGCACTCGCGGGATCAATCGGTTCGCTGAAGGTCACCGTCAGGGTGCCTTTCATGGCATGGATTTCGAGGGGAACATGGGCGGGCCGATCCAGGCGTCGGACCCGATGGAATCCGCCGGGAGCCGTCGCACTTCCCGCCCATCCGAACAGGCCGCAGGCATAGAGCGCGCCATCGGGCGCGAACCGCCCGCGCATGATTCCGGTGGCAAAGGCGGGCAAAGGCAGTTCGCAGGTGGCTCCCTGCCATTGGCCACCCACTTCCTCGTGCGGGATGATGTAGGCGCGCCCCATGCCGTAACTGAGGTTCAGCAATGAACCGCCGAGCGAACCCCAGGCGTTCTTCGGGACCCAGAGCAACTCGGCCGGACTGCGATCCTTGGCATTGGTGATCCAGACCATCGGCTGCTCCATGGCGGAGTCCGAGGGGTCGGTCCGGTCGGTATAACCGAAGAGATTGCCGTAGAAGCCACCCGGCTTCACGCGATTGATCCGGTTCTTGGGCGTCCAGTGACCTTCCTGATCGGTGACAAAGAAGGTGCCATCGTCGTTGAGACAGACGCCGTTCGCGGCACGGAACCCATGGGCGACGATGTCCGTCCGGCTTCCATCGGCACTCACGCGCAGCAATGTCCCGTGATGGGGCACGAGTGCGGGCAACGCATGCCGGGCAGACTTGGCGTAGTACAGGTTCCCCTCCGCATCGGTCTGCAAACCCATGGCAAACTCGTGGAAGTGTTCGGTCACCTGATGATCGTTGTTGAAGCTCTCGATCTGATCCGTCTCGCCATCGCCATTCAGATCCCGCAACCGGACGATCTGATCGCGGCAGGTGATGAACAGGTCGTCGCCGCGAAACTTCACGCCGAGGGGTTGGAAGAGTCCGGCCGCGATCCGCCGCCAACGCAGCGTCGCCGGCGCGGGTGCCATGAGGCCATCCACGCGCCACACATCGCCATTCCAGGTGGCCACGATGGCGGCCTTCCCGTCCGGCGTGAAATCGAAGCCACCGGGACGCATCCAGCTCTGCCACGGATTCCCGGTCGGAAGCGGAAAGGTGTCGACGACGAATGCGCCCTCCGCCTTGCCGGCCACGGAAGTCGTCGTGACTTCCTGGGCCCAGCGTGCCGGTCCACCACGGGTCAGCGGTTCAAGATCCAGGGAGTCGCCCGGTGGATTGGTCACCTCGGTCCGCGAGATGAAGAGACGCGTCTGCGCGCCGCCGGGAAGTTCAGCGATCCAGAAGCCGCCTTCCCTGCGAAGCGAACCGGTGCCGGTCAACACGACGTTCACGGAATCCGGCGCAACACGCAGCAGCAACGGGTTCTTCGCCGCCGCAACATTGATCGTGCGCGTGAACACCGCCGTTGCACCCTGTTCGATCCAGCCCGGCGATTCGAGGACACGTGTCCCACCGATGGTGGCGGCGATGACGACCTTGTCGCCGTGATGATACAGGCCTTCGTAATGCGCCCACTCACGCGGCAGCGGCCCGAACCTCCGCTGGTCGCGACCGATCAACCGGGCGTCCTCCCATTTTCCTTCGGGCGATGCCCAACCCGGACCGACCGGATTCACGAAGTGACGGTCGCCCACGAGACTGGTGTGCGTGCCGTGACTGCCATCGAAGGCAATTCCCTTCCAATCGACAAACTTGCCGGTCGTCGCCGCCGCCATCCGCAGGGTGTCATGGTCATACACCATCCAGGCGCGCCCCTGACCCACGCCGCCCGGACCGTCATCGAGACGAACAGCGATGCCCTTCTGGGCGATGTTTCCGGGAGCGACCTCCAAGGTCCAGAAGAGCGCCGGGCCATAGTCCATGCGTTCATAGGGAGGTGCAGCGGGCTTCGCCGCGTCGCTTCGGGCCTGGGCTTCCTGCCTGATTTCAGCCCGCACCTGTGACAGGCGTTCAGGCCAGACGAATCGGGGTGCGGTCGTGGGATCGTAGCCTTCGAGATGGTCGCGAAGTCGGGTCGCCGGCTTGGTGTACTTGAGTTCCGTGTCGCCAAAAACCTCCCGGCAAAGTGCGGCGAGCCCGGGATCGTACTCGATCAGTTGCGAGCGGAGATGGACATGATTGTGGTCATGGTCATTGACTCGGTTGTTGTCGAACCAGGACTGAACACCTTCGGCGAAGTACTCGTGATGGTTCACCGAGGCATATTTGCCCTTCCACAGTCCGGCCTTCATCGCCTCGTCATAGGCGGCCTTCACCCGCCCATCGAAGGTCGGGTCGACGTTCACCATCCCACGGAGGTGGATGTTGTGGGCGAACTCATGGATCAGGATGTTTTCCGCCACATAGGGGTCACCGGCATAGGCGAGCAGGTTCTCCTCGCCGCAGGAACAGAAGGGATCGTCCTGCGAACCACCCGTGCCTCGCGCCCGCGAATCCCACCAGGCCTTCGGCGTCAGGTTCACCCACTCCGGAAGGTCGGTGGTGAATTCGTTGTGCGCGATGATGCACAGCCGTGACCCGCTCCTGATCATGGCGGCGCGCACGTCGGGCCGTTTGGCGAGCATCAGGTTGACCAGGTAAGCCGCTTCCCGGAGCGCATAATCGTTCACCCTTTCCGACGCCACGATGGGATAGCCATGCGCATCCAGGTACTTCTTGTAAAAGGCCGGCACCTCCAATTCCGGCGGCGGCGACTGGATCGGGGCCAAGCCTTGGGAATCGGCGGTGAAGGCACAAAACGAGAACAGGAGGAAAGCCAGGATGGCGACGGCGTATTTCATGATGGGATCAGTGCTTCAATGCCCTTGGATACCGCGGTACGAGGTGGTGCCGGAAGATGGGAACCTCGCTCATTTCGTCGACCCGGTTGGGATGAACTTCGCCATCGCCTCGGCGAAACCCTTGCCGATGCCACCGAGGATCCTGGCCGAGCCGAGGTAGTGGTACTCCTGGTTGGAAATGCCTTTCGCCAGCACCTGCCGTTCGCGCTCGCTCAACCCTTCCCTGCGCATCCTTTCCAGCGTCACCTTCTCTTCCTCCGGCTTCAGGTTCCCCTCCTTGACCAGCTTCCTCGCGCGCTCCCGGATCTGGTTCTCCTTCGTCCGGGCCGCCTTCAGTTCAGGATCCCAATACTGTTCGGTCAACACCGTCACGACGTTTCCCTTGAACTCCGGCAACCGGGCCGGTGCCGCCATGGCATCGCGAAAGTTCTGGTGCGTTGCCTGGTACCGCAGTTCCTCGGGGCCGTAGTCCGCCGTGGGTCCGCCCACGCCCATCACCCCGATGACAAAGGGCAATTCCGGCGCAGCCAGGTCGCGTCGGACATCGCGGATGAATTGGGTCAACACCGTGGTGTACGCCTCATAGCCGCCGGGCTTGTCGCGCTGGGGATAGGTGTCGCCATCGACCATGTCGTTCCAGCCCTGGAACCAGACGAAGCCCGCCAACTCAAAGCCCTGGGCGGCGTCGTAGTCCGGCACCACGCGTTGGATGTCTCCCAGCACCAACCTCACATGATCGACCATGAGCCGGTAGTTGACCCCGGTCGCTTTGACCTTCTCCGCCTTCATCACCGCCACGTCCTTCCCCCGCTTCTGGAAGGCCGCGAGTTGCGACTCACTGAACGGATACGGCCCGGCGCCCGGCGGACGGAAGTCGGTGTTCAGACTCTTGCCGCCCCACGAGGTCTTGATCAGAAGGATGGGAGAATCTGTGAACTTCTGCAGGTAGAGACCGAAGGTGAACTCCGGCCCGATCTTCGGTTCATCGCCCGCCGCGCCAAACCCCGCCGTCAGCTTGCCCGTCTGCTCCGCGTCCGCACAACCGATCGATGAGATCCACACCCGCTCGCAGACCTTGGGTTTACCGTCCGGGCCCAGCATTTCCGCGAGCATCGGCTGGGTCGCCGGGTCCATGCCGATGTGTTCAAAGGTGCTGACCTTCGCATGTCCCTGCATGTTGGATTGCCCGGCGAGGATGTAGACCTTGAGAGGCTTGCTGGCCGCGGCGGCGGATGCGAACGGGGCGACGACGATGCCCAGGCTCAGGAGGAGCCGGTGCGGGACAGATCGCCAGAAGGATTCTCGCGGCATCGGGGAAGTGGTCACCCCCTTGCTTTACCGTTTAACTCCAGTCCCGTCTTGGGAAAGGAAGTCCGACCCGACGTGAAAGCACGCCCAGCCACGCACCCAGCCTGACCTGCTCCGGCAGGTTCAAGGCCTCCACTTGCCTCCCCACCGCATGGATACGGCTTTGTGTCATTCCGTCCCGGCGTTCCCTGCGTCTCCGCGCGAAACCCCTCATCGGAAAGTTGGATCCCGCAGAGGCGCAGCAGGGATGGAACGGAGCAAGGGAAGGAGTGGGGAGCTCCGGGCGCTCCCCTGTTTTCGTGTGGTTTCGTGTGGTTCGTGGACGGAAGTCTTCATGGGTGGATGAACCACGAAACACAAGAAACACACGAAAGGGATTCCGTGGTCGCCGGGTTGGCCCGCGCCGTTTCTTTTGGTGGGTTCCATCCGTGAGATCCGTGAGATCCGTGGTGTAAAAACCAACCTCGTGAACCACGGATGGCACGAAGGACACGGATAAGCCGGGACCCAACGAACCGGCATCCGCACCCCTTTTCCCATTTTCCCTGTTTCGCGTTCTTCGCGGCTTCGCGTGATCCCGTTTCTGTCACCCGTTCTTCCCGCACTGTGGGATGCCTCGTTCAATCCATGTGGAGACGGCTGCGGACCACCCACCGCCGGTTTCCAGCCCCGGTCTTTACCCCCACCCTCCAGCCCCCTTCAGCCTTGGGGTTTTCCAACGCCCGCGTAGTGTCCACTGCCAGACATGGGCCATTCGCCTTCCAATACTTCAGCCGCACTGGACTCCGCCGGACGCGCCGCCCGAGCCGCCGGCGAACTCATGCGCACCCACCTTCGTCGCACCAAGAAGGTCAACGAAGCCTCCAGCCACGACATCAAGCTCGATCTCGACGTCCGCTGCCAACGCCTCATCACCCGCAGTCTCGCCCGTGATTTCCCGGAGATCCCCGTCCTCGGCGAGGAAGGCCAGGATCCGCGGATCAACGACGCCCCGGCGCGTTGGGTCGTCGATCCCATCGATGGCACGGTCAACTACGCCCATGGCATTCCCCATGCCTGCGTGAGCATCGCCTTGCAGACCCGGGACAGCGCGGGTTTCACCACCGTGGTCGGCGTGGTCCATGACCCCTTCATGGATGAGACCTGGACGGCCACGGCCAAGGGCGTCGCCCGATGCAACGGCCGCCGCATCCGGGTCAGCCGGCGTCCCAACCTGGAGGAAGCCGTGCTCTCGTTGGGGTTCGCCAAGAGTTCGATGAGCCTGAACCACATGATGCCGTTGTTCACCGATCTCGTGCATCGTGTGCGCAAGATCCGGCTCATGGGTTCCGCCGCTCTCGCCCTCACCTACGTGGCCGATGGACGGTTCGATGGTTATGTCGAAGCCGGCATCCGGCTCTGGGACATTGCGGCCGGCGCGCTCATCGTGGAACGGGCGGGTGGTGTCATTGATGCCCCGGTGATTGGCGCTGACTTCCGTCATTCGCTGAATGCCAACAACGGCTTGATCGATGCCCAACTCCGGGAACGGATCGCCGAAGCGGAACATCTTTCCCGGGTTGCGACCCCTGTCCGCCGCAAGAAATGACCCCATGAAAACCACGTTGATCCAGGCGTTGCGCCTGCTGCTGTTCCTCCTGCCCGCCTGGCTCCCGTTCCATTCCACCCATGCCGGCACCATTGTCCAGTTCCGCACCGCCATCGGCGAGGTCGAGGTGGAGCTCTATGACGACGAGAAACCCATCACGACCACCAACTTCCTCCGCTACGTCGTCGATGGCGCCTACACCGACACCTTCCTGCATCGCGCCGCCCGCAACTTCGTCTTTCAGGGCGGCGGATTCGGCGTCACCAACCTCGGCCGGACCAATGAGGCAATCGTCTCGATCGAGACGCGCAACCCCATCACCAACGAATTCAACGTCGGCCCCTTCCGTTCCAACGTCCGCGGCACCATCGCCATGGCCAAGGGTTCCACCCCCAACTCCGCGACCTCCCAGTTCTTCTTCAATCTCACCAACAATTCCGTCGCCCTCGACAATCCCGCAAACTCCGGCGGATTCACCGTTTTCGGCCGGGTCATCGGGTCCGAGACAACCCTCGACGCGTGGAATGGCTTTCAACCCCTTTTCACCAACAACCCTCCGGCCGGAGTCACCAACCTCATCGTCAATCTCAGCGGTGGCAGTCCGTTCTCTCCCTTCCGCGAAGTCCCCCTCTACAACCTCGCCACCGCCACCAACGGTTCCCGCTTCGCTTCCCTCTCCGATCTCGTCTTCGTCGACATCACCCTGCTGCGCGTGAAGGTCACACGCACCCCCGATGGCCATGCCGAAATCCGTTGGAACCGCCTCGCCGGCCGCACCAATACGGTCGAGTTCACCGCCACATTCCCGCCAGTCTGGGAAACCCTCACCAACCTGCCGCCCGACGCACTCGCAGATCCACGGGTGATCGATCCCACCGCCGACACCAACCGGTTCTATCGAGTCCGCGCCACGTATTGAGCGGGGGATCACCTTTGGTCGGTGATCACCCCCGGGCAGGTCCTGTCGCGTCGGAGCATTCTTCGTGGCTTCGTGGCTTCGTATGAGATCCTTCCGACCACGCTTCCGCCATGTCCGGCCAAAAGCCCTTCAGCTCAACTCCACCACGATCTTCCCGAACTGGCCGCCACGTTCCATCAACTCGAAGGCCTGGGCCACCGTATCCAGCGTGAACCGGTGACTGATCACCGGATGGATCCCGTGCCGCGACACAAACGCCGTCATCATCTGGAAATCCGTCGGACTCCCCATCGTCGTCCCCATCAACGTGAGCTGATGCCAGAAGATCTTCCGGGTCGGCAACTCGGGCGGATTCCCACCCGTGGCCCCGAAGAAGACGACCCGACCGCCCAAGGCCGCGAGGTCGATGAGTTCGCCGAAGTGCTTTCCACCGGCACTGTCGACGATCACATCGAAGGGACCGTGATGTTCACCAAACTGATGCGCCCAATCCTGGTGGGTGTACACGGCCCCGGCCTTCGACCCCATGTCATGCGCCTTGCGGATCTTCTCTTCCGAGCTGGAAGTCACACAGGGCAATGCTCCCGCCGCCACGGCGAACTGGAGGGCGAACACCGCCGTGCCACCCCCGATGCCAGTGATCAGCACCTTCTCGTGCGCCTTGAGATTCGCCCGGCTGAACAGGGCGCGGAATGCGGTCAGTCCCGCCAACGGCAATGCCGCCGCCTCCGCCCAGTCCAGATGCGCCGGCTTCAGGGCCAGTTGTGATGCCGGCACCGCCACGTACTCCGCCAACGTCCCGTTCCTCGGCAGTCCCAGGATGGTGAACCGCGGCTCCTGCGCCTTCGGATCGTGTCCCCAGTCCAGGGCCGGATTGATGATGACCTCCCGACCAGCCCAGGCCGGATCCACTCCGGGCCCCAGCTCGGCAACTTCGCCGGCCCCGTCCGACCCGGGGATGACGGGGAACTTCAACCCGGCGTAGGCCCCCTGCTTGATCCACACATCCCGATGATTCAACGCCGCGGCACGCAGGCGGACCACCACCTCCCCGGGCGCCGGATGCGGCATGGGGACGGTGTCGACAAGGAGTTCCTTAACGGCGCGGAGGACAGCGGCTTTCATTGAGTTGTTGGCGGCGACCCTACCCAGTCACTTCAACGCGGGCCATCGTGATTTCCACCGCTGTTGGATTGCACCTGTCCGCTGACTTGGAGCGACGACGTCCGGTCGCCGGAAGCGCGTGGGTGGGGAGGCGCGGTGAAAGAGGCAATGGGGGTGAAAGAGGCAATGGGGTCGCCTCTAAAGCTTTGACAATTGAGTTGATCTGCATGCCCCGGCCAATCGCGTTGGGCCCCCGGGGTTGGAGAAAATTGTTCTGCGGCGAACGGGATCCCGAGAACGTGGCGATTGGCTGGAAGTCTGAGAGCCCGTCCGCCCCCCGGAAATCCGGCTTCACTTCCCGCGCCGGTCGCATGAGGCTGGAGCCTCACCGCACGAATCCATGAGCAAGTTGAGCAAGCAGTTCTTCCCGAAGATCGGGAACATCCAGTTTGAGGGACCCCAATCCCGGAATCCTCTCGCCTTTCGTCACTACAACCCCGACGAGGTCGTTGAAGGCCGTTCCATGAAGGAGCACCTCCGGTTCGCGGTGGTGTACTGGCACACGATGCGGGGAACCGGCGGCGACATGTTCGGCTGGGGGACCGCCGATCGCCCCTGGCAGACCGGCGAAGGCACCGTCAAGGAAGCCATCAGCCGCGCCCGGGCCATGTTCGAGTTCACCGCAAAGCTCGGCGCCCCGTTCTACTGCTGGCATGACCGCGACGTCGCACCGCACGGCCGCACCCTCACCGAGTCGCATCGCAACTTCGATACCGTCGCAGCCGAACTCAAGAAGCTCCAAGCCGACTCCGGCATCCGTCTGCTCTGGGGCACGGCCCAGAACTTCGTTCATCCGCGCTATCTCCACGGTGCCGCCACCAGTTGCAACGCCGATGTCTTCTGTTTCGCCGCCGCCCAGGTGAAGAAGGCCATGGAATGGACCCACGAACTCGGCGGTGCCGGTTACGTGTTCTGGGGTGGGCGCGAAGGCTATTCGACCCTGCTCAACACCGACATGCGCCGTGAGATGGATCATCTCGGCCGGTTCATGCACATGGCCGTGGATTACAAGAAGAAGCTCGGGTTCAAGGGCCCCTTCTTCATCGAGCCCAAACCCAAGGAACCCACCCGGCACCAGTACGATTCCGATGCCGCCGCCTGCCTCAACTTCCTGCGTGAGTACGACCTGTTGCCGCACTTCCAACTGAACATCGAGGTCAACCACGCCTGGCTCGCCGGCAAGACCATGGAACATGAACTCGAAGTCGCCGGTGCCGCCGGTGCCCTCGGTTCCATCGATGCCAACATGGGCGACTACTTCCTGGGCTGGGACACCGACCAGTTCCCCACTGACCTCTATCTCACCACCCAGACCATGCTCCGGATCCTCAAGTACGGGGGACTCACCGACGGCGGCGTGAACTTCGATGCCAAGGTCCGCCGCGAGAGCTTCGAACTGGATGACCTGTTCATCGCCCACATCGCCGGCATGGACGCCTTCGCCCGTGGTCTCAAGGCCGCCGCCGCCATCCGCGCCGACGGGCGGATCGATGCCTTCGTCAAGAACCGCTATCGGAGCTGGGATTCGGGCATCGGCGCGAAGATCGAGGCCGGCAAGGCGACCTTCGCCGACTGCGAGAAGCACGCCCTCAAGCTCGGTGAAGTCACCGGGCTCGAAAGCGGTCGCCAGGAACTCCTCGAGTCCATCCTCAACGAATACATTTGAGGCGCCCCAGCGCCGCAGTGTTTCCGGGGGACGCGGTGGTGTTCACCCCACCCGTCCCCTGCACCGCCCGAACCGAAGACCCGGCCGGCCGTGTCCGCTCCGGAGACCACCCCCTTGCGCTTCAGGCGCGAGCCCGCCTCCAATCCGGCAATTCGATTCATGAACCTTCGCCGCCACTCCCTCTCTGCTGTCGCGTGCGTCCTCTCCTCGCTCGGGCTCGCTTCACGCCTCCAGGCCAGTGATCGTCACGATCACAACGCCCATCTCTGGCTCACCTATGCCGGGGATCATCCCATCGCCGGTTCCCCCTGGGGGGTTCATCTGGAATCGCAGGTCCGCCGTGCGGATTTCGGCACGGATTGGCAACAGTTCATGCTCCGGCCCGGGCTCAACTACACCATCAACCCGCGGCTCATGCTCACCGCCGGTTACGCCTGGGTGGACACCCATCAGTACGGAATGCGTCCGGCCCGTGCCGATTTCCCCGAGCATCGCGCCTGGCAACAGGTGGCCTGGACCACTCCCGCCTTCGGTCTCGACTGGCTCCACCGATTCCGACTGGAACAACGTCAGATCGGGGAGATGTCACCCGGGAATGACGGGCGCTTTGAAGTGGGCCGGTACCGCTACGAGAACCGGTTCCGTTACCTGCTCCGCACCACCGTTCCCGCCCCATGGAATTCCCGGGACTACTTCATCGCGTGGAACGAGGTCTTCCTCAATTTCGGCTCCCATGTCGCCCGCAACACCGTCGACCAGAACCGCGCCTTCCTCGGGGTGGGGCGACGTCTCAACGACCACTTCCGCCTGGAGATCGGTTTCCTCGAACAAACCCTCCAGCAACGCGACGGCCAGGTCTGGGAACACAACCACACCCTCTCCATCTCGATCCTGTCGAACTGGCCGTTCGGTCACGGCTCCGACTGATTGCTTCTCCCCGCCGATCCGCCATTCCCCCGCTCCATCACCCGCTTCCAGATCGGCACCACCCGCTTCATCTCGTCGATCAACATCTGGCACGCGGCAAATGCCTCGGCCCGGTGCGGCGCCAACACCTCCACCCACAACGAAACGTCCCCGGCCGACACCGGACCCATCCGGTGCACCAGGCGAACCGATTCCACAGGCCACCGCGCCGCCACCCGGTCGAGCAACAGTCCGAACTGATGCCGCGCCATCGCCTCGAAGGCCGTGTACTCCAGGCCTGCAATCGGCTGGCCGTGCTCGGATCCGCGCACGACTCCGGAAAAAGTGACCACCGCCCCGTGCGTCACCCCGCCGGCCCGTGAAGCCACCCACGCCCGTTCATCAATTGGTTCTTCCGTCAGGATCAGTTCCCGATGCATGTCATCCTCCCTCAACCGCCTTGTACCGGTGGAAACAGCGAAACCTCGTCGCCAGCCCGCACCGGTTGACCACCCTCGGCATAGTCCACGCCGACCGCCACCAGGGTGGATGCCCGCAACGGCGCCAGTGCCGGCCAACGTTCATGCACCGCACTCACCACGTCCGACACCGTCGCCCCCTCGGGAACCTCGACTTCGGCCAGCGCCGTGCCGGTCATCTCGCGGTAGAAAGACCAGAAATGGACCCGTATGCAGAGATTCATGGATGGGTTCCCCAACTTGAGCCGGTTCAGATGTGGGCGGAATCATTCGGATCCTTCGCCACATATCCCGAGTCCTGCCGGCGCAGGTTCACCTCGTTCTTCTTCACATAGGCCGCAAAGACATCGTCCGCCGACATCCCCAGCACCTGGGCCATGCTGATCAGGAAATGCAGCAGGTCCACCACCTCCACCCGTGCGTTCTGCTCGTCAAACTTCTGGTACTTCGCCCACCACTTCCAGGGCACCGAATCCGTCAACTCCGCCATCTCCTGCCCCATCGCCCGACAATAATTCAGGATCCATTTCGTCTTCTCCGCTTCATCCATCGTCCCGGTATCCACACCGATCCGCAGGTTGAGCGCGCGCTGCATCCGGAACAGTTCCCGAAGCTGGTCAGGTGACTCCATCCGCCGACCCTGCCCAAGGACCCAATCGACCGCAATGCTCCCGGTCCCGGGCGGCGACACGGGTCGCAACCCGATGCCACCTCCCGATTGGAGCGTCGACGTCCGGTCGACGTCCAGGATCAACCCGGCGCGGGACACTCGCCGCTTCCATACCCTTCCCCTTCTTGCTCCGCGTTCCTGGCGGCATCCGCCCGTGCTCAATCTTCCAAGGGCGACGCCGCCCCACGCAGCTCCCGAAGCCGTTCGTCATCCAGCAGTTCCAACCCGACCCGTTTCCCCTCCACTGCCGCCCGGAGCGACGCGTGACGCATGCCATCCCGCATCAGGGCATCCAACGCCAGTTTCCGATTGTCCCCGGTGAGATGCGCCAGACTCCCGATGAGCGCCTCGCCCGCCCCGGTTCCAGGCATGTCGCCCAGTCCACTCACCGCACCCATCTGGAGTTCCGCGGATGTCCCCGCCGCCAGATACCGGATCAGCTGTTGCCCACGCCGTTCCCACGATTCGACCCCCAGCATGCGCAGCGCGTCATACCGCGTTCCCTGGGGCACCCCCGCGTCGTCCGCCATCCGCGCTGCCTCGTCCAACGCACGTCGCCATCCCGCTTCCAACTCCGGATGCCCCTTCAACAGCGCTCCAATCCGTTCCCCCGGCCACAGCCGCCGTTGCGAGATCCCGTTGATGATTCCGCCTCCCAACACCACCGCCTGCCAGTCCCGCAACGGTTCGTCCAATCCCGGCAGACTGGCCGCAATCACGTCGCGCACATGACCATCGTCATTCCGACGCCCCGCCGCGATCGACACCTGCCAGATCCACGGAATCCTCCGATACTCTTCCGGCGTGCCCGCAACCAGGTCGCGCGTCATCTCCCGGATCAACGCCCCGGCAAACTGTGGATTCGCCCGGATCGCCGTCGAACGGGCCACCTCCCCCTGCGAAGCATCCAGCACGAAACGCGCAACCGACGCCGCATCCCGCAACACCAGTTCAGCCGCCTTCACCCCGCCCGACCCCACCGCATCCGCCCCCGGATCCAACCGCAGGAACGCAATCAGATCCCCCATCTCACCCGGCACAATCCCCTCCTCCAACCCCTCCGGCATCATCGATTCCGTCGCCGCCGCCAACCCCCGGATCTGCGATCGCGCCACGGTCGCAATCGTTCCACCACCACTCACCACCGTCAGCCCGGTGGCCGTCTCCGACCGGATCAGACCGCTGAGGTTGCTGCCATCGTGGAGCTCGACCGAATACATCACGAAACGCGGTTCCACCGCCGCGTTCGGATCGAGGATGTTCATCAGCCAATACCCGGGATCCTTGCCCCGCAGCGGCGCCAGGTCGGGCCCCACTTCATGGCCAATCCCGTCCAGCACATGGCATGTCGAACACGCCCGCACGAACACTTCACGGCCACGCTCCGGATCACCCGCGCCGGTCATCTCCTCCAGATAACGCTCCGTCACCGCCCCCCGGCTTCCCACGGCATCCTGCGGAAACACTTCTCCCATCCTTGCCCGGACTGCGGCATCCGGACTCGACATCAACCGCTGCCGAAACGCCGGCGGAACTTCCTGCTTCATGACCCGACCGCTGGCCACCGCTTCCAGCAAACGTCCCGACCACTCCGGTCGATCCAGCAACAACCCCAGGATCCCCGCCCGCGCCATCGGCAGGCTCCGGGCCCATTGTTCCAGCAACCGATCCGCCACCTTCGTTTCCGGTAACCGTCGCAATCCGTCCAACGCCGCCTGGCGCACTGCATCCCCGGCATCCGTCGCCGCCAATCTCACCAACAGCTCCCGGTCCGACGTCTCCCGACCCGCACCCGCCACCACACGGATCGCCTGACGCCGTTCCTCCATCGACATCGCCTCATCCACCGCCCGACGTCGTGCCTGATCAACGACCGATCTCCAGTGTCGGCCCGCGTCATCGTCCGGATGCGCCCGATGCCAGGCGTCGATGCCCTCCCGATCCCACCCGTCGACAAGTCGGAGGAAGGCATCCCACTGGACCGGACTGGGTGCCACCTCCACCGACGGCAACACCAACGCCAATGCACGCGCCCGGGCCGCCGCATCCCGGTCATCCGCTGCCATCGTCGCGATCAACGTAGGAATCCACCCGTCCCGGCCGGCCCGCCCCTCGTCCAGCGCCAGCACCGCCCGGAGGATGGGTTCCGCATGGCGCACGGCCGAGGTCAGCACCGCCACCCGAAGCCCGGCATCCGCCACCCCAGTCGCGGCCAACACGGCCAGGGCTTCGCCTGCGGCCGGATCTTCCAACTCACCCAGGGTGAAGGCCAGTTGCTGGCGAACCCACGGCGACGGGTCATTGACCAAGCCCAGGAGAACCGGAAGCAGCGACCGGGAAGGCGATCGGCTTGAATCCTTCAACATCGCCTCGGCCAAACCGACGGCATGACGTCGCACCCGGGCATCCGGATCCTGCAATGCCGCGGTCACCGCCCCTTCCCGCAAACCGCCCAACCCTTCCAGGACCGAAAGCGCCTGGACCCGTACCCGGGAAAGTCCGGCATCACGTGCCAGGCCTTCCAGCGCCCGGTTCAACTCCGGTTCATCCCCACCCCGAAACAACAGTTCGCCATGCACCCGGTCGCGTTCGATGCCGTTCGGATGATCCAACGCCATCGCCAGTTCCACCGGCTTCATCCGCGTCAGGTCGCGCACTGGGCGCAACGCCTTCCCCTCCGGACGCACCCGATAGATCCGGCCCCGATCCGATCCCGCCCGCACATCGATCTGCGCCAAACGCGCCGCAGGAATCCAACGCGGGTGCTCGATCAGGAACCGGTACATGTCGACCACATACAACGCTCCATCCGGTCCGGTGCGCGCCTGCGCCGGCCGGAACCAATGATCGGTCGACGCCAGAAACTCCGTGGCCTCCTCGCCCGGCGCACGTCGACTGCTCGCCACGCCGTCCTTCAGCGAGAGGAGCTCCCGATGCACGAGATTATGCACGGGCTCGCAGATGAACGCGTTGCCCTCCCATTCCCCGCCGAACAGATCATCGCGATACAACCCCAACCCGCACGCGGACGTCACCCGGTTCGCGTGTTCCGGATCATTGAACCGCTCCAGCAACCGGCTCGCGGGAAACAGGAGGTTGCCCCCCGGCCCCCCGGTCAACGGACGTTCCGAAGCGGGCAGTGTCACCTGCGGATTCCTCCCCAGATACCGCTCGTTCCAGGGGTAATGCTGAAGCAGTCGGCTGTTGTCGCAGCCAAACCAGTTCCCCCAGTCGTCCCGCACCCGTCCCTGCTGGGTCAGACCACTCGTCACCTCCATCAACCCGTCGCGAGGCCGGAACCGGAAATCCCGATTCCGCAGGTTGACCGCACTCCCCGCCGCCGACGCGCCAAACACGGTGTTGGGCGTCTGTGTGATCGTTCCCCCCAACAGCCCGTTCGCCCCGTGGATCCAGTTGTCCAGGCCCAGGCTCAGACCGTTGACCCGCGCCTGGAAATTGTCGGTGGCAAATCCCGTGAACAGCTTCTCCACCCGATCCGCCCGCCCATCGCCATCGGTGTCCTCCGCATAAACGATGTCCGGCGCCGCACAGATCAACACCCCGCGTCGCCAGACCATCAGCCCGGTGGGAAACGGCAACCCAGCCAGAAAGATCCGCGAATCCTCATATACCCCGTCGCCATTGAGATCCCTCAGATGTCGGATCCGGCCACCCGGCAACCATTGCCCATCCAACCCGGCCGGATAATCCCCCATCTCACAGACCCACAACGATCCGTCCGCCGCCCAATCGATGGCCACCGGATCCGTCACCAACGGTTCCGCCACCACCAACTCGATCTCGAGCCCAGGCGCCAACCGAAACGTCTTCAGGGCTTCAGACACTTCCAACGGTCGCGTCCCCTCCGTCCCTCCCGCTGCCACTGCACCCACGGCAAGCGCAGGCTCCGCCGCATGGATTCGCGCGACCAAGCCCATCCATGCAACCCATCCCATCCATCCACCCGACCCCAACCTCGCCGCCAAAGGCATACGGCACTGCACGTCACGCCAGCTCCTGCGGATGATTCCGGAATTCATGATGCTCGAATGGGTTGCCCGCCCAAGCCCGTCCCGGACTCCCATCCCCGTCACTATGCAAACCTCACCCCCATGGAATCCAGTCACGATCCCCGCTCCCTTGAGCCCGTCTGAAGACTCCCAGGGGTGTTGCGTCTGCGTGTCATTGGATCGCTCGGACTCCTACGCACCCGTACCCGTACTCGATCCCGATGATTTCGAGTACGGGTTCGGCTTCCGCCGCCCCGTCGCCTTCCCAACCCCTTCGCGTTCTTCCCACCTTCGGGTGAAACCTCCCTGATTCCTTACGCCACGCCGCAACGACCGCCACGTCCCCAGGAAACAGGCCCGTCCCCCCTTCCCCGTCCCTATCCCCTTCCCGCCCTCCTTCGTCCCTTCGCCCCTTCGTTGTTCAACCCCTTCCCCGTCCCTAGGCCCTTCCCGCCCTCCTTCGTCCCTTCGCCCCTTTGTTTTTCAACCCTTTCCCCGTCCCTATCCCCTCGGCGCCCTTCTTCGTCCCTTCGCCCC
>DITU01000174.1 GCA_002422905.1 Verrucomicrobia bacterium UBA6176
TGGAGCGCGCATGAGGGATGGGGGGAAGTTTGGGGTCGTCGTGAATCAGGTGGCGGAAGCGGGTTGGGTGCATGCGGGGCGAGGGTTGGGCCCCGGATATTGCCCAATGGATACGCCAAGGCTGGCGCGGGGTTTCCGACAAAGAGCCTGTCCCCAAAGACAGAGCTGGCAACGAGCCGGCAACGAGCCTGTCCCCTGGAAGCTGTCCCGAAGGGTTGGACGAAACCAACATGAAGGAGCCAACATGAAGGAGCCTGTCCCTACGGAGAGGGAACGGGATTGAACTGGGAGCCTGTCCCCCCCCCAATGGGGGGAGGGTGGGGGATGATGAATGGGACTAGGGTGGGGAGGATTGGAACAACACATGGATCGTACGTTGGACAGACTGGGCCTTGATGGTTTGACGAGGTGGGCACGTGGATCGGCGTGTTTGGTCGCTGTGGTGGGGTTGTGGATGGGGATGGGGGTTGAAGCGGCGGTGGATCCATCCCGGTTGCCGCCGGTGGCGTCGCGGGAGGTTGATTTCCAGCGGGAGATCGAGCCGCTGTTGGAGACGCATTGTGTTTCGTGTCACGGCCCAACCAAACAGCAGGGCGGGTTCCGGCTGGATGTGCGGGATCGGGCTTTGGGTGGAAGCGAGACGTATGAGCGGGTGATTGTTCCCGGGGACAGTGCCGGGAGTCCTTTGGTGCATCTGGTGGCGGGTCTGGTGGAGGAGTCGGTGATGCCTGCCAAGGGTGACCGATTGACGGCGGAACAGGTGGGGGTGCTTCGCGCGTGGATTGATCAGGGTGCCCGTTGGCCGGTGGGAATCGGCGGGGCCAGCGAGGACCCGATCCGGTCGCATTGGTCGTTTCGACCGGTGAATAGGCCAGAGGTGCCGAAGTTGGCCGGTGCGGACGCCGGGGTGTTGAACCCGATCGATGCGTTCATCCGGGTGCGGTTGGGGAAGGAAGGACTGGAACCGTCGGCGGAGGCCGACAAGGGAACACTGATCCGGCGGTTGTACCTCGTGATGCTGGGCGTTCCGCCGACTCCGGAAGAAGTGAGGGAGTTTGGTGCGGACCCAACGCCGGGTGGCTTTGAACGGTTGGTGGATCGGGTATTGGAAGATCCACGCTATGGGGAGCGCTGGGGGCGCCATTGGTTGGATGTGATCCGGTTTGCTGAGAGCAACGGGTTCGAGACGAATCGCGAGCGGCTCAATGCGTGGAGGTTCCGGGATTACGTGATCGATGCGTTCAACTCGGACAAGCCGTACGACGCCTTCATCCGGGAACAGCTTGCCGGGGATGCGGTGGGGGTGGAGGTGGGAACGGGATTCCTGGTGGCGGGTCCGGTGGACATCGTGAAGAGCCCGGACATTGCGCTGACGGCGCAACAGCGGGCGGATGAATTGGATGACATGGTGGGGACAACAGGGACGGCGTTCCTTGGGTTGACGCTGGGTTGCACCCGCTGTCACTCGCACAAGTTCGATCCCATTGCGCATCGGGAGTACTACTCGATGGCGGCTGTTTTTGCCGGGGTGCAGCACGGCGATAGAAACCTGCCGCTGCCTGCGGATCGGGCGGGAAAGCTGGCCCGGGTGGAAGGCCGGATCGCGGAGTTGGAGGGGAAACTGGCGCGGTTCATCCCGAAGGCGCGGGTGATTCCGGGGGCGGGGCTGCGGGGTCCGGTGAACGCGGTGATGAACGCCGAGTTTTTTGAGGCGGTGGAAGCCAGGGTGGTGCGGTTCACCATCGCGGCGACCAGCGGGGGCGAACCGTGCATCGATGAACTCGAAGTGTGGGCGGGGGATCGCAATGTCGCGTTGGCATCGGCGGGGGCCAGGGTGACGGCATCGGGCAGTCTGGCGGGCTACGAGATCCACAAGTTGGAGCATGTCAACGATGGGCGGACGGGGAACGACCGGTCATGGATCTCTAATGAAGATGGGCGCGGTTGGGTGCAGGTGGAGTTTCCCCAGGTCGAAAGGATCGATCGCTTGGTCTGGGGACGGGATCGGGGTGGACGATTCGCGGATCGGGTGGCGACTTCGTATCGGATCGAGGCTGGGCCAACGGCGGAGAGTCTGAAGGCGATTGCGGGTTCGGAGGACCGGGAACCGTTCCAGGGTTCCGGGAAGAAACCGGCGGGGCCGGAGTATCGGTTTGATGGATTTGCGGCGGCTGAAGCTGAAGAAGGAAAGGCGTGGCTGGCGGAGTTGGGACGATTGCGCGGGGAACGGGAATCCCTGGCGCGTGTTCCGGCGGTGTATGCGGGGAATTTTTCCCAACCGGGCGAGACCCATCGGTTGCATCGGGGAGATCCGCTGCTCAAGCGGGAGGTGGTGGCGCCGGGGACGCTGGCGATTTTCGAACCGATGACGATGGAGTTGGGAACACCGGAACGGGATCGACGGCTGAAGTTGGCGGAGTGGATTGCGAATCCGGGGAACCCGCTGACGGCGCGGGTGCTGGTGAACCGACTTTGGCAATACCAGTTCGGGGTTGGTTTGGTGGATACGCCGAATGACTTCGGGTTGAACGGATCGAAACCGACGCATCCGGAGTTGCTGGACTGGCTGGCGGATGAGTTGGTGAAGGGCGGCTGGAGCATCAAACGCTTGCAGCGTCAGATCCTGTTGTCAGCGGCCTGGCGGCAGTCGAGTGCACCGCGGGTGGAAGCGGCACGGGTGGATGGAGGGAGCCGTCTGTTGTGGCGGTTTCCGCCGCGTCGACTGGAGGCGGAGGGGATCCGGGACAGCATTTTGGCGGTGAGCGGCAACCTGGATCCGGCGCGGGGCGGACCGGGATTCTACCTGCACGAGGTGGATCGGGAGAACGTGTATCACTATTTCCCGAAGGAACGTTTTGGGCCGCCCGAGACGCGGCGGATGATTTACGCGTTCAAGGTGCGGATGGAGCAGGACGGAATCTTCGGATCGTTTGATTGTCCGGATGGAAGCCTGGTGATGGCGCGGCGCGGGGTATCGACGACGCCGTTGCAGGCCTTGAACCTGTTCAACAGCCGGTTTGTGATCGACCAGGCGGAGACCTTTGCGAACCGACTGAAGCGGGAGGCGGGGGAAGATCCGGCGAAGCAGGTGGGGCGGGCGTGGGTGCTGGCGTTCAACCGGGAACCAAGACCGGCGGAGACGGTGGCGGCGGTGAAGTTTGTGGGTGCGGAAGGATTGCCGGCCCTGTGTCGCGCGGTATTGAACGCCAACGAGTTTCTTTTCATTCCATGAATCCTGAAAATCCGTTTCGACGCAGTCCCTTGCTCAACCGTCGTCGTTTTCTGGCGGACACCGGGATTGGATTGCAGGCGATTGCGCTGACGCATCTGTTGTCCCGGCAGGGGATGCTGGGGGCGAATCTGTCGGGCAAGACCTCGATCCGGCCGTTGATTGATGCGGCGCAGCCCTACGGGGCGCGGCAACCGCATTTCGAGCCGAAGGCGAAGAACGTGTTGGTGATCTTCTGCAGCGGGGCGTGCAGCCAGTTGGACACGTTTGATTACAAGCCGGAGTTGATCCGGCGCCATGGTCAACCCATGCCGGGGAGCGAGAAGCTGATCACGTTCCAGGGGGAACAGGGGGCGTTGACCAAGAGTCCGTGGGAATTCCGGCCCCGTGGACAGAGTGGGAAGATGATTTCCGATCTGGTGCCGCACCTGGGGGCGTTGTCGGACGAGATGTGTTTCATCCATTCGATGCAGGGGAAGACGAACACCCATGGGCCGGGTGAGAACTTCATGTCGACGTGCAACGCGTTGGATGGGTTTCCGAGTCTGGGAGCGTGGGTGACGTATGCGTTGGGGAGTGAGGATCAGAGTCTGCCGGCGTACGTGGCCATTCCGGATCCGCGGGGCAAGCCGCAGAACAGCGTGAACAACTGGGCGCCGGGATTCCTGCCGGCGGCGTTTCAGGGGACGGAATTCAATGCCGGCAATCCGATCCGGAACCTGGCTCGACCCGGGGAGATTGGGGAGGGGAGCGATTCGCGGACACGCGGTTTCCTGCGGCAGTTGAACGAGTGGCATGCGGAACGGTTTCCGGGGGACACGGAGTTGGCAGCGCGGATCGCGAGCTATGAATTGGCGGCCCGGATGCAACTGACCATTCCGGAGGTGGCGGATCTTTCGAACGAGCCGGAGCACATCCTGCGGCTGTATGGAGCGGACGAGGGTGGGAGCAAGATCAAGGACACGCGGGCGGCCTATGCGAAGAACTGCATCCTGGCGCGGCGCCTGGTGGAGAAGGGGGTGCGGTTCGTGCAGTTGTTCAATGGCGCGTACCAGACGGGTGGGGAAGGCGTGAGCAACTGGGACGGGCACAAGGAACTGTTCCAGCAATACAGCATGCATGGTCCGGTGCTGGACAAGCCGACGGCAGGATTGCTGATCGACCTGAAGCAGCGCGGTCTGCTGGAGGATACGCTGGTGGTGTGGTGCACCGAGTTCGGTCGCATGCCTACTTTTCAGAAGGGATCACAGGGCCGGGACCACAATCCGAGCGGCTTCACCTGCTGGATGGCGGGGGCGGGAGTGAAAAAGGGATTCAGCCATGGGGCGACGGACGATTTCGGGTATCGGTCGGTGCAGGACGTGGTGACGGTGTACGACCTGCACGCGACGATCCTGCATCTGCTGGGGTTGGATCACGAGCGGCTCACCTATTACCACAACGGCCTGGAGCGCCGGCTCACCGACGTTCACGGAGAGGTGGTGAAGGCGGTGCTGGCCTGACGCCGTCGCCTCGGAGACGGCTTGGGGATGCGCGACTACTCCGGGTCGGGACGGTCGCCGGATTCGCCGGGCGTGGTGGACAGGCGCCGGATCTGGAGCGAGGCGGGATCGAATTCAACGGTGGCGTCGGCGCCGGCGGCCTGGGCCACCAATTCGATGTCATTGATCGGTTCCCAGCAATCGAAGCGGAAACGGAGCGGGACCCAGTTGGTGTCGGTGAGTTCGATGAAACCGCCGCGTTGGCGGCTGATGCGCAGCGTGGCGAAGATGCCGGGGGCGGATTCCTTCACCCGGGCCCGGCCCTCGAATCGGTAGCTCCCGGGCTCGATCCGGACGCGACGGCGCCACGAGGCATCGCCGCCATTGTTGTCGAGGGCGATGAGCAGTGGGGCGTCGGGTTTGGTCTGGGTGGCTGCGGTGGGTTCGGGACGGTTCTCCGGGGATTCGACCCAATTCCAGCCATCGACATGGGCCAGGCCATCGGGGTTGAAGGCGAGGGGTTCGCGGGGTTGTGAGAGTTGGTCGCGGACACTGGCGAAGCGGGCGTGGATGCTGCGGATGAGCTGATCGACGCGGGTCTCGTGATGGGTGGCCCAGGCGGGGTTGTAGGCGTGGAGGGTGGGTCGGAGGGTGGCGGCGATCTCGCGGATCCGGGCTTCGAGGGTGGCGGGGTTGAAGGTGGTGTGGACGAGTTCGTGCAGGCGTTGGTTGTAGCGTTTCTGACCTTCGGCGGTGGACATCACGGCGCGGGCGACGCCACCGCGGAAGGGCGGATCAATGGAGGAATGGACGTCCATGCGCCGGCCGGTGCCGAACATCTGATCGAGGCCGTGGGGCATGAAGACGATACGTTCGGTGGAGCGGTCGTGGAAGAGGCGGTAGTTGTTCCGGTTGATGGCATACCCATCCCAGTTGCACAGGAGGGTGTCCATGGCGAGGAGGGTGATGAACCGGTCGAGATCCAGGACGGTGGACAGGCGATCCCAACTGCGGGCCTGATTGGGATCGGAGACGACGTTGATGAGGCGGATGAGGGCGGGATGGGAATCCTGTTCGTCACCGGACGTGACGGTGAGGTCGCCATTGATGTCCTGGACGAAGCCACCGTCGTAAAGATTGCCGGAGTCGTCCGGGAAATGGGCGCGGAGGAAGGGTTTGCCCCAGCCCTGGGTGACGACATAGACGCCGAGATCGCGATCATTGACGACGATGGAGGCGTGATGGGCGCGGGGGATGGGGATCCCGGCGGTGAGGAACATCTCGCGGCAGATCATCTCATTGAGAAGGGAGGGATCCTGAACGGAGTTGTTGAGGGAGATCTTGGGGTAGCCGTGGAACTTCTGACCCTTGACGTGCTTGGAGAAGTTGAGGGTGAAGGCGGGGGTGTCGTCGTAGGGTCGGAAGCTGCCGGCGGCGCCCTTGAGATGGGCGGCGACATTGGTGAAGAGGGAGGTGCCTTCGCGGACGGTGATCTGGACGGAGGGCCGATGGGATACCTCGAGTTGGCCGCGGCCGCGGAACTGTTGGCGGTGGGACCGGAGGGAGTCCTCGGCTTCGGGTGTGAGTTGGAGTTCGATGCGCCAGAGGTTGGTGGGAAGGGTGGAACGGGGACGGGCGGAGACCTGTTCGGAACGCCAGTTGCGTCGTTCGTGGTTTCCCCACTGTTCCTGATTCCAGCCCCGTCCGAACTGGAACTGTTGTCCGGGTTCATGGAAGAAGATCAGGTAGGTGAGCAATCCGACGAATGTCGACCAGACCAACACACGCATCACCTGCCGGGTGGTGGACAGGCGTTGCCGCTTCGGCGAGGCAGGCGGAAGGGGAGGTGGGAGAACGGGAGGAAGCGGCGGGGGAATGACAGGAGGCTTCATCGAGGTGGGGGCGGATTCCTGTGATCAATGGCGGCGGAGCTGGAGGCGGTGATCGATCCGTCGCATCTGATGATGTTCCAGTGGAGGAAGCCGGGTGTCGGTGGGGGATTCGGTTTCGTGGAGCAGTGCCTTGGCCATGGATTGGAACTGACCCCATCGCTCCCAGTCGAGTGCGGGCGCGTGGCTGACCTGACGCAGCATGCTGCGCCATTCGATGATGATCCGGTCGACGTCGCCATCGCCGAGGATGTCGGTGACAAAGCGGTGTTTGGACCAAGGATCGCGGTGGATGGCATGGACGACGCGATTGGCGCCATCGCCGTATTTGGGTGGCACCCCGTTTTCGAGGTAGCCATCGATGTTCTGGAGGGCGTAGGCGGCGTGACAGGCGACGGCGATACGGCCACCCCAGCGGTTTTCATCGCCACAGAAACGGAATCCGGCGTCGAGATTGGCGAGGTCGAAGAGGAGTTCATCGACGGGGTAGGAAAGGTCTTCGAGGGCGGCGGCGATGGCGAGGCCGTTGCCGCCCTGGAAGAAGCTGACGATGCGCCCGCGGCGGGTGGGATGTCCGCGTTGATCAACCAGGGCGAGGCGGCGCCAGAGGAGGGCGGTGCCGGTGGCGGCGGTGAGGTTGCGACAGGTATCGGTGAGGGGACATCGGGCGCAATCGGGTGGGAAGATCTCGCGTTCGGGAGGGTGCCAGAGGGCGATGCCGTGGTGGTCGACGGGGACGCGGATGGATTGCAGGGCGAGGGAAACGACGGCGACGATGTGTTGGGGATGGATGTCGAAGCGGAGGACGGGGAGTTGTTGGGAGGCGAAGTGTTGTTCGAGGACGGGGGCGATGGAGGCGTGCCAGGTTTCGATGGGAGCCTGGCGACCGTGCCAACCGGAGATGCGACGGGCCCATTTGGAGAGGACGACGCGGTCGGTGCCGAGACGTTCGGCGACGATGAGGGTACGGCCGAAGACGGGGCCATCGGGGGAATCGGCGACCTTGGCGAGACCGCCGGTGCCGATCTTTTCGAGGGCGACGGGCAGGGTGAGGGCGGGTTTGAGATGGGGTGGGGCGGGTGGAGTCGGGGATTCCGGGGCCGGTTCAACAGGAACGGGGTGGAACACATGACTGAGCGGACGATCCTCGAGGGCGGGAAACGGTTCCCATTCACCGCGGGAATCAAGCATCTCGCGGACGCGACGCCGGACGTGACGGGCCCGTTCGGCATCGGTCTTGAGGCCGCAGGGAGTGTCTGGATTGCGGAGTGATTCCTCGACGCCGAGGAAGATGGGTTTGGTGGTGAAGAGGCGGGACTGGACGCGGACGGCCTCGTGGAAGGGGTCCTTGCCCTGATCGGCGGCGACGGCCATGAGGTTGAGGAGGGCGGACCAATCGACCATGCGGGAGCGGGCGAGGAAGGCGGCTTGCCCGTCGCGCAGGCGGATGCCCTGGGGTGAGACCAGGACATAACCGGTTTCGTCGATGCCGCGGCGGCCGGCGCGGCCGAACATCTGGAGGATTTCGTCGGGGCGGATGGGGATCTCGATGCCGTCGCGCTTGTAGGATTCGGCGGTGAGGGCGACGGAGCGGAGGGAGAAATTGATGCCGGCGGCGAGGCCCATGGTGGCGACGACGACGCGGAGTTGGCCGTTCTTGGCGAGGGGTTCGATGACGCCGGCGCGGGCGGCGTAGGACAGACCGGAATGATGGAAGGCGACGCGGGATTTGAGGAGCCGGGCGAGAGGCTCGCCGACGAGGCGGCGTTGGGCGTCGGAGAGTTGGAGGGGGTTGGGGTTGGGAAGTTCGCGGGCGACTTCAGCGGCGATCATTTCGGCCTGCTGACGTCGTGGGGCAAAAAGGAGGATCGGGCCAAGGGACTCGGCGAGGGCCTTGGCGGAGAAGCGCGCCCAATGGCTGCGGATCTCGGGGGGCAACCGCCAGCTGAGGTTCTGGGCAAAGACTTCGTCGAGGGGAACCGGGCGGATTTCGTGTCGGACCAGGACGGCATCGCGGCCCAGACGCCGGAGCCAGTCGACAACCTGGTTGGGATTGGCGACGGAACCGCTGAGGAGGAGGAGTTGGGTGTCGGGTGGGGCGAGGGCGATGGCGAGTTCGTAGTTCAGGCCGCGATCCTCGTCGGCGAGCATCTGGTATTCGTCGATGACCAGCAGGCTGGGGCCGTCGCCGTGGATGAGTCGGTTCTTCTGGGTTTCGAGGGTGGCGACGAGGACCGGGGCGGAGAGGTTGTCGGAGAGGTCGCCGGTGGCGATGCCGACATTCCAACCGCGGGCACGCCATTCGGCGAGTTTGTCATTGGCGAGGGCGCGGGTAGGGACGGTGTAGATGGCCTGGCCGCGGTTCTTGCCGTTATTGGACCAGAGTTCGAAGACGAAGGTCTTGCCGGCGCCGGTGGGGGCATGGACGACGACGTCCTTTCCTGCGCGCAGGGCGACCACGGCTTCCTGCTGCCAGAGGTCGGGGACGGTGACCTGTTGCAGTGCGGCGAATGCCGGGGAACCGGCGGCTTCCGGCTCTCCGTCCGACTTGCCCGTGGCAGGATGCACTCGCACGGGGCAAAGGTTGGGTGGAATGAAGGAAAGCCAAGCACCAATACCGACCGGAGTTCTCCGGGCTGGTTATCTGCCGGTTTGGATGTCCGGTCTTGCCTCGCGATTCCATCCGCGGGCAGTGTCCACCAACTCTTTTTTTGGTATGGCAGAACTGAATGGCAATCTCTTGGTCGCCCAATCGGGTGGTCCCACCAGCGTCATCAATGCAAGTGTTGCCGGTGTCATCACCGAGGCGGGGCATCACGGCTGCATTGAGGAAATCTACGGGGGTGCCAATGGCATCCTGGGAATCCTGAACGAGGACCTGATTGATCTCGGCGACGAGAAGCGCAGTGCGATCGACGGACTGCGGTATACGCCCGCGGCGGGTCTGGGCACCTGCCGGTACAAGATCGATTTCAAGAAGAAGCCCGAGAAGGCGGCCCAGGACATGGACCGGCTTTTCGAGATCTTCGCGGCGCACAACATCCGGTACTTCTTCTATGCGGGTGGCAACGATTCACAGGACACGGCGCACAAGATCCATCTGGAGGCGGTCCGGCGCGGGTATGAGATCCGGGTGTTGGGTGTGCCCAAGACCATCGACAATGACTTGCCACACACCGACCACTGCCCGGGGTACGGTTCGGTGGTGAAGTACAACTGCACGACGGTGACCGAGGTGGGTTTCGACGTGGGTTCCATGGCCACGGACGACGGATCCTGTTGCATCATCGAGGTGATGGGTCGGGCGGCGGGCTGGATTGCGGCGGGAACGGTGCTGGCCAAGCAGGGGGATCCGGCGCGACCGCCGCACATCATCCTGTTGCCGGAGATTCCCTTTGATGAGGACGGATTCCTGGCCCGGGTGAAGGAGACGGTGGCGGCGTACAAGTATTGCATCGTGGTGTGTGGTGAAGGCGTGAAGAACGCGGCCGGTGAAGAGATCGGGGCGGACAAGACGCGGTTGGACGCGTTTGGACATGCGGTGCTGGCCGGGGCGTCGGAGAAGCTGAAGGAGATCGTGCAGGGCCGGTTGAACCTGAAGACCCGCACGGTGTTGCTGGGATATGCGCAGCGGGCGGCGGGGCATTACGCGTCGCAGACCGACAATGACGAGGCGTTTGCCTGTGGTGTGGCGGCGGTGAAGGCGGCGGTGGATGGCAAGTCGGGCCTCATGCCCAAGATCGTTCGCCTGAGTTCCACGCCCTATCGTTGGACCATTGATCTCGAAGACCTCGGCAACATTGCCAACGTCGAGCATTTCATCCCGCGCGACTGGATCGCTGAAGACGGGTTCATGCCGAACGAGAAGTTCGTGGAATACGCGGCGCCGTTGATCGTGGGTGAGGTCAAGGTGCCGACCAAGGACGGGTTGCCGCAGTATGTGGTGCTCGAAAAGAATCCGGTGGAGAAGAAGCTCGCGCCCCGGGCGCTCTGACCTGCGCGACGGATTACGGATCGGATGAAGCGGAGGGCGCCTGCGGGCGCCCTTTTTTTGGATCCAACACGGTGCTGCCACCGCACCCGGTGGATGTGCGGCACCGGTTTGCCGTCATCCATGGCGCCTTCGATTCACCCAAATGCCACCGGCGACCGGCTGTCTCCGCTCCGAATCTGTCCCTCTTTTCCTGGTGGGGCATCACGACACTTTTCGGGCGCGGGCAACGGGGGTAGCGTTCCTCCATCAGCCTTATGCGATCACCGAGCGTTGTGTTCTGGGTCACAGGTGTCGTCCTCCTTGCGGGGGCCGTCCGTGGATGGGCCGCCACGGGGACCAATGCCGGGACGACCTTGCCGGTGTCGGGAAAAGAATCAGGAATTGAGGCGGCGGCGAAGCATTGGGCATTCCGGGCGCCGATGCGGCCACCGGTCCCGGAGTTGGGTGCGGGTTGGGTGCGAACTCCGATTGATGCCTTCGTCCTGGAACGGTTGCGGAAGGAGGGGATGCAACCTTCGCCGGAGGCGGATCCGATCACGTTGTTGCGTCGGGTGAGCCTGGATCTGACGGGATTGCCTCCGACGGTGGCGGAGGTGGGGTTGGGGGAGAGCCATGAACAGGCGGTGGAGCGGTTGTTGAAGTCGCCGCATCATGGAGAACGCTGGGGTCGCCATTGGTTGGATGCGGCGCGTTATGCGGATTCGGATGGGTTCGAGAAGGACAAGGCGCGGTTTGTGTGGTTTTACCGCGACTGGGTGGTGGATGCGATCAACCGGGACCTGCCGTATGACCGGTTCGTGATGGAGCAGTTGGCGGGCGACCTGATGCCGGATGCGACCCAGGACATGCGGGTGGCGACGGGGTTCCTGCGAAACTCGATGATCAACGAGGAGGGCGGGGTGGATCCCGAGCAGTTCCGGATGGAGGCGATGTTCGACCGGATGGATGCGGTGGGGAAAGGAGTGTTGGGGCTCACGATCCAGTGTGCGCAATGCCACACGCACAAGTTCGATCCGCTGACGCACGAGGAGTACTACCGGATGTTTGCGTTCCTGAACAATGACCACGAGGGGACGCGGGTGGTGTACCGGCCGGACCAATTGCAGCGGATCGAAGGGTTGCGTCGGGAGATGCGGACGCTGGAAGAGGAGTTGAGGCATCGGACACCGGATTGGGAGGATCGGATGGCGCGTTGGGAGGAGACGGTGAAGGATCCGCCGGTGGCGTGGCAGGTGGTGGAGGCGCGCAATGCGGGGGACAACAGCGCCCGGTACGAGTACCTGGCGGATGGATCGATCCTGGCGGGAGGTTATGCACCGACCCAATGGACGTCGGAGTTCCGGACCACGAACACGCTGCCGCGGATCGGTGGATTCCGGCTGGAACAACTGCCCCATCCAGATCTGCCGAGTGGCGGCCCGGGGCGATCGATCCGTGGGATGGCGGCGTTGAGTGAGTTCAAGGTGGAGGTTGAGTCGTTGGTGCAGCCGACGAACAGGTTCGTGGTGAAGTTTGTGCGGGCGGAGGCGGACTTCTCGAATGTGGAAAAGCCGTTGGAGGCGGAGTTCGACAATCGATCCGGAAAGAAGCGGACGTATGGACCGGTGATGCACGCGATCGACGGGAGTTGGGACACGGCATGGGGGATCGATGCCGGGCCGGGACGGAGGAATGTGGCGCGGGAGGCGGTGTTCATCCCGGAGAAGCCGGTGGAGATGGAGGGGGGCATGGTGTTGACCTTCCACCTGGTGCAGAGCCATGGCGGATGGAATTCGGACGACAACCAGAACCACAACCTGGGCCGGTTCCGGTTGTCGGTGACGGAGCGGACGAATGCGGTGGTGGATCCGGTGCCGGCGCGGGTGCGACCGATCCTGGCGATTTCGCGCGAGGCGCGGAGCATGGGGCAGAAGGAGGCGTTGTTTTCGGTGTTCAGGACGACGGTGCCGGAATGGGCGGAGGTGAATGGGCGGATCGAGGAATTGTGGGGGGCGTGGCCGGAGGGTGACACGACCCTGACGTTGATGGCGCGGGAAGAGCCGCGTGGAACGAAGGTGTTGAAGCGGGGTGATTGGTTGAAGCCGGGTGAGGATGTGGGTCCGGGGGTGCCGGGTTTCCTGCATGGATTGCCGGAGGGTGCGGATGGGACGCGCCTGACCTTTGCAAGGTGGCTGGTGGACCGGCGTTCACCGACGACGGCGCGGGTGTGGGTGAACCGGGTATGGCAGCAGTACTTCGGGGTGGGATTGGTGGAGACACCGGAGGATTTCGGATTGCAGGCGCCGGCCCCGAGTCATCCGGAGTTGCTGGACTGGTTGGCGTGCGAATTCATGGACAGCGGTTGGTCGATGAAGGCGTTGCACCGGTTGATCGTGACGTCGGCCACGTATCGGCAATCGAGTCGGGTGAAGCCGGAGATGCTGGAACGGGACCCGAACAATCGTTGGCTGTCGCGGATGCCGCGGTTGCGGGTGGAGGGGGAGATCGTGCGGGATATTGCGTTGTCGGTGAGCGGGTTGTTGAACCCGAAACTCGGCGGGCCCGGAATCTTCACGCCGGCGCCGGATTTCCTCTTCAAGCCCCCGGCGAGCTACGGGCCGTTTGAGTGGGTGGAGGAGACGGGATCGGACCGGTACCGACGGGCGTTGTACACGTTCCGTCGTCGGTCGACACCGTATCCGGCATTGCAGAACTTCGATGTGCCGAACGCGGATTTCTCGTGTGTGCGGCGGACGCGATCGAACACGCCGTTGCAGGCGTTGACCACGTTGAACGAGACGCTGTTTGTTGAGTCGGCCCGGGCCTTGGCGCGGCGGATCCTTGAAGAAGGTGGGCGCACGGATGAACAGCGGTTGGGCTATGCCTTCCGACGGGTGTTGTCGCGGACGCCGAGTTCAGTTGAGTTGGCCGAGTTGACCGGGTTGTTGGAACGGCAACGCGCCCGGATTGCTGACGGCTGGGTCAGTGCCCATGAACTTTCCACCGGGCGCAGCGCCCTGCCCGACCGGTTGCCCGAGGGTGTGACCCCCACCCAACTCGCCGCGTACACGGCGATCTCGCGGGTGTTGCTGAACCTGGATGAAACCATCACCCGGGAATGAGCGGTTTGACCTCGAACCTTTGCCTAACCCTGACTCCATGAAACGCCTCGATCACGCGCAGCAAGCCGCAGAGATGCATCGGCAATTCCTCACTCGACGCTGGTTCTTCCGCCAATGCGGGGTGGGGTTGGGTTCGATGGCCCTGGCGTCCCTGCTTCCTTCCATCGGACAGGCGGCCGTGCCGGGAGTTGCGGCGCCGGTCAATCCCCTGGCCCCGAGACAACCGCATTTCAAGCCGAGGGCGAAGCGGGTGATCTTCCTGTTCATGGCCGGTGCGCCGAGCCACCTGGAGCTGTTCGACAACAAACCGGAGTTGGCGAAGTGGAGCGGGAAGCTGCCCCCGGCCGAGATGCTGAAGGGGTATCGCGCAGCCTTCATCAACCCGAACGCGACGTTGCTGGGGCCCAAGTTCCAGTTCAGTCGGCATGGGCAATCCGGTGTCGAGCTTTCCGAGTTGTTGCCGCATCTCGGATCGGTGGCCGATGACCTGTGTGTGGTGAAGTCGATGCACACCGATGCCTTCAACCATGCACCGGCCCAGATCTTCATGAACACCGGGTCCCAGCAGTTCGGGCGTCCTTCGCTCGGGGCCTGGACCACTTACGGGCTTGGAGCGGAGACCAGTGATCTGCCGTCGTATGTGGTGTTTTCGACCGGGAGCAAGGGGCCCAGCGGTGGCAGTTCGAACTGGGGTTCCGGATTCCTGCCCACGCCGCACGCTGGCACCGTGTTCCGCACTGGCGGCGACCCTGTCCTTTTCCTCGGCAACCCACCCGGCGTGGATCCGTCACTTCAACGGGATTCCCTGGATGTCATCAATCGGCTGAACCAGGCCCGTCTGGGAACGGTGGGCGACCCGGAGATCGCGGCCCGGATCAGCGCCTTCGAGATGGCCTACCGGATGCAGTCCAGCGCGCCTGAGTTGATGGATCTGACGGGGGAGTCCCGGGAGACGTTGGAGTCGTATGGGGCGGAGCCGGGCAAGCCGACGTTTGCCAATGCCTGCCTTCTGGCGCGGCGCCTGGTGGAGCGTGGCGTCCGCTTCGTTCAGATCTTTCACGAGGCCTGGGATCAGCACGGAAACCTGGTCGGTGACCTCAAGAAGAACTGCGCCGATACGGACCGACCGACCGCCGCATTGATCCGTGACCTCAAGCAGCGCGGATTGCTGGAGGATACGCTGGTGGTCTGGGGCGGAGAATTTGGTCGGACCCCGATGGTGCAGGGAGGCGATGACGGCCGGGATCATCATCCGAACTGCTTCACCATGGTGTTGGCCGGGGGCGGGGTGAAGGCGGGGTACACCCATGGGCAATCGGATGAGTTGGGATTCAACGCCACCGTTGGCCGGGTCCATGTCCATGACCTCAACGCAACGATCCTGCATCTCTTGGGATTCGATCACACCCGCCTGACGCACCGGTTCCAGGGGCGGGACTTCCGATTGACCGACGTCCACGGCGATGTGGTCGAGAAGTTGTTGGCGTGAGGTGGGAACCGTGAGTGGAGATCCGCCGATTCCGACGGGGAACGGGGGGTGTCCGCAGATTTCGCAGATGACGCAGATGGGAAGATTCCGCGGGACGGAAGGCGGTATGGCGGACGGATGGCGCGGGTCAGGCGCGGCGATTCATCCGGCGGCGGGCCCACAAGGCGAGTGACGCCCCGACACCGGCAGCCCAGGTGCCGGCTTCCGGCACGGGATCGAAGCCGATGGCATCGAAGAAGCGGAAATCAACGGTGCTGAAGTTGAGCAGTTCACCCGCCCTGATGGTGGGATCCATGAGGCCGGCCGGGGTCGGAAGTACGAAATCCTTCCAGTGATTGGCCTGTTGTCCGTCACCGAAACCAGCGCCGGATCCCTGGGCGAATTCGGTGAGGGGCGTGGTGCCGCCATCGACGGAGAAGTATTTGGGCCGGGTGTCGGCCGAGATGTCGAATACGCCGATATTTGCACCCGCACCGCCGAAGGTACCCAAGGGATTGATGCTTTCGGCTGAGAAACGGAGGAGATCGGCCACGGTGGGTTGCAAGCCGGCGGACTCTTCGGTCACGAAGGCGCCGCTGGTTGAAATGAGTTCCGCGGTACTAAACATGCCCAGAACATGGCCGATTTCGTGAGCGATGGTGCCGATGGCGTCGTACTGACCGACGGTGATTCCATTGGATCGATCGTAGTCGTATCCGTTGGCTTCGTAGATGGATTTGCTGAGGGTGAGAGTGCCGTCGACGTCGACGTGGTTCGCGTCGCGGAGACCAAGCGCCTTGGCGGTGGCGTGATAGACCAGGACGCTGGTGTTGTTCTGGTCGTTGGAATTGCCGGCGGTGCCGGTGTCCATGCGGAGCGAGGGTTCTGCCACTCCGGTCCGATTGATGAGGAACCGGGCGGAAGACCCCGGCTGCAGATTGGCCACTGCGGAGAAATCGTCGTCGGTCAACCGATCGTTCGACAGGGCCGTGGTGACGGTGGAGTAGGCGAAAAGGGCCCGTGGGGCGGTGGTATTGGCAATTCCGCCTCCGGCCGGGGTTCCATAGGCGAGTTGGATGTTGATGGTGACCGGATCGCTGAAGTAACCGCTCCAGAGATTGCCGGCGGCGACGGCCGCGGTGAGAAGGGGGGGCGGGAAATCGACCGGGGCGATGAAATTGAAGTCGAGACCGCGAACGGAGACGGTTCCGACACCGGCCAGGGCGAGGAGACAAGTGACCCGTCTGGAAACGGTCAAAGCGGTCAACACGGAGCGCATGTAATGAAAATACGTACAAAAAGTCAATTCCGTGCTGTTTTCAAAAACGCGGAGACTTTCCCCCGGCAAAGACTTCCTGATAGGATTCTGGAAACCATTTGCGGTGGGCTGCGTTGGAGCGGCCGACCGCGTTGGTCGAACCAAGAAGCGCACACCATGAATCTGACCTTTCATTCCCTCGCACTCCGCAACCTGACCGGGCGTCGTCCGATGTCCCGTCGCTCCGCCTTCACCCTGGTGGAGATCATGATCGTGGTATTGATCATCGGATTGCTGGCGATGATCGCGATCCCGAACGTGAAGCGGGCCTTGGAGAAGGCGCGGTTGCAGGCCATCAAGGTGAACCTGCGGACGATTGACTCGGTGAAGACGCAGTGGGCCGCCGAGAACAAGAAGGGCGGCAACGAAGTCCCTACCGAGACCGATCTCGCTCCATTCTTCCAGGGGTCCAAGTTTCCGTCGCCGGTGGTGGGGGAGTCCTATCAGATCAATGCGGTGGACCTGGCGCCGACGGCGTTGTCGCCTTCCAAGCTGCTCGATGTGCCGGCGGGAGGGACGATCCTGATGGATGACGGGAACTGAAGGGTAACCGGGCGTACCCGCGTTGTTGCGTGATGAAGTCCGGTGCGCGGCGCGCATCATCGACAGTTCGGACAGGCTTGGGCAGGGTGCCGAGAACAACTCTGTTTCCATGGCATCGCGCACACTTCTCATCGGCATTGATTCCGGCACGCAATCGACCAAGGCATTGGTGGTGGATGCCCACACCGGGAAGGTGTGCGGGAGCGGGACAGCGACCTATGGCTTGATCGGGGGATTGCCGGCGGGCGCGAAGGAGCAGGATCCGGCGACGTGGCGGGCGGCCTTGGTGAAGGCGGTGAAGGGGGCATTGAAGGAGGCAGGAGCGGCGGCGGGCGAGGTGGTGGCGATGGGGGTGAGTGGGCAGCAGCATGGGTTTGTGCCGATGGATGCGGCGGGGGAAGTGATCCGGCCGGCGAAGCTGTGGTGCGACACGACCACGGCGGAGGAGTGCGCGGAGATCACGACGAAGCTGGGGGGAGCCAAGGCGACGATCCGGGCGTTGGGCAACGCGGTGCTTCCGGGTTTTACCGCGCCCAAGATCCTCTGGCTGAAAAAGCATGAGCCGGACAATTACGCGCGACTGGCGAAGGTGTTGTTGCCGCACGATTACCTGAACTTCGTGCTCACCGGCGAGATGACGATGGAGTACGGGGATGCATCGGGGACGGCCCTGTTGGATGTGAGGAAGCGGCGCTGGTCGGAGGCGGCGGTGACGGCGGTGGATCCGGATCTGATGCGGTGTTTGCCGGCGGTGGGAACGAGCGACGGGATTGCGGGACGATTGACGGCTGGATCGGCGCGGGCGTTGGGATTGAAGCCGGGGGTGGTGGTCTCGGCGGGGGGCGGCGACAACATGATGGGGGCGATCGGGACAGGGAACACGCGGGCGGGAGTGGTGACGGCAAGTTTCGGGACGAGCGGGACGATCTATGCGTGTTCGGAGAAGCCGGTGGTGGATCCGGCGGGGGAGATTGCGGCCTTCTGCGATTCGACGAACCGCTGGCTGCCCTTGCTGTGCACGATGAACGTGACGGTGGCGACGGAGATGGTGCGGAACGATTTTGGCCTGGAGCATGCGGAGTTCGAGAAGGTGGCGGCGAAGGTGCGGCCCGGGAGTGACGGGTTGGTATTGCTGCCGTACCTGGAGGGGGAACGGACCCCGAACGTCCCGGACGGGACGGGGGTGTATCTGGGGGTGCGGGCGGCGACCTTTGACGCGGGACATTTCGCGCGGGCGACGATGGAAGGGGTGACGTTGGGGATGAACTACGGCCTGCGGCGGTTGGCGGTGCTGGGGGTGAAGGCAACCCAGGTGCGGGCGACGGGCGGGGGATCCCGTTCACGCCTGTGGCGGCAGATCATGGCGGACGTTTTCAATGCCGAGGTGGTGACGTTGCAGGTGGCGGAGGGGGCGGCTTATGGGGCGGCCTTGCAGGCATTGTGGGCGTGGCGCCGGCAGGCCGGGGAATCGGTGGCGATGGAGGAGATCACCGATGCCTTCGTGAAGCTGAACCGGTCGGAGACGGCGGAACCGGATGCGGCGGCGGTGGAGGTTTACCGCGAGGTGCAACTGTTGCAGGACAACATGAGCCGCTCGTTGCGCGGGGCATTCGGGGCGCATCGGGCGCTGGTCACGCGCTGAACTGGAAGATCGATTTTGTGAACATGGAAAACTTTCGTTGGGGCATCCTCGGGGGAGCCGGTATTGCGCGTAAGAACTGGGAAAGCATCCGACTCTCGGGCAATGGCGTGTTGCGCGCCGTCGCCAGTCGGGAGGTGGCGCGGGCTGAATCGTTCATCGCCGATTGCCAGGCGGAGGCGCCCTTCGATACGAGGCCCGAGGCTGTGGCGGGGTATTACGCCCTGCTCGCTCGGGATGATATCGACGGGGTCTACATTCCGTTGCCGACCGCAATCCGGGGGGAATGGGTGCGGAAGGCGGCAGCGGCGGGGAAACATGTCCTCTGTGAGAAGCCATGTGCGGTGGATGCGGGCGAGTTGAAGGGCCTGCTCGACGCCTGCCTGTCAGCCCGGGTCCAGTTCATGGACGGAGTCATGTTCCAGCACAGCCTGCGTCTGGAGTCGATGGGTCGCCTGCTGGGTGGACAGGGAGGAATCGGGGCGGTGCGACGGGTGGCGTCGGCCTTTGCGTTCACTTCACCGCCGGGCTTCGGGGATCAGAACATCCGGGGATCGGCTGCCTTGGAACCCTTGGGAGCGTTGGGAGATCTCGGTTGGTATTGCGCCCGGATCACACTGTGGGCGTTTGACTGGCGGACGCCAACGGAGGTTTGGGCCCGGGTACATCGGTGGACCGGGCGTTCGGGCGAAGAGCGACAGGTTCCGTCGGAGATGTCGGTGGAGATGGGGTTCGAGGGGGGCGGATCAGCCTCCTTCTTCTGTTCCTTTCACACGGCCCACCAGCAGTGGGCACACATCACCGGTTCTGAAGGATGTCTGTGGGTTCCGGACTTCGTCCTGCCATTTCATGGGCGCCCGGCACGATTCGATCTGGTCCGCAGCCAGTTCGAGGCGGATGGGGTGGAAGTCCGGATGCGGCCGGAGTGGTCGACGCTGGAATTGGCGGAGCCGCCCTACCGACATCGGGACGCGCAGGAAGTACGGATGTTCCGTGCGTTTGTGGGGCAGGTGCGCAGTGGGACCTTGAATTCCGACTGGCCCCGGATGGCATTGCAGACTCAGGAAGTGATGGATGCCTGCATGCGGTCCGTGGGTTGAGCGAGTCAGCTTGCTGATGGCTGGTTCTGGGCGCGGCATCCCGCGGCCACGGGAGTTGATGGGCTGAGTCAACGCCCGGAGCATTTACCTTGGGGGGCACCCTCCTGATCGGCTTCCAAGGAGCCTGTCCCTTGGAAACCCGAGGAGCCTGTCCCTTGAGGGGCGCAGCGGGTGGGAATCAGGCAGTTTCCGGAGCCTGTCCCCATCGACCCGTCCCCATCGACCCGTGCGGATACCGGGAGCCTGTCCCTTGAGCCTGTCCCTTGAGCCTGTCCCCAACCAACCCGGATGGAGCCTGTCCCTTGGGGGATGCCGTCCCTTGGGGGATGCCTGTGATGGAATCAGGCAATATCCGGAGCCTGTCCCCAATGGGTCGGCGCGGATGCCGGGAGCCTGTCCCCAATTGAATCGCAGGGAGGCTATCGGGGTTGCCTTTCGGAAGAGTGGGGCTGGCTATCGGCGGGCAGGGGTGGTGCGGAGGAACCCGGAGAGGTATCGGCCTGTGTGGGATGTCTTCACCCGGGCCACCTGTTCCGGGGTGCCTTCGGCGATGATCCGGCCCCCGCCGGCGCCGCCTTCCGGGCCGAGATCAAGGAGCCAGTCCGCCTCGGCGATGAGGTCGAGATTGTGTTCGATGACGATGACGGTGTGACCGGCATCGACGAGGCGTTGGAGGACTTCGACCAGTCGGCGGACGTCCTGGAGGTGCAGTCCGATGGTGGGTTCTTCCAGGACGAACAGGTCGTGTCGGACGGCGCCGCGGCGGGTGCGGCCTGCGGGTTCAGCTTCGGGTCCGGGGCGGAGCCCGGTGAGCAGATGGGAAACGAGTTTGATGCGTTGGGCTTCGCCACCGCTGAGGGTGGGACTGGTCTGGCCGAGGCGGAGGTAATCGAGGCCGGTATCGCGCAGGGCTTCGAGGGGACGAAGCAATCGGGCGTGGGCTGAGAAGAACGTGATGGCCTCGGCGACGGAGAGGTCGAGGATGTCGGCGATGGATTTGCCGTTCCATTGGACGTCGAGGGTCTCGGGGTTGAACCGGCGTCCGCCGCAGGTGTCGCATCGGACCTGGGCGGGCGGGAGGAAGTTCATCTCGATGGCGATGTAGCCGGTGCCCTCGCACTGGGGACAACGGCCCTGGGGAGAATTGAAGCTGAATCGGCCCGGACCATAGCCGCGCATGCGGGCTTCCGGGGCGGTGGAGAAGAGTTTCCGGATGTCATCAAAGAAGCCGACGTAGGTGGCGGGGGTGGATCGCGGGGTGCGGCCAATGGGCGCCTGGGTGACTTCGTGGACGGCGGTGATGATCTGGTGTCCCTCAAGGCGTGGGGAACCGGCGGCGGGGCGGGAGCCGGCGACAGCGGCGGTGACGGCTGGGACGAGGCAATCCTTGACGAGGGTGCTCTTGCCGGAGCCGGAGACGCCGGTGACGACAATGAAGCGTCCGAGGGGGAATCGGGCGGAAATGCCGTCCAGATTGTGGAGTCGGACCTTTTCGAGGGAGAGCCAGCCGGTGGAAGCAGTGGGATCGACGGGGCGCCGCTGACCACGGGCGGGGTGGGTGGGACGTTCGCGCAGGCAGGCGCCGGTGATGGAATCCGGATGACGTTGCAGTTCGGCCAGGGTTCCGGCTGCGACCACGTGTCCGCCTTTCACCCCGGCGCCGGGACCGAGATCGATGATGTGATCGGCGCGGCGCATGGTTTCCTCATCGTGTTCGACCACGACGAGGGAATTGCCGCGGTCGCGAAGTCGGACGAGGGCGTCGAGGAGTTGATCATTGTCGCGGCTGTGGAGACCGATGGTGGGTTCGTCGAGGACGTAAAGGACGCCGGCGAGATTGGAGCCGAGTTGGGCGGCGAGTCGGATGCGTTGGGCTTCGCCTCCGGAGAGGGTGGTGATGGCGCGACCGAGTTGGAGATAGCCGAGGCCGACCTGGCACAGGAAGCGGAGGCGTTCCCGGATCTCGGGCAGGATATCGCGGGCGATCTCGGCGGTGCGACCGACGGGGCGGATGGAATCGGCCCAGGCAAACGCCTCGGCGACGGTGGCACAGGCGAAGGTGTCGATGGTGGGACCGCCTTCGGAGGGTTCGTCCGAGGAGTGGTTGGCGGGAGACGGCAGTGGGAGGTGGACAGCGCGGGCCTCGGGTTTGAGTCGGCCACCGAGGCAGTCGGGACAGGCCTCGCGTTCGCCATCGGCCCAGCGCCACCAGCTTTCCTCGATGGCATCGGCATTGGCGCCCCGATCGACGTCGGGGATCTTGAACAGTTCGCCGAATCCCCGGCAGGTGGGGCACCATCCCTGGCTGGAGTTGTAGGAGAAATTCTTGGGGTCGAGGGGGGGGAAGCTCCGGCGACAGGTGGAACAGGATCGTTCGGTGGAATGGACGGTGGTCCGGTCGTGGGCATCCCAGGCGAAGATCACGCCGCTGCCGACCTCGATTCCGCGGTCGACGGCAGCCCGGAGCGCGGCGGTTTGACGGGCGCCGGCGGCGGCGGGGATTTCAGCGATGACGACTTCGACGTCGTGTTCCTTGAAGCGGTCGAGACGGAACGGTTGATCGGCGGGATGGAGGCGGCCATCGGCGCGCAGTTCCTTGAACCCCTGACGGATCGCCCAGTCGGCGATTTCGGAATGGAACCCCTTCCGGTTCCGGATGACGGGTGCGAGGAGTCGTAGGGTGCCGCGTTGGCGGAGTTCGGAGCGGAGGGTGGAAACGATTTCATCCCGGGTCTGGGCGGAGACGGGGACATTGCAATCGGGACAATGCTGGGTGCCGAGTCGGGCGAAGAGGAGGCGCAGGAACTGATGGACTTCGGTGACGGTGGCGACGGTGCTCTTTCCGCCGCCGCGCGAGGTGGTTTGTTCGATGCTGACGGTCGGGGGCAGACCGGAGATGAGGTCGACATCGGGCCGAGGCATCTGTTCCACGAACTGGCGCGCGTAGGCGCTCATGGAGTCGAGGAAACGGCGTTGGCCCTCGGCGAAGAGGAGGTCGAAGGCCAGGGTGGATTTGCCGCTGCCGCTGACTCCGGTCACGACCACGAACCGGCCGCGGGGGATGTCGACGGAGATGTCCTTGAGATTGTGTTCGCGGGCGCCCCGGACGTGGATGGCATCGGAGGAAGGAACAGTGTCGAGAGGCGGACGCACGCCCCACGGTTACCACCGGACCGGGCTGGGCGCCATTCTCAGAAGACCACCACCCGGTACAGGCTGAGGGGGATGGAGTTGTTGGAGGGGATGTTGAGGATTTCCGTGGGTTGGGTGGCGGCGGCTTCGTAGAGATTGACCCAGGGAAGACCGAGTTGGGCGGAGCCTTCGAGACGCAGGATGCGGCCCGGGACGAGGTTCGAGACTTCGAGTTGCACCTGGCCCTGGTTGAGGGTGGCCCGGAGACCGGGTTCCGGGGGTGGTTGAACGGCAAAAAGCGGCGCCCAGGTGGGATGTGCAGCCGGTGCGGTGGCGACCCTGGAAACTCCCGAGCCATCCATTCCCACGGTGTACACCTCGGAACGGGTGACATCACCGAGCAGGGAATTCCAACCGTTCAACACCACCTGCGGAGCGAGATCGAAGGCGATGCGGGAACTGTCGGGAGACCAGCTTACCCGGGTCACCCACAGGCCTTCGTTCAGACGGAGGATCTCGCGGTCGCCTGAACCGTCGTAGTTCACCACCCGGATCGAGCAGATGGCCGGCAGGGGCGCGATGCCGGCGCCGTCGAAGCGGTTGTCCTGACGGAGCAGGTGCTGGATGTAGGCGACCTGTTGGCCGTTGGGCGCAATGGCGGGGGCGTAGTCGTGCGGGGTGATCCCGGAGAAGATCAAGGTGCTCACGTCGATGAAGGCGTCGAAGCGGGCGAGGGGCGAGGTCAGTCGGCGGACAAATTGCCTGGGGAAGGTCGTGGTGAAGACGGCGAGGATGGTGCCTTCGGTACTGTTGCGACCGGCAGTTCCGGTGGCCTGGATGTCCGAGCTGACGGTGGCAACGATCTCGGGCCGGGAAGGGTGCCAGTCGACGCCATCACCGCCCTGGTTGAAACCGGTGCGCTCGATCCCGAGGAAGACGAACGCGCCATCGGGTTGGGCGTCATCGACGCGGAAGATGTCGACGACGGGAAATCTGCCACTGGCCGGGGTGAGGTCATTGGGGCCGCCGGTCTGCAGTGGACGATCGGCGGTGACCGAGCTGGAGCGGCGCAGGGCATTGACGACGATCCGGGTGCCGTCCGGGGAGATGGCCTTGTGGTAGGGATGATGGGTGGTGAATCCGGTGATGACGCGATTGCCGACATCGCCGAGGTCATTGGTCAGGATGACGTTGGAAGTGATGACCGTGTCTTCGTACCCGGTGAGCTTGCGTCCGCCGCCGGTAAGGAGATCGAGGAGGAAGACGTTGTTGCTGATCTTGAATGGGCGACCGGGGTCGGGAGAGGTGACGAGGAGGAAGCGACCGCTGCGGGAGGCAGTGGGATAGAGGGCCGAGGGAAGGTTGACGGGGATGGCCTGGTCGCCGGTGCCATTGGCATTGACGCGCCGCAGTTGGGCCGGGGAAGAGAGGGTTGGGATGCTGTTGTAATAGATGACCTCGCCACGGACGGGCTGAAAGCCGGGGGAGCAGATCGCGAGGAAAGCCAGGCTGACAACGAGCCACGCCGGTATGGGGCGCGGGAGGGATGGGGTCTGAGAGGAGGAACGGGTTGGTGCGGGGGGCGTGTCCGCGGTCGGATGGGGTGGGTGGTTGGAGTTCATCAGGTCCCTTTGAAGGGAGGCTGAGGCAGGCTTCCCGTTCGTGGCGCACTTTTCACGGGACGCGGGATGAGGTCAATTCCGCAGGGTCCGCAGGCAGCAGACAGGCTGTCGCCCGGCCGGATAGCAACCCGGATGGACGACAGCCTGGGGGTGGGGCTTTTGCGGGGGTTCCGGCTCAGCCGTGGTAGCCTTCCTCGCCGTGTTCAGCGAGGTCGAGTCCCTGTTCCTCGGCATCCTCGGCGGGGCGCAATCCGATGGTGAAGCGGATGATGTAGGCGATGACGACGGTGGCGACGACGGACCAGACCACGGTGAGGCCGATGGCCTTGAACTGGGCGGTGATGAGGCCTTCGGTGAGGTCGCCGATGGCGGGGTTGGCCTCCTTGGTGGCGAGCACACCGGTGAGGATCGCGCCGAGGGTTCCGCCAACCCCGTGGACGCCGAAGGTGTCGAGGGCGTCATCGTAGCCGAAGATGGACTTCAGCTTCCAGCAGGCGAGGAAGGGAATGATGCCGGCGATGATGCCGATGATCATGGCGCCGTTGGTGGTGATGAAGCCGCAGGCGGGGGTGACGGTGACGAGCCCGGCGACGATGCCGGAGCAGAAGCCGAGGACGGAGGGTTTGCCCTTCACCAGGTATTCGGCCATCCCCCAGACGAAGCCGGCGGTACCCGCGGCGAGGGTGGTGGTGGTGAAGGCGTTGGCGGCGATGCCGTCAGCGGCGAGGGCGGAGCCTGCGTTGAAGCCGTACCATCCGACCCAGAGCATGCCGGTGCCGATCATGCACAGGACCATGCTGTGCGGGGCCATGGGTTGGCGTCCGTAGCCGCGGCGGGGTCCGAGGATGAGGCACAGGACGAGGGCGGACCAACCGGAGGTCATGTGGACGACGGTGCCGCCGGCGAAATCGAGGGCCTTGATCGAGGCTTCCTTGTTGAGGGGACCGCACATGAGGCCGTCGCCGGCCCAGACCATGTGGGCGAACGGGAAGTACACGGCGAACATCCAGAGGACGACGAATGCGAGGACGGCGGAGAACTTCATCCGTTCGGCAATGGCGCCAACGATGAGGGCGGGCGTGATGATGGCGAAGGTGAGCTGGAAGACGGCCCAGACATTGTTGGAGATCCAGTTGGAACCCTGCCCGACGCCGTTGCCATCGACACCCTTGAAGAAGAAGTAGTCGGTGCCGCCGAGGAAGGCGTTGCCGGGCGCAAAGGAGAAGCTGTAACCGCAGATCCACCACAGGATGGTCACGAGACCGGCGACCCCGAGACACTGGGCCATCACGGAGAGCACATTTTTCCGCCGGACAAGGCCGCCGTAGAACAGGGCCAGACCGGGCAGGGTCATGAAAAGAACCAGGGCGGTGGCGGTCATCTGCCAGGCGTTGTGACCCGGGCCGGGACCTGCAATGCGGGTTTCGGTTTCGGTGGAGGCATTCCGGGCCGTGTTGTTGATATAGGCTTCGAGGTCTTCGAGCCGTTCTTCGGTGGTCCGGGGAGCTTTCTCGTCAGCCCCCAGCGCCACCGGGGTCAGGGCACAGGCCAGGGAGGCCCACAGGATCAGGATCCAGCGTTTCATGGTTTGGATTGGGTCCGAGGATGGTGGGGAGTGTCAGACTGCGGATTCGCCCCGTTCGTCGGTCCGGATGCGGATCGCCTCTTCGATGGAGGAGACGAAGATCTTGCCGTCGCCGATCTTCCCGGTCCGGGCCGCCTTGATGATGGCGGCGGTGGCGTCGGCCACCTTGGCGTCGGGCACCACCAGCTCCAGCTTGATCTTCGGAAGGAAATCGACGGTGTACTCGCTGCCCCGGTAGATCTCGGTGTGGCCCTTCTGCCTGCCGAACCCCTTGACCTCGCTGACTGTCATTCCCTCGATGCCCACGTCGTGAAGGGCGTCTTTCACTTCTTCGAGCTTGAATGGTTTGATGACCGCTTCGATTCGCTTCATTGGCTTTTCTCCTCCGGCGCTGGGCTGTGGGTCTGACCGCCGGAAGGATCAACGACCTCCACGCATCGCTTTTTGCGATGGGGCGAGGGCGGGAAGCACCGGGGATGCCACCGGCAACGGGATGCTGCCCAACCTGTTCCATGTGAGCATTTTTCATATGTGTTGTTTACATGAGTGATAGTTATTGATGGGCGGGCTGTTTATTTTTGATCAGCAGGTGTCATTTGGTGCTGTGCTGCCGGGAAAGTGCATAGGAGTGACCAGGGTGAGGCGCGCCATTGACGCTGGGATCCGAACGGGGGCCTGAGATCGGGTAGGCAGATTTCCAGGAGCCTGTCCCTCGGAGATGGCGATGGGTCATGGGTTGGATTCGAACCTGTCCCCAGGATCAGGGTGCAGTCATTCGGAGGTCGCGGGAGCCTGTCCCCACCGATCCCACCTGGTGGCGTCGATTGGAAAAAGGTTCGCTTCAAGGGGTTGGCTTGTGGCATGGCAACGGCCTTTCGCAGGTCTTTGGCGGATGCAGGGGTGGGCCGGAGCTGCGGGACCGATTTCATGAGTAAAGAGACAAAGGAACCGATGCCGAAGCTGAGGCTGGGATTGCCGAAGGGATCGTTGCAGGACGCGACCCTGGAGAAGTTCGCCAAGGCGGGTTGGAACATCACGGTATCGAGCCGGAGCTATGAGCCGTATGTGGATGATCCCGAGTTGCAGATCCGACTGATCCGGGCGCAGGAGATCGGGCGTTATGTGGCGCACGGATATCTGGATGCGGGTTTGACGGGCCATGACTGGATCATGGAGAACGGGGTGGGGAAACAGGTGCACGAGGTGGGCGAGTTTGTCTTCAGCAAGGCGACCCGGCAGGCGACGCGCTGGGTGTTGGCGGTGCCGGAGGAGTCGCCGATCCGCACGGTGAAGGATTTGGAGGGGAAACGGATTGCGACCGAGGTGATGGGTTTGACCCGGCGTTGGCTGCGGAAGCATGGGGTGAAGGCGGAGGTGGAATTTTCGTGGGGTGCGACGGAGGTGAAGGCGCGGGAGTTGGTGGATGCGATCGTTGATGTGACGGAGACGGGATCGTCATTGAGGGCGAACAAGCTGCGGATTGTGGACACGCTGCTGGAGTCGACGCCGCGATTGGTGGCGAACAAGGATTCGTGGAAGGACGAGTGGAAGCGGCACAAGATCGAGACCATTGCCCTGCTGTTGAAAGGGGCGATCACGGCGGAGGGAAAGGTGGGTTTGAAGATGAACGTGAAGTCAGACCATTTGCCGCAGCTCTTGCAATCGCTCCCCGCCTTGCGTAATCCCACGGTGTCCAGTTTGAGCCAGTCTGGCTGGGTGGCGGTGGAGACCGTCATTGATGAAGCGGTGGTCCGTGAAATGATCCCGCAACTGAAAGCCGCCGGGGCGGAAGGGATCATTGAGTATCCGCTCAACAAGGTTGTGTACTGATTCTCTGGAGAAACGAATACTATGGGTTCACTGAAGAAGCGTCGGAAGTCGAAGATCAACAAGCACAAGCGTCGGAAGAAGCTCCGTCAGAACCGCCACAAGAAGCGGACCTGGCAGAAGTAGTCGGTCCCTGGTGGACGGCTGAACAAGCTTCTCCTTCCTGCGCGGTCCCGCCTTGCGCGACCGCGCTTTCAATTTCTGTTGGGGTACATGCGGCGTCTCGCGCTTCCTGTCCTGTCCTGCCTGATCCTGTGCCTGTTCGCGGGCGCGGGCTGCCAATCCCCATCCTCCCGGGTCGACGGGACCGGCGCCGACAGTTCCCGCCATTCCACTCTGGGATCTCTGGGGTCTGGGGCTTCCGAAGTCGCAATCCCTCGCCTCTCGGATTCCGAGCTCGATCAACGTTCCCGGGCGCATGCGGCCTTCGGCGCCGGCATCATCCGGCAGATGCAGGAGGATACCGATGGCATGCTGGACTACTGGAATCGGGCGGTGGATGCCGATCCGCAGAATGTGGAACTGGCGATGGAAGTGGCACGGCGACGCCTGTTCCGGCGTGAACCTGAGGAAGCCATCGCGGTGCTGGAACGGGTGATCCGGGCTCCGGGAGGGGCTTTGGACGGGGCAGTGTGGTCGGTTCTGGGACTTGCCTACGTTCAATCGGGTCACACCAACGAGGCCATCGCGGCCTACCGACGCGGGTTGGGTGACGAATCCACCCGGTTGGGTGCCTACGCCTCGCTGGGGCGACTGTTGGTCGACACGGGCCAGGCGAAGGAAGCGATGACCGTGATGGCCGATGCGGAAAAGCAGGAGCCGGGGAACGTGGTGTACCAACTCGACGTGGCCGAGTTGTACGCGCAATTGGCCGAGCGACATCCGGAGGTTCGGAACGACGCCCGGTTGAGGGCGATTGCGGCATTGGAGCGGGTCGAGGGCGTCGGGTCGACCGATCCCGGGGTGCTGCTGCGGTTGGCGGATCGGAATTCCGCGTTGGGGCGGGGTGAAGCGGCGGAGCGGGCCTTGCAGAAGGTTCGGGAGCAGGGCGGTGGCGGCGGTGGGATGGCGGCGGCGCGCCTCGCGGAAATGTACATGCGGGCGGGTCGTTTGGACGATGCCGTGGAGCAGTTGGAGGCCTTGCGACGGGATGCGCCGAGCAACCCGATGCCGCCCTATTTCCTCGGAGTGATTTCGTTTGAGCGCCGGGATTTTGAGCGGGCTGCGGAGTGGTTTGAACGGGCGTTGTTGCTCGATCCGGTTCATGAGCCTTCGAACATTGATCTGATCTCGGCTTTGTTGAGTCTGGGAAAACCCGAGGCGGCGCTGGAATGGGTGAAGCGGGGAAGGGCCCGTCTGAAGCCGATGTTCCGCCTGGAGTATCTGGCGGGATTGGCTCATGGCCGGCTCAAGCAACATGCGGAGGCGGTCGCCGCCCTGCGTCAGGCCGAAACGCTTGCAGCGGGCGATGCAGCGATGCTGGATCATCGGTTCCGGTTTCAGTTGGGGGTGGAACTGGAGATGGCGGGCGAAACGGTGGAATCCGAATCCCTGATGCTCGAGGTGCTGCGGAGTGAACCGGACTTTGCGCCGGCGTTGAATCACCTTGGGTACACGTGGGCCGACAAGGGCAGGAACCTGGAGGAATCCCTCGGCATGATCCGTCGGGCGGTAGCGGCGGAACCTGACAATGCGGCCTATCTGGACAGTCTGGGATGGGTGTTGTTCCGGTTGGGTCGATTCGAGGAGGCGGTGCCGCCGCTGGAAAAGGCGGTGGAACTTTTGGGGGAGGAATTGGATCCGACGGTCCTGGATCATCTGGGGGATGTGATGGCGGCATTGAAGCGATGGCCGGAGGCGAAACGGGCTTGGGAAAGTGCGTTGAAGTTGGGGCCGTCGGAGGTGATTCGTGGAAAGTTGGAGGCGGCGCCCTGATGAGTGGTTTTGGCGAATCCCGATCCCGCCGGTTTCGCCGACATTATTCGGTGGCGGAGGCGGAGGAGTTGATTCCCCGGGTGACGGTCTGGCTCAACGAACTGCGGTTGGTACGACAGACGTTGGACCGGCAGGATGAACGGTTGCAGGAACTGGTGCATGACTTCGGGGATCAGGGGGGCGGCCGGGTGTCCGACTGGCTGCGCAACCAGGCACGGTTGCAGGAATTGATGGGTGAATTCTCCAGACGCGATCTCCAGATCGAGGACCTCGACCGGGGCTGCATCGGTTTCCCGGCCCTGCACGGTGGACGCGAGGTCTTGTTGTCGTGGGAAGAGGGAGATGAACGGATCGAATTCTGGCGCGAGGCGGATCCGGGGATGAAGTAAGGGCGAAATGGCCGGTTTGGCCAGAATCGGGTTGTTCGACCCGGCATCGGCATCATGGTGGGGCCATGAGCTGGGGGCAAAGGTTCCGGTTGGCTTTGGGGATCCTGATGGGATGCGTCTGGGGTATGGCGTGGGCGGCGAATCCGGCGGCTGAACCGATCCCCGATCCGGTGAAACAGGGCCGGATCCGATTTGAGGTCGTGATGCCTGAAGCGGTCCGGCGATTGGAACAGGAGGCGCGATTGCTGGTCGTCCTTGCCCTACCGGGCGGGGATGATCCGAGGGAGAAATTGGGTCGGTTGGGAGCGGAAGCGCCAACGGTATTGGGGGTGGATGTACCCGCGCGTTCGGGGGCGGCGACGATGTCGTTGGGGGAGGGAGCGGCGTTGTTTCCTTGGAAGAGCCTGGGTGAATTGCCGCCGGGCGAGTATCAGGTCCAGGCGTTGCTCATGACCAATCGCGACCTGTGGTTGCCGGCGGCTCCGGGCAATTGGTTTTCGGATGCGAAAACAATCCAGATCCATCCGCATCGACGCGACCGCATCGAGTTGAAGCTGACCCGCTCCGTGCCGGTGGAAGTGATGCCGGAAGACCGGGAATTCGTGCGGTTCCGTCGGATCCGATCTGAGGTCCTGAGCCGGTTCTGGGGAAGGGAAATCTCGATGCGAGTGGGGGTGGTGCTGCCGGGTTCATGGAAAGCGGATGAAAATCGGCGATACCCATTGGTGTTGGACATAGGTGGGTTTGGATCGCGCTATGACCGGGCAGAGGGATGGCTGAGGAAACAGGGCGGGGTCCGGGAAGCGTGGCTGGGATCGGATGCACCTCAGTTGATCTGGGTGACGTTGGATGGAGCCGGGCCGTTGGGAGATCCGTACCAGGTGGATTCGGAGAATCACGGACCGTACGGGACGGCCTTGATGACGGAGATCCTGCCGGCGTTGGAGCATGAGTTCCGGGCGATTGGACAGCCGTGGGCGCGGTTCACGACGGGAGGATCGACGGGGGGTTGGGTATCTTTCGCGCTCCAGTGCCTGTACCCGGAGATGTTGGGGGGGTGCTGGAGTGGATTTCCGGATCCGTTGGATTTCCGTCATTTCCAACTCCTGGACCTGTATGCGGACAACCAGGCGTTTGTGAATGCAGACGGTTTCGAACGTCCAAGTGCGCGGACCCTGGAAGGCGATGTGAAGTTCACCATGCGCCACGAGGTGCAGTACGAAAACGTGTTGGGGTTGGGAAATGTGTTTAGCCGGAGCGGTGGGCAATGGGGGGCGTGGAATGCGACGTTTGGAAGCCGTGGCTCCAACGGTTGGCCCGTGCCGGCCTGGGATCCGCGGACCGGTCGGATGGATCCCATTGCATTGAAGGGATGGGAGCGATGGGACCTGCGGCGGATGCTGGAACGGGATTGGGCGGTGCTGGGGCCGAAGTTGCAGGGGAAACTTCGGGTCTGGGTGGGTGAATCCGATGAGTACTTCCTGAACCACGCGGTGCATCGGATGGATGAAATGCTGGCGCGGATGGATCCGCCGGCGGGGGCGCGTTATGAGTATGGAGCTGGACGGGGTCATGGATGGAATCCCAGAAATCGGCTCGAGATGTGGCGTGAGATGCACGCGGTGGTGGATCAGGCGGCACCGGCGGAGTCGGCGCGCGAAGGCTATTTCCGGAGTCGATTCCTGCATGGAGCGGCCTGTGTGCAGTGCAAGGTCGGCGGGTGAGTCGGGGTGTTGGTCCCAATTCGCCGCGTGATGAACAACCAAGGGGCGAGGGGACGAAGGTTCGGATGGGTCCTTCCGGGACCTCGCACGACTTCGCGGGGTTCGGGTGGTTTCGGATGCTTGCCTGGGGCCGGTTGTGGGGGTGAAGATTGGGCGTGATGCAGCCGTTCCAGATCATCTTCAATCCGACCAGTGCGGCTGAGTTGGGTCGATTGCCGAAGGATCTCCAGCTCCACGTGCTGGGGCAGTTCCGGGGTTTGCCGCAGGAGTTGCAGCGTGAGGATTCCCATTTCGGATCACTGGCGCGGAATGGGCGGACGCTGACGCGGTATCGGTTGGGGGATTACCGGGTGTATTTCGAGCGGCACGTACTGGGCATCGTGGTGCATCGGATCCTGAGCCGGAATTCGCTGAAGGATTTCCTGTTCCGATCGAACCTGCCGACCGGTGAGGACGAGCAGTTGCAGGACAACCCGAAGTTCTGGGAGATGATCGAGCGGGCCCGGTGAGGGGCGTCGCGGGGGAGGGATTGGGTGATCCTGATTGCTGCGTGGTTGAACAACAAAGGGACGAAGGGCACGAAGGCAGAAGCGGAGCCGGATGAAGCGCACCTGGATGATGCCTTCGCCCGAGGACCCGAACCATGGCTGCCAACGGTTTGTTGCTGTTCCACCGCGTCTTCCGGCGACCGACCGTCGGCGATCCGGGCAGGTAGCAGCTTGACGCGCTTCATGATGAATTCTTCCTCCCGTCGCACGACTGCGCGGGGAATCGGGGGTGATCCGCGGGCTTGCTTGGGAGACTGAAAGACGGACGCTGGGCGGCGGTGAGCTGGTTTTATGAGGAGTGGATTCGCCCGGTGTTGTTCCTGCAGGACTCGGAACGGGTCCATGACCGGACGTTGAAGGGTCTGTCGCGCATGGCGGCGAGTGCGACGTTGTGTGAAGCGGTTCGGGGTTGGCTGGATGTGCCCGGCTTGCCGGTGGAGGCGTTCGGATTGCGCTTTCCCAATCCTTTGGGATTGGCGGCGGGAATGGACAAGGGAGCGGTGGCGGTGCCGGTGTGGGAGGCGATGGGATTCGGGTTTTCCGAATTGGGCGGCGTGACCTGTCATGCCCAACCGGGGAATCCGGAACCGCGCATGTTCCGGATCCCGGCCGAGGAAGCCCTGATCAACCGGATGGGTTTCAACAATCCCGGCGCCGAGGTACTGGGACGAAGGTTGGAACACTGGCATCGCTCGGGGCGATGGCCGGGGCATCCGGTGGGGATCAACCTGGGGAAATCCAAGGTGACACCGCTGGATCGTGCGGCGGAGGATTATGCGGCATCGTTCGAGCGGTTGTGGGGGTGGGCGGATTTCTTCGTGGTGAACGTGAGTTCACCGAACACACCGAACCTGAGGCAACTGCAGGATCGCGGCGCGTTGGACGAGATCCTGGCGGCCTTGCAGGAGGTGAACGGCAGATTGGCGCGGGGCGGGGTTGGAAAACCGATCCTGGTGAAGGTGGCACCGGACCTGTCGTGGGAGGCGTTGGACGATGTGGTTTCGTTGGTGGGACCGCGCCGGTTGGCGGGGTTGGTGGCCACCAACACGACCTTGGCCAGGCCGGAGTCGGCGGATCCGGTGGGCAGGTTGGTTTATCGGGAGACGGGTGGGTTGAGCGGACGACCATTGCGACAGCGGAGCACCGAGGTGATCCGGCATCTGTATCGGCAATCGGGAGGGACGGTGCCGATCATCGGGGTGGGAGGGATCACCGGGGTGGAAGATGCGTGGGAGAAGGTGTTGGCGGGGGCGAGCCTGTTGCAGGTCTATTCGGGATTGGTCTATCGGGGACCGGGATTGCCCCTGGAGATCGTGAGCGGATTGCGGGATCGATTGGGAGGGGGGCGGTGGACGGAGGCGGTGGGGAGCGGGGCGGCTCGGATCGACTGATTGCCTCCGGTTTTGCCGCTTTACGCTCCATGGTTGCAGACCTAATGTGCGGTTCGATTTACCCGACAAATCTCCTTCACCGGACTGGGTGAGGGTGAGGGTGGTTGAGCGGTTTTGAGGAAGATTTGGTTATGACGCTTTCCATGTTAGCCATGCTGGGGACGCCCGAGATCATCATCATCGGGATTGTCGTTCTCGTATTGTTCGGGGCGCGCAAGGTGCCTGAACTGATGAAGGGAGTGGGCACCGGCATCAAGGAGTTCAAGAAGGCTTCCCGCGATGTGCAGGACGAGATCAGCCGGGCGTCGGAGGAAGATCCGTTGCCGCAGCCGAGAAAGCCGGCGGACACGGTTTCCCACACGGGCGGATCGAAGGACACACACTCCTGATCGGCGTCAGTGGACATTGGAAGTTCTGATCAGGGACCGGAGAAGCCGGATCGATCCGGGCTGATGGGCGGGAAAGGATCGGGGCAGGATTGCCCGGAGTCCGATGTTGGCGGGTGAAGTGCGATTGGATACGACGGCATGTCAGACGATTCCGAGAATCCTCCCGTGGTGCATGGCTCCACGGAACACCAAGATTCCTACGAGGACGAGGGGGGTGGGCCGGTAAAGACCTTCCTGGAACATCTGGAAGATCTGCGTTGGACGTTGATCCGGTGCACGATTGCGATCGGCCTGGGGATCCTCACCTGCCTCAGCGCGGGTAATTTCATCATCAAGCTCCTGGTTCTGCCCTTGGAACGGGCGCAGCGGGCCTGGACGACCACGGAACAGACGGTGGTCATATCGATGGGGACGAATGTGTGGTCCCGGATGCCATTGCGGGTATTCCCGATCGAGACCGGGATCACCAACCGGGAGATCAAGCTTCGACTGACGCCAGTGCCGGTGGGGACCAACCTGGTCATGGCCTTGGTGCCAGACACGAATCCGCCGGAAGCGGCGGATTACGCGATGAGCATTGATCTGAAGACCTATAGTCCGGGAGGTGGCTTCACGATTGCGATCCAGTTGGCGATTTTCGGTGGATTGACGGTGTCGGCCCCGTTCGTGTTGTTCTTCCTGGGGCAGTTCATCCTTCCCGCGCTGCATTTCCACGAGAAGAAGTTCCTGTTCCGGCTCACGGCATTTGGATCGGTCCTGTTTTTTGGTGGGGTGGCATTCTGTTATTTCGTGATGCTGCCGGTGACCTTGAGCACGACGGCCTCGTTTTCGAACTGGCTGGGGTTTGGGGCGGACGAGTGGCGGGCGGATGAGTTCATCAGTTTCTGTTGCTGGTTCCTGTTGGGCATGGGGGTGAGTTTCCAATTGCCGCTGGTGCTGCTCACGTTGGTGAAGGTGGAGTTGATGGACGTGGCGGCGCTGTCCAAGTACCGCGCCTATTTCTATGTGGGTATCCTGATCGTGGCCGGGTTTGTGACGCCGGACGGCAATCCCTTCACGATGCTGTTGATGGCGGCGCCGTTGGGTGTGCTGTACGAATTGACGGTATTGATCGCCTGGTTCTGGGAACGGAGGGCGCCGAAGCAGATCGAGGTGTGATGGATCGTTCGGGTGCGTTGCTGCGTGGGGGTATGAGAGATAATCTGCACCCATGAATGCGAGGTGGCTGCGGGGGGCGATGTTGGTCACGGCGTTGGCGTTCTGGTGGGGGACTGGCGCTGGATGTGCGACGAAGCAGACGGCGCAATGGGAGGGTCGGGTGGGCAACTACCAGTATGACGATGCGGTGAAGGAGTTTGGTCCGCCGGACAAGAAGGAGACGACCGGGGATGGGACGCTGGTGACGGAGTGGACGCTGCAACATCGTCAGGTGTACACCACGCCCGGGGTTGGAATGGGGTGGGGTTGGCGTGGACGCTGGGGTTGGGGCGGGGGCTACGATATCAACAGCACTCCCGAAGTGGCCCTCCAGCTGCACTTTGGGCCTGACGGCCGTCTCCTGACATGGAAGCGTCTGTACAAATGAGTGGCGCTACCCTTGCAGATTCCCGAGTGGACCTCGGGGTGTTTGGCTGGCTCAACCGGATCATGCTGCTCTGCATCGCTATCGCGGTCATCACCCTGATCATCCTGAAATACCTTCCACTGATCCGTAAGAACGAGGCGATGAACCGGGAACTTCAGGTCCTGCGTGAAGAGGTTGTGGAACTGGAAAACCGGGCGGGCCGCAACCAGGCGTGGATTGAATCACTGCGATCCGATCCGAGGACCAATGAACGTGAAGCCCGCGAGAAGCTGGGGTTGGCACGTCCCGACGAGCAGGTGGTGACCTTCCAGAACGTCACTTCGCGCTGAGCCGGATCAGATTCCGGAGTTGGTTTTGGGTGGATTGGCGGTTGGGTTCCGGTGGGTTGCCGAGGGTTCGGCCTTGTCACCCGGCCACCGGCGCCCATCCTGCGACCCGATTTATGCTGAAAGCCGGTATCGTCGGACTGCCCAACGTCGGGAAGTCCACCCTGTTCAACGCCGTCACCCGCACCCGCAAGGCGCAGGCCGCCAATTACCCATTCTGCACCATTGATCCCAATGTGGGGGTCGTGACGGTGCCGGACGATCGATTGGAAGTCCTGCAACGGATTGCCAAGACAAACGTGGTGATTCCCGCTGCGGTTGAGTTTGTGGATATCGCCGGCCTCGTGAAGGGCGCTTCCGCCGGGGAAGGTCTCGGCAACAAGTTCCTGAGCCACATCCGCGAGGTCGATGCCCTCGTCCAGGTGGTCCGGTGTTTCGAGGATGCCGACATCCATCATGTGTCCGGCACGGTGGATCCGATCCGGGACATCGAGATCATCAACACCGAGTTGATCATGGCGGACCTGGATGCAGTGCGGAAGCGGCGGGAGAAGTTGGCGCGTGATGTGAAGCGTGGGGACAAGCTGGCGGCGGCGGAAGATGCGGTGCTGGCGAAGCTGGAACCGGTCCTCGACCAGGGAAAGCCGGTCATCGCCATCGAGATGACCAAGGAAGAGCGCGAGCAGGTGCGTCCCCTTTTCCTGCTGACCTCGAAGCCCACGATCTTTGCGTGCAACGTCAAGGAGGGCGAACTCGCGACGGCCGACACCAATCCCTTTGTGATCCGCGTGCGGGAGTACGCCAAGACCCATCTGGCCTGTGATGCCGTGGTCATCAGCGCACAGATCGAGTCGGATCTCGTCGATCTTCCCCCGGACGAAGCCAAGCTCTTCCTGAGTGAACTGGGCGTGAAGGAGTCGGGCGTGGGCGGCCTGATCCGGGCGACCTATCATCTGCTGGGATTGCGGACCTATTTCACCGCGGGTGAAAAGGAAGTCCGCGCCTGGACGATCCATGCGGGCGACACCGCACCGCAGGCGGCGGGAGTGATCCATTCGGACTTCGAGCGTGGTTTCATCAAGGCGGAGACGGTCGCCTACGGGGACCTGGTGGCGTGCGGCACGATCGCGGTGGCGCGGGAGAAGGGGTTGTATCGGATGGAAGGCAAGGAGTACGTGGTGAAGGACGGGGACGTGTTGCTGTTCAAGTTCAACGTATGAGTCCGGATCGAGCCGGCTTTGTCCCGCCCTATTGCTGAGTGAATGAACAACGAAGGGAGGAAGGGGCGAAGGGAAAGGCAGGGCCGAATGTCCGATCCGGATCCGCCTTGAGCCTTGGCGGCGTGAATCGGCCCGGTAGCCTTGCCGCATGTCTGCAAGGTTGATGGTTCCGTGGGTTGCGTGCTGGTTGGGTCTGGGCGCGTTGCTGGCGGCTGACACGAATGCGGTGGTGGCGAAGGGATCGCCGGATGATTCGCCGTCGGTGGATCCCGGGCATTCGATGCACGGCAAGGCCTTCAACGAAGGACCGCGTCAGCGTGCCCGTCGGATGTCAGGCATGCCGGAGATCCGGTTTGCGATCACCACGACCAACGATCTGGCGCGGGAATTCTTTTTGCAGGGGGTCGGGCAGTTGCACGGGTTCTGGTATCTGGAAGCGGAACGTTCCTTCCGTGAAGCAGCGTTTCAGGATCCCCAATGCGCGATGGCCTATTGGGGCATGGCGATGGCCAACCTGAAGAACACGGAGCGTGCGACGGCGTTCATCGGGGAGGCGGATCAACGCAAGGAAACGGTCAGCGAACGGGAGCGGGCCTGGATTGGAGCCCTCCACACTTTCTACAAGGATCCGAAGCGGGAAGAGAAGGATCGGCGCCGGGATTACACCCGGGCCCTGGAGAAGATGGTGCATGAGGATCCGGACGACGTGGAAGCGAAGGCCTTCCTGGCCTTCCACATCTGGGACAGCCATTACAAGGGTTTGAACATCTCCAGTGCCCAGGCGGTGGAATCGTTGTTGAAGGAGATCTTCGTCCTGCAACCGATGCATCCGGCGCATCACTACCGCATCCATCTCTGGGATGGGGAACCGGAAGAGGCAGCGGTGCGGGCGGTGCCGTCGGCATCGCGTTCCGGTCAGAGTTCCCCTGGGATAGCGCACCAGTGGCACATGGCGGGTCACACCTTCAACAAGCTCAAGCGCTACCCGGACATGGCGTGGCAACAGGAGGCCTCGGTGCGGGTCGACAACACCCAGCTCATGCTGGATCGGTTGATGCCGGACCAGATCCACAACTATGCGCACAACAGCGAATGGTTGGTGCAAACCTATAACTATCTGGGACAGGTGGGTCGTGCCCTGGAATTGAGCCGCAACATGGTCGAGATGCCGAGGCATCCGAAGTTCAACACCCTGGACAAACAGACCAATGGAGTGGCGTACGGCGAATCCAACGGAACAGCGGCCCAGGGTCGGCGGCGCATGCTGGAGACGTTGCTCCGATGGGAACTGTGGGAGGAAGCCATCCGGATGGGAGCCACGCCGCATCTGGAGCCGACGGCATTGGCGGTGGAACAGGGGCGCCGGGCGCGATTGCTCGGGCTGGCCTATTATTCGTTGGGGCGCCGGGCCGAGGGGGATCATCAGGTGGCGGCGGTGGGTGAGGCATTGCGCCTGATGCGGTCGGAGCGGCAGGCGTTGGTGGATGCGGAGGAGGCGAAGGCGCGGGAGGCGAAGAAGAACCGGGCGGACACGGAACGGGCGATGGCGGATGCCTTGAAGCGGTTCAGCGAACCCATCGAGAACCTGGAGAACATGGTCCAGGAGTTGAAGGTGTATGCTGATCTCTGCGCGGGGGAAACCGGGGAGATGGGACCTCGCCTGGAGGGATTGAAGACGGTGTCGAAGGAACGCCTGGCGGGCTGGTGGTTCCGTGTGGGCGACACCAACAAGGCATTGAATCTGTCGAAGGAGGCGATGGAAGGCGCGACGAACCAGGTGCATCCGATGGCGGTGCGGGTCGAGTTGTTGTGGAAGGCGGGGCAGACCAACGAGGCGTTGGAGTTGTTCGCCGGGCTGAGGCAACGGTCGGGATGGTTGGATGCGGATCTGCCCATTGTTCAACGGCTCGCGCCCGTGGCGCAGGCGGCGGGATACGAAGGCGACTGGAGATTGGCCCGGGAATATCCGGCGGATTCAGGGGAACGACCGGCAGTGGAGGGATTGGGATCCTTCCGATGGGATCCGCAACCAGCCCCGGCGTTGGAGTTGCCGGCGAAGGATGGCGGCAGGATCCGGCTGGGGGATTACCGGGGACGCCCGGTGCTGGTGGTGTTCTATCTCGGACACCGGTGCGTGCATTGCATGGAACAGTTGCAGCAGCTCGCACCGCGCGCCGGTGATTTCACCGGGGCGGGAATCGACATCCTCGCGGTGAGCACGGATTCAGTGGAGGGGCTGGGTGACACTTTGGAGAAGGCGGGGAAGGACGGGAAGTTCCCGTTCCCGTTGGTGGCCGATCCGGATCGGACGACCTTCCGGGCGTGGCACGCCCACGACGACTTCGAGGAGACGGCGTTGCACGGGGTCTACCTGGTCGACGGCGAAGGGCTGGTGCTCTGGCAGGACATCGGATTCGAGCCGTACACCGACTTTGATTTCCTGCTGGGCGAAGCCCGGCGCCTGTTGTCCTTCAGGCGCCGGGGTTGAGCCTGGGTCAAGGGATCCAGAGGGTCACCCGCAGGTAGAGGGCTCCGGTGTCCGGGATGGGGATCCGGAGATCGCGGGCTTCGGCGGGAAAGAACGGGGAATTGGCGGGGTCAGCGAGGAGATCCCAGGCGACAGGCGGCCAGGTGGGGGTGGATTCGATGCGGATGGCGACGTTGGCAGGTTGATGCAGTTCAAACCGGACCTGGCCATTTTCAACGGTGATCCCCGGATGCCAGGCGTCGTCGGATGACTTGGGATCGGTGCCGGTAAGGTATTCGAGGTAATCGGAGGCGCCGTCTTCGTCGGTGTCGCGGTCCCGGGGCGGGTTGTTGGAAGTGTCTTCGAGTTTGAGTTTGGCCCAGGTGGTGAAATCCATGCGATTGGTCAGGGCGCCAATCCATTGTTGGAGGAGATCGGTGCCGAACGGATCGGGGATGGTGGAGCCGATGGGAGGCATCTGGCCGGGACCGCGCGAGGAGAGGCGTTGGAGGAGGACGGAGAGGTCGGGTTGACCGGGAACAACGACGCGATGGTCGGGATTGCCGCGGGAATCGTTGAGGTGGCCGTTGAGGATTCCGGCGAGATCGAGCGGGGTGGAGGCGCGGGCGTCCCAGGGGGAACCGCCGGTGCCACCGGGTTGATGGCACGGGGCGCAATTGACATCGAGATAGGCGCGAACCCGGGCTTCGATTGAGGCGTGGGCGTCGGTGCCGGGTTGATGGGAGGCGAAGGAGGACTGTTGGGTGGGGAGGGCGGGGACGCCGTCGAGATAACCGGCCTGGGCAAGGGCAGCGATCTGATGGACGCCATCGAGACCGGGTCGATTGAGTTGGGGGGTATTGAAGCTGAGGGAACCCCCGGCGGCGGCGGTGTGGCAGGCGAGGCATTCGGCGCGGCTGGGATAACGCCAGAGTTGGGTGCGGGTCTCGCCCTCTTCCTGGATGGTCAGGGTTTCGTCCTCACCGGCTTCATCCACGAGGACCGCGTTGGTGGCGGAGTTCCATCGATAGGTGATGCCGTAGACGCCGCTGGAATTGCGGATGAGGAAACGGGTTTCAAGACGGCGACGGGTGGTGGGTTCGCCGCGGGTGAGTTCGATGTCGAAATGCTTCATCCAGACGGTGCCGTTGGGGGTGGTCCATGCGGCTTCGGGAGAGAAGCCGGCGCGTTCGGTTCCGGGAAGGAACACCCAGCGTTTCTTTGAGGCGTGATCGGACCAGAACGGGAGATTGACCTCGTAAGGGACGAAGGCGGGGATGGGTTGGAGTTGGGCGGTGTCGGTGAAGGCGCCGGTCTCGGCGAGGGTGGGCGGAATGGGGGTGCCGGTGAAGGTGGCGTTGTAGCGGAGTCGCAGGATCCGGTTGCCGGTGTGATGGGCGGCGAGGACATCGCCATTTCGGGGGTCGGGACCGAACCCGGAGATGGCGCCCTGGCCGGCGATACGTTCGACGAGCGGGGTCAGGCCGGGACGACGGCGCAGGGTCCAGACATTGCCACGGACATAATCGCTGAAGATGTAGGCGCCGTGGAGTTGGGCGAGGCGGGAACCGCGATAGACGAAGCCGCCGGTGACGGAATTGCCCTGCATGGGGCCGGAACCGTGGGTGTAGGCGTAAACGGGGGGGACGTAGTCAAAGACGGGGTTGGTGGTGAAACCGACCGGGGCGCCGAAGGGTCCGGGGACATTGCCTTCGCGATAGCCCCAGCCGTGGTTGGCGCCGAGGCGGGTGATGGCGATGGATTCGCGGAGGCTCTGGCCGACATCGGCCACCCAGAGTTCGCCGGTATCGCGATCAAAGGACATGCGCCAGGGATTGCGCCAACCGATGGAGTAAAACTCGGTGCGGACGAGGGTGGGATTGATGGCGACACCGAGGAAGTTGGTGCGGCCGTGATACGGGTTGTCGGCGGGCACGCTGTAGTTGCCGGGGAAATCCCGGTTGGCCGCGTGGGGATTGGGGGGGAGGGACCCGGGCCGATGATCGACATCGATGCGGAGCAGCGCGGAGAAGAAGTCCCGGTCGATGCGTTGGCTGTTGCGGTAGTTGTCGTTGGCGCCGCCTTCGTCGCCCAGCGCGACGTAAAGGTAGCCATCGGGTCCGAAATGGAGATCGCCGCCGTTGTGGTTGGAGGCTTCGTCGAATTGCTGGAACAGGATGGTCTCGTTGGTGGCGGCGCGGTTGGGATTGCTTTGGGAGACCCTGAACTCGGAGAGACGGTTGTGGAGACGGAGGCCGGAGGTGGGAGAGATCTGGGCGTTGCAGGTGCGGAAGACGAAGAAGCGGCCGTTGACGGCGTAATCGGGGTGGAAGGCGAGTCCGAGCAAACCCTGTTCACCCCCGAACACGGTAGTGGTGACAAGATCGAGAAAGGTCTCCGGGGCGGGGTTGGCGAGATTGGGAATCACCCGGATGCGACCGGCCTGTTCGACGATGAAAAGTCGATTGGTCTCGCCCGGGGGACTGACAATGACGACGGGACTGGCGAAGGCGATGCCGGGAAAGGCGTTCTCGAAGGTGTACCCGAACGAACCGGGCACGGTGGGAATCTCGAGGCGGGCGGTGGGGTCACGCGGTGGAACCTGGGCGTGAACCGGGTGGATCGCGAGGATGCCCAGGGTCAGGAAGAGAGCGCGGAACATGAAGGCATCCTGCGGATGCGGGATGCATTGGTCAAAGGCACTGGGGTGGACCGGGGTGGGGTGGATCCCGTGCTACCGGCTGGCTTGGCGATATCCAAGCAGTAGCGGTCTCGCGCGGAGAAAGATGGGAAAGCGGGAGTCTGGGCACTGCTGAAGAGACTCACCGATGGGTGACTCCACGCCGGTGATCCAATGGCTCATTCTCTCCGCGTCTCTGCGGGAGTCATTTTCCATCTTCCAACCGGATGGATACGGCTCAGGAATGCAGGGCGCGACCGTCGGTGGCGAGGGCGGCTTCCTTGAGGATCTCGGCGAGGGTCGGATGCGCGTGGGAGCATCGGGCGAGATCTTCGGCGCTGGCATGGAAGCTCATGGCGACGACGGCTTCGGCAATGAGATCGCCGGCGCGTGCTCCGAGGATGTGGACGCCGAGGATGCGGTCGGTTTCGGCGTGGGCGAGGATCTTGGCGCGGCCATCGGTTTCACCCAGCGCATGGGCGCGGCCATTGGCGCGGTAATGGAAGACGCCTTTCCTGTACGGGATACCGGCTTCCTTGAGCTGTTCCTCGGTCTTGCCGACGGAAGCGATCTCCGGGTGGGTGTAGCAGACGCCGGGGATGGTGTCGTAGTCGACGTGCCCATGCTTGCCGGCGATGAACTCGGCACAGGCGACCCCTTCCTCCTCCGCCTTGTGCGCGAGCATGGGTCCCTTGATGACATCGCCAATGGCGTAGTGACCCGGGACCGAGGTCTTGAAGTGGGCATCGACATCGATGCGGCCGCGGGGGTCGAGTTGGATCCCGGTGGTTTCGAGGCCGAGATCGGCGGTGTTGGGGACGCGTCCAACCGCGACTAGGATGCGGTCGGCAACAATGGGATCGCGACCTTCGCATCGGACGACGCCCTGACCGTCCTCGATGCGGGCGGACTGGACCTTGTGACCGAGTCTGAATTCGAGGCCCTGGCGGGCGAACAGTTTCTGGGCTTCGTCGGCGATCTCGCGATCCATGCCGGGCAGGATGCGGTCGAGGTATTCGACGACGGTGACCTTGGCGCCGAGTCGGGCCCAGACGGAGCCGAGTTCGAGTCCGATGTAGCCGGCGCCGATGACGACGAGGTGTTTGGGAACTTCGGAGTAGGAGAGGGCTTCGGTGGAGGTACCGACGACGGTGCCATCGAGTTCGATGCCAGGGAGTGAGGAGGGGCGGCTGCCGGTGGCGACGAGGATGTGGGGGGCGGAGAGGACGACGGATTCGCCGGCGGCATTGGTGACGGTGACGGAGCCGGGGCCGGTGAACCGGGCGTGGCCCTGGATGCGGGTGACCTGGTTCTTCTTGAAGAGACCGTCGATGCCCTTGGTGAGACCTCCGACGATGTCGTCCTTGCGTTTGAGGAGGCGGGCGAGGTCGAGTTGGACGGAGGGAATGACGAGGCCGTGACGTTCGAGGCCGTGCCGGGAGGCAGAGAAGAGTTCGGAGGATTCGAGCAGGGCCTTGGAGGGGATGCAACCGACACGGAGACAGGTTCCGCCGAGGGCGGGTTCGCGTTCGACGCAGGCGGTGCGGAGACCGAGTTGGGCGGCGCGGATGGCGGCGACGTAGCCGGCGGGACCTCCACCGAGGATGAGGAGGTCGAGGGGTGGGTGGGGGGTGTTCACGGGTGCGGGATCGGGCTTGGAGGCGGGATCAGGCTTCGAGGAGCAGGCGTGAGGGATTCTCGATCACTTCCTTGATGCGTTTGAGGAAGGTGACGGCCTCCTTGCCATCGACGATCCGGTGATCATAGGTGAGGGCGATGTACATCATGGGGCGGATGACGACCTGGCCGTTGAGGGCGACGGGGCGTTCCTGGATGGTGTGCATGCCGAGGACACCGGACTGGGGAGGGTTGACGATGGGGGTGGAGAGGAGTGAGCCGTAGACACCGCCATTGGAGATGGTGAAGGAGCCGCCTTCGAGTTCGGCGGGCATGAGTTTGCCGTCCTTGGCGCGGCCGGCGAATTCGACGATGGCCTTTTCGATGCCGGCAAAGGAGAGGCGCTCGGCATTGCGGAGGACGGGAACGACGAGGCCCTTGCCGCCGCCGATGGCGACGCCGATGTCGAAGAAGTGTTTGTAGACGATGTCCTCGCCGCGGATCTCGGCATTGAGTTGGGGGACGAGTTTGAGGCCCTCGACGACGGCCTTCACGAAGAAGGACATGAAGCCGAGTTTGATGCCGTGGCGGGCCTGGAACGTTTCCTGGACCTCCTTGCGGAGGTTCATGACGGTGGACATGTCGACCTCGTTGAAGGTGGTGAGGAGGGCCATGTCGGATTTCGCCTGGACGAGACGGGCGGCGACGGTGCGCCGGAGGCGGGACATGCGGACGATCTCAACGTTGGGATCGGCGGGAGAGGGGGCCTGGGGAGCGGGTTGGGAAGGGGGGGCGGGCTTGGCTGGGGCGGCGGCCGAGGCCGCAGCGCGTTGGGCATCTTCCTTAAGCAGCCGCCCGCCAGGACCCGTGGGCGTGGCGGAAGACGCGGGAACACCAGCCTCGGCGAGGACCCGCGCCGCCGCCGGCATGACCTTGTCCGGAGCGGCCGGAGCGGCCGGTGCCGCGGGCGGCGTTGGTGCTGCCGTTGTCCCAAGAGTCCCACCAGCAAGGACCGAAGGATCAATCACGGCAATGACCTCCCCGACCGCAGCCGTCTGCCCGGTGGTTTTGTGGATGGCGGTAAGGGTGCCGGCCGCTGGGGACGGAAGGTCGACAGTGGCCTTTTCGGATTCGAGGACGGCGAGGGTTTCGCCCTCGAGGACGGCATCGCCGACCTTTTTGCGCCATTCGCCGATTTCGACTTCGCTGATGGATTCTCCGACGGAGGGGACCTTGATCTCAGTGGGCATGGGAAAGGATCTGGATTGGGGGACGATGGATGAAGGGAGTTGGGAAGGGAGAGGGTTCAGGCAAATGCGGCGGTGAGGATCTGGTCCTGTTCGATCTTGTGACTGTTGGCGGAGCCGGTGGCGGGGCTGGCTGAGGCGGGCCGACTGATGCAGCGCAGGGGAGTGCCACGGGAGAGGACCTCGGCGTGATGCATCCACAGGTGTGTCCAGGCGCCCATGTTGGCGGGTTCTTCCTGGACCCAGACGGCGGGGGCGGTTGAGGGGAAGGGAGCGAGCGCGGCGGCGAGGTGCTCGTTGGTGAGCGGATAAAGCTGTTCGACGCGCAGGATGGCGACGTGTCGGGCGTTGAGATCGCGCCGACGGGCTTCGAGATCGAAGTAGACCTTGCCGGAGCAGAGGACGACCCGGGTGACTTCGGCGGGATTGACGGTGGAATCGGCGAGGATGCGGTGCCAACTGCCGGAGGCGAGATCTTCGAGGGACGAGACGCAGCGGGAATGGCGGAGGAGACTCTTGGGGGTCATCACCACGAGCGGCTTGCGGAGGGGCCGGATCAACTGGCGCCGGAGCAGGTGGAAATACTGGGCGGGGGTGGTGGGGTAGGCGACCTGGATGTTGTCCTCGGCGCAGATGCTGAGGAAACGTTCGAGGCGTGCTGAGGAATGTTCCGGGCCCTGGCCTTCGAAGGCGTGGGGAAGGAGGAGGGTGACACCACTGAGGCGCCGCCACTTGTCTTCGGCGCTGGCGATGAACTGGTCGATGATGACCTGGGCGACGTTGACGAAGTCGCCGAACTGGGCTTCCCAGAGGATGAGACCGTCGGGGCATTCGAGGCTGTAGCCGTATTCGAAACCGAGGACGGCGACCTCGCTGAGGGCGGAATTGTAGATGTTGACCGGGCCCTGTTTCGGCTGGAGATGCTGGAGGGGAGTCCAGGGCTTGCCGGTGTTGAAATCATGAAGGACGGCATGGCGCTGGCTGAAGGTGCCACGGCCGCAATCCTGGCCGCTGAGACGGACGCGGCGGCCTTCGACGGCGAGTGTCGCGAAGGCAGCGGCTTCGGCGGTGGCCCAGTCGAGGGGTTCCTTGCCGGTGGCCATCGCCCGGCGGTTGTCGAGGATCTTGCGCAGCTTGGGGTGCAGCGTGAAGTCGTCGGGAACACGGGTGCAGGCATCGATCAGGGACGCCAGTTGGGCGACGGGAAAGCCGGTGTCGGGTTCGGGCACGGTGGCATCCTTGCCGCCGCGATAGTGGGCCCAGATGCCGGAGGCGGCGTCGGTGGGGAGCTTGTATCCGGGCGCCTTTGATTCAAAGAGGGCCTTTTCGAGGACCTCACGACGTTCCTCGGCGATCTTGTCGGCCTCGGCGCGGGTGATGCCGCCGAGTTGGAGGAGGTGATCGAGGTAACCTTCGCGGACGGGCTTGCGCTGTTCGATGGCGCGATAGAGCTGGGGCTGGGTGAAGGAGGGTTCGTCGGCCTCGTTGTGACCGAGGCGACGATAGCCGTACATGTCGATGATGACGTCGCGCTGGAAGGTGGCGCGGAAGTCCATGGCGAGATTGACCACCTGCATGACGGCCTCGGGATCCTCGCCATTAACGTGAAATATGGGCACCTGAAGCATCTTGGCGACGTCGGTGCAGTAGGTGGTTGAGCGGGCGTCGTCGGGGGAGGTGGTGAAGCCCACCTGATTGTTGACGATGATGTGGAGGGTGCCGCCGACGCGGTAGGCGGGCAGTTGGGAGAGGTTGAGGATTTCCTGGACGACGCCCTGGCCGGCGAACGCGGCGTCGCCGTGGATGAGGAGGGCGACGGTGCGTTTGAGTTGGGTGTCGCCGATGCGGTCGGAATTGGCGCGGGCGCGGCCGAGGACGACGGGATCGACGAACTCCAGGTGGGAAGGGTTGAAGGAGAGGGACAGGTGGATCTCGCGGCCGGCGGAGGTACGGAACTTCTTGGAATGGCCGAGGTGATATTTGACGTCACCGGCTCCCCGGTACTTTTCGGGTTCGAGATCGGCGAATTCGCGGAAGATGACCTTGGGATTCTTGCCGAGGATATTGGCAAGGACATTGAGGCGACCGCGGTGGGCCATCCCCATGTCGAGTTCGACCACGCCCTGTTCGGCGGCCTTTTCGATGACGAGATCGAGGAGTGGGATGAGGCTTTCGGAGCCTTCGAGGGAGAAGCTTTTTGCTCCGATGAACTTCTTGCGGATGAACTCCTCGAACATGACGGCATCGGTGAGCCGGGTGAGGATGCGGATCTGGGTTTCGCGGGGGATCTGGAGGCGGTTCTCGTTGGTCTCCATGCGGGCCTGCAACCAACGCCGGATGGAAAGGTCATCGATGTGCATGTACTCCGCGCCGATGGAACGGGCGTAGGTGTTGCGGAGGGTGCGGAGGATGTCGCGGAGTTTCATCCGCGGCAGGTCCTTGGGACCAACGCCATCGGCGGAGAACTCGCGATCCATGTCGGCCTCGCCGAGGCCATAGAAGGCGGGATCGAGTTCGGGGGGGACAGGGCGTTCCTGACCGAGCGGATCAAGGCGGGCGATATGATGACCGCGGAACCGGTAGGCGCGGATGAGTTGGCCGACGCGATCCTGGAGGGCGGTGGCGTCCCGGACTTCGGTGGCCCGTGCGGCCGGGGAAAAGAGGGAACGTGGAGCGACGGTGGGGCTGAAGGGGCGGGTTGGTGCGGCGAGTTCGGCGAGGCCGCCTTCGGCGAAGAAGTTGCGCCATTCCGGTGCGACGGAATCGGGATCCTTCAGGAAACGTTCGTAGAGTTCTTCGACGAAACTGACGTTACTGAGACTCTGCGTGTGGACTGTGGCGTGGTTCATGGTGGCGCTCTGACAAACCCTCGGCCGGGGAACATTGATGGAGGCGCCGGAACTGCAAGACCGGGCCTGACCGCGCCAAGGGTTGGAATCGTGAGGCACCCGCCCCGCGACCCGGAGTTAAACTGCGCAAACTCCCCCGGAAACTCAACCCAAACCACGAAACTCAAGTCTCCGCGGGGACCAGACGCCGGGCAACGAAGCCTGTGGGTGGCTCGGTTGGCGCAGGGATTAGCGGTAACCCTGAGGTGAGGCGGGGGTGTTGGTCTGGTATGGAAGCGGGGAAGCGGGTGGCTCGGGCGACTACCCTGATCAGGTGAGATCGGTTCAGCGCATGGCGCCCATGCCGGGCATCTTGCCGCCGAACTTGCCCATCATCTTCTGGAATTTGTTCATCTTGCGCATCATGTCGCGCATCTCATCGAAGCGTTTCAGGACATTGTTGACCTCGGCGACGTTGACGCCGGAGCCCTTGGCGATGCGCAGGCGGCGTTTGCCGTTGAGGATTTCGGGCTGGTTGCGTTCCTTGGGGGTCATGGAGCAGAGGATTCCCTCCATGCGGCGGAACTCGCGTTCGCTCTTGGAAAGGTCGGCGCCTTTGACCATGTCGCCGCCGCCGGGGAGCATCTTCACGATGTCTTCCAGGGGTCCCATCTTCTTCATCTCCCGCAATTGGGAGAGGAAGTCGTCGAGGGTGAAGTGCCCCTTGCGCATCTTCTCCTCGAGTTCCATGGCCTTCTTCTGATCGACGACTTCGGCGGCCCTTTCGACGAGGGTGACGACATCGCCCATGCCGAGGATGCGTTGGGCCATCCGTTCGGGGTGGAACAAGTCGAAGTCCTCGGGTTTTTCGCCGGTGCCCATGAACTTGATGGGTTTGCCGACGACGGAACGGAAGGAGAGGGCGGCGCCGCCTCGGGCATCACCATCGAGTTTGGTGAGGATGGCGCCGGTGACGCCGAGGGCCTTGTCGAAGTGGGAGGCGACGTTGACGGCTTCCTGGCCGGTGGCGGCGTCGAGGACGAGGAGGATCTCGCAGGGTTGGGTGAGGTCACGGAGCCGGACGAGTTCCTGGACGAGGGGTTCGTCGATCTGGAGACGGCCGGCGGTATCGAAGATGACGGTGTCGCGGGCGGTGGAACGGGCTTCGGCAAGGGCTTCGCGGCCGATCTTCAGGACATCGGTCTCGCCGGGACGCAGGAAAACGGGGATGCCGAGTTTGTCGCCGAGGACCTTGAGTTGGTCCATGGCGGCGGGACGATAGACATCGGCGGCGACGAGGAGGACGTTGCGGCTCTGGCGGGTGAGGAGTCGGGCGAGTTTGGCGGAGGAGGTGGTCTTGCCGGAGCCATGAAGACCGCACATGAGGATGCAGGCGGGGCTGCCGGAGAGGGCGAGGGCGGCGTTGTCGGAGCCCAGCAGCGTGACGATCTCATCATGGATGATCTTGATCATCTGCTGGCCTGGGCTGACGGACTGGAGCACCTGTTCGCCGACGGCCTTGGAACGGACGGACTCGATGAAGTCGCGTGCGACCTTGAAATTGACGTCGGCTTCGAGGAGGGCGAGGCGGACGTCGCGGAGGGAGTCGCTGACATTGGACTCTGAAATCTTCCCGAGACCGCGGAGATTGCGGAAGACGTCTTGGAGTCGAGAGCTCAGCGAGTCAAACATGGCGGTCGACGTTAGGAATCCTGTGGCGCCCGGCAAAGATCAAACTGGATGTGGTTGCGAGGCCGAATGGCTGCCCTCGGGCGGCATTGGACTGGAGCGGATGCTTTCGTCGATCGGGTTGGCGACGCGGACGGTGAACCTGGAGATGTACATCTTTTCGAGGGGAACACTCGGGGAGGATTTCCGGGAGGCATTGGTGCATGCGGCGGAGCGGGGGGTGAAGGTGCGGGTGTTGCTGGATGCGTTGGGATCGGGCGGGGTGGACGAGGGATTCTGGAGGACCTTGACCCGGGCGGGGGGGGAGGTCCGCTGGTTTCACCGGTTTCACAGTGCATTGGCGCTGGTGCGGGATCATCGGAAGCTGCTGACCTGTGACGGTCGGGTGGCCTTCGTGTTTGGCTGGAACATTTCCGCGGAATACGACGGGGACGGGGTGGAGACGGGTTGGCGGGATTGCGGGGTGGTATTGGAAGGGGAAGCGGGCCGGGTGTTGGACCGACTGTTTGACGAGCAGTTCGAGGGCGCGGAGCGGCGTCAGCCGTGGTCGGCCCGATTGAGGCGCCGGTCCGGCCAGCAGATCGCCGAGTGCGGCGACCGCGTGCAGTTGCTGCCGGTCACCCCCGGCCGTGGAACGAGCAATCTGACCGAATCGATCCTGTCGGACCTGGACATGGCGATGCGACGTGGGGGCGAGGTGGTGCTGGTCACGCCGTATTTCCTGCCGACACCGATCCTGCGCCGGGCGATGCGCCGCACGGTGAGTGGAGGGCGGGCGGAGTTGACGGTGATCCTGCCGGAGTTGAACGACGTGGGGTTGGCGAGACTGGCTTCGCAGCGTCTTTACACCGGGTTGCTGGGGGCGGGCATCCGGATCCGTGAGTATCAACCGAAGGTCCTGCATGCGAAGGTCCTGCTGTTTCCCCATGCGGTGTATGTGGGGTCTTCGAACCTGGATCCTCGCAGCCTGCATCTGAATTTCGAATTGATGGTGCGGTTGACGGGGGAACGGGTGCTGGAACAGGCCCGGGCGGATGTGGCGGACCTGAAGGCGCGGAGCAGGGTGGTCGACCGGTTGGGTTGGCGGCGTTCGCGGGGTTGGGTGCAACGGCTGAGGGAACAGTGGGCGTACTGGGTGCTGTACCGGATGGATCCCTGGGTGACCTCGCGGGCGGCCGGGCCGGTGCGGGGATGAGCCTGGAAATGTTTTCCTGGTCACGTCAAAACCCGGTTTGGGTAGGGTCAGGACATGTTCCGGTTCGTGCATTCGGCAGACTGGCAATTGGGGGCGCGTTTTCCGCGGTTCGGATCGCGAGCACCGCGATTGCGCGAGGCGCGGCTCAGGACCCTGGCGCGGGCGCTGGAGTTGGCGGCGGCCCGGGGCGCGGAGGCGTTTCTGGTGGCGGGAGACCTGTTTGAGGACAACCAGGTCGACCATGCCCTGGTCGGGGAGGTGTTGGAATTGTTCGGGCGGCATCCCGGGCTCCCGGTGTTTCTGTTGCCGGGCAATCACGATCCGTATTCCGGCCCGGAGTGCGTCTGGGAACGGGCCTTGTTCCAGAAAGCGCCCGCCCATGTACGGGTGTTGAAACAGGCACAGAGCGTTGAGTTGCGGCCTGATGTGTTTCTGCTGGCGTCGCCTCTGATGCAGAAACGTTCCACCAACGACCCCAGCCTGGTCCTTGCCGGATTGGCGGCAGCCCTTCCCACCGGAGTGCTTCGCATCGGGCTCACCCATGGCGCCCCGGCCATCGTGGGGAAACATCAGTCCAATGACTTTCCCATCGCGCTCGATGCCGCCAGCCGGGCCGGGCTGGATTACCTGGGGATCGGGCACTGGCACAACTGGCTGCCGGATCTGGATGGCGGACGGATGGTGATGCCGGGGACGCCGGAACCGGATCAGTTCGATCAGGAACGGAGTGGGGCGGTGGCGTGGGTGGAGTTGGACGGGCACGGGGGTGCGCCCCGGGTGGAACGCCTGGAGGTGGCGACATTGCGTTGGGTTGCGGTGGATGTGGATGTCTCGGGATTGGAAAGGCCGGGAGCGGAGGTCTTGCAGGGGTTGGAAGGTTTGGATCCGGACCGGAGTGTGGTGCGGGTGAACTTCAGCGGGACGACTTCACCCCAGGGATTGTCGGGGGTGCGGGGAGAAACGGAGGTGCGCCTGGAGCGATTTGTGGCGTGGCAGATCACGGACACGACCCGGGTGGAATTGACGCCGGCGGAGCGGGCTGATCTGGAACGGCGTCATCCGATGTTGGCGCGGGTGTTGGAGGATCTGGACCGGATGGAAGGGTTGGCGAACGGGAGCGGGTCTGGGGGGGGGGGNNGGGGGGGGGAGCGGGTGGCGATGGGGGACTGGGACTGGCGGAGGTGCTGGGGATGTTGGAAGGGGCGAAGATCCCGATGTCGGAGCTGGGTGCGGAACAATTCACACGGATGCGCCAGTTGTTGATGGAGACGGTGCGGGAGGTGGCGTTGTGAACCTGCACGCGGTGGAGTTGATGCATGTCGGACCGTTTGGTGGACGGATCCGACTGGGGCCGTTCGAGGCGGGGATGAACGTGTTGGCGGCTCCGAATGAGACGGGCAAGACGACGGCGTTCCGGGCGGCGGCGCGGGCGTTGTTCGACCGACACACCACCAAGGGAGAGGAGATCCGGGAATTGCAACCGGTCGGCACCGGCCTGGGTCCGCGGGTGGTGGTGGAATTCGGCGTCGCCCCGGATCGGTATCGGATCGAGAAGACCTTTTTGGTGGGGCCATTGAGCGTGTTGAAGCGGTGGCGCGATGGGACGTGGCAGACCATCGCGGATGGCGACGCGGCGGATCAGCGTGTTCAATCGCTGCTGCAATCGACCTTGCCGGGGCGCGGGGTGACGCGGCCGGAGCATTGGGGTTTGTTGGGATTCCTGTGGGCGCGCCAGGGTGAACCGGCGGACTGGCCGATGTTTGGCGAGGACGTGCAGGGACAGGCCCTGCGGGCGCGGTTGGCGCGGGTCGAATTGGATCCGGTCATCGAGCGGGTTCGCGAACGTCTCGGGGGAATGGCCGGGAAGGAAATGACGGCGCGAGGGTTGCCCAAGGCGGGTGGGGCATGGGCCGAGGCGCTCCACGAATGGGAAGATCTGAAGCGCCAACTCGATGAGGTGCGGAAGACCCGTGCGGACCTGGAGGTCGCCCACGACCGGTTCATCCAGGCGTCGGAACAGGTGATGCAGTTGGAGAAGGAACAGCGGGAACAGACGCAGGTGGCAGCAGGGCTTGCGGCACAACTCGCGGCGGGAGAACGGATCCGGACTGACCTGGAGAGGTTGGAGGCGGCGTTGGAATCGGGCCGGGCCCGGCTGAAAAGGGTGACGGACGATGTTGGATTGCGAACCGGACGGATGGCCGAGGGCAAGGCGGTGGGTGAGAGACTGGTGCAGGCGGAAGAGACGGTGAAGGAGCAGCAGCGGGTTCGGGACGGGTTGCGACTGGCGATTGAACAGGCGCGCGAAGAGAGTCGGGTTGCGGACGAGGTGTTGCGTGGGCAACGGAGCCGACGTGAGCGGATCCGCGAGTTGTTGAGATTGCGTCAGCTGGAGGCCGAGGTGACGGCCCTTGGAGCAAAGTTTGCGGAGGCGGTGCAGGCCCGGGCGGCGTTGGCCTCGCTGGAGGAACGGCGGGCCAAGGTCCCGGTCATCACCGAGGAATGCCTGCGCCGGTTTGAATCCCTCGAAGAGGCGCTGCGGGGACATCGCGCCGCGCTCGAAGCCTCGGGCATCACGGTTGAGCTTCAGCCGGACCGATCCCTCGACATCGAGATCCGGGACGGTTCCACCGCCGTCAGCCAGTCGTTGGCTGCCGGGGAAGCGTTCAGGATCCAACGTCCGCATTCGCTCAACCTCACGCTTCCCGGATGGGGTCGGGTTGCGGTGCGTTCCGGGGCGAAGGAAGCGGAGGAAGCGGCGCAGCGGGCGCGGGAGACGGAATCGGAATTGGCCCGTGAACTGGAGACAGGCGGCGTGGCCACCGTGCAGGCGGCGCGCGATGCGCTGGTGTTGGGACGCGAACTGGATGCCGAGCTCCGCGTGGCCCGGGCCGCCCTCAAAGCCGTGATCGGTCAGCAGCGTGATCTCGAAACGCTCGGTGTCGCCCGTGACCAGGCCGTTCAGAAGCGCGACGCCTTGCTCGGGGTGCTGGCAGCGGAGCCGGCGGAGTTGGCCCTGGGTCGGGGTGAACTGGAGGCGGCCGAGGCGGTGTTGTCGGAGGCGGTTCCTGCCGCGGAGAAGGTGGTGAACGGAATCAACTTCAGGATGGAAGGATTGCGCGGGGACGAACAGACGGCGACCGAGCGGGTGACGACGGCCGAGCGGGGGGCATCGGAAGCCCGGGCGCGGATCGCCGCATTGGAAGCGCAGTTGGCGGATCTGGTGGGGCGCTATGCCGAAGGAATGGAAGCGGCGTTGACGGGTGCGCAGATGGGGTTTGTGGAGGCTGAGGCGCGGGTCAAGACGGCGAGGGCGACGTTGCCGTTGGATTTCGAGAAATTGCCTGAGCGCAACCGTCGTGCGGCGATGGGACTCCAACAGATTGCCGGCTCCCTCCAGGCCCAGTGGACGGCGCGGGACAATGCGCGGGGAGTGCTGGAGATGTTGGGTGGCCAGGGGCTTCATGCGCGGGAAACCGGATTGGAAGAACGGTTGGAAGAGGCGCGGATACGGTTGGAATCCGTACGGACCCATGCCTGGGCAGCCCGGGTGGTACATGACCTGATCCTGCGACGGAGTCAGGAGGCGACGAGTGCGGTGCTGGCGCCGTTGGAGGATCGATTGACCGTGGCATTCGCGGAGTTGACGGGGGTGAGGGGACGCCGGGTTTTTCTGGATGAACGCCTCCAAGTGGCGGGGGTGGGGGCGGGCCGGGAGGAGATGCATGCCTTTGGTCTGTTGTCGCAGGGGGCGAGGGAACAGTTGTTGTTGTGTCTGCGGATTGCGGTGGCGGAAGAACTGGCTGCGAACGAGCCGCAGGTCCTGATCCTGGATGACGTGCTGGTGAACACGGATGGGACGCGGCAGCAACGCGTGCTGGATCTGTTGTCGGGAGTCGCGACCCGGTTGCAGGTGGTGGTGTTGACCTGTCACCCGGAACGGTATCGGGGTGCGGGCAAGCAGTTGGCTTTCACGCCGGTGGTGACGGGTGAAATCTCGTCAGAGTAAACCCGGATGGCCGCGTGGACGGGTCGCGGGTAGGCTCAACGGCCGATGGGCGAACGATTCGAACTGGAGTCGGAGTATCAACCGGCCGGGGATCAACCGGGGGCGATTGTCAAACTGGCGACCGGATTGAAGGAGGGAGCACGGCATCAGGTGCTGCTGGGGGTGACGGGTTCAGGCAAGACCTTCACGGTGGCGAATGTGGTGGCGCAGTTGAACCGGCCCACCCTGGTCATCTCGCACAACAAGACCCTGGCCGCGCAGCTTTACGCGGAGTTCAAACACTTCTTCCCCAGGAACGCCGTCGAGTACTTCGTCAGTTACTTCGATTTCTACCAACCCGAGGCCTATATCCCGCGCACCGACACCTTCATCGAGAAGGACAGTTCGGTGAACGAGGAGATCGAGCGACTCCGGCTCAGCACCATGAACAGCCTGTTGTCACGCCGGGACGTGATCGTGGTGGCCAGTGTCTCGTGCATCTACGGCATCGGCAGTCGCGAAGACTATGAGTCCATGGTGATCCCGTTGCGGGTCGGCCAGGAGGTGTCGCGCGACCAGTTGCTTTCGCGATTGGTCGATCTGCAATACACGCGCAATGACTATGACTTTGCCCGGAGCCGGTTCCGGGTCCGGGGCGATGTGGTGGAGTTGCACCCGGCCTATACCGAGGATGCGGTGCGGATCGAGTTCTTCGGGGATGCGATTGAACGGTTCACGCGGTTCGAGCCGTTGACGGGTGAGAAGCTGGAAGAGATGACGGCGTTGAACATCTTTCCGAGCAAGCAGTTCGCCACACCCCAGGAGAAGATCAACCGCGCCATCCTCGCCATCCGCGAGGAATTGACCGACCGGATCGCCTGGTTCGAGAAGCATGGGAAACTGCTGGAGGCGCAACGGATCAAGATGCGGACCGAGTTCGACCTCGAACAGTTGCAGGAACTTGGCTTCTGCTCCGGCATCGAGAATTACTCGCGTCACATCGCCGCCCGGACCCCCGGAGCGCGGCCGGGTGTGCTGTTGGATTTCTTTCCTGACGATTACCTGCTCGTGGTGGACGAGTCCCACGCGACCTTGCCGCAGGTGGGCGGGATGTATGCCGGCGATGCCGCGCGCAAGAAGGTGTTGGTCGATCACGGGTTCCGATTGCCCAGCGCCCTGGACAATCGCCCGCTGAACTTTGACGAGTTCCGCGGCATGGCCCGGCAGGCCATCTATGTCAGTGCCACGCCCGGGCCCACGGAATTGGAGTGGGCCGGACCGGACCGCATCGCGGAACAGATCGTGCGCCCGACCGGACTGGTGGATCCGCAGATCGAGTTGAAGCCGTTGTCGGGTCAGATTGATGACCTGTTGGAGGAGGTGCGGAAGACGGTGGACAAGAAGGAACGGATCCTGGTCACCACCCTGACCAAGCGCACGGCGGAGGAACTGACCGATTACCTGCGCGATCTCGGGATCCTGGTCCGCTACCTCCACAGTGAAATCGATGCCATCGAACGGGTGGAGATCCTGCGGGCGTTGCGGAAGGGGGAGTTCGATGTGTTGGTGGGAATCAACCTGCTGCGGGAGGGACTGGATCTGCCCGAAGTGTCCTTGGTGGCGATCCTGGATGCGGACAAGGAAGGCTATCTCCGGAGCGCCACCAGTCTCATCCAGACGGCGGGCCGGGCGGCGCGTCACATCAATGGACGCGTGATCCTATATGCCGATGTGCGGACCCAGAGCATCCAGAAGTTTCTGGCGGTCTCCGAGTATCGGCGGGGACGTCAGCTGGCCTATAATCAGGAGCACGGAATTGTGCCGCGAGGGGTTCAGCGTGCGGTCGAGTCCGGACTCAGTTCGCAACCGCAGGGTCGGGCGGCCGTTGCTGCCGCGCTTCATGAGAACGCCGAGCAATTCGATTACACCGAGACGTTGCGCGAACTGGAGCAGGAGATGATTTCAGCGGCGGAAAATCTCGAGTTCGAGAAGGCCGCCCTGCTCCGGGATCAGATCCGTGAATTGAAGGGGCGAGCCGGTGGCGCCGATTTCCGCGCGCCTGCAACCACGCGTCAGGCCCGGGATGGGTCCAAGGGAAAGAAGCGGTACGGCGGCCGTAGGTGAAGGGAGTCTCGTGACCTCGACCTCCACGGGGCGGGCGACGCCGGTGGAAGACGACGTGAGGAGGCTCTGACTGAGGTTGGGAGCAGGGGGTTGATTGGAGTCTCGTGACCTCGACTTCCACGGTGCGGGATCAATCTATTTGTTGCCCGCTGCCGGCAAGGTCTTGTCGAACCAGTCAGCCAGGCGTTTCACCTCTTCCGGCAGGGTCAGCCACGGATGTCCGCCCCCGGCCTTCACGATCAATTCCGCCTTCCCACCCGCCGCCACCAGCGCGTCCCGCAACCGTTCCGAATGCTGGAGCGGTACCACCTTGTCGGCGTCGCCATGGATCAACAGGAACGGCACATCGGTCTTGGTCACCCGATGCACGGGTGAGATGGCCCGGGCCATTTCGCGGAGTTCATCCTCCGACCGGGTTCCCGCGCCGCCCACCTGCAACAGCGGGCCGAGGACATGCAGATCGCCCATCTTGCCGTCCTTCCAATTGAGGAAATCGGTGGGCGGAAAGAAAACACCCACGGCGCGGACGGAGGTGTCGTGTCGTTCGAGGAGATTCCGGGAATCCGGTTTTGCTGCGACCGGGGTCAGGGCGGCGAGGGTGGCGAGGTGTCCGCCGGCCGAGGCTCCCGTAAGGCCGATCCGGGCGGGATCGATGCCGTACTGGGCGGCGTTCTGTTTGACGTGTCGGATGGCCAGCTTGACGTGCTGATCCATTTCCAGGGCGGTGTAGCGGGTGCGGGAACCGGGTCGGATGGCGAAGACGGTGTAGCCCCGGGCGCAATGGATGTCATAAAGCTGGGCCAGGGTGTGGTCCCGGATCTTGCCCCGGTCCGAGTACCAGGCGCCGCTGGCGACATCGATGATGGCGAGGCCGTTGGTCTTGGCGGTGGGGACGAAGACATCCATGAGCAGTCCGGTGCCGTGGGCCTCGGCATAGACGAGGTCCTTGCGCTGTTCATAGGGCGCGGCGGTGGCGGGCGGCGTGCTGAACAGCGCAGCGGTGAGGAGGACAAGGCCGCCCAGGGCGGCTGACAAACGAAGGGGTCGGGACGAAAGGGACGGGTTCATGGTGGTGAGTGGGCGCAGCATGGGTCTGGATCGGGCACCGGTTCAATCTTCGAGGCGGGGGCAGGAACATGGATGGGGAATGCTCCCGTTCGACTTCCGGTGACGGGGCCGGATAGGCTTCAGGCCATGTCCCACGGGAATCGATTCCTGCCTGCGTGGCCCCCGCTCATCTCCTCAGCCTTTCGCATCCTGTTTCCCATCACCTGCAGCCTCCTGCTGTCCAGTCGCGGAGCATTGGCCGCACCGTTGGGGATCCGGCCGGTCTGGGGTGAAATCGACGGCGTGGTCACGGTCGGATACCGGATGGACGACACCCTGGTGGTGCGGGCGAAGCCGTCGTCTCCCGCGGGAGTGGAGATCCGGTGGCCGGGTTCCGGATTGGAACCGGTCGCATTCCGTCCGCGTCAACAGCAGGGGACGGTGGTGGAACTGGGACCGGTCCGGATGCGTGATCTGGAGCTGCGTCTACGGATCGAGCAGAGGTCGGCCACGTTGGTCGAGCGCACGCTGGAGGTGACCGCCCGGGCTCCAAGCCGGTTCGCCGTCGCGTTCCCCCTGGATACCGCCGTGAGCGGAGAGTTCGGGTCGTTCACCGGTTCCCGCACGGAGCGGACCCTGTTCGATACGGTGCGGGGGACACCGCATACCGAGACGTTCCCGGTGGGGATGTTGCGGACGGAGGGTGCGGTGTTCGGGTTGATCGCGGATTCGCCGGGACTTTGGGAGAACCGATGCCAGGTGCTGCTGGATCCGGCGGCGGGGCGGTTGGCGGTGTGGACGGGAGATGGGCGCGATCCGTATCCGCTGGTGATCCGTCCACCGGAGGATGCCCGGGATACGTATCAGTATCAGATGGATGGTTGGCAGGCGTTGGGGGCTGGGGAGACGCGCCGATTCAAGACCTGGGTCTTTGCAAGTCCAGCGCGGTCCCACTACGACGCGCAGTTGGCCGCCCACCTGGCGGTGGCGAATGGGAGTGGATGGAATTCGTCGGCGCTGGAAGCGATCCTGCGCAACACCTCGCATTTCCTGCTGCGTCGCAACCTGGCGCTCGATGCCGACGGCCGGGCCCGGGAGGGGCGCTACATCTTCATCTCGGGCCCGGGCTATGGATGGAAGCAGTGGGTGGTGGACGGATTCTATACCGCGCTGGGATTGGATGATCCGGAGAAGACGATTGAGTCGAATCGCGCCGTTTTCTGGACCCGGATGGATTATGAGGACAACGCCCAGTACTACCTGATCTGGGCCGTCCTCATGAAGCGGGCGGGCGGGACGGTGAACCTGCCGTTGGTCCACCAGGCCCTCGACTTCATCCGGAAACATGAGGTCGACGGACTCTATGTGCCGCCTTCGTTGCCGGGTGCGCCCAATTCCCGGGGGTGGAAGACCTACCATGATGTGTTGCCGTACGAGGATGGGGATTGTCCGGCGAGCAACCAGGGATTCCATTGCGGGGCATTGATGGCGGCGCAGGAGTTGGGACTGGGCGTGGACGATGCCGATGTCGAAAGGGCCATTGCCGGCTATCGATCCCTGTTCAATGCCGGACGTGGATTCATGCCGACCAGTCGGATGCAGCCGGATGTCCTGGGGCAGGACACGCTCTATGGAGCCACGCTGACGTACGCGGTGTTCGGTCGGAAGCTGCTCACGGATGAACAGGTGCTGACCCATTTCCGGACTTCGGAAAAGGTGAAGACGCCGTATGGGTTGAGGGTGATCTCGGGGGCTGATGGATCGCTGTTGCCCGGGCACAGCGGAGTTTATTGCTACGGCGGATCCTGGTTTCTGAATGATGCCGCCAATTACCTGTTGGCCGAGGTGCATGGGTTGGACCGGGCGGAGGCGGACGCCCTGGTGGTGGAACGGATCCGACGCGAGATCGCACGGGTGCCCGCCTTCAACGAGTCGATCAGCACCGTCGACGGACATCCGCACGGGCACATCCTGTACTGCTGGAACTCCGGGTACTGGTGGCTGCGCAAGGAGGTTCGACGGCGGATGGGTGAAACGGGGGAGGACGCGGTCGGCATCGCGCTGGACCGGGGCCTTGGAGTGAAGCGGGTGGACGATGAATTGCGCCTGGAACGATGAGCGATGCAGGGTGCGTTGTCCTGAAGGGATGGATTGTTCGCTGGGCGCATCCGGGGCAGGATTGCGGCGTGGGTGTTGTCCTCCGGTGGGATTCATGCGCCTTTCCGTCCAACGCAGGGCGAGGGCGGGAATGTGGATCCTCCATCGGATGGGACACCCATCGTCTCCCCTGAATCCTGAATCGAAGTGTCATGGCCAAGAAACCTTCACCGACCGCCATCCGGTACTGGCTCACCTTTTCGTCGAAGGACATCCAACGTCCCCTGCTGTGGGAGATGAGCCAGCGATACGCCGTCGTTTATGACATCCGTAGCGCGAGCATCGGGCCCGACATCGGCGTGGTGGGGTTGGAGCTGTCGGGTGAAACGAAGGTGATCGCTTCAGCCGTCCAGTGGTTGGTGCGGCATGGGGTTCAGGTGACCCCGATCTTCTGAGGCGCATCCTTGCAGCAGGGTCGGTCGTCCCGGCTGGATCTTCCCGGTTCAGCGCTGATCCTCCTTGAAACGAAAGGGAGGACGGCCGGTCAGGTCGGCGCTGGTGAAGGTGGGGCACCAATGCTTCTCCACATGCTCGATCATGAGATCGGTGCCGGTGAAATGATCCACGCCGGGTGGGCGTTCCGGGTTGTACATGGTGTCGGTCAGGTCGCGCAGCAGGGCGACATTCTTGCCGAGATAGACCTGTTGCCGGATGGCGAACGGGCGGCCAAGGACACACATGTTCAGGTGTACCCCGCAGAGGATGACGTTTTCGATGCCCCGGGCGGCGAGCAGGTTCCAGGTCTCCTGACCGTCATCGGTGAGGGCATCGCCGGGGGCGATCCCGATGGTGGAAATCTGGCGGGTCCAGGCTTCGCGGATGGTGCACTTGGTGCCGGTGCAGGAGCAGCCCATGTCGGAGTCGTCGATGGGCAGGACGCGTTCATGTTGGGGATCCGTCCAGCACCAGGCGGTGCCCCAACGTTCCGCGGTGGCGAGGGGCACCGGTGTCTTCACAAAGGGCGCCGCCTGGGCGAGTCGACGTTGCGGGGTGTCCTTGTAGAAGCGGGTGACACTGCTGGGGGCGTGGAGGATGAACACGCCGCGTTTGCGCGCCTGCTGGACGACCTGATCCACAACGGGAGCCAACTCCACCACCCGGCGTGCGGCGGATTTGCACCAGTGATCATCCCACATGTCGCAGATGATCAGGGCGGTCTTTTTCGGCTCCCACTCGACCGGTTTTTCGGCCAGGACGAAAATGCCGGGTCGCGTCTCCGGGCGTGAACGGAGGGTGAGACGGAGGGGGGGATCGTCGGCGAATGCGGGAAGGGTCATGACGAGGGAGACAAGCCCGAGGAAAGCCGAGCGGAACCATCCGGAGATCTGCGGGATGGGGTGATGCGGGGGGGAGATCATGGGTGGGAGGCTACGGATGCGGGCCCTCGACTGGAAGGCCTGGAATCCGGCGACAGGCTGTCACCGCTCCGGCCAGCGGTCAGGTGCCTCCATTTGAATCCTTCTGATGCATGTGGATGGTCCGGGTGGGGAATGCGAACTCGAGGCCTTCGGCGTCGAATCGTGCCTTGATCTGAAGGTTGATTTCTTCAAGGGCGACGGTGTATTCGCGCCAATCCCGGGTATTGCACCACCAAAGCACGTTGATGTTCAGGAAGTAATCACCGTACCGGCTGAAGTGGATGATCGTGTCCTTGGTTTTGGGGTGTGCATTGAAGATCTCGCGCAAGAGGTCCGACGCCAGTTTCACCCTGTCGGCCGGGGTGTCGTAGGTGATTCCGAAGTCGAGGTTGCCCCGGATGGTGGGGCGCATGGTGATGTTGGTGACCGTGTTGCTGCCGGTCTGCCGGTTCGGGACGGTCACCAGGAACCCGTCCAGGGTCCGGATGCGGGTGGCGCGCAACCCCATCTCCTCAACCGTGCCGTCGACATCGGTGCCGACGCGGATGCGGTCACCGACCTTGAAGGGTTTGTCCATGAAGACGGCGACGGCACCGAAGATGTTGGCGACGGTATCCTGGGCGGCGAAGCCGATGGCGAGGCCGAGTACGGAAACGGAGCCGAGGATGGCGGTGATGTTGATGCCGAGGTTCTGGATGAGGGTGAGGGTGGCGACCACAACGATGACGACCTTGATGATCTTGCTGACGAGAAACAGGAAATGGGTGTTGAACGCCTTGTCGCCGTCATCCTTCAGGCTCGCTTGCCAGATGCCGACAATCGCATCCACCGCCTTGATCACGACATAGAGGATCGAGAAGGCGACGATCACCGCGGTCATGCGGGAGACATAGGTCGCCGCGGTGGGTGGCCAGGCGAACAACTGGAGACCGATGTGGAGAAGGATGACGAAGCTGATGACCCGGACGGGTCCGTGGGCCATGCCCACGATGATGTCATCCCATTGACTCGGTGTCCGTTGGGCCCAGGCCCGCAGTTGGGTGCGGACCAGGCGGTCCAGCAGGCTGGAGATGACAAACGCCAGGGCCATGTAGAGGACGGTGGCGAGATATTGCCACAGGGGATTGCCCAGGAGCGGGACCTGCAGGACTTCCACCCGGTTGAGTCCGAAGGACAGGACATCCTGATGGGTCTCGATGAACGATCGGGTGGGCAGGGTCTGGACCAGGGGAATGAGGGCTGCTGGGATGCCGTTGGTGGATGGCGTGGCGGGGGGAGCGGACGGCGTTTGGGCAAAAGCACTGCTCCAGAGCGACCACACGATCCCACCCACACAAAGCAGCAGCCAGACTGGGATCGACCAACGTTCAAGACGGCGAATCAGCATTTCGCGAAGGACTTACCGGCGGTGGGGCGTAATGGCAATTCATCGGTGCTACGATTGGGGTGATTGGAATGCACGGTGGGAGAGGGGGAGTGGCGAGGGTTGCCCGCCGTCTGGATGGGACGGCGACCGGAGAGTTGGCGCTCCAGTCAGGTGGTTGCGGCAGGGGCGCAATGGAGGAACGATGTGGGCCGATGAACGGAATAGGAGCCACGACACTGCTTCACGCCCTTGAATGGCGGTATGCGACCAAGAAATTTGATTCCGAGCGACGGATTGCGCCGGAGACCTGGTCGGCCCTGGAGCGGTCGCTGGTCCTGACGCCATCGAGTTACGGACTCCAACCCTGGCGGTTTGTGGTGGTGACCGACCCGGAGATCCGGGGGCGGTTGGTGAAGCATTCGTGGGGGCAGGCACAACCTGGGGACTGCTCCCATTTCGTGGTGTTCGCGGGCAAGACGTCGTTGGATGTGGAGTATGTTGACCGGTTCCTTGCCCTGACCTGCGAGGTTCGGGGAATTTCTCCGGCGGCGCTGGCCGGGTACCGGAACATGATGGTGGGGGACGTGGTGAATGGACCGCGGTCGGCGTCAGTGGGTGAATGGGCCGCCCGCCAGGCCTACATTGCCCTGGGCCAGTTCATGGCCTCATGCGCCCTGTTGGAGATCGATACCTGTCCGATGGAAGGGATCGTTCCTGCGCAGTTCGATTCGGTTCTGGGATTGGAAGGGAGCGGATACACCACGGTGGTCGCCTGCGCGGCGGGATACCGATCCACCCAGGACAAGTATGGGGGGGCGGCGAAGGTCCGGTTTTCGATCGGGGAGATGGTGCAGACGGTGTGAGCACCGGGCCGTATCCGTGCAACCGGATCGATTGTCCCGGCTGGATCTTTCCCCGCTACGGCATGGAGATGGTCAGGGCGAGGCTGGGGGACTGTTGGTGGAGGGAGGGGCTTTGAGGGCTGCGATCTCGTTCTTGAGACGGTTGATTTCCGGGCGGCGGATGGCATCCCGGGCCAACTGGAGTTGGCGTTCGCGGAAGGGGATCAGGCGGCGGTAGTCCGGTCGTTCCTGTTCAACGAGGAGGAGGGTGTCGAAGGCTTCGTCGCGTCGCTCGGCGATGGCGAGCCATTCGGCGAGGTTGAGGAGGATCCGGATGCGTTGTTGGGGGGAAGGTTGGTGGGCGAGTGCGGTGTGGGCCCACTGGACGGCGAGTTTGATGCGACTGGATTCGGCGAAGAGGGACGCGGTTTTTTCGGCGAGGACGGCGTTGGTGGCTGCGGGGGGATATTTGGCGAGGGATTCGGCGAGTTCGATGGGTTTGGTGCCGTTCTGCTGGAGGAAATTGGCCTTGCGGAGGACGGTCCAGGGGAGGCTGGGGCTGCCAACGGAGGCTTGACGGGTTTCTTCGCGGGTGAGGTCACGACGGAACGGTGTGAACAGTGGGTCACCGTAGAAGACGTTGACCCAGGAGAGGTAAGGGAGTGCGGCAAGGGAGGCTTCGCCGACCGTGAATTCTCCGGCGGCGAGAAGTTCGAGGAACACGTGGGGATTGGCAGTGAACTCGAGGTAAGGCTCGCTGACGGTACCGAAGGTGACCGTGGCTCCGCGGGCGAGGAGGGGGCCGACCCAACTGGCGGTGGGATTGCGGGGGGCGTGACCGTTGAAGGAGTGGAGGTGATAGGCGATGGCCCCGGGCATGAACTCCACCTCGGGCAGGGCGAATGGGCCATCCACCCCGGCGGAGTACCAGCCCACATAGATGCCAACCTGGGAAAGAGGGAAGTGGGCCGGAATGGTTTCGGGCCCGGTATCGACGTAGGTGGAGAATCCGACCCGGCGACACAATTCGGCGGCGGAATTCATCCATTTGTCGCCCACGGCATAGCCGCCGGAGGTGATCCCGCGGACGTCGAGATAGGCATTGCCGCTGAAGCCATTGGTTTCGCACCAGAGAGCCTTGTCGACGAGGTCCTTGGCGATCTGGGGGGTGGGGCCGTCGAGTCGGCCGACGAGGAACACCCCGTTGGTGGGGTTGAAGAACGCGCGATTGGTGCTGGCGTGAAACGGATTGGGGATGGCGGCGATGAGGTCGTAGCTGCCGAGGGCGGGGAGCAGTGCGATCTCGGAATCAACGGAGGCATCATTGCGGCGCACGGGATCGGGCAGGCTTCCGTGGGCGGCGGTGACGAGGGTGGGGTCGTGATGGATGTTGTAGGGGAGTCCCCAGCAGAGCACGAGGCAGCGGACGGAAGCGGAGGTGACCCGGATGGCGGAACCGCCGGCGAAGGTATTGGTGGGTTGGACCTGAAAGCGGATGTAATTGATGAAGCCGCGTTCGCTGAGGATGTCGAGAAGGGGGTTCTGGATCTCGTGAACGTAATTGCTCCGCGAGATGGCGTCGGTGGCGACGACCTTCAACCCGATCTTGTTGGAGTCGGGGATTCCGCGGGCGCGGGCGTAGTGATCGGCGACGTCCTTGGAGGCTGGAACGGTGGTGGAATAGAGGACGATGACCTCCGAGGGATCGAGGGCGAGGAGGGGGCCGGCGGCGAGGAGGAGGGCGAGGAACCGGAGGAGGAAATGGGTGGAGCCCTGACGGGGCACCGGGGTGGAAGGGGGGATGGAATCAGCCGATCCGGAGACGGCTGCGGACATGGATCCGGAGCAGTTCGAAGGTTTCGTCCGGGGACTGGACGGAGTTGTCGATCCGGAGGGCGTCGAGGGCGGGATAGAGAGCTCCTTTCCTGCGGGTGTTGTCGAGATGATCACGTGCTGCACCATTGCTACCTGCGTTGCCGCGATTTGCCAACCGGGCCTGTCTCACGTCTTCATCAGCGTGCAGGAAGATCTTTACCTCGGCCAACGGGAACACCTCGGTGCCGATATCGCGCCCTTCCATCACCAGCGGGCCGAGATCGGTGCAGGCGCGTTGGCGAGCGACCATCCAATCCCGGACCTTGCCGATCTGGGCGATGGCGGGGACGGCGGCTTCGACCGGGTTGGAGCGGATTTCCTGGGCGGGAAAATAGCCATTCACATGGAGCCAGGCTTCGCCGTCGATGACGCGGACTTCCGTCTTCCAACGGCGCAGGAGTCGGATGATGGCTGATTCCTCCACGGCGCTCATGGGCAGGGAGCATCGGAGTCCATTCTGGAGGCTCCACCAGGCCAGGGTGCGGTACATGGCACCGGAATCCACGTAGAGGTAGCCAAGATCGATGGCGAGGCGACGGGCGAGGGTGCCCTTGCCGGAGGCGCTGGGGCCGTCGATGGCCACCACGCGCGGCAGGCGCAGGGGCGAGTCCTGGAGGGATTGTGACAGGGTCAATCCGCCAGGAGTTCGGGGCCGTGGAGGATCCGGCCGTCGAGTGCGTCCCGGATGACTGCCCCCAGGCCGCTTGGCGGGGGTGCCGCCAGCTTCTGGAAGAAGTTCGGGAAGGTCTTTCTCACGCACGTCGGGTTTCTGATTTTCAGGCCTGGTACTTGCAAGCCCAGAGTCGCAAAGCACATGGCCATGCGATGATCGTGGTAGGTCTCGATGATGGCGCCGTGGAGCGGGCCGGGTTCCACCAGGAGGGTGTCGCCCTGTTCCTGGATGCGGGCGCCGCACCGGGCGAGTTCGGTGTGGAGGGCCTGGACCCGTTCGCATTCCTGGACGCGCAACCGGCCCAGTTCGGTGAAGCGGACGGGATGTGAGGCAAAGGGCGCCAGCACGATGCCGGTCATGATGCTGTCGCCGAGATCGGATTCGCGGGAAATGACAGGGGGAAGCGGCAGGTAACCGGGGAATCGGGAATCGACCTGCCATCCGGAATCGGGCCACGCGTCCACGGGCGGCGGGTTGGGGTTGGTGGATCGGTCCGGTTGCAGCAGGTGTGCGGCCGCCCAGAAATAGCTGCCGCTGGAGGTGTCGGGCTCGATTTCGAATCGGCCGCCCTGGAAAGGGAAAACCTCGACCAACCGCTGGGTCATGGCCACGTAGGGCGCATCGTCGGCATCGCCCAGTCCATGGATCCCGATGGTCCAACCGGCGAACGGAGCGGTGAGGAACAGGGCGGAAGCGAACTGGGAACTTTCAGCGATGCTGACGGAGCAACGGCCGGGGCGTGGGCCTCCGGCACCTTCGATCAGGGCTGGGAGACGGCCGTCGGAGGCCACCACCTGATGTCCGAGTTGCTGGAGTGCATCCAGGAGCGAGGCCTGGGGTCGTTGATGCATCCGGGGCACGCCGCTGAGCCGGTACCAGCCGGGTCCGAGGCAAACCAGGGCGGCGAGGAAGCGGGCGGCGGTTCCGGCATTGCCTACGAAGAGTTCAAGTGGGTTTTCCCGGGATCCAGCCCGCGGAATGATTCCGCCACGGCCAACGACACGGATGGTGCGGTTGGCGGATTCAGAAGGATCCGGTTCCACCGCCACTTCAAATCCCAGGGTGCGAAGGGCGTCGACCATCACCTGGGTATCCTCACTCCAGAGCGCTCCGGCGAGGGTGATGGGATTCGAGGCGAGGGCAGCGAGGATGAGGGCGCGGTTGGTGATGCTCTTGGAGCCGGGGATGGTGATCCGGAAGGGAGTCGGTCGGGTGATCGGGACGATTTCGATCAGGTCGGGGAGGGGCATTGGGGAGGGGGCGGGGAGGGGTTGGGGAAGCGATCAGTGATCGGTGATCAGTGATCAGGAATTGGGGGTACGGGCCTGGGAATCGGTCCAGGCATCGCGTCGTTCCTTGGCCTGTCGGAAGAGGGATTCGAGGGTGGAGGCGTCGTTGTTTTCGAGGGCGTGGATGAACGAGGCGAGATCTTCGGACCAGTTGGTCAGGGTTGCGAGAAGGGCTTCCCGATTGGAGAGGGCGATGTCGCGCCACATTTCGGGGGAACCGGAGGCGATGCGGGTGGTATCGCGGAAGCCGGAAGCGCACAGGACGCGTTGCGGGCTGGGGTGGGCCGGATCAAGGACGTGACGTGCGAGCAGGGCGGCGAGGACGTGGGGCAGGTGGCTGGACCGACTGACCACGGCGTCGTGTTCGTGGGCGTCCATGGTCATGGGGATGCCACCGACGGATCTCCACAGGTCGAGGACGGCTTCGAGTGCGGGTGCGGGGGTGGCGGGTGAAGGGGTGACGACGCAACGGGCGCCCTCGAAGAGATTGGCCCGGGCGGAACTGACGCCGGTCTGTTCGGAACCGGCCATGGGATGGGACCCGATGAACGGTGACCCCGCCCGGAGGAAGAGGGGTTCGAGGGCTTCGACGACGGAGGCCTTGGTCGAACCGATGTCAGTGACGATGGCGCCGGGTCGGAGGTGGGGGAGGGCGGCGTTGGCGAGGGAGACAAATTGTCCGATCGGGGTGCAGAGGACGATCAGGTCGGCATGGCGGACGGTGGCGGCGAGGTCGGTGGAGATGTGGTGGGCGACGTCGCGTTGTTGGCAGAGGGCGACGGTTTCGGGGCGGCGGACGTAGCCGGTGACGTGTACGGCGGGGCGACGTTCCCTGAGGGCGAGGCCCAGGGAGCCGCCGAGAAGGCCTACGCCCACCAAGGCAACGTGAGAGAAATGCACGGGAGTCGACGTTATGGGAGGTGTGGGCGGGGTGGGAATCGGGAAATCGTGGAGGTCGAATGGGGTGGGAAGGGCTCACAACAAAGGGACCAAGGGTTCAAAGAAGACCAAAGCCGTTCCACGCTTCACCTTGGTCCCTTCGCCCCTTCGTTGTTCATTTGCGCATCCTGACTCTGCCCCGCCCGGGAAACCGATGGACGGTCGCCAGCGGTTTGTTGCCGTTCCGTCGCGCGCTCCCTTCCCCGCATTTCCGGCGACCGAACGTCGCCGCCCCGCAGGAAGCGCCCCGGATGGGGTGGGTGGACCTGGGGAAAGGAAGCTGGTGTAATGGGGGGAGATGCGGTGCGCCCTGACATCAAGGAGATCCAAAGCCTACACCCTGACGGAGGTGCTGGTGGTCTGTGCGATCATTGGGATCCTGGCGTCGATGTTGATGCCGAGCGTGACGCGCACGATCCAGAACGGGAAACGGACGCGCTGTTCAGGTAGTCTGCGGCAGGTGGGATTGGTGATGGCAGCCTTTGCCCACGATCACGGCGACCGATACCCGCAGGGGTTGTCGCGGGCGTACGGTGGGGTGGCGGAGGAAAACGCGGAAGTGCCGGTCGCCCACGGGGTGATGGCCTTGCATCCGGGGGTGTTCCGGGTGTTGGCCAACGATTTCAAGACCTTGCAGGTGTTGGTCTGTCCCTCCACCAAGTTCTGGATCTCGCGACCCAATAACATCGCGGTGACCAACCTCAGCTACAGCATCAACCTGCATGCGGAGGCGGGAGCGTCCGGGACGGTGCTGGCAACGGACTCCAATCTGGCGGTGCGGTGGCAGGAGCTTTCCTCATTTCCGCGGACGGCGACCAACGTGACGGTGGGATTCACCTTTGAACGCCATGAGAGCCGGTGCAATGCGGTGTTCGGGGATGGCCATGCGGAATCCCTGAAGCGGCTCACCCTCGAGCGTCCGGCCCGTCCTTTGCCCCGCCCGGTTCGGCCCCGGTGATGTCGGGCGGGTCCAGTGGGGCGTCGGGGTCCCGGTACAGTCCGGGCAGGTTCGCGCGTGTGGCCGAAAAACGTCGTTCGGTCTGCAAGCCCGGCTTTGCCTCATAAGTGCCCATCCGGAGGGTGGGTTCGGATCGGATGGCGCGTGAACCGAGGCTGAGGGTGGCGAGGCGTTGGGAAGCCTGGATGGCGCCCGCGGAACCGGGGAACTGTTCGATGATCCGTTCAAGGGTCAACCGGGCGGCCGGAACCCCTTCGGGAGATTTCAGGTGGATGTCGGCGGCCAGGTTCAGCCAGCGGACAACATTGCGTTCCCCTGCCTTTGGTGCGCGGATGAGTCGTTCGAGCTCTTCATGGGCGAGATCCGGCCGATTCAACTCGGACGCCAGCAACCGGGCGAGGCGCTCACGACGTATCGGGTCATCGGGGAACTCGGCCAGTTCACAGACCAACCGGATGCGTTCCTCTTCGGGATCGGATGTTGAAGCCACGCGAGAGGCGCCGAGGTCCTCGGTCAGGCCCAGTCGTTCCTCGTGCCGGACCACGACCAGGGATTCGCGATCACCGAGCGGGTTTCCGTCGATCCAGGCGGAATCCGAGGGGAAATGGGCGAGGCGTTGCTGGGCGAGTTGGGCGGCACCGGATCCGTTGAACTCGGCGATGATGCGTTGGAGGGATTGGCGGGCGTCGTCGGGTTGACGGAGTTCGAAGAGCAGCAGGTCGGCTTCGCGGAGAAGGGCCTCGGGCAGGTCAATCGGGGCGGTCAACGGGATGAAGGTTCGGACGGTGGCAAGGGCGGCATGGGGATCCTGCATGTCCTTGGCCTGGATCTCCGCCTTGAGCAGCCAGCCTTCGACATCATTGGGGAAACGGGCCAACTCGGCATCGACGGCATCGAGGGCAGCCTGGGGATTGTGATTTCGGCGATGGGCGAGCGCGTGGGAGTAGAAGGGTTTGGGTTCCACCTTCTCGGATCCGCCGGTGAAGGGATCGGTGATGGGACTGGCAATGAAGGCGAAGATGGGTTTGTGCCAGAGGGTGAACAGGGCGAGGAAGCCGAGCATGAAGATGCCCATGCCGAGGAGTTGGGCGATGCCGCCGGTAGCGCCATCGGTGAAGGCCTTGGCCAGGCGGGTGCCACCCCAGAGGATGGTCAGGATGCACCCTGAGATGGTGAGGTCGAGCCACAGCGGACGGGATTCCCCGGAGGGCGACTGAACCGTCCAGACCGTCCAGGCGATGACTGTGGCCAGGATGACAGCAAGGGTGATGAGGAGCGGGTTCATGCCGGAGCGGCGGTGTGCCAACAGGAAAGCATCGGCAATTGGACCGGGGAAGAGCGGAACGGGCATGTGCCGGAGAAGTTTTGGGTCAGGTTCGCGGAGACGGGCGGGTGGGGCTTATGGAATCCGACCCGGGGAGACGACAGGAATGCGGGTTGGCGGTCGGCAAGGCTGGCCCGGCAAAGGCTGGACTTTGAACTGCCTCAAGTCCGCTTCCGCAGGGGGATAAAAACAAAACCGGCGTGGACCGCCGAAGCGATCCACGCCGGAGGCTGACACTTTGTGGGAGTGGCGAACGTTCCCTGGGGGGCAGGGATACGTGCCATGTCAGCCTATGCCGGGGTCTCGGGGGTGGACGAGGACCTCGCGGCAGACGTCAGTATGCATTCGAGGGCAGCGCTGTCCAAGGGGGAAGTTGGGAAAGTTCGTATGGGGATGACATGGGCATGGCGGACGCATGTCGAACTGCACCGATAAAAGCGGGCGATCGGGGTTTGCGAGGGCGGCCTGTCCCCGGATGGATGCCCTCCGATGGCCACAGGCACGGTCACCACGGAGGACACGGAGAGCACAAAGGGGATCGCAGAGCCTGGGTGGTGAGCGTGGTGTCCCGACCTGCCGGAGGGATGGGTTGAGCGGAGCGACACTGATTGGCCGGAGGGTGAAGGAAGGGACCCTCCCCGAATCACGCCGGAGCACTTCCGGCAGACGCGCTGCGGTTCCGGTGAAGCCAGGATTTGCGGCTTTCAAGCTCCAGCCAGGAGGAGCAACCTACGTATTATTACCCATCCGCCGGGGCGACCCTGTGTCTGGGCGGATGGTCTTGGCCAAGGAGGGGCTTCGATGAACTTTTCAAATCCGCTGATACTGGTCCCGATGGCGCTGGCGGTGCTGCTGGGAGTCCCTGCCGTGTTGCTGTGGATACGCTCAAATATCCGGTATGTCATCGGGCGCAGTTCTTTGAGGGTGGTGTTGTTTGGTCGAACCCTGCGGCGGATTCCCTTTTCGGACATTGAACGGGTGGGGAAACCCAAGCGTGAGCCCGGGTGGTTCCAGACGGAGTCCTGGCGGAACACGGGCGACGACGATCACCGGGCGCTGATCATCCATCGAAAGACGGGTTGGCGTCGTCGGGTGCTGATCACGCCGAAGCATCGCTACGCTTTTCGTGGCGAACTGCGGGAGGCGTTGGCCGCGGCGACCGGTTCGGATCTGGAAGGTGATGATGAGACCGAGGAATCCGGTGAGGGTGGCGATTTCATGGGCTCCGACCGGTCAGGATGAGCCGCGGATGCGGAACGTCCGCCGGCTCAGAACTCCATTTTCTTCCACCATCTCGCGAGTTCATCGGCGCCGAAGTCGGCAAGGATGTGACCGTCGACATCGATGGAGGGCGCAAGCGATTGCCCGGTGAGTTCGAACATCTCGGCGCGGGCAGCGGGATCGCGGATGACATCGAGTTTCTCGAAGGCGATCTGGTTTTGCTGAAGCCAATCGATGGCTTCGTGGCACCAGGGACAGGAAGGCTTGATGAAGAGTCGGACGGTCTTCGGCATGGCCGAAGGGTGTCACGGAAGGGGTGGTGACGCGAGTCCAGGACGGATGTCCTTTCTAGAAACCGACTGGGCAAGTGTGCAGGGTTTCAATCCATGGCGCTGAAGACGATGTCGGAGGAGCAGGTTCGGACGTGGACACGGGCGCAGAAGGACCGGTGGTGGCGGGACGAGATTTACCGGGGAGACATGCCGCAGTTGACGATCCGGTCGGCGGTGACGGGGTTTGTGCTGGGAGGATTGCTGTCGGCGACGGCGCTGTATATCGGGGGCAAGACGGGGATATCGATCGGGGTGGGATTGACCTCGGTGCTGTTGACCTTCGCCCTGTTCCAGAGTCTGGGGCGGTTGGGGATCGGGAAGGGGTTCACGATCCTGGAGAACAACTGCACGCAGTCGATCGCGACGGCCGCGGGTTACATGGTGACGCCGCTGATCTCCAGCATGGCGGCGTACATGTTGGTGACGGGGCGCGTGGTGCCGTGGTGGCAATTGATCGTGTGGAATGTGGTGATCTCGATCCTCGGGGTGCTGGTGGCGTTTCCGATGAAGCGACGGTTCATCAATGACGAGCAATTGCCGTTTCCCGAGGGACGGGCGTGTGGGGTGGTCCTGGATGCGTTGTACACGGGGCAGGCGGCAGCGGGAGTGTTCAAGGCGCGGTTGCTGGCGGTCACGGCGGGGGTGACGGCCCTGGTGCACCTGATCGCGAGTGACGGTTGGATGCGCCTGATCCAGTTCAAGATCCTGCAGATGGATCGGTGGACGGGGATGAAGGAGCCGTGGCATCTGATGGAACGGCTCGACACCTATTATTATGAATTGGCGGCCCGTTTTCAGTGGTGGATGCCGAAGATCCTGGGGACGGACATCCGGGTGCTGGGACTGCGGTTGACCCTGGATGCGGCGATGCTGGGGGTGGGTGGCCTGATGGGGATCCGGGTGGCGTCGAGTTGTCTGCTGGGAGCGCTGATCAATTTTGCGGTGCTGGCTCCCTGGATGATCGAACGGGGTGAGATCCGATCCTACACGAATGCGGCCGGAGCGGTGGTGGCGATTTCGCGGGTGGAGATTGTGAATCAATGGTCCTTGTGGTGGGGGGTCACGATGATGGTGGTGGGATCATTGGTTTCGTTGTTGGCGAAGCCGGATCTGTTGATCGGGGCGTTCAAGGCCTTTCGCCGGCGACCGGGCGGAGCGGTTGGGCAGGAATCAGATGCCTTGGGCGGGATTGAGCTGCCCTTGTGGATGTCGTTTGTGGGCGTGCCGGTGTTTGGCTTTCTGGGGGTGTGGGTGAGTCACGCCTTTTTCGGGGTGCCCTGGTTCCTGGGATTCCTGTCGCTGCCGTTGATCCTGGTACTGACGGTGATCTGCACCAACTCGATGGCGTTGACCTCGTGGACCCCGACGGGAGCGTTGTCGAAGATCACCCAGTTCAGCATGGGGGCGTTGGACAGGACGAATCCGGCGAGCAACCTGATTCCGGCCGGAATGACCGCCGAAGTGGCCTCGAATGCGGCGAACCTGCTGTCGGACATCAAGCCCGGCTACATGCTGGGGGCGAAGCCGAGGCAACAGGCGATCGGGCATGTGATCGGGATCCTGGCCGGGGCCATTGCGGCGACGCCCTTGTTCTTCCTGCTGTTCCTGCCGAAGGACCGGGCCACGGGCCTGCGGAGCACGGAGACGTTGGTGTCGGACCAGTTTGCGATGCCGGCGGCGGTGCAATGGAAGGGTGTGGCGGACCTGATTGCGCGTGGGGTGGGCAGCCTGCCGACTTCGGCATTGATCTCGATGGGGGTGGCGGCGGGGGTGGCGTTGGTGTTTGAAGTGATGCGCATCAAGAGTCGGGGGCGTTTCCCGATCTCGGCGGTGTCGATGGGGTTGGGGGTGGTCCTGCCGCCGGAGTACACCTTCACCATGTGGGTGGGCGCGATGGTGTTCTGGTGGATGGGCAGGAAGCCGATGGCGGAAGGGTCCCGGGCACGGGCGATCTGGGTGGAGGGAAATGAACCGATCTGCGCGGGACTGATTTCAGGGGCGGCGTTGATCGGGATCGGGAATGCGTTGATCAACGTGTTGTTGCAGTGAACAGGGTTCGGTCCCGGCAGGGGATGGGACAAACGGGGCAACAGTGGGTTGCCATTCAGTGCTTCTTTCCTCCACGCGTTGCCGGCGACCGAACGTCGCCGCTCCGGTCGGCGGGAATGGGGAGATCTCGAGTACGAGTACGAACTCGTCGGCACACGGGGTGCGACCCCTCGCAATCGTGCTCGTGCTCGCCAAGTTCGGGATGCACCCAATATGCGGTTGGGAGAAAGTTCCCCTTTGCACCCGTTCGGGTGGATTTGTGAGGATCGGGCCGATGAACACCATTGTGAGACAGGCGGCCTTGGGCTGGGTGGGCTGGTTGTTGGCGGCTGGAGGTGGGTTGGTCGTGCGGGGGCACGACACGGGCGGGGCGCATGAACATGGGCCCGAGGCGAAGCCTTTGCCGTTCGTGGTGGACGCGACGGGGCCGGTGAAGTTGACCGGGCCGAAGGTGAAGCGGTTTGACCAACCGGTGAGCGGCCAGGGGTATTGGGCATTTTCACCGGTGGTGGGAGCGATGCCGGTGCCGGTGGAGGCGTTGCCGGTTTTGAAGGGGGCGCACGGGACATTGATCGTGGATCCGACCAGGGACGTGGTTTACTGGGGATTGCAGGACGTGGGTTGGGTGGGGTTCAGCAATCGGCTGATGTCTTCGTGGGTATTGGAACAGGATGAGGTCTTCAAGAAGGGGAACCTGCACGGGGCGGACATCCTGGCGCGTCGCGGCAAGGCGCCGTTGGTGGCGGCGGCGGACAATGCGCAGGGCGAAGTCTATGTGAGTGACACCAGCTTTTCGAAGGCGGAAGTGGTGAAGGTCCCGAAGGGTGGACCCTATGCGGATGGCAAGGGATACGCACCGACGGATGTGGCGTTCGAGGGAGAGAAGACACTGTGGGTGACGGACGGGTACGGGAAGGCCTATTTCATGTCGGCGGATGTGTCGCCGTTGCAGTTCCGCGGTGATTTCCACGGGGGCAAGCACATGTCGCAGACCCCCCATGGCATCACGTTTGATTCGGCGAGCGGCACGCTGTTGATCTCTGCGCGGCCCGAGGCGCAGGTGCATCGGTGGTCATTGAAGTCACGCAAGATGATGGAGGTTCATGGATTGCCGGCGGGCAGCACGGTCTGCGATGTCGATGTCTGGGGAAACTATGTGTTGGCGGCGTGCCTGGATGGTCCCAAGGGCACCCCGGGTCCCCTCTATGTGATCGATCAGAAGCGCAAGGTGGTGGTGAGCACGATCAAGCCGAAGGAAGAGTTGGGTTATACCCACGCACAGCATCTGCACGATGCGTGCTGGTATGTGACGGGGACAGGCGCCAACCGCTCGGTCTATATCCTGTTCACCAGTTGGAATCCGGGTGGGATCGGGGCGTTGAAGCTGGTGAACGCCGAGTAGGGAGTCGGTTCGTGAGGGGTGGCTTGGGCTGGATTCAACATGCCGGGAAAAAAGTTCCAATCCCTGCGGGGGACGCTGCTGCTGGATGGCGGTGGGCTGGCGGGATCGTGCTTTCAACGGACGGTGGTGTTGGTCTGTGAACACAGTCCGGCCGGGGCGTTCGGGCTGGTGTTGAACCGGATCTCCAAACCGACGTTGGAAGACGCGGTGGATCCGGAGATTCCCGAGCCGATCTGTCGCGAACCCCTGTTCAATGGTGGGCCGGTGCAGGAAGGCGTGCTGCAATTCCTTTATGTGCCGCCCGGGCCGGTTGCTGATCCGGCTCCGGGCAACATCATGGATACCCTGCGGGTGGGGCGTCGCATGGAGGAATTGGAAGCCTTGGCGGCCGGTTGGACGGTTTCGTTGAAGATCAGGTTGTTCGCCGGGTACGCGGGTTGGTCGCCGGGGCAGTTGGACGGCGAACTCCGACGGGGTTCCTGGCTGGTGCATCCGGCGGCAATGAACCTGATCTTCGATGTCGAGCCCGCCGCGCTGTGGCGCTTCATCCTGAGGTCCCGACCGAACTGGCAGGATCGGCTGCTGGCCGACGCCCCGGAAGACCTGCGGTCGAACTGAATCCGGGGCAGCCATGGGCATTGTTTTCTTTGCTGTCAGGGAAGAGGCCGCGCCTTGGCTGGAGCGGCGGCGCCGGGCAGGGGACGCAGTGCGGCGGATGCAGTCCGCATTGGATAGGGTGATGGGATGGGAGGTGGGGGGACATCGGGTGTGGGTGACGGGCATGGGCGGAGTGCGGGCCGTGCGGGCGGCGCAACAGGCGTTGGAAGAGGAAGTAGACTGGGTTTTGACCTGTGGATTTGCAGGGGGATTGAACCCGGGGATGTCGGTGGGCACGGTGATCCACGAGGCGGACCCTTGGTTTCCCAAGGCGGTGGATTGGGCGGGCGCGGGATCGGTTCCCGGCAATTTCCACTGTGCGGACCGGGTGGCGGTGACGGTGGGAGAGAAGGCGGCGTTGCGGACGTCGACCAGAGCCGATGCGGTGGAGATGGAATCGGGAATGATCCGCGAGCTGTGTCGGGCCCGGGGAATTCCCGGGGGAACGGTGCGGGTGATTTCGGATGGAGCGGACCGGGATCTGCCCCTGGATTTCAACGCGCTGATGACGGCGGATCATCGGATGGATTACGGCCGCCTCGCGATGACGCTGGTGCGTTCTCCGGGACGGGTACCGGACCTGATGCGATTCCGGAGGGACCTGACCGGGGCGGCGGATCGGTTGGCGGGGGTGTTGGACGGGGTGGTTTCGGGGATGGCCGGGGAAAGGTCTGTCTGAAGGTGGGCGCGCAACGGAAATTGACCCACGGGTCATCCTGCAGATTGACCCCATTGCTCCTTCCTTCTCCTCCGGGCCGTCGAACGTGGACGGGCTCTGAGAACCGACCACGGGTTCGACATTGTCGTCGGAGGCGTCACCTGCTGCTTGCACCCCCGTGAAGTTTTCTATAGCCCGGGAGCCGGCAGTTCCAGATTTCCTTCCCTCGTCATGAATGCTCATCTCCCACGAACCCGACGGTACCAGATCCTCGGTTTCACCCTCATTGAGTTGCTGGTGGTCATCGCGATCATCGCCATCCTCGCGGGCATGCTCCTGCCGGCCCTGTCGAAGGCCAAGGGCAAGGCGATCACCACGCAATGCCAGAACAACATCAAGCAGATCACCCTCGGCATGCACATGTACGTCGGGGACTTCAACGACTTCCTGCCTGAACCGAACTGGAACTCGCCGTGGACACGACCGGGTTGGCTTTACGATGCCCGGTTGAACGCCCCGCCTGATCCCACCAGCCGCCGCTACTCCACCAACCGGGCCGACGCCTATCTTACCGGTCTTCTTTATCCCTATGTCAAAAGCCCGGATGTCTACCGTTGCCCGGCAGACCGCACCAACCGCCCCACCTGGCGGTCCCGCGCGCAGAAGCTCTCCAGCTACCTCATGAACGGCTCCGTTTGCAGTTTCGGTGCCATCGCCCCCAACTCCCACAAGGCTTCCGCCTTCGATACCCAGGCCATCATCTTCTGGCAGGCCCTCGAAACCAACCCGGGGGATTTCAACGACGGCTCCAGCAGCCCCGCGGAAGGAATCACCCGGCTCCACTCCTTCGGCACCACCGTCGGTGTCGTCGATGGCCACGTGGAATACCTCAAGACCGTCGAGTTTTATCGCCTCGCCAACGTCCCCGGCAAAAACCGGCTCTGGAACAATCCCGGCACCGCAAACGGTCGTTGAGACTCATCTCCATGAAAACCTTTCCTGCCGCTCCGGCCACCGTATGGCTCGCCTCCCTGCTGCTCCTTTCGGCCTGTTCCAAACCCGACCCCGCCGCAGATCTCGAGAAGACCGCCGCCATCCTTGAGGCGGCACCCGCCGAACCGACCTCCGACGGCACACCCGCCATTGCCCCCGCGGAACAACTCAAGACTGCGATGGAGGATTACAAGGCGGGCAAGATGGAGGATGCCGTCACCCGCCTCCAACTGCTGCGCGCCACCTCCACCCTCAGCCCCGAACAACGCATCGCCCTGCAGGACAGCGTCGCTTCCGTCATGGCCGAGATCTATGTCCTCGCGGAAAAGGGCGACGCGCGCGCCATCGCCGCCGTTGCACAATACGAGCGGATGCAGACCCGCCGGTGATCCGGCTCTGCTCCCGGGAATACTGGCCGGAGCCAGGCGGTGTGACGGAGATGGGCTCACGCGAAGCCGCGAAGGGCGGGAGCGTGAAGAAAGGAAACTGGGTGCGGATCCCGGTCCGTTGGTCCCGGCTCATCTGTGAGATCCGTGGTTCCAGAAACCCGGAAATCAAAACCACGGATTTCAGGGATGGACACGGAGGGTACAACCAGAAGAAGCAGCCCCGCTCATGTGGGGATCGCTGAATCCCTTTCGTGTGTTTCGTGTGTTTCGTGGTTCAAGAACCCCTGAAAACTTCTGCCCACGAAACACACGAAACGACACGAAAAACCGGGCCGGAGATCAGGGACGTGGCTGGTTGGGTGGGCCCACAAGACGGTTGCGGGTGTGGCGCACAAACGCCTGTAGGGCGCATCCATCGTACGGTCCCGGCTTATCCGTGGCATCCGTGGCATCCGTGGTCCAAAGAGGTTGTTCAAACCGCGGATTTCACGGATGGACACGGATGGGAGTGTGCCTTGGAGGGAGGCCCGGGTCCAAGGCGGTAGAGGACTACCGCAGTCGAGGACGCTTCGCGTATGCCGGGGTGTGGAGGGATGCCAGCCAACGCCTGCTGCGATCCCTCCGGGATATCGAACTCCACGCCGACCACCGGACCGCTCAGTATCTGCGTTCCCCTCTGTGTTCTCTGTGTCCTCTGTGGTGAGCTTCCCGCCTGTATCCGTCGGCAAATAATACCTGAAGCCAGATATACGGGTTTACTGGACTTCCTCCTATGGACTTGGTGTTTTCGCGCAGTCGAGGCGGCGGGGCCTTTCAGGATCGGCTCACCCCTTGGTCATGGAGACGAAGGCTTTTGAAATGGGGACGGAGTGGCTGAAGGAACAGATCTCGTGCATGTCGTTTTCGAGGGCGGTCTCGTGGACGACACGGCGGAGGTCTGGGATGTGGTGTGGGGGCAGGATGAGGCTGATGCAGCCGAATTCGCGGTTCATGCGGATGCCGCCCTGGGTGTGTTCGCTGTCGGGTTCATCGAAGCGCCAGTTGCTGACGCTGGCGCCGGAAACACCGTGATCGAGCAGGAGGTTGAGGAGGAGTTCGGTGTCCTTCCGTTGGGAGACGATGTTGAAGAGTTTGAGGTTGCGGCTGAGTCCGCGGGAACTCATGGCGAATTCGGCAGCGCGCGGGTCGTAGACAAGAAGTTGGTTGGCCCGCCAATCGATGCTGCCGTGGAGTTCATCGATGGCGCGCACCATCTGCTGGATGCTGGCCGAATGTTTCTTGGCCTGGAACACACTGGCGAGATTGGTGAGTCCCTTGCTGATGGGAAGTTGATAGATCAGGCCGCGTCCGGGCTTGTCCACCCGGCCGGTCCGGGCCATCGCCTGAAACACTGCATCGAGATCATAAGGTTCGATCACGACGGTGATGAGTTCCTTGTCGTGATGTTTGGTGATGCGGAGCAGGCCGAGTCGGTCGCGGAGACCGTAGCCGCGTATATAGGTGATGGTGGCGCCCTGGGCCCCGGCCTCGATGGCGGCGCGGGCGATGGGTTCGGCGCCGCCGCGGTCGGTGATGTGGATGAGGGCGGTGAGATCGCGTCGGAATCGGATGTCGAAGGAGACCGACTTGAACCGGTATTGGCCGGGAGTCCACAGGGGGTAATCGTCAGAGCAGATGAGGTCTTCGCAGGGGATGGCGTAGATGGAGCCGGCGCCAAAGAGGCGGAGTTTCCCGACCATGACAATCTGCTCCATGAGATGGTCCACGTCGGAATCGGGGACGATGAAGTGGAGGATTTCCTGTTCGGGTGAGATGGCGGGGAGCAGGGCCTGGTACCAGTGATCGTGAACGAGGGTGCCACGGGCATTGAGGGTCATGGCATAGGCGGCGCCGGAATTCAGGACCTCGTCGAGAACCCGGGCGGCGCTTTGTCGCGGCAGGATGGCCGTGACCAGCGAGTGGTGGGAATGCGGGTTAAACGACTTCATCCTGGGCCTTGTTGATCCCGGCGCGGCGTGAGCGGCTGACGATGAGGCCGACGACGAGGACGGTGATGATGGGGCCGACGGAGGCGAGGCCGAGGATGCCGAAGCCATCGGCGATGCCGGGGATGTTGGCGCCGATGCCGAGGCCCATGGCGAGGACCAGGGGGACGGTGATGGGGCCGGTGGTGACGCCGGCGCTGTCCCAGGCGAAGTTCACGAATTCGTCGGACGAAATGGCGGTGAGGAAGAGGAGGAGGATGTACGGGGGGATGATGAGGACGGTGAGGCTGAGGCCGGAGAAGGCCATCTGGGCGACACCGGCAGCGATGCCAAAGCCGACACCGACGGCGACGACCTGGATGAGGAGGCGTTTGCTGACGACGCCGACGGTGGCGTTTTCGACGGTCTGACCGAGGGCGTTGAGGGCGGGTTCGGCGAGGGTGGCGCCGTAGCCGAGGAAGAAGGCGAACAGGACGGTGACGAGTTTCCCGACGACGGGATTGTCAAAGAGGGGTGCGACCGCGGTGGATTGGCCCCAGGGAACGACGGAGGCAAAGGTTGCGGGGATATTGCTTCCGAGTTGGGTTCCCAGGGGGGTGAGACCGAGGGTGAGACCGAGTCCGAACAGGGCGAGCCCCACGACGGCGAAGAGCACGCCAATGGCAATTTCGTCTCCTTTACGGAGTTTTTCGCGCAGGACGATGAGAAGGGTGAGGAAGAAGAACGCGCAGAGGGGAAGGATGGCCTGGGCGGCCATCAGCAGGGAGGCGAACATTTCCTGGCCGAAGCGCAGGTCCGGGTCCCAGGGATTGCGGACCTGTTGGATGAAAAAGCCCTTGAGGGTTCCCTTTTCGTCCTGCCGTTCGAAGACGATCTCGGCCTGGCGATGGATGATCCGGCCGTCTTCGAGGGTGACTTCTCCGCCCCGGTATCGGGTGCGGAAACGGTCGGTACCCGGGGGAAGATCACCGGTCCGGCGGTACGCCTCGAACTCCTCCTGGGTGAATCGGGGTTTGGGTTCCTCGATGACGGGGGCATCCGGAACGGGTACGGGGACGATGGGGATGACGGTGGCTTCCTTGATGACGGATCCGGTGTAGGCGCGGGCGCCGTAATAGTCTTCGGCCTGATGATGGAACAGCGCGAGACCGAGCACGGCGAGGACGGGAAAGAGGGAGGCGAGCGTGACGATGCCGAAGCCGGCGCCGGCGGAATCGTCATGGCCGATGATGCGGCAGACGCCGATGCCGAGGGCGAGGACGAGGGGAACGGTGACAGGTCCGGTGGTGACGGCGCCGCAATCCCAGGCGAGGCCGATGACGGGATTGAGGATGGGATCGAACGTGGCGAACAGGGTGAGGCCGATGAGGACGGTGACGAGGGGGAGGATGATGACCTTGAGGGACCAACCGAAGAAGAAGCGGAGGATGCCGAGTGGGACGGCGACGCCGACGCCGATGCCGACGGCGGCGACGAGTTGGCCGGAGAAGTCATTGAGCAGGCTGAAGAGCAGGGGTGCGTTCTCCGGCGAGACGCCGGCCCCGGCCTTCTTGAGGATCGAGATGGCGGGTTCGGCCAGGGTGGCACCGACGCCAAGCAGGAAGGAGAAGGTGATGATGAGGGGGAGCCGTGAATTGCGGGGTAGGATGGCGCCGATGGTTTCTCCGAAGGGCATGAGGCCGAGTCGGAGGCCTTCCATGAAGAAGGTGAGGCCGACAACCACGATGGCGATGCCGAAGGTGATGGTCAGGCTGAAGACGACGGGGAGCTTGAGGACCAGAGTCTGGAAGGCGACGAGGTAGAGGATGATGAACCAGACGCTCCGGATCTGTTCGATGGCCTTCTCACGGAAGTAGCGCCACAGGATGGAGGCCACTCCACCGACACCGAGGGTGTCGAAGGCGGAACGGGGACGGTAAGCGATCTGCGGCATCAGAGGAATGGCGACGTGGAGCGGTGCGATAGCCGGACAGGCAATGGGTCGAGTCGTCCCAGACACCGCGGGACGAGTCGAGTGAAAACCGGGTTGGGTGTCAGCGAGCCGAGTGCGGTGGCGACCGGCCGATCAAGGGGCGGGCTTGGGAATCCCGACGAATGGAAGGGTGTGACCCTGGGTCGGGAACAGGGTTCTGGTTTGTCCGCTTTGGGTTTCCTGCACCAGACGGGTGAAGGGGTTGCCGTTGAAGCATGCCTCGCCGAAATGGGCGAACAGGGAAGAGTCGTTCAGCACCACCGTGCGTCGGGTGTCGATCTGCAATCCGCCCTGGATGTTGGCGAAATGTTCGAGGAACACCGTGGGGGCTTCACCGTCCAGCCAGCGGAAGTCCGGTCGCAGGCCACGCCCATAGTTGATGTGCCCCCCCAGCCCGATGACCCGGCGAACCTTGCCCTGCAGGAGGACCGTGCTGCGCAGGTTATAGCTTCCCGGAAGAAACAGCGTGGTCGCTCCCGAATCGGCCGCCTTGTGGATCGCTGCGGATGAATCATGGACACCGGAAGGGTCAGCTCCGAAATCATCGACATTGGCCCCGGCAGAAAGGGGTTCCCAGGGGGGCTCCGGAGTTTCCTGGACGGGGAGGCGAAGGGAACGGGCGGAGGAGGGAAAAAGCGAGATCGGGGCCTGGGTCGAGTATCCTTCAATCCGCGGACCGTCCGTCCCCGGCTTGTCCGCTCCCCGGATGCGATAGGCGGCGGTGAAGTCCGGGGTGGTGACATCGGCCACGGCGCGGGCGTAGCCGGTGGCGACGAGGTCGCGAAGGAGCAGTCGCTCCTCGTTGTAGTTGATGATGCCGGGGGATCGCCCGGCTTCGGAGCTGCCGGCAAGGTAAGCGTCGAGCAGGGAGAGGGTGCCGTAGGTGCGGATGGCGATGTACTGGTCGGCGTTGTCGAATCCGAAGGTGCGTTGGTGACGGAGCAGGATGTTCTCGAAGGTCTGGCTGTTGACCGCATGACCGGTGGAGATGCCGGTTTGGAATCCTTCGATCTCGATATTGCGGACCAGGAACGGGCCGTTCATGTCCCGATGTGCCAGGTCGAGTCCGATGAGCCCCGAGTTGGTGGCGGCGATGAACCGGCAATCGCGGACGGCGTCGGAGTTGTTGGAATAGAACTGGAGGGCGATGGCGCCGGGATTCCCGGCGGCGACTTCGAAGGTCAGGTTCTCGAAGTAGTTGTGGAACCAATCGGCGGAACCGAAACCGCTACACATCATCATGGATTGGGGTTGGGCAGCGTTGGTGAAGGTACCCTTCCGAAGCTTGAGTTTGCTGTGATCGCGATGCTGTCCCCGGATCTGGGTGTGACCCCAGTTGTCGTGGTCATTCCAACGCTTCGGCCAGGTGAGGGTCCGGCTGATCAGAAAGGTTCCCCGGGGAAAAAAGGATTCGGTGATGCCCGACGTTCTCCTGGATGGCCCGCTGCGGAGCCTCGGTGTCGTCGGTGACGCCATTGCCCTTGGCGGAATAGGGAGGACGGGTGACATCGATGATCCACGGTGAGTTGGGGAAGGGTTGATCAGCCACCACGGCGGCGAGGGCAGGCGCCAGGGAGACCGGAGCGAATAGTGTGAAGAGGGAAAAGTATCGGCACATGGGCGGCGGGTGGTGAGGTGCCATCCGTCAGGTAGGTGTCGTCTTCTGTGAAATGATCGTGTCACCGGATGGAGTTGAGGCGAAAGCCGTGGGATGGCCAACAGTGACGCGGACGGGCTGCCACCGGGAACATCCTGGGAAGAACCTGCCGGCGTCCCGATGGATTGGCGGAGAACGGTTGGCGTCCCGGGGGTGCGATTGGATCCGGTTGTCGGGAGAAGTGGTGGGGCGGGGTGGGCTTACGCTCAACTTCTTGTTGCACCTGCAACACGAAGTTGAGCGTTGGGTTGGGTGCTGAGGTTCGGGTGGTGACGGTTTCTGGGTTCCTGGGGTTCGTTTGCGGCTGAACCATGGGTCGCGGGGAGGAGCCTTTGCCTGCCCGCGTCCTGGGTGCCTTGAATTGGAGGTTTGAACCTTGCCGGGGACGGGACAAGGTGGAGGCCGGGTGCGGCCGACGATGTTCAGTCATGTCCGGGATCTGGTTTCGGATCTCGGGGAAATCCTCCTGTTGTGTCAGGAGACGGTGATGTCGTTGCGGTATCGGCGGCCGAGCGGGGCGGACTTCATGGCCCAGTTGTATTTCATTGGGGTGAAGAGCCAGACGGTGGTGCTGACGACGGGGGCGGCGACGGGGATGGTTTTGTGTGCCCAGACCTATTTCCAGTTCCACAAGGTGCGGATGGATACGGCGACGGGTGCGGTGGTGTCGGTGGGGATGTGCAGTGAACTGGGGCCGGTGTTGGCGGGGTTGATGTTGACGGGTCGGGTGGGGGCGGCGATGGCGGCGGAGTTGGGGACGATGAAGGTGACGGAGCAGATCGATGCGTTGCGGACGCTGGCGACGCATCCGGTGGATCACCTGGTGGTGCCGCGGGTGTTGGCGACGCTGGTATCGGCGCCGTTGCTGACCATCGAGTCCGTGTTCGTGGGGATTGCGGCCAGTTACGTGGTGGGGGTGCGCCTGTTGGGGATCGATGGGGCCTATTACCTGGCGAACATGCGGCGGTTGACGGATTGGGAGGACGTGGCGATCGGGTTGATCAAGGCGGTGGTGTTCGGGGGCATCATCTCCTTGTTTGCGTGTTACAAGGGGCTGAGCTGTCGACAGGGGGCGGAAGGGGTAGGGCGGGCGACAACCGAGGCGGTGGTGATGGCGAGCATCAGCATCCTGATCACGAATTTCTTCCTGACCCTGTTGTTGAACCGGTTGCTGGTGGGGTTCTAAGGGTGGGATTGCCGAATTTCAAATGATCGAGGTCACCGACATCTGGAAGAGTTTTGGCACGCAGGAAGTCCTGCGGGGAACCAGCCTGCACATCGAGCAGGGGGAAGCCGTGGTGATCATCGGGCGGTCGGGTGGCGGCAAGAGCATCCTGTTGAAGCATCTGATCGGGTTGCTCCGGCCGGATTCGGGTTCGGTGAAGATAGACGGCGATGACCTGGCGAAGATGACGGAGCGGCAGTTGCTCGCGGTGCGGCGCCGGTTCGGGATGTTGTTCCAGATGGCGGCGTTGTTTGACTCGTTGAACGTGTTCGGGAACGTGGGATTCGTGCTGCAACGCGAAGGGGGCCACACAAAGGCGGAGATCGAGAAGTTGGTGGCAGAGGCATTGGAGATGGTGGAGTTGCCGGGGATCGAGAAGAAGATGCCGGCGGAGTTGTCGGGCGGGATGCGCAAGCGGGTCGGGTTGGCGCGGGCAATCGTGTATCGGCCGCAGATCCTGTTGTATGACGAGCCGACGACGGGACTCGACCCGATCGCGGGCGATCGGATCGACCGGTTGATCCGGCGGGTCTGGGAGCAGTTGAAGATCACGAGCATTGCGGTGACGCACGACATGAAGAGCGCGCGGACCATCAGCAACCGGATCCTGATGCTGGATGAGGGGAAGATTTATGCGGATGGACCGACGGCCTCGATCCTGGGGTCGTCGGATCCGGTCCTGCATCGGTTTGTGAATGGCATTGCCGATCCTGAAGCGGAAGCCAGGTAGCCCATGGAAACGTCCAACAAATCCTTGAAGGTGGGAGTCTTCGTCCTGGTGGCGTTGACCCTGTTCGCCGTGTTGATCCTGAACATCTCGAAGTCGGCGGGACCGTGGACCCCGCAGATCCGGGTCACGGTGGAATCCACCGAGGTGGGCGGCCTGACATCGGGTGCAAAGGTGATGATGTCGGGGGTGCCGGTGGGGCATGTGGAATCGTTGGACCTGGCGGCGGACGGCAGGAAGGTGCTGGTGCGTTGCGCGATCCTGAAGCGGTACCGGATCTTCAAGGATGCGCAGTTCTACATCCAGCAGAGCGGATTCCTCGGGGACCAATACCTGTCGATTGTGCCAACGAAGAACGAGGGGCCGATCCTGGAGGATGGGGCCTTGGTGGTGGCGCAACCGCCGTTTGATCTTCAGGAGGCGGCGCGGAGTGCGGCAGGATTGTTGGCTCGATTGGATTCAACGGCGGCGAAGTTGGATTCAGCGGTGGCGCGGGTGGACCGGGTGTTGTTGGCGGAGGGGGCGTTGCGGGATCTGACCAACGGGTTCGCGAGTTTTCGTCGGTTGTCGGAGCGGGCGGAGATGGCGTTGGCGGATGTGCAGGAACTGGTGCGGACCAATTCCCCGGCGGTGGGAGTCACGTTGTCGAACCTGACGGACTTCAGCGTCTCGTTGAAGGCGGCGGGCACGAACCTCAACGGCATCCTCGATGCCAACAAGGGCACGGTGCAATTGACGTTGGCAAACCTTTCGGAGGCGTCGGGGGACGTGAAGGCGTTCACGGCGGACATGCGCGGTGCGCAGGGTGTGGTGGGAACGCTGATGAAGGACGAAGCGACCAAGGCCCAGGTCCAGCAGATGATCGGGAACTTCACCGTGCTGTCCTCGAACATCAGCCGGTTTGGTCTGCTGTATAAGCCCAAGCCGGTGAAGACGCCGTCGACCAATCGCGTGTTTGGTTCGCCGCGAAATCCCTTTCGTTGATGAGCGGTCGAACTGATCCCAGGGCTGGGGCATCCCGGTCGGTGTTGTTGCGTCGCCTGGCGCGGTCGTTGTCGCCGGGGGAACTGGCGTTGGGTGAAGCCGAACTGGAGGCGCATTCCGGGGACAAATGGTTTGCGCGAGGCATGCCGGAAGCCGTGGTGAAGGCGGGTTCGGTCGAGACGGTGAGCCGGGTGTTGGCGTTCGCGAACCGGCATGGGATTCCGGTGACGCCTCGTGGAGCCGGGCATGGCTATGTGGGAGGATGCGTACCGGTGCAGGGCGGGATCGTGTTGTCGGTGGCCGGGATGAACCGGATCCGGGAGATCTCCAAGAAGGATTTTGTGGCGGTGGTGGAGCCGGGGGTTTTGACGGCGGCATTGCAGGGCCGGGTGGAGAAGCGGGGGCTGTATTATCCGCCGGACCCGGCCAGCCGCGCGGATTGCAGCATCGGCGGAAACATCGCGACCAATGCGGGTGGGCCGCGGTGTTTGAAGTACGGGGTGACGCGGGATTATGTGTTGGGATTGGAAGTGGTTCTGGCGGACGGAACGGTGACGCGGCTGGGCGGGCGCACGCACAAGAACAAGACGGGTTTCGACCTGCACCGGTTGTTTGTGGGGAGCGAGGGGATGCTGGGGGTGGTGACGGAAGCGACCTTGAAGCTGTTGCCGCTGCCACCGGACCGGGCGTGTCTCGGGGTGGGATTCCGCTCGATGAAGACGGCGATCCGGGTGTTGGAGGCGGTGTTCGCGGCGGGCTTTTTGCCGTGTGCGCTGGAGTTGGCCGATGCCTTCACGTTGGCGGCAGCAGCGCGACGGACGGGGTCGGATCGGTTGTCGGGTTGTGACGCGCACATGATCCTGGAGTTGGACGGGCAACCGGCATCGGTGCGCGGTGAGATCCGGGCGGTGGAGAAGTTGGTGCGGGGATTTGATCCGTTGTTTGTGGATCGTGGGAGCGGGGTGGAAGGGTGTGAACGGCTGTGGCAATTGCGGCGGCAGTTCAGCTATGCGCTGCGGGACACGGGGTTGACCAAGCTGAATGAGGACGTGGTGGTGCCGCGCGGAAGTCTGGAGGCGTTGTTCCGGTTGGCTGCGGGATTACAACGGCGGCACGGGATCCAGGTCGCTTGTTTCGGTCATGCCGGCGACGGGAACATCCATGTGAATCTGATGGTGGATTGGAAGGATGCGACGCAGCGGGAACGGAGTGAGCAGGCGTTGGACGAATTGTTTGGCGGGGTGTTGGAATTGGGGGGAAGCATCACGGGCGAGCACGGGGTTGGGTTGGCCAAGAAGCGGTGGTGGCCGCAGGCGGCGTCCGGATCGGTGGATGCGTTGCATCGGCAGGTGAAGGCGGCGTTGGATCCGAAGGGGATCCTGAATCCGGGCAAGTTCCTCGGGTGATCAGGCCAGGATCCCGTGGATGACCTCGCCGTGGACATCGGTGAGGCGACGGTCGACGCCGTTGTGGCGGAAGATGAGTCGGGTGTGATCGATGCCGAGGAGTTGGAGGATGGTGGCGTGGATGTCGTAGACCTCGGTGGGTGAGGATCTCTCGGCGGGTTTGAATCCCCATTCGTCGCTTTCGCCGACCGTGACGCCGCCGCGGATGCCGCCGCCGCAGAGCCAGTTGGTGANNAGCAGGCCGCGTTGCTTCAGATCCTGGATGAGTGCGGCAATGGGTTTGGCCATGCCGCGGGCGAGGGGGCCGTGATCGCGCCCGATGTCCTCGTGGGAATCCCAGTTGCGACGGGGGAATGAGTTGTCGTTGCCGGACCAGATCTGGACGAAGCGGACCCCGCGTTCAAGCAACCGGCGCGCGGTCAGGCATTTGCGGCCCATGACATCGATCTCCTCGGCGGCATTGATCTCGGAAGGCCAGTTGCGGGTGGAATTGTCGATGCCGTACAGATCGAGGATGGACTGGGGTTCGCGGGCGAGGTCGAGCGCCTCAGGGGCGGCGAGCTGCATGCGGGCGGCGAGTTCGTAGGAACGGATCCGGGCATCGAGCCGTGAATCGCCGGGGCGCAGATCGGCGTGGGAACGGTTCAGGCGCTCAAGCAGGCGCAGGGTGTCGCGTTCCGAGCCGGGCTGGATGAAACCGTTTTCAGCGGGTGGAAAGAGGTCTTCGACCGGGTTGTCGGATCCGACGCGGACCAGGGTTCCCTGATGGTTGGTGGGGAGGAAGGCGGAGTCCCAGTTCTTGGCGCCGTTGGAAGGAAATCCGCGGTGATCGGGGAGGACGACGAAGGTGGGGAGATTGTCGTTGAGGGAGCCGAGGCCGTAACTGACCCAGCAACCCATGCCGGGAAAGCCGGGGGTATTGAAGCCGGTGGCCTGGAGGAGGGTGGCCTGGCTGTGGATGCCGGTCTTGCCGACAAGATTGTGGATGAAGGCGATGTCATCGACGACCGCGCCAAGGGGCGCGACGACTTCGGACAAATGCTTGCCGGACTGGCCATAAGGCTTGAAGGACCAGGGGGATTTGAACACGGCGCCCAGGCCATCCTGAAACAGTTCGACCTTCTCGCCGGGATCCCATTTCTCGCCGTGACGCCGTTCCAGCAGCGGTTTGTAGTCGAAGGTGTCCACATGGCTGGCGGCGCCGGCCATGAAGAGTTGGACGACGCGTTTGGCGCGGGGCCGGAAGATCCGGGCGGGCCCGGGGAGATTGGAGGCGTGGGTGGGTTGGGCGAGGAGCGAGGCAAGGGCAATGCCTCCGAGACCGCCGCCGGAGCGCCAGAGGAAATCGCGACGCGAGAGCGGGGGCGGAGGCAGGGGACGGTGCCAGGGAGAAGGATGGGGCATCAGTCGACGAAGGTGAATTCGTTGAGGTTGAAGAGGAGACGACAGGTGTTGGTGAGGCCGTGTTGCTGCCGGTATTCGACGAGCGGGGCGAGTTCCTCGGAAGAAGGTTTGCGGCTCAATGCGAGGCGGAAGGCGTGACGGACCTGGGCGGCGGGATCGGAATCGAGGAGCTCGACGCGGGTGGCGAAGTGTCGCGAGAGGGCGACGACCAGGCGGTTGTTGAGGAAGGCGAGGGCCTGGAGTGAGTTGAGGGTTTCGTTCCTGCGATCGACCGACATGGAGGGGTCGGCGCAATCGAGCGTGGCCATGAAGGGCTGGGGTTGGGAGCGGACGAGGAACCGGTAGACGGACCGGCGATGGATCCGCGGATCATCGGGATCGGCGAGGTGATATTCGTAGTGGGGCGAATGTTCGGGTCGCTCGATCTTGAAATCCTGGAAGCTGGGGCCGCCGACGGTGGAATCGAGTTTGCCGGACACGGCGAGGAGACTGTCCCGGACGGCTTCCGCCTCGAGCTTGCGTCGTTGGGATCGCCAGAGCAGTCGGTTATCGGCGTCGAGGGCTTCGGCTTCGGGCCGGATCTGGCTGGATTGGCGATAGGTGCTGCTGGTGACGAGGAGTCGATGGAGTTCCTTGAGCGATTGATTGCCGTCGCGGAACCCGGCGGCGAGCCAGTCGAGGAGTTCAGGATGGGAGGGGGCCTGGCCCATGCGACCGAAGTCATTGGGGGAATCGGCCAGGGCGCGACCGAAGTGATATTGCCAGACGCGATTGACGATCGAACGCCAGGTGAGGGGGTTGTGGTTTGAGACGACCCATTCGGCGAGGGCGGCGCGGCGCGCACCTTCGGAGTGGGCTTCGGGCAGGTCGAATTCGCCGGGGTCGCCAAAGAACCGGAGTGTGCCGGGCTTCACCACGGCGCCGGGTTTCCGGACATCGCCACGGCCCAGCACCTGGACGATGCGTGGTCGGCCGCCATCTGCTCCCGTGCCGCGGAAGGCGCCGCTGCCGTGATGGATGGTTCCCGCGTAGACGACCTGTTGCGCGGGGAGTGAAGCGAGGGATTGCTGGAGGGAATCCAGCTGGGCGGCGAGAGCGTCGCGTTCGTGTGTGATGTCGTCGGCGGGAAGTCGTTGCCGGAGTGAGTCGAGGTCGCGCTGAAGTTGTTTGGCCAATGCGGGTGCCTCGAGTTTGCGCAGACCCGGATACCAGCCGTCGGTGAGATTGGAACGGGTCCAGCGCGGACCGGCTTCGATCGAATCGAGCGAGGTCACCGGTCGACCCAACGCATGATTGATCCCGTCGGCATCACGGGCTTCCAACTCGGCAAGGGCGAAGATCCAGTCGGAGGAACGCAGGGCGAGGCGTGTGGCGGTGCAGCGCACATGTTGGCCCCGTGTGCCGGTTGGAAGGGGGAAGGTGATGAGGTCGGTGCCGGGACGTGCTTGGTCGGTTTCGGTGCGGTCGACGACAACCCGGACTCCGCTGGTGAAGGTGGGGTCATCGCTGACCTCGATGCGGTAGCGTTGGGGGAATCCGAAGCCAGCGCCGATGCTGGCGAAGTCGTCGTGGCAGGGGGCGAGGTTGATGGAGGCGAGCTCGACCGATTGACCGAGGTCGACCTGGACCCAGCGGATTTCATCAGGGGAGGAGGCGATGGCGGAGTGCCAGCCGTTCTCGGCTTGGTCGCCGGGGACTTTTCCTGAACGGGCGGCAGGGAGAATGCGCTGGAGTCGGGCAAGCGCAGGGCCGCCGCGTTCGGTCAGGATGCGGTCGAGTTCGGTGGCGCGTTGGGCGAGGGGAGCCTTGCGGGCTTCGATGGAACGGCGTTGATGGGCGATTTCAGGATCGGGATCGAACTTCCGGTCTGCCCGATCCAATGCACTGAAGACCGCGGTGAGCCGGTAGTAATCGACCATGGAAACCGGGTCGAACTTGTGGTCATGGCAACGGGCGCACTGGACGGTGACCGAGCAGAAGGTGTTGAGGACGTTGGACACCATGTCGTCGCGGTCGAGGACGCGCGCGATCTGGCCGTCGGTCTTGGACTCGGGGACTTCGGCGTGCCCGATGAAATCCCACGGACCGGCGGCGATGAAACCGAGGGCGGTGAGTCCGTCGAGGGTATCGGGCCAGAGATGATCCCCGGCGATCTGTTCCTGGACAAACCGGGAGTAGGGCTTGTCGGTGTTGAGGGAACGGATGACGTAATCGCGGTACGGCCAGGCGTTGGGGCGGGGTTGATCCTTGTCGTAACCATGGGTCTCGCCATAACGCGCGACGTCGAGCCAATGCCGGGCCCAACGTTCGCCGTACTGGGGGGAGGCGAGGAGTTGATCCACCCGCTTTTCGTATGCCTGGGGATCGGGATCGCTGATGAAGCGTTCGACTTCCGCAGGCGTTGGGGGAAGTCCGATGAGATCGAAGTGGAGACGACGGATCAGGGTTTGGCGGTCGGCTTCAGGCGAAGGTTGGAGCCCGGAGATCTCGAGTCGGTGAAGGATGAAGGCGTCGACGGGATTGCGGATCCGGGCCTGAAAATTGGAGGAGGCGGGTTGGGGAATGGCCTGGGGAAGGATCGGTTGAAGGGACCACCAATTGGTCGAGGTCGGATCGGTGGATTTGGCGTGGAGAGGGAGGCCGAGGACGAGCAGGAGCAGCGGCAGCAGTCGCGGACGGGACAGGATCTGGTGAACCGTGGGGGGCACGGTGGAGGAGAGTGCCGGTCGGGCCGGCAAGTGACAATGCCTGACGGCGAGCAAGGGCGTTTCCCACGGAGCGGCGAGTGCCACTCGCCGAGCTGGATGAAGAAGGGGCTGAATGAGACGGATCACCCCGGGAGCGCGGGCAGCAGGTTCCACAGGTCCCACAGGTCCCACCACCGCCGCGAGGTTCCTGGCTCTGTGAACTCTGTGTCCTCGGTGGTGAAAGTTGCTGATGCCTTCAGGTGCGGGATGAATTCCGCGCTCCCGGGGGAGGAGACGGCGAACAGAGCTCGCCGTTCCCGGGAGGGGCAGCCTCAGAATCCACCTCCTCCGCGCTTGGCCGGGGACGTTCCCTCGACAATAGTCCGATCGAGATGCATACCGTGACAACCGTTTCGTTGAGCAGAGATTGTGATGCCGTCCAGATCCCCGCAGGGAACACCGTGACCCTGCCGGCCGGAACGGAGGTGGACATCACCCAGCGTTTGGGAGGGTCGTTCACGGTGCATGCGATGGGGGGGTTGTTCCGGATCGCGCCCGGGGATGCGGATGCGTTGGGGATCACGGTGGAACCGGGGTCTGACGCCAAGCCGGCGGTGATCGCGGGTGAGGTGGATGACAAGATGGTGTGGGAAACCTTGAAGAGCTGCTACGACCCGGAGATCCCGGTGAACATCGTGGACCTCGGGTTGGTGTATGACATGGGGGTCGAGGAATTGCCCACGGGGAACCGCAAGGTCTTCGTGAAGATGACGCTGACAGCGCCGGGTTGCGGGATGGGTGCGACCATCGCGGGCGATGCCCAGCAGAAGTTGCTGGGGTTGCCGGGGGTCGAGGATGCCAGCGTGGAGATCGTGTGGGATCCGCCCTGGCACCAGAGCATGATCACGCCGGAAGGTCGGCGGATGTTGGGGATCGAGTGAGGTGGTGCCGCAGATTGCGCAGAATGGGATCAAAGCTTTGAGGGTCGTAGATTGCGCAGAGTGGAAATCAGTTGAAGGGGACACCGGCAAGGGTTTCATGGCTTTGCACACCCAGACTTCTGCGAAATCGGCACGGCTTCAACCTTCCCGCCTTCTCATCGGTCATCTGCGGATCATTCGACTCCGAATTTAGATGAAAGCAAGGCGTGACGCGCCGGCATGGATGGGCCCGGTCCTGTTGGCGGCGGGGTTATATAATGTCGTATGGGGTGCGGCGGCGATCCTGTTTCCCAACCTGGCCTTCGACCTGATGGGCATGGCCCGGCCGAATTACCCGCAGCTCTGGCAATGCATCGGGATGATCGTCGGGGTGTATGGGGTGGGTTATGCGATCGCGGCGACAAATCCGGCGCGGCATTGGCCGGTGGTGCTGGTGGGATTGATGGGGAAGGTGCTGGGGCCGGTGGGCATGGGGTGGGCATTGTGGCAGGGGAGTTTGCCGGGGGTGTTTGCCTGGACCTGTGTCTTCAATGACCTCATCTGGTGGATTCCGTTTGCGCTGGTGCTGAGACACGCCTGGGACGCCTTTCGAATGGAGGGCGAGGCAACGGATGGATTGGATCCGGAAGCGGCATTGCGGGAAGCGCGGGTGCAGGATGGCAGCACGGTTCATCAACTCAGCCAGGATCAACCGCGGATGCTCGTCTTCCTTCGCCATTCCGGCTGCACCTTCTGCCGCAAGACACTGGCGGAACTCCGGGATCGGAGAGGGGAGATCGAAGGTCGCGGAGTGGGCCTGGTGCTGGTTCACATGACCACGCCCGAAGCGTTTTTCGAGTTCGCAGCTCGCTACGCTTTGCAGGATTTGCCGGCAGTGGCTGATCCGGAACGGCGATTGTATCGGGGGATTGGATTGGGTCGGGGCACGATGTGGCAATTGTTCGGGCCGCCGCTGTGGTGGCCGGGACTCCGTTCCATCCTGGCGGGACACCGGGTGGGGCGCCTGGAAGGGGATGGCACCCAGATGCCCGGCGTGTTCGTGGTTTCCCGGGGACGCGTCATCCAACGCTTCCTGCATCGGCATTCAGCGGACCCGGTTCCGTATGAGGATCTATGTCGGGTGGGCGTGTGACCTGTGGGGTGACGACCTCGTCGCCTGGGTTGACGGGGGAGGGAATGGGCGGGGAAGGAACCTATTCCCGCACCTGGACCGAATCGTGGACGGCAGTCGCCGAAGCAAAGGTGTTGCCGGAACAGACAAAGAGTCCGATGCGGCTCGATGGATTGAAAGTGGCGCGATGTGACAGGCGGGGTTCACCCCAGTCCTTGCCATCGTTCGAGGTATGGATGCGGATTTCCCCGCCGGCCTGCTCGATCTTCAGATGGATCGGGAGTGTTACCTTGCCCAGTTCCCGGACCTGATTGTCATCCTGGTCGCCGGTCTTGTCGCGCCATCGACAGGTCAGATTGCCTGTGCTGGAGACCTGGACCAGCACGTAGCGTCCGGCGGATTCACCCAATGATTCGCGGATCATCAGCCCTGAGACGGTGGCTGGCCGGGTATCCCACTTATATCCGGGACCACCGACGTTCGGAGACAGGTGGGTTAGATGGGTGGAAAGCGCGACATCACCGCGCACCGGTCGGTTTACAAACACTCCCTGGTCACGAACCCGTTCCCACCAGGAAGTCATCGCGTGGCCGCTTCCGGTCAGGGTGAAACGGCTGTCGGAAACGGCGACCGACCCGGGAATCGGCGGTGCGTTCAATTCGTCATACAGCCACCCCTGAGGAAGCGTGGAAGCCTGCACAGTCACCGGACACACCTGCTTCACGCCGTCGATCAGGGCGGTGACGGAGCAGGTTCCAGGTCTCTTGCCGACGACCATGGCGGTCTGTTCGCCGATCGACCTCACTTCGGCGATCTGCGGATCGCTGCTGCTCCAGATGACCTGTCGTTCGAAGCTGTCGAGGGGTGCCACTGTTGCATTGAGCGTGGCACGCTGATGAACGGGCAAGGTGAGCGCAGTCTGATCAAGGACCAGGGAGGTGACGGCGGTTCCGGGTTCACAGTGGATCCGTTCGTTCAACTGGATCGCGTCAACGCGGATACCTTCGGCGGAGTTCGCGGCGGTCAATCGGAGGCGATAGACATTCCACTTGGCGGGAGAATCCACCGCGAATTCAAGACGTCTGGTTGATGGATCGAAACCGGGGGACGACCGGGTATCGAGGGTTGTCCAGTTCGAGCCGCCGTCGTTGGAACCGGCGAGTTCAATCGAATGCGGCAGTTGATCCGGGTTGCCGCATTCAAGGATATAGGATGTGACGAGCCGTTTCCTGCCGTCGACGTGATGGAACTGGATCCAACTGGAAGCCGCCTTGTCGAGCCAGACGCCCTTGTCGTTCCGCTCACCGGACTGCGTGACCCGGCACATGCCGGCATCGGTATAGGACAGGGTATTGAATTCCAGTTGGGTTGGCCGTGGTTTGCCGGCTGTCTGCATGTCTTCCAACACCTGCTCAACTTCACTCTTGCGGCCTTTGGGCTTGAGATAGGAGTGGCGTCCGTTGACGTCGGGCTTCCACACATTGATCCCGGTGACGGGGTCAATGACGTTGATGCCGCCGCCCACCACTTCGTACCAGGGTTCGGCACCACGGATCGCCACCAGGGCGGAGATGGAATCCCAGCTCAGTCGATCACCGGCGAAACCGGCGCCGGGATAAAGTCGATAGGCCATGGTCAACGGGTTGTGCTCGGGCATCTCATAGGTGACGCGCCGGCCTGAGTTGATGGAGCCGCCGTCGCCGTTGAAGAGGATGGGCGTTGGCCAGGTTGAGCAGACCAGAGCTGCCGAAACGGGGTCCTGCTTGAAATTCCACTCGGCTTCGTTGGCTCTGGACGGAGGATAGTTGCCTCCCATGATTTCGAGGCGCTTCACCTTCTTCGCCACCAGATCCCGGCCGTTGAGCGGGTTGATGTCGTCCGGTGAGGACTTGAGCAGGTTCGCCAGGTTCCGGAGCGGCCCGACCGCCAGCACGACGACGCTGCCGTCGGGTTGTTCCGTCAGGATCTGGCGATAGAGCTTCAACGCGTCCGGGTAGTCCTTGCCGTGTGGGAAGCGGGTTGGGTAGCGATTGCGGATCTCGCCGGCGAAGCCTTGATGGTCGAGAAAGCCGGTGTCCTTGAGTGTTCCCACCGGGATCTGCGGGCGGCCGAACCAGGTATTGATGGCGTCAAGACAGGGCGCGATGGCGTCCGAAGAGGTGCACCCGATGGTTGCCAGCAGTTTTGCCTCGCCCCGATCAACCGCGGCGTGCAGGACAAACAGCGCGCCGATGTCGTCGCAATCCTGGTCGACGTCGGTGTCGAAGAGGATGTTGACCGGCGTTTGCGCGGCCCGTGCCAACTGGGTGAAGGCGAAGATGGCCAGCGCCAGGGTCAGGATCCGGGTTCGTCGATGGATTGATGACATGTGATCCAGGTAGGTGGTCGCGATTGGCCCTCAGCGGTGATGGTGGACTGCCACACAAGGTGAGGGTTTCCAAAGTTGCCTTCAGCATCACACCGTACCCCTGTGCAGGGTGCAAGGAGGGTGTCGGATCCCGATTGATCGCCGCCAATCTCAATGTTTGCCCGGCGCAACGACAGCCGGATTCCGGCCTGGCGGATGGTTGGCCTGCCGGTGCATCCCTAAGTTTGGCAATTCATGCCGGCACCGCATTCGGGATGGATCAGTCCGGCGCCGCCGGCCCAACGGGTCGGGAGATCAGAGCCCGGGGTTGAGGGAGTTCGACGACCGATGCCCCGGGTCATGCGTTGGAAAATCCCATGCGCCCTGAAGGGGCGCGGGAAATTCGATTGGTCGGCGGGGGTAGCAGGGGACGGTTCC
>DITU01000125.1 GCA_002422905.1 Verrucomicrobia bacterium UBA6176
ACGTCGCCTACCGCTACTTCGCCACCCCACGCCGCAAGTTCATCGTCGCCGATACCCCCGGCCATGTTCAGTACACGCGCAACATGGTCACCGGCGCCTCGTCCGCGAACCTTTCCATCGTCCTCGTCGATGCCCGCCAGGGCGTCATCGAACAGTCCCGGCGCCATACCTACATCGCCTCCCTCCTCCGCATCCCCCACCTCGTCATCGCCATCAACAAGATGGACCTCGTCGGATGGAGCCGGGAACGCTTCCAGGAAATCCGCGACGACTTCGAACGTTTCCTCCCCCTGCTCGACATCAAGGACGTCAAGTTCATCCCCATTTCCGCCCTCAACGGCGACAACGTCGTCGCGCCCTCCCCACACACCCCCTGGTACGAAGGCCCGACCCTCCTCGGCCACCTCGAATCCGTTCACATCGCCAGCGACTGGAACCTCCACGGCCTCCGTTTTCCCGTGCAATGGGTCAACCGACCCAACAACCCACGCGACCCCGCCCTCCACGATTTCCGCGGCCTCAGCGGCCAGATCGCCGGCGGCATCGTCCGCACCGGCCAACGCGTCATGGTCCTCCCCTCCGGCCTCAAGAGCACCATCGAGGAAATCTGGACCTATGACGGCTCACTCCCCGAAGCCTTCTGCCCCCAGGCCGTCACCCTCCGTCTCAAGGACGACCTCGACATCTCCCGCGGCGACATGATCGTCGGCCTCGACAGCCTCCCCGGCATGTCCACCGATCTCCATGCCCGCGTCTGCTGGATGCATCCCCGCCCCCTCGTTCCCGGTCGCAAGTATCTCCTCAAACATACCTGCAACACCGTCCAGGCCCTCGTCACCGCCATCGATCACCGCATCGACATCCACACCTACGACGCCCAACCCGCCCCCGCCGAACTCGCCATGAACGACATCGGCGAGATCCGCATCAAGACCGCCAAACCCCTCATCTACGACGGCTACGGCACCAACCGCCTCACCGGCGCCTTCATCCTCATCGAACCCGGCACCCATCACACCGTCGCCGCCGGCATGCTCCTCCCCCCAACCGAAGCCGTCCGCCCCGAATACAACGACTTCGCCATCTGAGCCGGGAGCGCGGATTTCATCCTGCATCCCAGTGCCCCAATCGTGGGCACAGGCGAAGTCCCCCTGTTTTTTGAGAATGCACCCTGGACCCAGTCATGTGCTGGGTTCGACAACGAAGGTGTGACCCCTACGCCGGAGGCGTTTCAGCAATTAGCCCGGGGTCGCGAAGCGTACCCCGGGTCAAGCGTCCGAATGGATCCCTACCCCGGAGGGGTTTGAGCTCCTTCTGCAACCCCTCCGGGGTGGTTTTCCTTCTCCGCATCCACTCCCGGGGTGCGCTTCGCGACCCCGGGCTAATGGCTCGCATCCCTCCGGGATAACGACGCCGGCAACAACAAGCTTGATCTATCCAGTGCATTTCGTGGTTTGAACTCCACGACGTGAGCCCATCCCCGTTGCCCGGTCTGATACGCGCCATTCCCATGCTGCGATCCCTTCCGCATCCCGGCCCCGCCCAACGAGCCTTCTCCCTGATCGAACTCCTCTGCGTCTTCGCCATCATCGGCATCCTGGTCGGAATGCTGCTGGGCCCAGCCGGCCGTGCCCTCAACAAGGCCCGCCGACTGAAAACCAACGTGGAAGCCCCCGCCCACTTCGAGCGCCTCAACGACGGCATGCGCCGGTTCGTCGCGGCACATCAGGAATACCAGTGCCCGGATCTCGACGCCCTCCTCCTGTTTTCCAACCCGGGTTCCCCCACCGAACGCTGGCTTCGATCCCACCGCACCACCTTCAGCCCGTTCTCCCACGAATCACCCGTCGACCAGCTGGTGCTCACCGTCGAGATCCCGCAAGCACCGCCAAAGGTGGTGATCGTCCATGGACTGACCAAGGGCGAACTGACCCGAAGACCCGAGTGACCCAAAAGCCGGCGGTTCACTCAAACGCAACCGCAGGACCATTTTCGCGCCCATCGTAAAACGGTCTGGACCATTTTACGATCCATACACCGCGGATTCCCGGAACCGTTCGTCCGTCGGGACACCCGTTTCACCCGGCGCTGGCCCATTTCCAATCCCAGATCAAGGCACCCCACGCCGTTCAGGTGGTCATCGACCTGCCCTTCGATCCGGTAGACTTCCTTCAGGCCAGACGTCCGGTCGTCGTCCCCGCCCGGACCTTCCTTAGCCAGTTGCCCTGATCCGACGGCTTCGACGCCGTGTCGGCCATTCACACGCACTGCCCAGGGCACACGGACAACCCGCAGCCTTCGCCCTGAATCAACCCCGTGACTCCCCAGCGCGTTCCGCGTGGGCTTGGCAGCCATGGGGTGGCATGTCACCGTGGTGACATGAGCACGATCACGGTTTCACTACCCGATGAGGATCTTGCGTTCCTTCGGGCCTATTCAACCGCACAAGGGTCTTCAGCAGAAGCCTACCTCGCACGGCAGGCTCGCAACCTGCGCGAGCACCTGCAGCGGCCTCTGCAACAGGATGTCTCGCAAGCCACAGGCATCATCTCGCCAGAGGTTGCCGGGGAAGAAGCGCACCGCGGGCATCTCGGGCAGAAGCACGCGTGAAGGTCACGTTGGACTTAAACGTGTTTCTGGATGTCTTCCAGAGGCGTGAACCGCACTACGCGGCATCCGCACGGGTGGTGAGTCTGGTCACTTCTGGAAGTCTGACTGGTGTCTGCCCGGCTCACGGACTGACGACTCTTTACTATCTTGTTCGGAAGCACGCTTCCAAACCGCAGGCTGAGGACGCCATGGATCAGGTGCTCCGCCACTTTCAAATCGGGAATCTGGAAGCGGCGGGCTGGCAGTACGCACGCCGCCTATTGCTGCCGGATTTCGAGGACGCGGTGGTGGCGTCGGTGGCGCAGGCGACGAAATCCTGTTTTATCGTGACGCGGAATGTGGACGACTTCGCCGGATCCCCAGTTTCCGCCATTGAGCCTGCCGATTTCCTAAGCCGTATCCATGCAGTTGGATGACAGAGAATGACTCGCGCAGAGACCCGGAGACGCGGTGGCGTCAAAAGTGAGACTTGACCCCTTACCCAGCGGGGAGAGAAATCCGACCCAGCATCCACGTGACAGGGAAACGGCCCCCCTTTCCGCGTCCTTCCCACTATTTGCAGCTCCCCGCGAAATCCCACCCACCGAACCCGTCGCGCTTCCCGGCCCTCCATGATCCACGATAGGTTCCGCCCATGAACCGTCGTCGCTTCGTTCACGGGCTCGCCCTGGGCTCCGTCGCTGCCGCCCAGACCCCTTCCGTCATCGCCCAGAATCCGGAAACCGCGGCCAACTCCCTCGCCACCACCCCGCTAACCCTCCAGGCCCCCCGATCCGACGGTTTCGATGCCGTCTGGGCCATCCGCACCCACTGCCTCGGACGCATCGAATGGGAAGCCGACGACGGATCCCGCGGCAATGCCCTGTCCGATCCCTTCGGCTTCACCCCCCAGGGCACCCGTATCCTCCACGTCCGCGTCACCGGCCTTCAACCCGGTGTCTCCTACCGGATCCGATCCGTCACCCGCAGCACCGACACCCAACCCCGCGAGGAAGTCAGCGACTGGAAGCCGTTCAAGACCCTCAATCCCGGCGCCGCCCAGACCCGGTTCACCGTCTGGAACGACACCCACGTCAACAACGAGACCATCGGAAAACTCGATGACGTCACTCCCGCCACTGATTTCCACATCTGGAACGGCGACACCTGCAACGACTGGCATCGCGAGGAAGACCTGGTTCCCACCCTGCTCCATCCCGGCGGACGCGACATCACCCGTGGCCGACCCCTCCATGTCCTCTGGGGCAATCACGATGTCCGCGGAGCCTGGGCCTTTCGCGTTCCCGAACTCATTCCCACCCCGTCGGGTCGCCCGTTCCATGCCTTCCGCTCCGGCCCGCTCGCCGCCGTCTGCCTGCACACCGGCGAAGACAAACCCGACAACCATCCCAGCTTCCGCGGTCGGGTCGCCTTCGACCGGCTCCGCGCCGAACAGGCCGCCTGGCTCGACACCATCCTCCAATCCCCCGCCATGGCCAACGCCCCGTATCGGGTCGTCTTCTGCCACATCCCACTCCGATGGCTCGATGAACGTCCCCAGGATTATGCGGGTGACGGATTCGACCGACACAGCGGACGCAGTCGCGCCGCGTGGCACGACGCCCTCGTCCGATGGAAAGCCCAGGTCATCGTCTCCGGACACACCCATCGCCCGGCCTGGATTCCTGCCACTGCCGAATTCCCCTACGGCCAGATCGTGGGGGGCGGACCCCAACCCACCTCCGCCACCTGGATCGAAGGAAACGCCGACGCCAGACAACTCCGGTTCACCCTGCGCAAACTCGACGGCCAGACAATCCACGAGATCGAGTTCCCGCCCGTCATCTGAACAAGGTCTGCCCGGGCCGATGTCGGACAGCCGCCTGCATCATTCCATGAGTTCATCCACCCTTCTCGCCATCGCCACTGTTCTCGGGGCAACGACCCTTGTTGGATTCAACGCCACCGCGGATGACTTTGCCGTGTTCAAATCCAGCGACCACGGCCGCTCCTGGATCCGCTCCGATTCCGGAATGCCCGGGCAATCCCGAATCAATGCATTTGGGTCCGCCGACGGACTTCTGTTCGCCGGGACCGACGCCGGCATTTTCATCTCCTCAGATGAAGCACGGCACTGGCAACCGGCCGCAGGTGCCGCCCTGACATCGGGTCGAATCCTCTCATTCGCTGTCCTCGGCCGGAAGGCCTACGCCGGAACCGATGCCCGGGGTTTGTTGGCCTCGTCGGACGGTGGGCGAACCTGGGCGGTCGAGGCCGCGTTCCCTTCCCAAAAGGTTCGGTGCCTGATTGCCCATGGGAATCGGATCCATGCCGGAACAGATGCCAACGGCGTATGGGTCTCCAATGGGTCGGGACAGCCTTGGAGCCGCCTCTCGGACGGACTGCCCAACAACTCCCAGATCTTCGCCCTGGCAGTTGTCCGGGGGAAACTGTTCGCCGGACTCTATAGCCAGGGCCTGTACGCCATGGATGAACGACAACATTCCTGGGTGAAGACAGGTCCCGTGACACCCCTGGCGTTGGCCGGCGTCGAGGATGCGCTCATCGCCGGACACAATCCCGGCGGGCTGTTTTCGAGCGGAGATCAGGGCGCTTCCTGGTCCAAGGGTGAGGCAACCGTTCAATCCTTCAGCCCTTTGTCAGCGTTGCAGCCGGATGATTCCGGCGAGTTGTCTCCGGATGCGCCCGTTTGGGAACTGGGGGCGAACGACGAGGGCCTCGTTTTTGCAGGAGCATCTGCCGGTATCTACTACTCGGAAGACCGCGGGCGGACCTGGAATCGGGCACGCCATGGCCTTCCCGAAAAAAGCCCGGGCATAGCATTCCTGCTGAAACGGGACTTTGTCCTCGCCGGTACGTTGACCCAGCAGGACGACGCCGGAGACTGATGAGATCGGGTGCGACGAAGCTTCAGTCCAATACCACTTTTCCGATCGCTCGGCCAAAAGTCCGTCTAAATCCCCGGAGCCTGTCCCCAATCCCGGGAGCCTGTCCCCAATCCCGGGAGCCTGTCCCCAATCCCCGGAGCCTGTCCCCAATCCCGGGAGCCTGTCCCTTGTCCCCGTCCCTTGTCCCTTTGCACCGATTGCCACCCCACCACGGCCAATCAAATCCCGACCGGGGACTTTGACCTCGTCCCCATCCTCAATCCTGGATCCGTCGCAAAACTTCCTGCCTACGCGCCACTTCCGCTCCGGATCGGGGATTGCCGCATGGACTGCATCCGTTTACGAAAGTTGTTCCCGGAGGAATCACCAGTCCGTGCACTGCTGTGTCGCCCTCGACTGGACGATCTCCGGAACACTTCATGATGCGCATTCCTCAGCTGGCCTGGAGCTGTCTGCTCGGCTTGATCTCCCTCGGCTCGGTCCAATCCCAGACCTGCGCGCCCGCCCCGGCCGGTCTCGTGGCCTGGTTTCGAGCTGAAGGCGATGCCCAATCCCTTCTGGGCGGGATTTCCTCCGACAGCACCGGCCTCACCTTCATCGGCGGCCGAGCCGGCCAGGGGTTCCTCTTCGACGCCCCGGGCGCCGGCATTGATCTCGGCACCCCCACCTTCCTCAACGTCCAGGAATTCACCGTGGAAACCTGGATCCGTCGTACCGCAACCAACGCCGTGGCTTCGGACGGGTCTTCCATCGGCTGGATCCTGAGTCGGGGCGGCTACGGCTTCGGCTTCGGTCTGCGCGACGACGGCCGGTTGATCCATGTCGGGCCGGGGAACACGGTTCCAACAGTGTCGACCGTCCCCATCACCGACACCGGGTTTCATCACGTGGCCCTGATCCGCTCCGGGGCGACGGTGCGATTCGTGATCGATGGGATGGAAGCCGGGGTCGAGGTCCGTCCGGAATGGCTCGGGTACGGCGGCGGAACGGTGCTGGGCCGGAGCGCGACCGATGGCACGGGATCATTCCGCGGAGTGCTGGATGAACTCGCGATCTTTGATCGGCCATTGTCGGTGGAGGAAGTGGCGGCCATCCATGCGGCGGGAGAATCGGGCAAGTGCATCCCGGCGCCCGACGTGGCGAATGACATTGCGATCGGGACCGAGCGCCTGATCCAGGGATCTGTCGCCACCGGGCACCTGTCGGTGACCTCGGACGGGTTCTCGAACGACGGAGTGCTGCGGTTGGAATCCAGGCAGGGCAGCTTTCTTTCCGGGCTCACGGTTGAGCCGGGAGCGATCACCAACCGTGCCGACGGCGAGATCCTGATCCGTCCGGGATCGGGTGGATCCCGGGAACTGAACACCTCCATCCTGAACGACGGCCTTTGGAGCATCACCCATCCGTTGAGTGTGAACCGGGCACATGGCCGGATCATCCAGCGCGGAGATCTGGACCTGAGCGGCTCGGGCAGCCTGACGTTGACCGGCACCGGACTGAGACTGGATCTGGTGGATGGAACGGTGACCGGGGGATCGCGACTGACGGGCAATGGAATCCATCTCCGGTATCTGGGCGGCAGTCTCGAAGGAGCGCCCATCCTGGTGAACAGCCGCCTGGAGATCGATCCGTCGAACAACGTGCCGGGCACGTTTTACCTCACGGGTTCGGGCTCGGCCCTGGTCGGTGAACTCCAGACCGGACACCAGGTCATCCTGGGCGGAAGCAGTGCGGGGAGTTCCAGCACCATCCAGGCCCCGACCGGCCTCCGGTTGGGTGGCCTGCTCCGACTTGAATCGCGCAACTCCAGTTTCAACTCGGCCCTGCAGGTCAGCGGCGGACCATTGGAGATCCGGCCCGGAGGAGAATTCCGATCCGTGTCCGGCACCGGGGGCACTCGCACCCTGACCGCCCAACTGGTCAACGACGGGGTGTTCAACGTGACCCGATCCCTCGCCTTTTCCGCTTCGGGCGGGGATCACATCAATCGGGGCGAAATCCGGATTCCATCGGGCGAAACACTGACCCTGACCGGCGTTGGGCAGGGATTCCTCCAGGAAGCCGGCGCCATCCGGGCCAGCGGCCAGTTCGACATGACGGGGATGCGGTTTGAGTATCGGGCGGGTGAACTGGAAGGAACCCTTTACCTGACCCAGACCGATCTCCGGTTGGAACCGGTCGGGTCGGATCCGATCAACTTGATCCTGAGCGGCAGCAACAGTCGGTTGCGCGGCTGGTTGAACCCGGGTCAATCGTTGTGGATCCGGGGTGATGCGCGCGGGAGCAGCACCACGGTGCTCGCTCCGGAAGGGTTCACCAACCGGGGTTCGCTCCGGCTGGAATCCGCCAACTCCAGCTACTCCACCCACCTCACCGTGACCGGTGATTTCCTGAATGCACAGGGCGGCACCCTGCTGGTGCGACCGGGGAACGGAGGCACCCGGGTTCTCAGCGCCGAGGTCCGAAACGAAGGAACCATCAATCTCCAGACCTCGACCACGGTCGGCCGCACCGACGCGATCCATCGCAATCGCGGAACCTGGACGGTGAACTCCGGTGCGACCCTCCAGATCTCCGGCGCGGGCCAGACCTTCCAGCAGGAGACCGGGTTGCTCGACCTCGCCGGTGCGGGCGACTTCACCAACATCGATTTCAGATACGAAGGCGGTGAGATCCGCGGCGTGCCTTACCTGGACGGATCCCGGTTGGTGATCGGGGCGGGGACCGGGCCGGTGGAGTTCGTGATGACGCGGAACGGTTCGCAGATCGAAGGGAACATCGGGGCGGGCCAATCGGTGCGGGTGCAGGGATCCTCGCGGGGATCGAGCACGACGCTGCTGGCACCGCGTGGGTTGACCAATTCCGGCACGTTGATCCTGCAGTCGGCCAACTCGAGCTACCTCACGGGATTGACCGTGGATGGCGGCGCGTTGGTGAACCGGCCCGAAGGATTGCTCCGGGTGGGGGCAGGCACCGGCGGACCGCGCACGATCACGGCGGAACTCCAGAACGAAGGCGAATTCCGGGTGGCCCAGTCGCTGACCCTGGTGCGCCCCGGCGTGACCCATGTGAACCGCGGCCGGTTCATCATCGATCCCGGCAATTCCCTGAACGTGTCCGGACAAGGCCAGGTGTTCCGGCAGGAAGCCGGGTTGCTGGAGATCAACGGAGGAGCTGACCTGACCGGCATCCGATTCGAGTACCTCGGCGGTGACATCGTGGGCACACCTTACCTGGATTCCGTCCGGTTGACCCTGGGGTCCGACGCGGTCCGACCGGCCTCCTTCATCCTCGGTCGGACAGGCAGCGAGATCCGCGGCGTATTGAAACCAGACCAGACGATCTGGATCCGTGCCGACAGCCGGGTGAGCAGCACGGTGGTTTCTGCTCCGGAAGGTTTCACCAATGCCGGCGTCCTCCGGATCGAAGCAGTCAACTCGGGCTACACCGCCGGGTTCAATTCCGGTTCCAACGGCCTGCTCAACCTCCCCGGCGGACGCATCTGGATCCGGCCCGGAGCGGGTGGACCACGTCCGCTGACCGGTCCGCTGGTGAACCAGGGAACCGTCGATGCCGAACAGACGTTCACGCTGGGCCCCGCCGGCACCGTTCATCGCAATGCCGGCGAATTCACCCTCGCATCGGGCGAGACGCTGACCTTCCCCGGAGCCTCCCAACGTTTCATCCAGGAAGCCGGCACCCTGCGTGTCCTCGGTTCCCTCCAACTCGACAACGACACCTTCCGCTATGCCGGCGGTCAGGTGGAAGGCTCGTTGCTGCTCTCGGATTCCCGACTCGAACTGCCCGCCTCCGCCGGTCCCACCGGCACCTTCCTGTTCCGCGGCAACGGCGTCCTCACCGGCTCCGTTCCCGCCCAGGTCCGGGTGGTGCTGGAGGGAAGTGCTGCCGGGAACAACGGCCTCCTCACCCTTCCCTCCGGCCTCGTCAACGCCGGACGCCTGACCCTCCTCACCCGCAACTCAACCTACAGCGCCCAGGTCAACAGCACCGCCGCCCCCCTCATCAACGCCCCTTCCGGCATCCTCGAAACCCTCCCCGGCACCGGCGGCTCACGCCGGATCCAGGCCGCCCTCGTCAATCGCGGCCTCCTCGATCTCCAGATCTCCACCCGCATCGGTCTGCCCAATGAAGGCGTCCTCTCCGAAGGCCGCATCCTCATCCACCCCGGTGTCACTCTCACCCTCGACGGTCCCCTCCAACTGAATCGCGGCCGTCTCGATGGCGCCGGGATCATCGCCGGCACCGTCGTCTCCGATGCCATCACCGCACCCGGTCCCGGGGTGGCCACGCTCCAGATCAACGGTCCCTGGCGCCAGGGTCCCCGCGGCATCCTCGACCTCGAAATCGGCCCCGGATCCAACGACCGACTTCGCGTCACCGGCCGACTCGAGCTCGGCGGCATGGTCCGGGTCCGATTGCTCCCCGGCCACACGCCGGTGGCAGGCGCACGCCATGTCCTGATCGACGGTCCAGCACCGGTGGGACGTCCGATGCTTGATCTGCCGCCGCTGCCCGAAGGTCTGGGTTGGCAAGCCGATTATACCGCCGGCCTGGCCCTGAACGTGGTCGAACTTCCTGAAGCCGATCCTTCGATCGGCGTTGCCGGTCGGGTCACCGGTCCCGATGACCTCCCCTTGGCCGGTGTGCCGGTGCAGATCCTGGACAACGATCCCCGGGGTCTGTTGGCCGAGTACTGGAACGGGACGAATCACCTCGGACCACCCATCCTCGCCCGGGTCGAATCCACGCTGGAACAACGCTGGGGCAACACCACCCCCGGATCCGGCGTCACCAAACCCTTCACATCTCGCTGGACCGGCACCCTCATCCCGGACCATACGGAAACCTACCAACTCATCACCACAAGCGACGACGGGATCCGGCTGTGGATCGATGACACGTTGTGGATCGACCACTGGACCCCGCACACCGCGACCACTAACCGCGCGGAGATCGCGTTCACGGCCGGGCAACGCTACGCGATCCGGGTCGAACATTTCGACATCAGTGGCCCAGCCGTCGCCGTGCTCGAATGGTCGAGTCCGTCCCAACCCCGCGCCGTGATCCCCCAATCCGCCCTGCGCGCTCCGGCCAACGCCCCGGTCAATTCCCTCCGTCAATGGACGGTGCGCACCGATGCCGATGGCCGATACCAGGCCGCGGTGCCGCCCGGCAACTGGGCCATCCAACCGGTCGGTTGGATCGATCTCGGATTCCGTCCCGTTGCTCCGCATCCGGTCACGGTCAGCAATGACGTGGTCACGGCGGATTTCAATCTGGACCCCAATGACGCCGACCGGTTCCCCGATCTCATCGCTTCCACACCCGTGGCATCGGCGACGGCGGTGGCCGGTTCCTCGTTGTCGGTGAACTGGACCGTGTCGAACCAGGGCGAAGCCACCGCCCTCGCCCCGTGGCGCGAGGTGGTGTTGCTCGGATTGCAACCGTCCGGATTCGGCGCGGTGGAAGTCGGCCGGTTCGACGTCACCACCGATCTTGCTCCGGGCGCCGCCGTGGAACGTTCCCTCACCGTCAACATCCCCGTCGGCTGGACCGGGCCGCATCATCTGCTGGTCCGCGTCGATTCCGGCCTGGCGGTGGATGAACGCGATGGCGAAGACAACAACCTGAGTGCGGCGCGATCGTTGAACCTGTTGATCGGTGATCTCGTGGTGGACCGGGTGGAAGCGCCGGTGACCGGTGCCTGGGGCGAGTCCTTCGACCTCACCTGGGTGGTGCGCAATGCCGGCGGGGCTCCGGTTCAATCGCCCTGGACCGATTCCATCTACCTGTCCCCATTCACCACCGGCGGCACGTTGCTCACCAATCTCCATCCCGCGCGCATCACGGCACTCGCCCCCGGTGAATCCCACACCAACACCCTCCGCGTCCACCTCCCGCTCGGCGCCCAGAATCCGCCCGGCACCTACCATTTCCTCGTCCGTACCGACCGCACCGGACTCCAAACCGAGGCCAGTGAATCGAACAACCTCGGCGCCTCCGCTCCCGTCAACGTCACCCGTCCTCCACCCGCGGATCTCGTCGTCTCGCGGATCGAAGTCCCGGAAGTCGTCGAGGCCGGTCGTCCCACCGTCATCCGATGGACCGTCCGCAATCAGGGTCTTTCCACCGCGATCGGTCCGTGGCGGGATACGCTCGCCCTCGACGCCGGATCCATTCCCGTTGCGACAGTCGACTTCAACGATTCCCTCGAGCCTGGCACCGAGGTGATCCGTTCCCGCGAGATCCTTTTCCCGGCGGCCTGGGCCGGCACCCACACCCTCCGCATCACCACCGATGCCGAAGATCGCGTGTTTGAAACCGGTGACCCGGCCAACAACAGCGCCATCAGTCCCGACCCATTCCAGATCCTCGCGCCGGATCTCGTTCCCGTTTCGCTGACCGCAGTTGATGCCTCGGCTGGCCAGCCGTTCCCGGTCGAATGGAGCGTGCGCAACGCCGGCAATGCCGATGCCGCCGGGGTATGGCTCGACCGGCTCACCCTGGTTGGCCCCGCCGGTGAACGATTGCTCGGCACCTATCCGCGACCCGGCACCGCTCCGTTGGGCAGTCTCCTGACCCAGACCCAGGCCCTTCAAATCATCGTTCCCCTCACACCGGACTTCACCCCCGGCGACTACCGGTTGCGGCTCGATTCGGATTCCCGCGCCGATCTCCTCGAATCCAGCGAGACCAACAACCGCATCGAGTCCGCCCTGTTCCGCATCGGCCTGCCGCCACTCCCGGATCTCACCCTCCACCGGATCACGGCACCCATCGGAGTCGCTCCGGGCGGCGTGCTGCCGGTCATCTGGGAACTGGCCAACACCGGCGCGGCACCCGTTCCCGCCGGATCCGTCCTCCGACTCGATCTCCTGCCCGAACCGCCCGCGATCCCGCGTCCCCTGCTCACCCTGCGCATTGATGAAGCGCTCCCGGCCGGCGCATCCCTGACCCGGACATCGAATGTCATCATCCCCATCTCCAGCGCCGGACCGGTGCGCATCCGCGCCCTGGCCGATGCCACGGGCGAGGTGATGGAATCCGATGAGACGAACAACCAACTCGCCACGGCGTTGCCAACCGAGGTCTCGCGTCAGATCACGTGGTCGTTGCCGGTGGAAGTGATTCCTGAGAACGCCCAGCCGCCATTGTTGCGCGCGCGCCTGACACGCTCGGGTCCGCTGGAATCCGTGCTCGGCGTGACCCTCACCAGTGCGGACACCAATGAGGTGGTCCTGCCATCGTCCGTGAGCTTTCCCATCGGCGCGGCCACGGTGGAACTGGATGTCCAGGTGATGGCCGATGGACGGGTGGATGGACCGAAGCCCACCCTCCTCACCGCCGATGCCGCTGGATTCAATCCGGGCTACTTCACCCTGACCGTGCTCGATGCCGATCGCGCGCGGCTCACCCTGGTGCCCGAGACCAATCGGGTGGTCGAAGGCCTCAGCATCCCGGTGATCCTCCGACGTTCCGAACCCACCGTTGATCCGCTCCAGATCAACCTGTCGTCCAGTACCGGCGACCTCGCGCCACCCGCCACCGTGACCCTTCCCGCCGGTGCCAGCGAAGTCGCCTTCGCCCTGATCGCCACCGAGAACGACCGGTTGGAATCTTCACGCCTCGTCCTCCTCACCGCCGAAGCCGAAGAACACCTGTCGTCCGCCGTGGAAATCACCGTGCTCGACAATGACGATCCCGGCCTCGTCCTCGCCATCGCACCCACCCAGATCGGAGAAGGCGACGGTCCCCTGGCCGCCACCGCCACCCTGACCCGGAGCCAGGGCATCGGGCGTCTCCTGCGTGTCCGGGTTTCCGCCAGTAACGACGGACGCCTGGTGGTTCCGCCCGAGATCGTCTTCGCCCCGGGCCAGTCCACCGTCAGCTTTTACGCCGGACCCGTGGATGACCGGATCAACAACGGACCTGCCGAAGTCCTGGTGACCGCCTCGGTGATGGCACCGGTGAGTGGCGAGATCCTCGCGACTTCCGCTCCAGTGACCGTCCGGGTCGAGGACGACGACGGTGCGTCGTTGCGGTTGTCGTTGGGTACAACGGTATCGCGCGAAGGACGTTCGCCCGCATTCACCGCCGTGGTGTTGCGCAATTCTCCGGTGAACCAACCGCTCACCGTCCAGTTGACCGTATCGGATCCCACCGAAGCCGCCGTGCCGGAATCCGTGGTGATCCCGGCAGGCCAGACCTCCGTCACCTTCCCGGTGACCACGCTGGAAGACGGGCAGATCGATGGAAACCAGCCGGTGACCCTGTCGGCCACCGCGATCCAGCATGCGCCGGCCACGGCCCTGTTCACGGTCACGGATGGAAACCTGCCCGACCTGGCGTTTGCCCAGGTGACGGTTTCCGCTTCGGGAATCACCGGGGGTGAGGGCGTGATCTCGTGGCGATTGATCAACCAGGGATTCGCTCCGGCGCGCGGTCCGTTCACCCAACGGCTCCATTTCTCCCGCGACAACCTGCTGGATGCCGCGGATGTCTTGATCGAGGAATCGGTGTTCAGCGGGACCTTGCAGCCGGGCGAATCCATTGAGCGCAACCTGACCCGGCGCCTGCCGTCGGAGACCGGTGAATGGCGGGTGATAGCGGTGGCCGATGCCTCGGGCGCCGTGGAGGAAGTGCTCGAATCCAACAACCTCGCCTTCGCCGGAAACCTCCTGCGCGTCGACCCCGCCTACACCGCCACCGTCTCGACTTCCATCGATGTCGCCCCGGCCGGCACTGCCATTCCGCTCACCGGTCGTGCATTGAAACCCGACGGTACTCCGGCCCCGGCGGAATGGGTGCGCATCCATGTCCGGGTCCGTGAAACCGAACGTTCCCTCTCCGCCCTGACCGATGCCGAAGGCCGGTTCGAAACAGTATTCCAACCGGTCGCCGGCGAGTTCGGTCAGTACGCGATTTCCGCCGGTCATCCGGGGGCTCCCGCTCCCGCAGCCCAGGACCAGTTCGAACTCATCGGGCTCCGACTCGATCCCGTATACCAGTTCACCCGGGTGGTTCCAGGTCGGACCAATCTGCTTCGGGTTCAATTGACCAATCCCAATGCGCGTTCCATGACCGGTCTCCAGTTCAATGCCGGTGCGGTCGACGATCTCGGTGTGGCGGTGGAAGGACCGTTGGAACTGGCCCCGGGCGAATCCGGGGCGGTGGTCCTCCGGGTGTGGTCCAGGGCCGATCGGGATGCCGTGGGCCGGTTCACGGTGCGAATGACGAGCGGCGAAGGCGCACGAATGGATGCCGTGATCGATTACACGGTGGAACTGCCGCAACCGCGCCTGGTCTCCCGACCGACCCGGCTGGATTCCGGAGTGGTCCGCGGAAGTCAGGCGACGGTGGAGTTCGAAGTGATCAATCAGGGCGGCGCGGACTCGGGTCCCTTGGATGTCACCCTGCCGGATCTTCCCTGGATGCGCGTTGCCTCGGCCCTGCCCCTGCCGTCGTTGGCTCCCGGTGAATCCGTCCAGGTCACCCTGGCATTGACCCCGGACGAAACCCTGGCCCTGGGATTGCACGAAGGTCGGTTGGCCGTCGGCAACGACACGGGTCGGGTGACGGTTCCCTTTTCCATCCGACATGTGTCGGAGGCCCTGGGCGACGTCCGGGTGCCGGTCCATGACGAGAACACGTATTACGGCAACGGCTCGTTGGTGGCGGGTGCAGCGGTGGTGTTGCGGGATGTGTACGACAACTCGCCCGTGATCTCTTCCACCACCGACACCCAAGGAGTCGTCCTCTTCACCGATGTCCCCGAGGGCACCTACAACCTCGAGGTGACCGCACCGCGCCATGACAATTTCCTCAGGACCATCCAGGTCGGACCCGGTCGCGTGAACGAAACGGTGGCGTTCCTCCGCACCCAGTTGGTCCGGTACAACTGGCGGGTTGAAGAAGTCGATTTCGAGGAACGCGCCCGCATCCAGCTCGACACGATCTTCGAGACCACCGTCCCGGTCCCGGTCGTCACCATTGAACCCGCCCTCATCGATCTCACCGGCATCACCACTGACACCCACACCATCGAACTCAAGGTGTCCAACCAGGGATTGATCGCCGTCCAGGACGTCGATCTCCGATTCGAGGACGGTTCCACCTGGCGCGTCAATCCGCTCGCCACCGATCTCGGCGCCATCCCGCCCAGGAGTTCCATCAGCGTTCCCGTCACCTTCACCCGCATCACCAATCCCGCCGCCCCCGGTCGCAACGCCGCCCCGGCCGCCGGGCCCACCGGCGCCGGATGCAGCCCGCCCTCGGTCGGGGTCGGATGGGAACTGCTCTGTGGCCCATTCGGTGTGGCCTATTGGTCGCCGGTCTTCGTGGTCGACCTCGGTCTGTGTCCGCCGCCGCCTCCGAGCGGGCCGGGACGTTCCCAAGGCCAGCTCTACATTCCCCAGTTCCCGCACGTCCCCACTCCCGGCGGAGGTTCCACCTTCCCCATCAACATCGGGTTCGGTCCCAGCGGCTTCACCAGCTTCGCCGGCACCAACGACTGCAGTTGCGACCCGGAACGGTTCGTTCCGAAGTGCGCCTCCGCCGAGGCCGGGTACAAGGCCGATGCCAGCGCGGCGGCGCGCGGGGTGTTGAACGCGGTGTTGGGCCCGGTCAAATGGCTGTCGGTCCAGGGCTTCGAAGTGAAGTTCGGTGGATCGGCCAAGCTGTGTACCTGCTGCGAGGAGGTGAATGGTCAGGGTGTAACCGGGCTCAAGGCCGAAGCCGAACTCGGCGGCGCCATCGAGGTCAAACTGTTCGCCGGTCCCCAGTTCCAGGTCGACGTTCCCGAGGTCAATTTCCCCGGTCTCACCGATGCAAAGGCCGAGATGTTTCTCGGGGCCGGGGTCGAACTCACCGGGACCGGTTCGGTCAAGGTCCAGGCTTCCACCGAATGCTTCCTCGCCAAGCCCAAGGTCTACGTCGATGCCCGCATCCGGATCGGCACCCCCATCGGTCTCAAGGGAACCGGCAAGGTCACCGGAACCCTCGCCGATGGCACCGCGGTCGAACTCTCGGCCGAGGCTTTCGGCGGTGTGGATCTCGGCGCCTACGCCTACTTCAGCGGTTACCTCGTCGGCGGTGACGGTTCGGAGCCCACCCGCGACGGATGCATCGAACCCATCGTGGTCCGGGCCGAGTTGAAGGTCAGCGCCGGGTCCGGGCCGAATTCAATCGGCGGCGGCGCCTCCGTAACCCGCGAAATGACGGAGAAGATCTGTCTCATTGAGACCAGTCCCAACAGCCTGCCCCGCTTCACACCGCTCACCGAGGCCGAGGCCGTGAGCCGCATGCTCGGATTCAGCTCTCCCGCCGAACTGGCCGTTGGTGTCACCCATCAACCCGATGCCGCCGATTCCCTCGCCGCCCAACCGACGCCGCGCGAACTCTCCGACACCCTCGTGCGTCATCTCGGCCTCCCCACGCGCATCGCCACNNACAAGCCGCCGCCGCCCGTCAAACCGGACGCAATGCCCGTGTCGCCGCCGCCACCGATGGCGTCTGTGCCCAGGTCAAACTCGTCATCGAACAACAGGCCGTCGTCACCCGTAAAGGCATCGGTGCCACCCTCGAAATCATCAACGAATCCACCGACACACCCCTCGAAGACATCGGGGTCGCCATCCAGATCCAGGATCGGTTCGGCAATCCCGCCAATGATCGCTTCATCATCCTGCCGCCCGAGCTCACCCGGCTCCAACCCATGGGCCAACCCCCCACCAACCAACTCATCCTCGGCGGTCTCGCCCTGACCCTGCCCGCCGATTCCACCGGGTCCGCCCGCTGGCTCATCGTTCCCAGGGACACCGCCGCGCCGGATGAACCCGTCGATTACTTCGTCGGTGGCCATCTCGCCTATCGCTCCGGTGACATCACCCGGACCGCCGAACTCATCCCGGGCACCGTCACCGTCCATCCCAACGCCCGGCTCTTCCTCAAGTATTTCCACCAACGCGATGTCTTCGCCGATGACCCGTTCACGGACGTGATTGAACCCTCCGAACCCTTTGTCCTCGGTGTCATGGTCGAGAACCGCGGACGCGGCATCGCCCGCAACTTCTCCATCACCTCCGCCCAACCGCGCATCGTCGACAACGCCAAGGGACTGCTGGTCCACTTCGACATCCTAGCCGCCCAGGTCGCCGGGCGCCCCGTCAGCCCTTCGCTCACCGTCGGGTTTGGTGACGTCGGGCCCGGCACCATTTCCATCGGGCGTTGGCTCCTCCAGTCCTCCATCCAGGGTCTCTTCCTCGACTACTCTGCCACCCTCGAACACGAGGACCGGTTCGGTGAACGCGGCGCCTCCGTCTTCGAAGGCGTCGAGATCCATGAACTCATCCGGCAGGTCGAAGCCGACCGAACCCACTCGGATGGCCAACCCGACTTCCTGGTGAATGATGCCGCGGATCCCGATGACCTTCCCGACACCCTGCATCTCAGCGACGGCTCCACCCGACCCGTCGCCGTCGTGCGCGAAGCCATCGCCGAAGGCACTCCCGTCGCCGACGATCTCGAAGTCGATATCACCGCCGTCACACCACCCGGCTGGGTCTACCTGCGCATCCCGGATCCGGCCCGGGGCCAGTTCGCCCTGCGCGAAGTCCGGCGTCCGGATGGATCCATCCTGCACGCTCCCACCAATGCCTGGATCACCGACCGCACCTTCATCGGCCAGGGCCGCCGACCGTTGCTGGAACACACACTGCACCTGCTCGATCACGATTCCCCCGGCCGTTACACCCTGGTCTATCAACGCGACGAATCCCTCCCCGACACCATCGCCCCGACCAGCCAGGTCTCTGCCCTGTCTGAAACCAGTCCCGCCCTCATTCCCGTGCGCTGGAGCGGATCCGATGACGCCCAAGGGTCCGGCATCGAGTCCTTCGATGTCTTTGTTTCAATCGATGGCGGAGGTTTCCAACGGTGGTTGGACGGGGTGCGGACCGTGTCCGCCTTCTATCCCGGCGCCGCCGGTCGTCGTTACGCATTCTATTCGGTGGCCCGCGATGTCGCCGGCAATGTCGAGGCCGCCCCCGGCACGCCCGACACCGCCACCGTCGCCACCGGCAATTCCGCGCCGGTACTGGCACCGGTCGCCGATGTCACGGTCGATGAAGGCGCACGCATCGATCTCACGCTGCGCGCCACCGACCTGGATCTGCCCGGTGACACCCTCCGATTCCATCTCGTGTCCGGTCCGGCGGGAGCGGTCCTGGATCCGGTGACAGGCCGGTTCACCTGGCAGACCGGGGAGGCGGATGGTCCTTCGACGCGCATCGTCCGGGTCCAGGTGGCGGACGATGGCGAACCCCCGTTGACCAGTGGTCGGGATTTCCGGGTCACGATCCGTGAGGTGAACCTGCCGGTGACACTGGATCCGGTGCCGCCGTTGTTCAGCGTCGATGAAGGTTCCCTGTTCCGGCTGATGCTGACCGCAACCGATCCGGATCTCCCGGCCAATCCGTTGCGATACCGTCTGCTCGCCGGCGCGCCAGCAGGAGCCACATTGAATCCGGTTTCAGGTGAACTCCGCTGGACCCCCTCGGAATTGCAGGGCGGCTCTTCCCACGCCTTCGAGGTGGAGGTCACGGATCAGGGCAATCCACCCACCACCAGCCGCACGGCGTTCACCGTGTCGGTGGCCAAGGTCAATGCCGCACCCGCACTCCAACCGATCGCCGACCGCACGGTCTGGGAAGGCGATCGGGTGGAGATCCTGCTTCAGGCGTCGGATACCGATCTGCCGGTCCAGACCCTTGTCTTCAGACTCGAACAGGGAGGTGACCTCGGCGCCACGCTGCATCCGCAGAGCGGGTTGTTCACCTGGATTCCTGAAGAACAACATGCGAACGCCACCAATCGGTTCTCGGTCGCAGTCACGGATTCCGGGGAGCCCGCCTTGGGCGCCCAACGCTCGTTCCAGATCGTCGTCCGACCCTTGCGCCCCGGACTCAACCTGCCGGACCGCGCCTCCGATGGCACCGTTTCGTTCCGGTACAAGGGACGCCCGGGTGTCCGGGCCGCCCTCGAAGCGTCCATCGATCTGCGCGGATGGACGGAGTTGTCGGAGTTCATCCCGGACGCACCGGTTGAACACCTGGTGGAACGTTCCTCCGCCGATTTCCCGTGGCGCTACTTCCGCGTCATCGAGAAGTGATGCGGATCAGCGCAGGCTGGCTTCGATCACCGGTTGAACGGCTTCGAGGGCAGCCTGCACACGATCGCGTTCGGCCTGGGACGCGGGCCCAAACGGTTCGCTCATGGTGTCACCGGCAAGGCCGCGAAGGTGAAGGGCGACCTTGATGCCGCGGATGACCGACGCGGCATAACCGCTGGTGTCATGGAGATGCCGGGCAATGGCCTGGACGCCGTCATTGAGGCGGCGGATCCGGGGGAGGTTCCCCTCGCGGACGGCGTGGTCGAGGCCGACGAAGAGTTCAGGGAAGATCTGGGCGCCACCCGCGACACCGCCGTGCGCGCCGAACAGAAGCGCGTCCGCCAACAGTTCTTCCGGCCCGATCAACACCGCGTAGTCAGCCCGCGCCCGGGTCAGTTGGAGCACCTGATGGAAGTAGCCAAACTGACCGCCGCTGTCCTTGAGACCGGCAATGCCGGGCTGGTCGAGGGACCACTTCACCAGTTCCAACGGGATCGGCGTCTTCACCAGGGACGGCATGTTGTAGAGGAACAACGGAAGGGGCAGTTGCTTCAGCAGGAGTTCGGCATTCCGCCGGAGATGACCCGGACCCGCCGGCAAGTAAAACGGCGGCGCCCACACACAGGCGTCCGCACCCGCATCTGCCGAGACCGTCGCCAACCGCAACGAATCCTCCAGCACGACACTGGTGATGCCGACCAACACCGGGATGCGCCCCCGGACCGAGCGGACCACCTCACGGATGAGCTCTTCCTGGATCCGCGACGGGATGCAGGGCCCTTCACCGGTGGTTCCCAGGATGAAGACCCCGGATACACCCCCGGCAATGATGTGTTCGAGAAGTCGCCCGGTGGCGTCGACATCGAGTTGACCCTCCGGAGTCAGCGGAGTGATCAGGGGAGGAACGATACCGGAGAGAGGTGCGGGCAAGCGGCGGGACATGTTGTGAAAGCTCGTGGAAGCCGCACGAGGTTGAGCCGAGCCAGCCAACAGGAAAGCCGAAACCGCAGGAGGAGAAGGGAGAAGAGCGAAGGAAGCGGTAAAGCAGAAGTCCCACAGGTCCCACAGGTCCCACAAGTCCCACAAGTCCCATGGGACCAGTGAGACCCAGACCCAGACCTCAGACCCCTGACTGCTTCCCCCTCAAGCCCCGCCGTACCCCGGATCATCCAGCCCCGGCAATTCGCCGGTGCTGTCGGCAAACTGCGCGAGATCCACTCCGGCACGGCGCATCAGCGAAAGGTGCAGGTTCGCCATGGCAGTCTTCCGCGGATAAACCAGATGCCGCCCCGTCGCCAGGGTGCCGCCCGCACGACCGGCAAGGACAAGAGGCAGGTTCTCCGGGTTGTGCGCATTGCCATCGCGCATGCCGGCGCCGCACAGGATCATCGAGTGATCCAACAGGGTGCCTTCGCCTTCGCGGATGGATCGGAGACGATTGAGGAAATAGGCGAACTGTTCCTGATGCCAGCGGTTGATCCGGAGATACATCTCCAGCTTTTCCGCGTGATTCTCATGATGGCTGGTCTCGTGGAAGCCGCCCTTCACGCCATCCACAAAGCTGAAGTCCTTGCCCGAAACCGCATTGCCAAACATGAACGTGCTGACCCGGGTGGAATCGGTCCAGAACGCCAGCGCGATGATGTCCAGCATCAGCCGGACATGCTCGGTATGCCGGATGCCCCGTTCCGAAGCCTGGGCCACGTTCCTGAACGGATCGAACCGATCCACCTGAAGTCCCAACCGCTCGATTTCCTTCAGTGCCAGGGCGTCGACCAACACTTCCTCCCGTTGCCGACGGGTCTCGAACTCAATGCGCTTCTCCACCGACCGCACGGATTCGAAGTACTGGTCCAGCTTCTGACGATCCGCCCCGCCCAGTTTCTTCTGCAAGCGTCGGGCGTCCTCCGCCACCAGATCGAGAACACTCCGGTCATGGCCCACCCCTCCGGCCCGGGACCCCTGGGCCGAACGGAACAGGCGATCAAAAGCGAGCTTGGGATGCACCTCCTTGGTGAGGGGATTGAACGGGTTGGCCCAGGCAATGTGCGCACCGTAGAGCTGGGTGAATCCGACATTGGTATCGACCCCGGTGGCAGGCGGTTCAATCCCCAGCTCGAGCGACGGCAATGCCGTCATGTTGCCCTGCTTCTGGGCGATCCACTGGTCCATCGAGGTGTTGCCCGAGCACAGCTCACTCCCGGTGGTGCGGGTGATGGTCGTGCTGGTGAGCCAGCCACCGGTCTTCACGTAATGTCCGTCCCCGGTATTGCTCGCCGCATTCCACAGGTTCGTCAGGACCAGGATATCGTCCTTGAACGGCGCCAACGGTTCGAGAATCGACGAAAGCTCGAAGTCACGTCCCTGACCCTTGGGCGTCCAGTGATGCGGATTGACGCCGTTCGGCATGTACAACCCGGCGAATCGCAACGGATGACTTCCGCCCGAACCCTTCACCGCCTCCGCCAACCCACGCAACGGACGGAGCGATTCCAGCAACGGCAGGCACATCATCACGCCCGTCCCCTGCAACATCCTCCGTCGTGAAATCCCTCCGGCGCTCATGGGGAAAATTTAGCACGGGGACTTCCAACCCGCCAAGGCGCCATATCCGCGCGCACCCATCCCGTACGCATCCCGATACAGCCACGGACTGGAGCGGCGACAGCCTGTCTTTGGCAAGGACGAGGAGTCGCACTCCGTCTGCTGATGAATCCGTACTCGTACTCGCCAACGCCCGAAATCCACCCGGGCGTTCCGATTCAACACCCTCGCTTCTCCATCTGCGCCATCTGCGCCAGCTGCGGATGAACCCAGTTCGGTTCCCCGCTTCAAGGCAGCGGAAAACGTGCAGTCAACGCACGGACACGATCACGCACCCGATGTGCCGTGGCGGGATTGGCGATGTCGAGGAGCACCTCGGAGATCATGTCGGCGATGGCAGCCATCTCGGGTTCACCCATGCCACGCGAGGTGACAGCCGGAGTCCCCAGCCGGATGCCGGACGCCTCAAAGGGAGAACGGGTCTCGAAGGGGATGGTGTTCTTGTTGGTGGTGATGCCCGCTTCGTCGAGCGCCAGCTGGGATTGCTTGCCGGTGATGCCCCGGGCGCCGACATCGACCAGCATGAGATGGTTGTCCGTTCCGCCGGAAACCAGACGGAATCCGTTGCGCTTCATCCCATCGGCCAGGGCAATCGCATTGCGGACGATCTGCTGTTGATAGGTCTTGAAGCCCGGTTGCAGGGCTTCGAGGAAGCAGACTGCCTTGGCGGCGATGACATGCATGAGCGGACCGCCCTGGATGCCGGGGAACACCTGGGAATCGATCGCCTTCGCATACTGGGCGCGGCAAAGGATCAGACCGCCCCGGGGACCGCGCAGGGTCTTGTGGGTGGTGGTGGTGACGAAATCAGCGTGGGCGATGGGGCTGGGATGAACTCCGGCGGCGACCAGGCCGGCGATGTGGGCAATGTCGGCCAGCAGGAGGGCGCCGACGTCGCGGGCGATCTCGCCCATCCGCGCGAAGTCGATGACGCGGGAATACGCGGAGGCGCCGACGGTGATCATGCGCGGACGATGCTCCCGAGCCATGGCGGCAAGCTGATCGTAATCAATGGTCTCGTCCCCGGGCCGGACGCCGTAATGGACAATCTCGAAGAATTTGCCGGAGAAGTTGGCCTTGTTGCCATGGGTCAGATGTCCGCCATGGGAAAGGTCCATGGTGAGGAGCTTGTCGCCCGGCTTCAGCATGGAGAAATAGACCGCCATGTTCGCTCCCGAACCCGAGTGAGGCTGAACATTGGCGTGCTCGGCTCCAAACAGTTCACGTGCCCGTTCAATCGCCAGCCTCTCGGCGACATCGACGTGCTCGCATCCGCCGTACCACCGCTTGCCGGGATACCCCTCGGCATACTTGTTGGTCAGGACACTGCCCTGGACCTCCATGACCGCCGGGCTGGTGAAGTTTTCGGAGGCGATGAGTTCGATGTTCTCGGATTGGCGCAGCTTTTCATTGGCGATGACATCGGCAATGGCGGGATCGACGGAAGCGAGACGGAGGGACATGGGTAGTTCGATTTTTTGGACTCGGCGCAGGTGACGGCCGCCTTCGAAGTCGGCCTGGAAGAATGCACGGAGAATCTGGGCGGCCTCATCCGGTGGCGTGATGCGCCCACCCAGACAAAGCACGTTGGCGTCGTTGTGCTGACGGCACAAGGCACCGACCAATGGATCGGTGACCAAGGCGGCACGAATGCCCGGAACCTTGTTGGCAGCGATGGAAATTCCCACACCCGTCGCGCAGACCAGCAGTCCAAACCGGGCCTGCCCACCGACCACCTGCCCGGCCACCGCATGGGCGTAGTCCGGGTAATCCGTGGAATCCGAAGAATGGGTCCCCAAATCCGTGTACGTGAGACCCATCGAATCCAGAACGGGCTTCAAGGTTTCCTTGAGGGCAAACCCAGCATGATCGGATCCCACCGCGACATCCACCAATTCCGGGGTGTTCCGGGCATGGTCGAGGAGGGATTCCAGCGCGGACACCACCCCACGCCGGATCTGGTCCCGGCATTCGAGATAGGCTTCGAGGGAAGCCCCGATGGGATCCGCCACGTCGCGGTCCATGGGATCCGCCGTCTCGTCGAATTCACGGAGGAGGAAGACCTTTTCGGCAGCTTCGGGATGGAAGTAGAGGATGCCTTCGGCGTGGCTGCGGGTGAGGGCGAAGATGTAATCCGCTTCACGGACCGCCTTGGCAGTGAGCATCCGGGACCGGTGCCCGGAGATGTCGATGCCCAAGGGTTGGAGGGCGGTGACGGCGTGGGGACTGGGTGGCTGACCATTGACGGCCCCGATGCCCGCGGACGCGACCTGCCAGTCCGATTGGCCATCAAGGGCCTTGCGGGCGAGGCCTTCGGCCATGGGAGATCGGCAGGTATTGCCGGTGCAGACAAAGAGGACGGTCTTCATTCCAACGCGGCCTGCGAAGGTGGGAGTGGTGCGGAAGAGCGTCAACGCGGAAGTCCACCGGAGCGCATCTTGGGAGCCCGTCTGAAAAGAAAAAGGGGCCAGGCTTGGCAGCCTGGCCCCCGTTGAATCGGTCAACCGATCACTTCACTTACCGGACAATGCGTCCGTACAGCATGGGCACTGCCGGATCCGGAGTGAATGTGTACGGGCTGGTGGCTCCGGCCACCGGGCCGAATGGCCCGAGGATGGTCGCACCCACTTCGAGCGTGCCACCACCGGTCCAGGTGATGGTGATGGATCCATTCGGATTCAACACCACGTCGGTGAATTCCGGCACTTCGGTCGCGGCCGGGGTGAGCAGCAGGAAGTCGAAGTCACCGTTGCTGGACGAGTAACGCAGGGTGGTGGCGCCACCGGTCACTTCCACCACGGCATTGTTGCCATCGACCTGGAGGGGAACGATGCGGTTGAGCCCCCAGCCGCCGGTGCCCTGGCCCGTGAAGGAGCCGAGTTCTTCCAGCGTTTGGTTCGCGGTGGTCGCACCCGCGGTCACGCGTTGCAGCGTGCCGGAGAGCTGACCTTCATTGGATTCACCGTGGGACAGACCGGCGTAGACGTTGTATCGGCCAGCCGGAATGTTGCGGGTGTAGTTGTACCACTGACCGCCACCGATCCAGCCGATCTTGTAGTTGATCTGGAGATCGGTGAGACCACGGCCCCAACCCTCGGAGTAGTTCACATCCATCGGGACCTGGGGATCTTCGCCCAGACGATACAAGGGGGAGTCGCCCACGCTGTCGCGCTGATAGTCGACACCCAGTACAGCCGAACGGCTGGCATAGGCGCCGCCGCGGTAGTTCGCCATGTCGCTGGCCGCCGCATCCGACTGGCCGCTGCCGAAGTTGAAGTCTTCGGCCTCGATGAAGAACGCGACCTTGTCGAGGGTGCCCGCCGTGAAGGTCCGGGTGAGGGAACGATCGCCGTAGTTGAGGACAACCGTGTTCGCGCTTCCCGCGACCAGGGCCGGGGTGTAGCTGACCGTGGTCTCGTTGCCGGTCTTGACGACCGTCGGAGTCACCGCAGCGCCGTTCAGCGTCATGCTGACCGTGGAGGGGTCGAGGACACCGGTGCCGTCAACGATCACCGCACGGATCGGATCGGTCAGGGAGACGCGGTTCGCACCATTGGAAGGAACGAAGCTCTTCAGCCAGGTCGGGCCGACACCCAGCGGGTATTGGTAGGTCTTGAGGCCGCCGTTGGCGGTGTCGTTCAACAGCGCGTTCACGCCATTGATGCGGGTGTACCACTCGAGGTTGGCGCCGCCGCCACCCTCAAACCACACCGAGCGGACCGGATACAGACCGGCCTGGGGAACCAACACGCTGTAGAAGGTGTCGCTCGCACCACGACCATCATTGAACTCACCGGCCAGGATCCGGCCGCCATCGTTCGGGTGCCCGAACCAGGTGGCGAAACCGTCGTCGGAGTTGAAGCTGAAGGTGTAGAGACCCGGAGCCGGGAACTCGACGACCGTCAGGATCTCCGCCGAGATGTTGTCGGTGGAGGGGGTGATGCCGTCAGGCAGGAGGCCCGGGATGCCGGGGATGTTTTCCTCAGGGAAACCGTTGCCGGCGTTGAACGCACCCGCATTGCCGGCGGCCTGGTCGAAGTTGATCACGCCCGGGACCACAAAGTACCCGTCCGGACGGGCGAGGGTGAGGTCGGCAATGTTCGCGAGACCGAGGAGACCGCTGACGTGCTGTTCGGCGCGGCGTACCCGGTTCTCGAGACCAATCGCGGCCTGCACGGGCTTGAACAGGAAGCCGGGCTTGGTCTTGTCGACCGCGGAATCCGGCATGCGGAAGCTCAGCGGCAACGTGGAGTAGGCGGCCACCGTGTAGGTGTAGCTGCCCGTGTAGCTGCCACCGGTCGAATCCGCGAAGGCCACTCCCACCGTCACCGTGGATCCCGAAGGAAGCGCGGCAGCCTGGGCATAGCTCAACCGGGTGGTCGAACCCGTCTTGTTCACGGTCGGCGTCACCGTAGCGCCATTCACCGTCATCACGATGCTGTTGGCGGTGACCGTGCCGCCGCTGGGATCCGCGATATCGATGCTGATCGAATCGGTGGCCACGTATGGATTGCCGGTCTGACGGGCCGGGTTGGCGAACACCACACCGGCGGGAACCGCTTCGGAAGCGGAACGGAACGCGCGGACGGAGTTGGCATTGCCGACGTCGTTGATCAACGCGCGGGGCTTGCCATCACGGATGACCACCCACTCGAAGTTGGCGCCGCCGCCACCTTCAAACCAGACCGAGCGGACCGGGTAGAAGCCCGGGGTCGGAACCACCAGGGTCACCGCGGTGTCAGTCGCGCCACGACCGCCGTCGAACTGCGAGAGCAACAGGTTGTTGAGCTGCTCACGGCGGTTCTTGGCCATCGAGGTGCGGAAACCGTCATCCGAGTTGAAGATCAGGGTGTAGACACCGGCCTGATCGAACTCGAGGTAGGTCAGGAGTTCAGCCGCGATGTTGTCGGTCTCGGTCGCCGGATCAGAGACGGTACCCGGGATGCCCGGGATCGACACGTCAGGGAATTCGTTGTTGATGGTGAAGTTACCCGCCACATCCGGCTCAAAGGCTCCGAAGGGCTGCTGCGAGAAGTTGACGGTTCCCTCGACGTTCACGGTGGACACGGTCGCCACATTGGCGCCCAGGTCACCGCGGAGCTGGCGCTCGGCGCGCAGCACGGTGTTGGGGAGGCCGCCACCATCGGTCTGATGGATGGTCATGACGAACCCGGGTTGGGCCGTGTTGACTCCGGTGACCGCCATCGAAGCCGGAACCGAAACGTACGGCTGCACCACGAAGGTCCGGGTGCCGGTGATCTCCGCGCCCAGCGTGTCGCGCGCCGTCAGGTCAACCGTGTTGGTCGATCCCGCAGGCAGGATGCTGGCAATGTCACGGAAGCTGATCGTGGAAGCCGCACCGGTCTTGGTGGTGGTTACCTTGCCCGCATCCACTGCAACCCCATTCAACCGGAGTTGGATCGTCGCCGGATCCAGGACGGAGGCGCCGGAATCTTCAATACCGATGTTGAAACCGATCGGGCTGTCGGTGACTCCACCGATGACAATCTTGTCAGAGGGAATCGTGGTCAGGACGATGTTGTCGATGTGATGGGCTTCCCAGGCGCCACCGGTACGGGCGCCGAGAACGATGCGGCCCGAGCTGGGGGCGAAATTGACGGGCAGACCACCGGCGGGGGTCAGTTCGACACCCTTCCAGCTCAGCTTGACCTTCAGGTCTTCCGTGAGTTCAGCGACGAACTTCTCCCAGCGCAGGTTCTTCAACCACAGATTGAAAATCTCCGGACCGACTTCCTCCAGTGTGGGCTGGGCAATGCCAACATCCGCGGCATCTACAATGCCGTCCTGATTGAGATCTTCGTCAGTGGTCAACGCACCCGTCTGCATGGACGCCGGATAATTCACATCCGACGCAGCCAGGTTGCGATAAGGCACCGGATCATAGGTGCCGCCAGGGAAGGTGTTGCCCGGGCGCAGAGGCACCGGGAACTGGGTGATCAGGGCGCCATCGACACGGACCGAGATGCCGACCACGTCGGTGATGCCGCCCGTGTGGGCGGTGGACTGCCAGGTATCAAACCCGATGCCAAGACCGGTTCGGGATCCTTCCTCAGGGAGGGAACCGGAGCCGTCGCCGTCGCCGGCGTAGTTCAGGTAGGTCGGGTCAATGCCAGATTCACCATTGGCGATGATCGGATCATTGGAGCGGACGTAGTTGATGGAGAAACCGTCTGCCGGGTTCGCCGTACCGCCACCGATCCGGAGATCGGCCTCGAACTTGAACGCCTTGACGACGAGACCGTTGTCCAGATCGCGGAACACCAGGGTCGTCTGCTGTCCGCCGCGCGAGTCATTGATCGCCAGATAACCGTCATTGGCAGCCCCGGAGGCTCCACCGGAGGCACGCCAATTGGAGGCGTTGTTGCCCGTCTCGGCATACAAGGGCGGGGTGGTCGCCGCCGGGTCGGTGTTGAAGTTGATCGTCGTCACACCGGCTACGGCCGATGTGGCGCTGGCGCCTGCTGCCACGAGGGACAGCATCCGCCACCACTGCAATTTTTTATGTTGTCGCATAGGTACTCATCCCAGGCTGCTGAAGCCGCGCCGCCAACGTTATGGGCACACCCGTGCCCCGTGTGGTTGGAAGCTCCGCGAAGAGACACAACGCCGCTTCAGAAGCTAGATAATGGGAGACCGGGCGACGCTGCCGGGACCCTTCCAGACGGTCAACCAAATTGTCGGGAACAGCACGTTCCTGTGACGATCCGGCAGATCCTCAAGGCGAAGATCTTCAGATCACGACAAATGAACCTAGAAAAGGAAGTTGAAACCACGGATTGCACGGATGACACAGATCAGCAGGGACTTGGCTTGGGATCACAGCACACCTGCGAGGTGAGTGTTCGACCAGGATGAAAACCTCCATTTCAGCCCCATCCATCCGTGGAATCTGTGAAATCCGTGGTCAAAACAACTGCCGCTTTCAGGATGAACCCTGAGACAATGCGGGCTCCGAACGGAGTCCGGGTGTTCAGGAAATATTGGGAACCGCGCCTCTGCGTCTCCGCGAGAGACCGCATCTGCACGGCTCAGCGATGCTGCGGATTCTTCCATTCCCGACCGTCCCGGCTCAGCAGGTCGTCCGCCGCGGACGGTCCCCACGTTCCCGCTCCGTAAAACTCCCGGTTGGTCAGGTTCTTTCCCACCCACGCATTGCGGATGGCATCCACAATCCCCCAGGCCGTCTCCACTTCGTCGCGACGGATGAACAGGGTGGCGTCGCCCGCCATCGCCTCCAGCAACAGGCGTTCATAGGCTTCCGGCGTGTAGGCACCGAACTCGGTGTCATACGAGAAATGCATGCGGACCGGCCGCAACTCGGTGGCGCCACCCGGAACCTTGCCGTTGAACCGCAGGGTCATCCCTTCATTCGGCTGCAACCGGAGCGTGAGCGAATTGGCGTCCAGGCGGGATCCGGCAGCCGCATTGAACAGGATGCTCGGCGCCGGCTTGAACTGGATCCGCACCTCCGATGCGCTCAATGGCAGATTCTTGCCCGTCCGCAGATAGAACGGCACGCCGGACCACCGCCAGTTGTCGATCAGCAACCGCATCGCAGCGAAGGTCTCCACATTCGAATTGGGCTTCACCTTGGGCTCGGATCGATAGGCCGGCCGGGCTTCCCCGTCGACTTCACCCGCGAAGTATTGCCCGCGCACCACGTTCTTCATGACCTCCGCCGGGGTCATGGGCCGGATCGACTTGAGCAGCTTGACCTTTTCGTCACGGACATTTTCGGCCTCCAGCGACACCGGAGGTTCCATGCCGATCAGGGCGACCACCTGGAGCACGTGGTTCTGGACCATGTCGCGCATGGCCCCGGCTTCCTCGTAATAACCGCCCCGGGAACCCACCCCGAGCTTCTCGGCGACGGTGATCTGGACGTGATCGATGCATTCGCGGTTCCAGAGGCGTTCGAAGATGGCGTTGCTGAACCGGAAGGTCAGGATGTTCTGGACCGTTTCCTTCCCCAGATAATGATCGATGCGGAAGATCTGCTTTTCGTGGGCGAACCGGGTGAGTTCGCTGTTGAGGTGCTGGGCGCTGGCGAGGTCATGGCCAAAGGGCTTCTCGACGACCACCCGTTCCGGGGTGGATCCACCCTCCGCCTTGCGAAGGAGACCCACCTCACTCAGGTGACCGGAGACCTCGGCGAACTGGCTGGGACTGGTGGCCAGGTAGAAGAGCAGGTTGGTCCGGAGACGTTCATCCGGAAAGCCATCCACCAACGCCTTCAAGGCCGCATACCCCGCCCCGTCCGAGATGTCCGCCTGACAATAGTGGATGTTCGACGCGAACTCGGCCCACACGGAGTCCTGGACGGGTTGGGTGCGGGAAAACTTGCCGAGCGCCTCCCGCAGTTCGGCACGCCACGATTCATCCGTCTTGTCGCGCCGGGCGAACCCGATGATCCGGAACGGCGTGGGCATGAGCTTTTCCAGGGCCAGATGATAAAGGGCCGGGATGAGCTTCCGGGAGGTCAGGTCGCCGGACGCACCGAAAATCACCACGGTGCACGGCTCCACCGGGCGCCGGGCCTGGTCGAGACGGGAGGCAAGAAGTTCGTCAAGCTGCTGCACTTCGTTCATAAACGCGAAGCGCAGGATGCGGCCGCACACCCGCAGCGGCAACCGGCATTCAGCAATCCCTCCCGCGCCCGCGTTGCCCACATCCGGATCCGGACGATACCTTCCCTCCATGCCGCGAGAATTTTCGATGGAGCCGGACCAGGACAGCCCGCCCGGGACCGCCATTGACTTCGCCCGCGAACTCAATCCCCAGCAACTCGCTGCTGTCACCGCCCCAGACGGCCCCTCCCTCGTTCTCGCCGGCGCCGGTTCCGGCAAGACCCGGACCCTCACCTACCGCGTCGCCTGGCTCCTCCAGGAACACGCCATCCGACCCGAACAGATCCTCCTGCTCACCTTCACCAACAAGGCGGCCCGCGAAATGATGGATCGCGTCGCCCAGCTCCTGGGCGGTCACCTTCCCCCCGTCTGGGGCGGCACCTTCCACTCCATCGGCCTCCGCATCCTCCGCCAGTTCTCCGACCGCATCGGGTATCGCCCCAACTTCGCCATCGCCGACCGGGATGACATCAAGGAACTGCTGGCGGCATGCATTGCGGAAGCCGGGATCGACACCCGTCAGTCGCGCTTCCCCAAGCCGGATGTCCTCGCGGAGATCTATTCCATGCAGGCCAACACCGGCCGCACCCTCGATCACGTCCTCGCCCACGAACACCCCGGATTCGCCGCCATCACCCACGAGATCGCCGCCCTGCACCCCGTCTTCACCGACCGCAAACGCCAGGCGGGCGTCATGGATTTCGACGACCTGTTGCTGCTCTGGCGCCGTCTCCTTGAGCAGAACAACGACGTGCGGGAATACTTCCAACGCCGCTTCCATTGGGTGTTGGTGGACGAATATCAGGACACCAATCACCTCCAGTCCGCCATCATCGACCTTATGTCCGGTCTCCACCGCAACATCACCGTGGTGGGGGATGATGCCCAGAGCATCTATTCGTGGAGGGGCGCCGACTTCTCCCACATCCTCGGCTTCCCCGATCGCCATCCGGAGGCCCAGGTCTTTCGCATCGAAACCAATTACCGGTCCTCCCCCGAGATCCTTGCCGTGGCCAATGCCGCCATCGCTGCCAACCAGCGCCAGTTCAAGAAGAAGCTCCGCGCCGCCCAGCCAACCGGTCCCAAACCAGCCCGGATCACCTGCACCAATGGTTCAGAGCAGGCGGCTTTCATCGTCCAACGCACCCGCCAGATCCGTGAGGCAGGCATCCCCCTCAGCCGGGTCTGCGTCCTCTACCGCTCCCATTTCCACGCCCTCGAAATCCAGATGGAACTGACCCGGGCCGGCATCCCCTTCCTCATCACCAGCGGCATCCGCTTCTTCGAGCAGGCCCACATCAAGGACATCGCCGCCCACCTCCGCTTCGTCACCCAACCCGCCGATGAACTCTCCTTCAAACGCCTGGCCCGCATGCTTCCCGGCATTGGCGCCAAGGGTGCCGACAAACTCTGGGCCCTCTTCTCGGCCATCATCGGTCCGCGCCTCGCCGAACTTCCCCCGCCACCACCCATGGGTTTCTCCGACAACGACGGCGCCCTCGCCGCGCCACCGGATGAACCCCGGCCCTCCGATCTCCTCCCGGCCGCCCTCGCCGCATTGACCCGTTCCATCCCCCAACGCGCCGCCGCCGCCTGGGCCTCACTCGCGGCCACCCTGGTCCAGATCGCCCGACCCGACTGGCGCGACCTCCCCGGCCGATGCATCCGTCACCTCCTTGAGCACGGCTACAAGGATCATCTGGAAGCCAATTACGAGAATCCCCGGAACCGGATGGAGGACCTCACCCAACTGGCCGCCTACGCCGACCAGTTCTCTTCCACCACCGAACTCCTCAGCCAGCTCGCCCTCCAATCCCAGCTGGAAGCCGATGCCGCCGCCAACACGGCCGGGGTCGACGATGGCGACCGCCTCCGCCTCTCGACCGTGCACCAGGCCAAGGGACTCGAGTTCCACACGGTCTTCGTGATCATGCTCTGCGAAGGAATGTTTCCCACCCACCGTTCCCTGGAGGATCCTGATGCGATGGAAGAGGAACGCCGGCTCTTCTACGTCGCCGTCACCCGCGCCGAACGGGAACTTTACCTCACCCGCCCCCTGCTCCGGGTTGTCCAGGGATTCGAATCCGTCCAACCATCCAGCCGCTTTCTGGGCGAGATACCATCGAACCTGCTGGAAGAGTGGAACCTCAACTACGGTCGCGGCCGAATTCCATCCCGCCCCACCCCGCCACCCTCCCGCACTCCAACCGTCCCCACACCCAACCCCGACTCCGATCATCCCGATTACGAAGCCGGTGAACCCGAACCGTTCTGATCCCCTCCTCTTCTTCATCCACTCCCATGACCTTCCGCATCGGCTCGGTCCATTATCTCAACGCCCTCCCCCTCACCCGCGGTCTCGGAAAGGATCTCGTCCGACTCGCCCCCTCCCGGCTCGCCACCGAACTCCATGCCGGCCGTCTCGATGCCGCCCTGCTCTCCATCACCGAAGCCCTCTTCCATCCCTCCCACCAGATCCTCGACGGCATCGGCATCCTCTCCCGCGGCCCCGTCTACAGCGTCGGTCTCGCCCACCGACAACCCCTCGACCAGATCCAACGCATCCATCTCGATCCCGCCTCCTGCACCTCGGTCAATCTGCTGCGCGTGCTGCTCCATCAGCGCGGTTGGAATCCGTCCTTCGAATCCCTCGGTTCCTATTCCGACGCCGCTTCCCTCGACAACGTCCTGCTCATCGGCAACCCAGCCATCGATTTCCGACGCCAACATCCCGAACGACCCTGGTGGGATCTCGGACAGGCGTGGTTCGAATCCGAACAACTGCCCTTCACCTATGCCGTGTGGGTGCTCCGGCAGGGATCCGATCCCGCCCTTCGCCAACTGCTGCGGGAATCTGCACACCGCGGGTCCGTCGAACTCCCCGACATCATCCGGGAATCAACCGGATACGATGCCACCTTCCGCGCCGCCTATCTCGGGGGCCATGTCCAATACGACCTGGATTCACCGGCCCGGGAAGGAATCCGGCGCTTCGCCCAGCAACTGCGCGGGGTGACGGACCGGGAGGTATACGATCCCCGGTACGTGGACTGACCGGTTAAAAAGAAGGCCGCACCCACTCAGGTGCGGCCTTGGGTGATGGGGTCCTATACGCCTTCACCCAGACGCTCAGATCGGCGGTGAAGCCAACTGGAGACGGCGTGCCCGCAACTTCACCGCCCAGCAAGACCCCTCTGCCAACCCTTGGCGGACACGCTCCAACCAACAGTCATTCCGACCCGTCCCACCGGGATCTGTTCAAACCCATTTCAAGGGATTCTCGCCCCCCTCACACCCCTTCTCACACGCCGGCGATGTCCGTGAAGATCCGGGTCGTGCTGCGCTCCCGCAGCACCCGGCCCAACGGCGTCTCCTCCGCACCCGGCACCGGCGACATCGATTGTTCCAACGCCGCCTGTTTGCCCGCGCCCGACGCCAGAACCCAGACCTCACGCGCCGCCGCAATCGCCCGGTAGGTCAGGGACACCCGCTGGGGCGGCGGCTTGGGGCCCGTGGTCCCCACGTAGACACACCGACTGTCCGTCACCTCCACCGCCGCTCCGGGAAACAACGACGCCACGTGCCCATCCTCACCCATCCCCAGAAAAACCAGGTCCAACACCGGCATGGAATCGCCGAATGAACCCAGCACCCGTCGGATCTCCTGCTCCGCCAACGCCGCAGCCGCGCCCGGATCCAGTTCGCCCAGCACCCGATGGATCCGCGCCTCCGGCACTCCTGCCGGTTCGAGCAACGTTTCCCACGCCAGCCGGAAATTGCTCTCCGCATCCTCCGTCGACACGCACCGTTCATCGCCCCAGAAGAAGTCGACCCCGTCCAGGGACAATCCACGCGCCCGGGCCCGATCCGCCGCAATGGCCAGGAATCGTCGGGTGATCCGGCCGCCCGCCAGGGCTACGCGATGCGCCGCGCCGGTACGTTCGGCATGGCCAATCTGGTCCAGCCACAGATCCGCCACGGAGGTGGCGAGGGCGACGTCATCGGGGAATCGAGTCAGGGAGCAACCGGTCATCAGTCCTGCACGGTACGGGATGGGCGATGCAAATGCCCGCCTGAAAATCAGTCTTGTCATGCAGGGAACGACTGATAGCGTCCGCGTTCCTTTTCGGCACATGAAGGCAGACACACATCCACGATACGTGCAGTCCGAGATCCGCTGCGCCTGTGGCAACGCGATCCAGACCCGTTCCACCAAGCCCCAGCTGCTCATCGGCATCTGCAACGCCTGCCACCCGTTCTACACGGGCCAGCAGAAGTTCGTCGATACCGCCGGCCGCGTGGACAAATTCCAGCAACGCCTGGCCAAGACCCAGGCCGCCCAGGCCGCCCAGGCCGAGGCCGCTTCCAAGAAAAAGAAGAAGTAGTCGTCCTCCCTCCAACCCGCCCGCCGGCTCCCATCCCTTACCGGGAAGCCCGCGGGCGGGTTTGTTTTTCCAGATAGCCCCGCCGCTTCCATGGATCTCATCCCGTTCATCGAGAAGTTCCGTCGTCGCTTTGACGAAGTGGAAGCCCAGCTGTCCGCCCCGGACGCCTTCGCCAATGCCCAGCGCGGCCAGGAACTCACCCGGGAACATTCCCGCCTCCGCGATCTCGTCACCGATGGCGAGGCCTGGCGCCGCATCGGCGATGAAATCGCCGCCAATCGCGAACTCCTCGTCTCCGAATCCCCCGGTTCCGAACTCGCCCAGATGGCCGCCGAGGAACTCCCCTCCCTCGAATCCCGCCACCAACAACTGACCCTCCGCCTCCTCGACGGCATCGCTCCGCCCAATCCCACCGACTCCCGGAACTCCGTCGTCGAGATCCGCGCCGCCGCCGGTGGAGCCGAGGCNNGGCGGACTCAAGGACGTCGTCATGCTGGTGTCCGGCCAGGACGTCTTCAAACGCCTCAAACACGAGTCCGGCGTCCATCGCGTCCAACGCGTCCCCGCCACCGAAGCACAGGGTCGCATCCACACCTCCACCGCCACCGTCGCCGTCCTTCCCGAAGCCCAGGAAGTCGATGTCGAAATCCGCCCCGAAGATCTCGAAATCGGTGTCTGCCGCGCCGGCGGCCATGGCGGTCAGGGCGTCAATACCACCGACTCCGCCGTCCGCATCGTCCACAAACCCTCCGGCCTCGAAGTCCGTTGCCAGGACGAACGGTCCCAACACAAGAACAAGGCCAAGGCCATGATGGTCCTCCGTTCCCGTCTCCTCGAACGGAAGATGGCCGAGGAAGCCGAAAAGATGGCCAGCGAACGCCGCGGTCAGGTCGGTTCCGGCGACCGCTCCGAAAAGATCCGCACCTACAACTTCCCCCAGAACCGCGTCACCGATCACCGGATCGAGGTCACCCTCTACAACCTTTCCCACTTCATCGAAGGCGACCTGGATCCCCTGCTCGACCCCCTCATCGGCGCCGAAATCCTGGAACGTCTCGCCCGCGTTCAGAAATGATCCTCTCCCCCCTCCCCATGCCCAATTTCATCCCAGCCGGTCTTGTCTTCGATTGCGATGGCACCCTCGCCGACACCATGCCCCTCCATTGGCGCGCCTGGTGTCTCCTCGCCGAACGGCATCGCCTGCACTTCCCCGAAACCCGCTTCTATTCCCTCGGCGGTGTTCCCACCCGCGACATCGTCCGGATGCTCGCCCATGAACAGGATCGGCCCGAATTGGATCCCCTCGCCCTCGCCCGTGAAAAGGAAGAACTGTACCTCCAGTTCGCCCCCGATATCGGTCCCATCGAGGAAGTCGTCGCCATCGCCCGCGAATTCCGCGGCCGCATCCCCATGGCCGTCGCTTCCGGTGGATCCCGCCACGCCATCGGCCATGTCCTCGAAAAGCTGCGCATCCGCGACTGGTTCGATGCCGTCGTGACCAATGAGGATGTCACCCGGCAGAAGCCCGCACCCGACATCTTCCTCGAAGCCGCCCGACGAATCCGGATCGAACCCACCCGCTGTCGCGGATTCGAGGACACCGATCTGGGAATGGAAGCCATCCGCGCCGCCGGAATGGATGCCGTCGACATCCGCTCCATGCGGACCGGGCTCCCCGCCGCCGCCCTCGGCCAACGAAGCAACTGAGGCTTCGAAGCCGCCCATCCCCAATCCACGGCCGTCACAGGCGAAGACGCGACACCTACGGCATTCGCATCATTCCAAACACAGCCCCGCACTCGGCAGAAGTATGAGGGCGCCGCAGGCTGCGGAGAAACGAACCAACCTCGAGCGTCTTAGGGAAGGACAACAAGTTAAAGAGACTGCCCCTGCCGCTTGCCTGCATGGTGTTGACTAGTCGCGTGGCATCCCCGTGCCCGGACTCCGAATCCGACCAGCGCCCCATCCCCAAAGGCGACTCCAACCAAAGTTCCATCCACTGACCGCAACAATTGCCACGCCATTGGCAATCTCTGCCTGAAGTTCGCCCCAGCGATGCATCACTCCCAGGATCACCATGGCGAGCACGATTCCCGATAAACAGACGACGTGAAATCGGATCAGGCGACGAAGCCTGGGAGCATTCTCCTCTATTCGGTGAGAGCCGAAGGTCCACCGGTCGTTCCAGAGGAAGTTGTTCAGGAGGGCAGACTCTGCGGCCACCAACTTGGAAATTTCCATTGGCCAACAACCCCGCGTGTACAACAGGTGAAAAATCACCATGTCCACCAGCAAGCCGCCCGCTCCGACCAAGCAGAATCGAAAATACTGCGTCCAGGAAGGGAATGAGACGAGTTTGTGCATCGGGCCGCCAAAGAATCCGGGAAAACCAGCATCCCGGTGTCAGGGAAGAGCTACCGGCTTGGCGCGCCAGGTCGCATGGCGCTGCAGCCAAAGCACGTCAGGATTATAAGGAGAGTCAAAATCGTCCCGGGACAGCGTGGGCGACCCAAGGGTCATCCATCGATGGGTCTCAACATGGCCGTCACCAAAGGCAATATTCCCGGAACGATTGTGGAGGTGACCCGGCTTGTCACGCACCTGCCAATCCGAAGGAATATGTTCCTTGAAATCCCATTGGAGTGAAAAGGATCCGTCATTGATGGACTCGGGGCGTTCCTCAAGAAACGTGATGGCATCAGTCGGGGACAACCGGATCAGGTCGGACATTCGCCGATAGGTCTCGGCCCCGGGACTTCGCACGGGAGACCCCATGAAGCCGTTCATTGAGACCGTCCTCACTCGAGGCATTCGGACTGAACCAATAGTCACATCCCCTGCCGACGGGCACTTCCAAAGACCCACGTTCTGAATATAGGAAGCCAGCAAACTTTCTCGAAGTAGAAGACTATTGGTGCAATCCGGGCCCGGCAAACCAAGCCATCCCTGGACCCACGTCTCACCCAAGGCGATGCCATCACCATCCCGGTTTGGCGGAATGAAGTCGGCGTGGTCATTCGCATAAAGCAAACCTGCAAGCCCAAATTGACGGACCTGTGAGATGCATCGAGTCGTCGCCGCCCTTCTCTTTGCTCCAACCAGCGCCGGCAGGATCAGACCCACCAAAACGGCAATGATGCCAATAACAGCCAGAATCTCGATCAATGTGAAAGCCCCGCATCCCAAATGCGGGCCGCAGGATATCGCCCTGTCCTCGGGCAATCTGCAGCAGGGATCCGTGTCCGTTGAACCATTGCGTGGATTCATAGCCGATGGATACAGGTCAATCCCAGGTCGCACCAACTGACTAGGGGGTCAGCGTCACAAAAAAATCGGGCCTTGCAAAGCAAGAACAACTTTGGTTTTTTGCAGCACCGTGGATCAAGTCCCAATCCAGCTCCAACAGGTTGAGAGCAACCGGCCCGAAGCAACCGGCCCGAAGCAACCGGCCCGAAGCAACCGGCCCCAAGCAACATTGGAGTGAGGAATGTAGGGACTCTCCTCACTGTAGTTTCCCTATTCGTTGTAGCGGCGGCGAAGATCAACACCTTGACTGAGGGTGACGCAAGATTCCTTCGCGCGGATGATGTATTTCCATTCATCTCTCAGAGAAAGATCCTTTGGGTTGGCGCATTGATGGAGCTGTCGGCGGCTGTCTTGTTGCTATGCTCTAAGTTCTCGAAGTTGGCCAATCTGTTTCTGCTTTGGCTCGTTGGCTGGCTGATTCTGTATCGGGTTGGCCTCATCTTGAATCATTCACAATTGCCCTGCAATTGCCTCGGAAGCCTCTTTTCCGGCTTGGACTTGTCGTTCAACACCCAATTGATCATTGCCAGGTGGCTACTTTTGCTCTGGGCAGGCACTGCATTGATCAATATTCGGTATCAACTCCAAGTTCAAAAAGGGTGAGCCATGCGCAATCCAGTCATTCTTAGCTTCCTCATCGCGTTCCTCTGCCGCAGTGCGCAGGCCGACCTGGCAATCGAGGGTCAAATGGCCATCAGCACAATAAGGGGAACGCCTCCTTCCAAATCGACGCTTGGGAACTTTGATTTCACCGTCCTTGTAAGTACCAACGGTGACTTCAAGATTTCAACCTCGACTCCCCGGTGGGCGCCACAGCTGGCAAGCTACTCTTACTCGTTGACGGTCGAATCCAACATTCTTTATTATCTGTTCAACCCCATCGGCACAGGCAGTGTGACGAAGGTAAAGAACCTCGAACTGTCTGATCGTCCTTCCCTCACGGTGCTTCCTGGTCGATTGCCTGTCTTCCCCTCCAATCCTCGCGATGGATGGCCATGCCTATGGCTGGCATTTGGTTTTGGGGAACAAGGTTGGAGCACACTTACCAATAATGCCGAAATGCCAAACATCTTTCTGACGCCGCGGGCACCCATCACGTTGGGATGGCTCTGGCGCTTTGAAGGATTTGAGAAGGGAGCAATCTGCCCTGAATCGTTGGACTTCATCCGGAGCACTGCACTGGATCGCCCGCTCGACGAAGAGTTGCTGAATCCCTTTTTGAGCAAGCCTCACTCGACTTCCGCGTACGCAGCCTTCCGTGATAGCTGGACTCGAAGGAAGCAGGTCTCCAACGGATTTACCAATGTCGCAATGCGAGTGGAGGAATACCAATCAATCTCTGGGTCAAGAGTCCCCAGCAAATTCAGCGTCAGGTACTTCAGCATCGGGGGAGGACCCCACTACGAGTACAACGTTACTTGCAACCGGATGCAGGAAATCAGACCCGTGGAGCGGATTCGTCCTGCATTCCCAACCAACATGGCGGTGATCGATTACAGGGTGCAGTCGCGGAGCTCGCGCGGCAGCATCGACAGCTATGGATACAGGCTGACCAATGCTTCGGAACTTCCGAACCTAGATGCTGAAGAGCACCGAAAGTGGATCGAATGGCAGGTATCGGTGCAACCGAATCGATCTTTCGGACTTTTCGCCGTCCTGAAATCCATGGCGATGATTCTTGGCGTCGCATTACTTGTCATTGGCCCCCTCGTGATGCTTCGCAAAATCAAATCAAGGGGCTTAGGAAGAAAACCATGAAAACGAAACATGTTGGAATTGGAGTTGGGGTTTGGATTGCGCTTGGTCTGTCGGCGCTTGCCGGTGGCCTGTGGGAAAAGTGAGTGGACGGCTGGCGCACTGGTGCAAGGTATTGTCCGGATCCCTGCGATGACAGTCTCTGCGTCATTGCCTACTACGGCGGGATCTGCACTTCCACCTGGATCCCATCGTCGTGTACAGTTGCCACCTGCGATCCAGTTCATGCTGGCACGGTCACTTATTCGACATGCTCATGCCTCTGTGATGAGTAGCGATGTGCCACCTCCAGACCCGGGTTAGGATCCTTGCTGAACCCAACCGGCTGCCGGCCAACGGATCCGGCCGCCGATTGGGTGCACCGTCGCCATGTCTTCCTCCCCTTTTGCGAGTCGATCCGTGCGGGCCGTTTTCCCCCCATTGATTGTTCACCTATGTTTACTGATCTCTATTTGGGTGTTTTATAGTTTGTCGGGTGGAGAATCGCCACCTGGGAATTGGCACGCTTACAAGCACTGGCCCCCCGATGCCGAGACGCCGGGATGGCTATCCCCACTCGCCAACTGGGATCCTTCGCACTACCTCCATCTGGCTCAGTCAGGCTACACACCAGACAATCCCAGTAACGCATTCTACCCCCTATGGCCGCTCATCCTGAGGATAGGTTTGACAGGCGGAGTAGCGGACATCGTCGCGGGGTCTTTGCTCGCCACGGTATTATCCTTCCTCGCGGTAGTCGCTCTGCACGAACTCTCGGAGGCACGTTTTGGGAGGCCAACTGCGGATCGGGTTGGATGGTTGATTTACTCAGCTCCGTGTGCCCACGTATTCAATGTCCCATATTCAGAGTCCCTGTGTTTATTGCTCCTCGTTGGGGTGTTTTGGTTCTGGGACCGGGGGCAACTGATACTTGCGTGTACCTTGGCCTTTCTGGTGTCCCTGGCGAGGCCGGTGGGAGCATTCATTGTTCCGGCCCTGTTTGTGGAGGGTTGGTTTGGTGCCCATCGCGCGAAGCCATTGTCGAAGGCCTTGCCACTTTTTCCTGTACTTGGATATGGAACGTACCTCGCGATGATGTATCTGAGCACTGGCAACGCGTTCGATGGTATCCAAGCTCAGAAGTTCTATGCCAATCATCCCTCCTTGGGTAATGCTGTGGATCTATCCGGACTCGCTGATTCCCTCATTTTGACCAAGTGGGATCTGGAGTCGACGCACAGTATTCTGGATCGCGTGATGTTCGTTCTGGTCCTTGTGACTCTACCGATGGTCTGGAGAATTCGACCATCATGGTTCTGGTGGGTTATTGCGGCCGCGATCATTCCAGCAGCGACAAACTGGTTTCTATCGTTCCGACGATTCGAACTACTATTGTTTCCGGTATTTGTTGCCTGGGCCAGATGGTTTGAGATGGGAAACAGCCGATGGGCATGGTGGTACACACTTCTTCTTTCGTTTATTTTGCAGGCCGTCATGACTTATCGCTTTCTGTCCTTCAATTGGGCCGGTTGATGATTGGCCGGATTGGTCGGGCACTTGGCGAGCCCAGCGGCATTGCAAACGGTGGGTTCTGCTGCTTCGAGCTTTGGCAACGGATTCCGCAGCCTTTGCCTGCGTCCACCGTCAGAGTTCCTTCGGGATGGTGATCGAACTTGGGTTGCCCAACTCCGCTCTCCGGGATCAAACCATCGACCGGATCCGGAGTTCTTCTCCCGACGGCATCTTCACCGGGTCGCCGACCCGACGCCCCATGAGTTGCTGACCGAGGGGCGATTGCGGCGTGATGACCGTGATTTCGGTCCCATCCAGTTCCACCTCGGTACCCCCGGCCCGCGGTCCCACGAAATACCAGAAGGCATCCCGTCGCCCCTTCAACTCCACCAAGGCCCCGACATCAATCGCCCGCTCCGGTGCCAGCGGTTCGGTGGACAAGGCGCGGAACTGGTGCACCGCCTGTTCCACTTCCGCCGCCTGACGAGCCTGTCCCCGCGCCAGATAGGAGGCTTCCAGGCCGCGCGTATCATACTTGTTCTCGGCCTTGCTCTGCTCATCCGTCGCCTCGGCCGCCGCCGTCCGCGCCGCACGCAGGTACAAATCCAGTTCCTCCGCCAAACGGGCCACGATCCGTTCCAACACCAACGCCTTGTTCAACACAGCGCCACCCAGCAGACCCGATCCCCCACCCCGGAAGCAAACCACCGCTGATCCATATCTCCCATCAGTCCCACAAGTCCCACACCCCCTACAGCGCACTCTCCCGCCCGATCCGCCACAGCTTGCCGTCACTCCGCACAAACAACGACCCGGCCGCAATCGATGGCGTCCCGATCACCGTCTGGCCCAGGTCCAACTCGCTCACCACCGCGCCTTCGGGCGCTGACGGATCAACCACCTGCACCAATCCCTTTTCATTCACGCAATACAGATGGCCCCCCGCCGCCAGGGGCGACGCACTGAACGGTCCTTTCATCCGCAATTGCCACAACCGTTTCCCGTCCTTCGCATCCCCACAGGTCAGGATCCCGCCGTCATTCAACGTGTACACCCGATCCCCCACCACCACCGGACTCGCTGTCCCCGGTCGCAACTGTCCCGAACGCCAGACCTGCTTCGGCTCACCCCCCGCCACCGGCGCCTCCAGCACCGTCAATCCCTGCGATGGCACATACAATCGGCCCCCACTCACCGCCGTGGAAGGAACCGTCGAAGCCCCTTCCCCATAATTCCACACCACCTGACCCGTGGCCGGATCCACCGCCGCCAATCCCTTCGACGACTGCAACGCCACCAACGTCCTCCCATCCGCTCCGGTCACCGGCACCGGCGACGTCCAGTTCGCCTTCTTCGGCCGTTCCAACTTCCACCGATTCAATCCCGTCTTCACATCCAGCCCCGCCGTGAAGGATTCGCTGTCGTTCTCCACCTGCGCGACCAACACGCCCTCCGCCACCATCAGCGACGAGGACATCCCCAACGAATTGCTCGCATTCGGATAATCCCGGCCCAGCCCGCGGAACCACAGGAGGTTCCCGTCCAGGTCCAATGCCACACAGTCGTTCGACGAAAAGATCGCGAAGATCCGCGTCCCGTCGCTGGCCGGGCTCGGCGTCGCCCCACTGATCTTCTCATGGGTCATCGTCCGACCCGTCGCCCAGAACTTCCTCTCCCAGATCAATTTCCCGTCCTCCAGCCCGTAACACAACACGTGCAACCGATCCTGCTTCGCCCCGCTGGAAGCCGTCACGAACACCCGTTTGCCCACGATCACCGGCGACGATATCCCGCGTCCCGGCAGGTCGATGGCCCAACTCACCGACCCCACCTCCAGCCGGGTCGGCAACCGGGTCTCGGTTGAGACTCCATCCCCGCGCGGCCCGCGGAACTGGGTCCAGTCCGCCGCGGCCAACGACAACGCCAGGCTGCAGCCCAACACGGAAACAACGGTTTTCATCGGGTTCATCCTCAAGGACAGGTTCAGAAAATCAGATTTCATCGGGTCGAAAGGATCGGCGTCCCCTGCTCATCCGTGATGCGGAGTTGGAACTCCCATTCCTTGGTCCAATCCTCCGTCTGCTCGTTCTGGCAGCACTTCACCAGCAACACGTTCTTCCCCGCCTTCAACTCCACCGGCAACCGGTACTGATCCATCTCCGCCGCCCGATGATACTCATCCCGCGCGAACAGGAGCTTGCCGTTCACCCACACCTTCCAACCGTTCTTGCATCCCAACCGCACCTGCGCCGTCCGCGCCCCGTCCGACCAGAACTCGGTCGTCGCGTAACCGGTGACTTCCTTCAACGAGGTGAAGGGGGTGTTGAAATCCACCAAGCCGTACTCGTTCCTGGTCTCGTAATCGACCCACCGGACACGGCCCTTCTTCCCGTCCAGTTCAGCCGCGAGATCCAGATTCTTCTCCGGGGGAAACTCCGTCGACCAACCCGTCCCCCCGGTGTTGTCGAACGGCCCGATCATCTTCCACTTCGTCACCCAACCGAAAACCCGAATCAGGTCCACCGTCTCACCCTGCCCCATCAACGCCTTGGCAATCTCATCGATCTGGTCCGCTTCCCGCGCGTGTCCCAGCGCCTCGCGATACCCGGCAATCGCCCCCGCCTTGTCCGACGCCACTCGAGCCGCCGCCCGGTTCATCACCGCCTGCACCGCGTCCCGTCTCAATTCGTTGCCGGGATCCGTCAGCAAACCCGGCAACATCTTCTCCGCCCGGTCCGCCTCCATCCGACGGATCAATTCATAAGCCTGATACCGTGCCCGGGGATGATGTCGCGTGTCGGCGATAAACGTTTCCAGGGCCGTCACCGGCAACCCACGACCCACCGCCAGTTCCCGCTGGGCAATGGTGTCCACGGCCAACCGGATCCAGTTCAACGCATAGTCATTGGCGCCATCCATCGCTTCCAACACGCCGGGAATCGCAGCTCCATCCGCCGCCGCAACCCGCGCCCACGCCGCCGCAGCCTTCTCATTTCCGCTCCCCTGCGGCCCCACTGCCCGCAGATCCGCCAACGGTGCCTCCAATCCCACCGGCACCGCACCCCACGTCAATGAACCCGCCGAAACCATCAACCATCCCAGCGTCATCCAACTCCGAATTCCCATGGTCAGGCCATCCTACCGTCGTTGACTCCCCGCTGTCACGGCCCTCCCTCCGGCCGGAGCGGCGACGGTATCATCCCGAACGTGTTGCCAAGTACGAGGGGTCTCACCCCGTGTGCCGTGAGTTCGTACTCGTACTCGAAATCTCCTCACTTCCACCCAACTTCGGGATTCACCAGAGCGACGGGATGCACTCGCCACTCCCATCCCCTTTCGTGCTTTTCGTGTGTTTCGTGGTTCAACGGATTCGCTGCGACTTCGCGCGATACCCCACGCATTCCCGTGCCCGTGACAATAAGGTGTTTCCCTGATCCCCGATTGACCTTTGCCCCCAACCGGGCGCTTCATGCAACTGCACTGGCCGACGTCAGGGATCCCCGGGGGACGTCGCCAGATTTTCATGACCACTTTCAAGGAGATCACCCAACAGCAGTACGGCTGGGCACCGGAAGAATTCGAGCAACGGCTCTTCCTGAAATGCCTCGAACCGGAAACCCGATTCCTCGCCCGTCTCCTCTGGCCCTGGCGCAACCGGCTCTTCAAGGAGGATTTCGCCGCCCTGTCCACCGCCGCCAGGCTGACCAGCTACAACGACGTGTTTGAACTGGCCCAGACCCTGTCGGAGGCACGCCATCCACGCCGCTTCTTCCGGGATCGCCTCGGCATCCGACCCCGCGGACGACATCTCCTCGCCATCGCCCGCGAAATGCTTCCCGGACGTCGTCCTCAGGTCGCCAAGGTCGAACCCGCTTACCGCCCTGGATCTCCCCAGCCCAAGCCCCAGCATCATGAACGCCCCGCGCACGGCAGCCCCACGCCGGCCCCGTTGAACCGGGAAATCCAGGCGCAGGGGCAACGGCTCAACGGCGACACCCCTTCCCCGCACAATTCCTGATCAGGACGGGCGCCAGAAGGACGCCCGCACCGGATCAGCACCCGTTGGCGCCTTCAGGCGGCCGCTCAATCCGGCTTGTGAACCGAGTGACAGGCCTTGCAGTTCACCGCCGCCTTCCACCCATCCAGCGCCATCGGCTGGTTCGCCGCCAATGCCTTCGCCGCCGCATGCAACGCCGTGGTCTTCTCCGTCCAGCTCGCCAGATCACCCATCGGCGGCTTGTTCAAGGTCAGTTGGTAGGTCAGGCCCACCATCGTCTGATGGTCCGCAGCGCTGCCGTTGCCACCCGTGATCCGGGCGCTCAGGGATTCCTTGCCCTTGAAACCGGTCTCCATGACCTCATGGATGTCCTGGGTGGGCTTGGGACTGGTCGCGCAGCCGGCAACCAGCGCGGCGAGGAATGCCCCAAGGGCGAGTTGGGATACAGTACGGTGCATGATGAATCGCAGGGATGTGTGTTGATGCTGGAAAGGCCCGCTGCAGCAACTGCAACCGGCCCGTTCCCCTAGAAAACCCGGAACCCTCCCCCACCGCCAAGCGTTTCCTTCCCCTTTCCCCAGCCCAGCTCATCCTCAATCCATCCATGAAAGCCCCCCGAAGATCCCAGGACTGCTATCGGATCGCCGTCACCGGTGGTCCCGGCGGCGGAAAGACCACGGCGGCGGACCTCTTCCGACGCGAGATTGGCGATGGCGTCGTCATCGTTCCCGAGGCGGCAACCATCCTGTTTCAGGGTGGTTTCCCACGATCCCGTGAACCCCATGCCCTTCGCTCGGCCCAGACCTGTATCTACCACGTCCAACGGCAACTCGAAGATGTCCAGGCCGCCCTGTTCCCCAGCCGAACCCTCCTCTGTGACCGCGGTACGGTCGATGGCGCAGCCTATTGGCCCGGCGAACCCCATCACTATTTCAAGGCTGTCGGCACCACCCTCGAAGCCGAATTGAAACGGTACGACGCCGTCATCTTCTTCGAGACCGCCGCCGTCGGCGGATCGTCCATCGAAGGCGGCAATCCCGTCCGCAATGAATCCCTCGCGGAAGCCGTCGACATCGACCGCCGTCTCCGCGCGCTCTGGTCCCAGCACCCGCGCTTTGTCTTCGTCCCGAACAACCCCTCCTTCTTCAAGAAGATCAGCTTCGGACTCGCCGCCCTCGAAAGCCTGGTCGCCCAGATCAGCCCCAAAACCTCCCCGAAAAACCGATCCCCACGGAAACCAAAACGCTGAGCCCGCCCGCCACCCAGACCAATCCCATCGACCTCCCCATGCCCGGCGCTGTTCCCCAATCCCACTCAACCATCACTCCATCGGCGAACTCTGCGGCCTTCCGCCTCCTGGATAATCGGCGAACTCGGCGGCCTACCCACTCCTGCACCCCTCACCGCGGGGCAGCCCAGATGCGGGCTTCGGTCTCGGTGATGCGCCCATCGCGATTGGTGTCGCATTCCTGCACGGCGCGGTTGAAGGCGATGTTGGGGCCGCGCACCACCCGGTGTTCATTGCTGAAGATGATGGGCAACGAGACCTCGGTGACACTTTCCTCCTGCTTGCCGCTGTTGGCCTGGCGGCTCAAGGCCTCGTAGAAGATCCGGCCGGCAACCTCATTCTCGAATTCCACCGGGACTCGCGATTCATCCCGGATCTCGGATTTCTGGGTGTGGATGCAACCGGCGGTCAACACGGCGACGAGGGCAGGCACGATGCGGAAGATTGGTTTCATGCCGGCCATGGACTCACGTCCGCACCGGAAGTTTCAACCGGGGACTGACCTTCAACTCCAACATTCGAATCCCATCCACTGACCCCGTCTCACCAACCCACCACCCGATACCACCCCGCCTCCCCCGTCATCGGCACCGTCCATTCCCGTTCCAACATCACCTCGCTCCGAACCCGGTACGGTCCTTCCAATGCCGTCGCCGATTCCACCTGGAACACCCGCGCCTCTCCGCTCCAACCCAGACGCAACACATCCCCATCCCGCATCACCTTCATCTCCACCGCCCGACCCGATCCCGGCCCGTCCCCCACCGCGAACAACCCGACCAGGCCGAAGTCCGCCAGGTCTTCCAACGGCATGAACCGACCCAGAAGTTCCAGATTGCGGTACACGATCCATCCCCCGTTGCTCAGGACATCGCCCGGCCCGATCCCACCCACCTTCCCCGACTCAAATCCACCGTTCACCGAGAACCAGACCTCGCCGTGCGGCCACACGTGCAGCGCGTCCAGGCCCACTCCCGCCAGGTCCTGACCCGCCACCGGCTCGAACGCCGACATCAGCTCCTTGAACCGGTGCAACACCCGTCCCCCGCTTCCCAGCACATCACCATGCCCCAACACCCCCTCCTCCGTCGTCACATCCGCATCCGTCGAAAACAACACCTCGCCATCCTCCAACACCTGCAACGCATCCACGCCAGGCACCGGCACCGACCCCGGCCTTGATCCGAACTCCTTCAACAGGGCTTCAACCGTCCCAACAATCCGTCCTTCACCCGTCAGCACGTGTCCGGGCGTCAACCCTCCCAGGGTCTCGCTGAACACCGTTTCCCTCAGCGAAAACATCGGGATGCCCCCGGGCATCACCTCGAACGCCCCCAGCGCCAGCGGCGGAACGGCCGGCATGATCCCCAGTCGCTCCGTCAATTCCTCGTTCACCCGCACCACCCTTCCGTCCAGTGACAACACATCGCCCGCCGGCCGATATCCCCGCTCCGTTCCCCTCACGATCCCCGGCGTGAATCCATTCGCGGTCACAAACCACAACTCCCGGAACGGGGCCGACCTCAACCCGATCCGGAACGACTGCGTCAGCGTCCGTTCCTCCGCATCCACATCCGCCGCCAGGTTCGGCCACGGGCGAACTACCGGCCCCAACTCCTGGGCAAAGTGCCGCGCGATGTTGGTCCCGCCCAGACTCACTTCGACATCCAGTCGCAACCGCTGGGTGATCGCCACCTCCCCTCCCACCTCCAACTCGCCTTCACCCCGGATCCTCACCTCGCCCCCGCCCGCATCGTGCGTGGTCCAGTCGATGTTCCTCAGCGCATGGCGCGTGAACAACGGATTGGTTTCCTCCAACCGCAGATCGAATGAGCCCCGCAGCGGCGACGGAATGCTGACCCGATCACAGATCGGGCAATCCTCCAGGAAGGTGCTGCCCTCAATCAGGCGATGTCGCACCCAACCGTCCGCGGCGGACATCCACCCGGGAATCAGCAGCCCAAACAACCCTCCGGCCACCCGCCACCACCTCTGGATTCCCGGTCGTTCCATGGTTGCTTCACAGGGTGCCAGAACTCACAGCCGCGGCGCCGGTGGCACCACGGGATCCCGATAGGGCAGGACTCCCTTGGTCTGCAGCTTGCGACGCCACAACTTGTCTCCCGCCGTGAGATAGAGTTCGTCCATGTTCTTCCCGCCCAGGCACACGTCGGTGGCCCACGCATCCGGTTCGGGCTTCTCCAGGATCCCGTTCACCCGGCCGGCCTGGTCACAGAACTGGATCCCCACCCCCGTCGCCACATACAGACGCCCCGACACATCCACACACATGCCGTCCGCACCCGACCCACGCGGGTCATCCGTCAGGTGCAGGTGAAAATAACGCTGCCGATACGCCAGCGTTCCATCCGTCTGGATCTGAAAGCTGTAGATGAACTGCCCCACCATGTCGCTCACCAGCAACAACGACTGGTCCGGCGTCAGGCACACCCCCGAAGGAAAGGCGATCCCCGTGTCCAATCCCACCACCTTGCCCGAGCGATCCAGCATCTTCACCGAACGGGTGCTCGGATCCGTGAAATAAGTGATGCCCGAAGACGCCACCACCAGGTCCTTCACCCCGGTGTCGGATGCCGCAAACCGTTCCGCCGTTGCCCCGGTATAATTGACCAGTCGCCGCCCCTCCGGCTGGGCCGCCATCAATGTCCCGTCCGGGACCACCGCCAACGCCTGAGCACCCGAAGTCTCCGACCGCACCACGCTGACCCCGCCGTCATGCGCAATCCGATACACGCGGCTCGTCGGACCATCCGCGAAATAGACCTGGCCATCCGGCGCCGTCGCCAAACCGCCCGGAAGTTCGTAGCCCTCACCCAACAATTGCCAGCCATCCCCCGGCAATGTGAGCTGGCCCACCGGCGAATTCGGATTGTGCCCCGCCACAATGGGCACGCCGACATCCCGCCACAGCCAACGCAGCGCATCCGGCAGCACCGCTCCACCCTGTTTGCTGTCGTGTCCGCCCGTCCCCCACTCCTTCTTCACGTCATACCCCGCCCAGCTCAACGCACTGAACATGTCCTGGTTCGCCACCCACCAGTTGCCGCCATAGATGTTGAGATCGTTGTAGCCATCCTGAAGGAACACCCGCAGCGGCCGCGGCTCGAACTTGCGGACCAGGGTCGGATAATCATTACCCCCGCGCAGCCCCACATAGGTTCCAATCGTGCTGAAAACCCGACGGAACAGGTCGGGCCGTTCCCACGCCGCCGTGAACGCACAGATCGCTCCGCTGCTCGCCCCACCAATCGCCCTGAGATTCGGATCCGGACTCAGCACCACCCCGGTCTGCGACACCACCTCCGGCAACAGCTCCAGTTCCAGAAAGTCCGCATAGTCCGATCCCAGGCCGTCGTACTCATACGACCGGTTGAACCGCGCCAGCGCCGCTTCCCCACGCACCGAAGGCAATACCCCCGGATTCACGAACACCCCCACCGTCACCGGCATCTCACCCCGCGAGATCAGGTTGTCGAAGACCACCGGCACCCGCCATGACCCGTTCGTTCCCACATAACCGCCCCCGTCCTGGAACACCATCAACGCCGCCGGCTTCGTCCCATCGTATTGCGCCGGCACATACACCCAGCAATCCCGCACCGTTCCCGGAAAGATCGATTCCGCACCCGACACATGGGTGAACTTCGTCACCTTCCCCCGTGGTACCCCCGGCTTCACCTGCGAATCCGGTCCCAACACATACTCGTTGTCCTGGGCCCGGACTCCGCTCCCGCCACCCGCCACCCACAGCCCCGCCAACAACAGGACCACACCAATATCTCGAATCCGAAGCATGAGACCGATTGAACGGCCCACCCGACGCCGACGCAAGCTGCGAGACCCCTTCCCCCGCCACGGAACGGCGACGTCCGGTCGCCGTTGACGAGTACGAGTCCGATGGGTCGCACCCCGTGTGACGATGAGTCCGTACTCGTGCTCGTACTCGTACTCCCCCCAATCCCGCGTGAACAACTTCGGGATGCGCGGCCGCCACGGGGCGCCTCCCGAAACTGCCCACGGACCGGAGCGGCGACGTTCGGTCGCCGTTGGCGTGTGGAGGAAAGAAAGGCTGTGGGATACCGACAAACCGTTGGCACCCGTCCATCGGGTTGCCTTGTGGGGACATTTTCAAAGAGTCGGGACGGTGGGAAATGGTCCGTTGCCACCGGCCAAACCCCATGGTAACCCCGATGCATACCACTCCCTCCAGCACTGGCAAAAAGCCTTACTCCAGCACGAATGATGGCAGGCATCTCCAAGCTCCTCTCCGGTCGTTTCCCCACCCTGTTGGGCTGTATCGCCGCAGCCGGAGTTTCCCTCGCCGGTGAAGCCGAATTCACCGCCCGGGTTCAACCCCTGCTCGAAAAGTACTGTTACGACTGTCATGCCGATGGCTCCGACAAGGGCAACGTCGTCTTCGATGCCTTCAAGTCCCACGCCGAACGGACCGCCGACCATGGCTTCTGGCTCAATGTCCTCCGCAACCTCCGCGCGGAAGTCATGCCGCCCGCCAAAAAGGATCAACCCACCGCAACCGAACTGGCGCTCATCGAAGGCTGGATCAAGTCCGACGTCTTCAAAACCGATCCCGCCAACCCCGATCCCGGCCGCGTCACCCTGCGTCGCCTGAACCGCGTCGAGTACCAGAACACCATCCGCGACCTCATGGGCGTCGAGTTCCGCGCCTTCGAGGAGTTTCCTCCCGACGACACCGGCTACGGTTTCGACAACATCGGCGATGTGCTGACCACTTCCCCGTTGCTGTTGGAAAAGTACATGGACGCCGCCGAGGTCATCGTGGCCGAGGCCGTACCGGTCGTTTCCCTCGTGGTCGATCAACAGCGGGCGGAAGGGGCTGAATTCAAGTCGGCGGATGGCAGGATCGACGGGCGCAACATCAGCTTCTACCAACCCGCCACCATTTCCCGGGTCTTCAAGACCGGGGAATCCGGCGGGTATCGACTCCTGCTGGAGGCCAGTGTTTCCGGTGCGTTCGATTTCGATCCGGGCCGCATGAAGCTCACGGTGCGGTTGGGCGACGAAGTGTTGCTGGAGGAGGAACACAAGTGGCAGGACGGCAAGAAGGTGAACCATGAGTTCTCCCGCCAGCTTCCCGCCGGCGAACATCGGGTCAGCCTCACCCTCGAACCACTCGTCCCCGAAGAGCAGAAGAAGACCCGGGTCGATTTCCGACTCCGCTCCATCACCCTCCAGGGTCCGCTGGCTCCTGAACTGCGCGTGCATCCGCCCAATTACCAACGCTTCTTCTCCCGCGCCGAACCCCCCGTCGATTCCGCCCAACGTCGCCAATACGCCAGCGAGGTCCTCGGCCGTTTCGCCACCAAGGCCTTCCGTCGTCCGGTCGACGACCGGACCGTCGCCAGGCTCGCGGCCATCGCTGAGGATGCCTATTCCCAGCCCGGCAAATCATTCGAGGCCGGTGTCGCTCGCGCCATGGTCGCCGTGCTCGCCTCCCCCCGCTTCCTCTTCCGCACCGAGGGTGTCGAACCCGCCGCAACAGCAGGCCAACATCCGAATCTCGACGAACATTCCCTCGCGTCGCGCCTCTCCTATTTCCTCTGGTCCACCATGCCGGATGCGGAACTCACCGAACTCGCCGCCCGCGGTGAGCTTCGCAAGAACCTGAAGGCCCAGGTGGACCGACTCCTCGCCGACCGACGCTCCAATCAGTTCGTCGAAAACTTTGTCGGACAATGGCTCCTCGCCCGGGATGTCGAAGGCATCAGCATCAATGAACGCAGCGTGCTCGACCGCGACTCGGGACAGGATCGGTCGCAGGAAAAGGTCCGGGAACGCTTCAACGCCCTGCGCGAGATCCCGGCGGACCAGATCACGCCCGAACAACAGAAGGAACTCGACGCCGTGCGGGCCGCCTTCCGCCGACGTCGCGATGCCACCGTCGAATTGAACGGAGATCTCCGTCGCGCCATGCGCCGCGAAACTGAACTCACCTTCAACCACCTCCTCCGCGAGGACCGCAGCATCACCGAACTGCTCGACGCCAATTACACCTTCCTCAACGAGCGCCTCGCCCGTCACTACGGCCTGACCGAGGTCAAGGGCGACGAATTCCGCCGGGTCGCCCTCCCCGCCGACAGCCCGCGCGGCGGCATCCTCACCCACGGCAGCGTGCTGGTCGTCACCTCCAATCCCACCCGCACTTCACCCGTGAAACGCGGGGTCTTCCTCCTCGATCAGATCCTCGGCACCCCCGCGCCGCCACCCCCACCCGACGTCCCGGATCTCGAATTGGCAGAGAAGGAATTCAAGGGCCGTGAACCCACCCTGCGCGAAACCCTCGAACTCCATCGCAGCAACGCCCTCTGCAAGTCCTGCCACAACCGCATGGATCCTCTCGGGCTCGCCCTCGAAAACTTCAATGCCCTCGGCATGTGGCGCGAAACCGAACGCGGTCATCCCGTCGACCCCGCCGGCTCCCTCATCACCGGCGAAAACTTCACCGACATCCGCGAACTGAAACGCATCCTCGCCACCGAACGGCGCCTCGACTTCTACCGCTGCCTCACCGGCAAACTCATGACCTATGCCCTCGGCCGCGGCATGGAATACAACGACACCCAGGCGCTCGATGACATCGTCGAACGGCTCCAACGCGAAGAGGGCCGCTTCTCCGCCCTCCTGCTCGGCGTCATCGAATCGGCTCCCTTTCAAAAACGACGCTCCGACCGGGATCTCGCCGGGACCGATCCGGTCCAGGAATGAACCCCACTTCCACCTCTCACCCAGCCATGCCATGAACGGAAATCCCACCTCCACCCGCAACCCCGCTGCGGAACGTCACCTGAGCCTGAACCGCCGCACCTTCCTCCGCGGACTCGGCGCCTGTCTCGCCGTCCCCGCCCTCGAATCCGTCCGCCCGTTCCAGGCCACCGCCGCCAGTCCGCTCCCCGGTCTCGCCACCACTCCCGGCGGCGCCCCGTTGCGCATGGCCTTCGTCTATTTCCCCAACGGCGCCATCCAACCCGATTGGTGGCCCACCGGCGAAGGCAGGGACTTCCAACTCGCCCGCACCATGCTGTCCTTGGAAAAGGTGCGGCACCAACTCCAGGTCATGGGCGGCCTGGATCACGTCAACGCTACACCGGGTCCCGATGGCGCCGGTGATCATGCCCGCGCCAGTGGCACCTTCCTCACCGGTGTCCGCGTCCGGAAAACCGCCGGCTCGGACATCCTCGCCGGCGTCTCCATCGATCAACTCGTCGCCCGTCAGGTCGGGCATCTGACCCGGTTCTCCTCCCTCGAACTGACCTGCGATGGTGTCCGCAAATCCGGCAATTGTGATTCCGGTTATTCCTGCGCCTATCAGTACAATCTCGGTTGGAGTTCCCCCACCACACCCGTCGCACCGGAACCCAATCCACGCCTCGTCTTCGAACGGTTGTTCGGATCCGGTTCATCCGGTGAACGCGCCAAAAGCCTCGCCCTGCGACGCCAACAACAACGCTCGATCCTCGACTTCGTCCTCGATGACGCCAAAGCCCTCCAGAAACAGCTCACCCATCGCGACCGCGACAAGCTGGACCAGTACCTGACCAACATGCGGGACATCGAACAACGCATCGAACGTGCCGAACGCTTCCCCAACACCCCCGATCCCGACCTCGCCACCCCCGCCGGCATCCCCGGCTCCTTCCGCGAACACATCGACATCATGTTCGACATGATGCTCCTCGCCTTCGAGACCGACTCCACCCGCGTCGCCTCCTTCCTCCTCGCCAATGAAGGCAGCAATCGCGCCTTCCCCGAAATCGACATCCCCGAGGGTCACCATTACCTCACCCATCACCAGAACCGGAAGGAGATGATCGCCAAGGTGGCCGAGATCGATGCCTGGTATGTGGCGCGGTTCGCACGCTTCCTCGAAAGGATGGAGGCCAGCCGCGATGTCGACGGACAATCGTTGCTGCACAATTCCATGATCGTTTACGGCAGCGGCAACTCCGATGGCAACCGCCACACCCACGTCAACCTGCCTGTCATCATGGCCGGCGCCGGTGGCGGTCTGGTCACGCCCGGCCGCTATGCCCGGTTCGGCGGCGTCCCCATGAGCAACCTGCTCCTCAGCATGGCCGACCGCATGGGCGCCACCGGGATCGAACGTCTCGGTGATTCCACCGGTCGCTTGCAGGGCGTTTGATCCCATCGATCTCCCGTGGTGATTCCCGAAAACAGGGGCGGAATCGGTCCGCTCCGCCCACCCGTTCCATGAAGCTGCCTTGCCTCCTCTTCGCCAGCCTGTGCCTCGCCCTCGGTCTGGCTGGAAGTTCTCCCCTGCGGAGCCCTGACGAAACCCTCTCCCTCTGGCCCGGCTCAGCCCCGGGAACCTCCAATGCCTCCGGGCCGGAAAAGAAGGTCGAGGGCCGGCCACGCCCATTCTTTCAACTGACCGACATCGCCAAACCGGCTTTGGAGGTTTTCCTCACACCCGTTGACCAACGCAACGGCACCGCCGTGTTGGTCGTTCCCGGCGGCGGCATGCAACGCCTCGCCTACGAACACGAGGGTCTGGAGGTCGCGCACTGGCTCAATTCCATCGGGATCTCCGCCTTCGTCCTCAAGTACCGCGTTCCCGCCCCGGCCTTCACCGGACTGCTCGACGCCCAACGTGCCATGGGACTCATCCGGTCGAACGCCTCCCGTTGGCGGGTCGACCCGGATTCCCTCGGCTTCATCGGTTTCTCCGCCGGCGGTGAGATCGGTGCCTGGCTCGTCACCCATGCCGCCGGCCGCAATTACCCCGCCGCTGACGCCGCCGATCAACAGTCGTGCCGGCCCGACTTCGCCGCGTTCATCTATCCCGGCGGGCTGCTGCAACGCGGGGGCGGACTCAAGGATGCCATCGCCACCAACCTCAACCCCACCCTGCCTCCCCTCTTCCTCGCCCATGCCTTCGATGACGCTTCGGAAAACAGCCTTCAACTTGCCCTCGCCCTGAAACGCGCCCGGGTGCCCACCGAATTCCACCTGTTCCACAAGGGCGCCCATGGCTTCGGCGCCCGCGACATCGGCGGTCCCGCCGGCACGTGGAAAGCCAACTTCACCAACTGGCTCGATTCCCTCGGCCACATGGACCCGCCACCAGTCCGCGACATCGGCTCGGAAATCACCAGGGCCCTTCAATCCCACCGGGCAGCCCCGGCCCTGTCCCTTCGTTGGCCCCAGGCAAACCTCTCCGATGCCTACGCGGTCCAACGCCGCGTCGTCCGCGCCTTCACGAATCGCGTCGTCGGATACAAGGGCGCCGGCGCCGCCGCCGCGGCACAGACTGCCCTCGGGATCGATGGTCCCCTGACCGCAGTGCTGTTCCAGAACGGACGGATCAACCACCGACCGGACCTGAAGATCGAACGTGCCGCCGGGGAACAGTTGGTCGTGGAAACCGAGATCGGATACGTCATGGGCGTCGACTTCTCCTTCCACATTCCCACCGACGCACACGCCCGCGACGCCGTCGCCGCAGTGGTCCCGGTGATCGAATTGCCCGGGTCATTTCCGGGACCCGCTTCACCCCCTGATGCCCGCAACATGGTCGCCGCCAACATTGGCTCAGGCCGTTTCATCGTCGGGAAACCCATCGCCCCCGACAGCGTCGATCCCGATTCCTGGCCGATTTCCCTGAGCCGCGATGGTGCCGTCCTTCACCAGACCACCGGCAATTCCGCCAAGGGCGGTCAATGGCACAACCTGCGCTCCATCCTCAACCAACTCACCCGGCAGGGCCACGTCATCCGCGAAGGCGACATCATCCTCTGCGGTGCCCTCGGCAAGATCCAACCCGGCGCACCCGGCCACTACGAAGCCCGCTTCGGCGACCTGGAAACGATCTCCTTCGAACTCCGCTGAACGGTCCTTCACTCCGGAGCGGTGAGTTCCACTCGCCGTCCCATTCCCCATCCGGAGCGGTGAGTTCCACTCGCCATCCCATTCCCACCCGGGGCGGTCAGTAATCCTCGAGTTGAACCTTCTGCAACTGCTGCCAATCCAGGGCGCCCGGATCAACGGGCGTCTCCGAACCCAGGAACAGTTCAGGATTCTGGCGACTCCGATACACATGATTGAAGCCGTCGATCACCTTCACCCGCTCGCCGGTTGCCGGGTCGGAGTACTTTGATTCGCCCCGGATCGTGTCGACCCGGATGCGCTGGTCGCGCTCGCCTTGCGTCATGCGCTCATTGAATCGGGCGGTGTTCGCCTCGCCGAAGGCCCGGATGGCATCCATGCGCTGATGGTGCGACCGGGTCATCGCAGCCGTGTTGGCCTGGATGTTCGCCATCGTCGCCTCGTGCTGTTGCCGGCTCGCCTCCCGATTGGCAGCCGAACCTTGCGCCTGGGCTTCCTGCTCGAGCTTTACCCACGCCGGATTCATGACGACCGAATCCTGGGCAATCCGCGTATGGGCATGGACCGTTTCCAGATCGCCCTCCGTCTGGGAAACCGAGGCAAGGGCACTCCACGAATGCCACAGGTCGCTGCCAAGTTGCCGCGAAGAGTGGTTGATCCGGACCTCGACCCGCGCCCGGATGCCCCCGGACAGGGTGCCGTCGATGGAGCCTCGTGCTTCGGTCGCCCCGTACGGTTTCGACACCTTCGGCGCGGTCTGTTCGTTCCCCAGATCCTTCAGGACCACGCCATGCTCCGCCAACCTGGGCAGAAAGACCGATCGCAGGAACTCGACGGGGGCCATCGGAGCGAGCTCGTTCGGGTTCGAGACAACCGGCAGACCGAGGGAACGTTTCTGGGCCCGGAGACCGTCCGTCATCGGTCCCTCTGAAAACAGGTACTGCGTGGTGGGAAAATACACGATCTGGGAGCGGAGTTCCGGCGATTGCAGGGTGACAAACACCTGCGGCTGCCCAACGGCCCCGTCCCACACCCGGTGAAACGACTGCTGCGCCCGCCAGTCACTCGGGACCTTCATGGCGAAGGCCACCATCTTCTCCCGGTCCGGATCGAGAATCGCGTACAGCCGGTAGGGCTTCACCGGTGCGTTGGTGGCGGGGAGCGCGTCCCCCTTCGCCTGACCACGGACGGTCTTTCCCGCGTCAGCCCCCGACACCGGCCGCACGACAGGAAGGAGTGCGCAAGCCACGAGGAAGAGGAACGTTCGCGTGGGATTCATCGCCGGTACCCTATCAAGCCCGACGCCCATGGCGAGATCGGCCGTAAGGGTTGGATTGCGAAAGAAGGCCAATGGTCTCATGCCGGACCCGGTCCCATAAGTCCTACTCGGTCCCACCAGTCCCACTTTTCCCATTGCAGCCACTGCTTCCTCACCGCTTTGCTCGCGTCGTGCCTGTTGCCTCCACTCCCCCGCGGGTGAGCCTCCTGATCGCCTCCTACAACCGCGCCCGGTTCATCCGGCGCGCCGTTGAAAGCTGCCTGCAACAGTCGGTCCAGGACCTCGAAGTGGTGGTCTCCGATGACCATAGCCGCGACGGCACCGCGGATATCCTCCGCCAGATCCCCGATCCTCGGCTCCGCATCCACACCCAACCCGCCAACACCGGCTGCTGGGAAAACTGGGCCACCGTCATCCGACTCGCCCGCGGCCAACTCTCGGTCTGTCTCGGCGATGATGATCATCTCCCGCCCGACTACCTCGAACGCCTCCTTGCCACCCGCGAGTCCCACCCGGGTATGGATATCGTGTTCTCCCCCACCACCTCCTTCACCGCGGAAGGCCAACAGGTCCGACACCTGGTTCCAGACCTCCCCACCGACCGCGCCGCTTCCCCCGCCGAATTGATGTACGGAATCTGCGCCCAGAACATGAGCCTCCCCGGCGCCCTGCTCTCCACCGAACTCCTCGCCTCGGTCTGGCCCGAAACCAAACCCGACGACATCGTCGCCGATGTCGGATTCGTCATGCGCCTCGCCGCACGGGAAAATGTCGGCGCCGGCACCTGCAACGACACCGCCTACCTCAAGACCGTCCACTCCGAACAGATCAGCGAACGCGGCGTCGCCGTCGCCGAGGAACTCTTCCACACCTCCAGCAGGATCCTGCCCACCTGCCGCAGCTTCCCCGTCCGCCGCCATGCCGCCCGCTTCAATGCCATGCTCGCCGTCCTCCTCGCCCGTCATCACGCCGCCCATCGCGACCTCCACCGCTGCCGCGCCCTCCTCCGTCACGCCACCTCCGTCGCCCCCTGGGTCCTGGCCCCGTGGTCCCAGCTCGTCCAGGCCTACCTGACCCCAGGACGACTCCGGCGATCCACCCGGACCACCTCCGCGACCGCCTGACCCTTCCCCCGACCCTTCCCCTTGCCTTCCCTCACCCTCCATCAACTCCGCAAATCGTTCGGCTCCGTCGTCGCCATCGACCGCCTTTCCCTCGATCTCCCGCCCGGCTCAACCCTCCTCCTCACCGGCCCCTCCGGCAGCGGCAAATCCACCACCCTGCGCCTCATCGCCGGACTCGATTCACCGGATTCGGGCCAGATCCACTTCGATTCCATCGACTGGTCCCATCGCCCACCCCACCTGCGCCAATGCGGTTGGATGCCCCAACACGCCGCCCTCCTCCCCCATCTCACGGTCGCCGACCAACTCGACCTCGCCCTCCGCGTCCACCACGTCCCCACCCACTCCCGGCAACAACAGATCCAGGAACTGGCCGCGCGCCTCGGCATCGATCAACGCCTCCAACATCGACCTGCCCAACTCTCCGGCGGCGAAGCCTCCCGCGTCGCCCTCGCCCGCGCCCTCCTCCCCAAACCCAGCCTCCTCCTCCTCGACGAACCCTTCGCCCATCTCGATTCCCCACGCCGACGCGACCTCCGACATCTGCTCCGTGATCTCCAGGCGGAACACGGTTTCACCCGGATCGAAATCACCCATCAACCGCTGGAGGCTTTGCCCGATGCCTCCCACCTCGCCTGTCTTGAAGCGGGGCAACTCGTCCAGTTCGACTCCATCCCCCAGGTCTGGGCCCATCCCGCTTCCCCCTGGATCGCCAATTCCCTCGCCCCACATCCCATCTGCTGGATCCCCGTCCCGCTCCTCATCTCCCATCCAGCCTGTCACGGCTTCCTCCCTCCCCCCAACGCCACCCTGCTCGGGCTCCGCTCCGAGTCCATCACGCTCCACCCGCACCCACCCCCAACCCCCGCCATCGGACCCCTGTCCGTCCGCCGCATCGGATTCCTCGGCGCGGATCGCCTGGTGGAATTGGACGGCCTGGATGGAAAGTCCCCGATCGAGGTCCCGATGCGCCCCGCGGGAATGTCACCCGCACCGGGGCAACCGCTGTGGCTGGAGATCCAACCCACAGCCATGCTGTGGTTTACGAAGGAATCCGCGGGTTAGCCTCCGGACCCGAACTCAAACCGGACTGAAATGATCCGGAAAAGAAATTGACCCTGTGATCGATGGGCATAGGGTGACGACATCGATTTCGGACCGGATTCGTCCGGTTTGAAGAAGATCCGATCGTCGTCTCACCGCAATTACCACCATGCAGATCACACGCGCAGCCGAGTATGGAGTTCTGGGGCTCACCGCCCTGGCGCGTCGGCCACTGGGTGAAGTGGTGATGATCGATACCCTCTGCGCCGAGGAAGACATTCCCCGGAGCTTCCTCGGCAAGATCCTCCAGAGCCTCAACCGGGCCGGGATCGTCAGGTCAGCCCGGGGATCCGGCGGCGGATTCTGCCTCGCCAAGGAACCTTCCGAGATTTCCGCCCTCGAAATCATCGAGGCCATCGAGGGGCCGATCTCATTGCAACGTTGCCTGGATGAGGATCTCGGCTGTGAACACAGCACCGGTTGCGCCCTGTGTTCCCTGCTGGCCGTCGCCCAGGACCGGGTGAAGGACGTTTTCCGCACCACTTCCCTCTCCGACCTGACCGGACGCCACATCCCCAACGGACTGGTCCGCCAGGCGCGGGATCGGCATCGGGAAAGCGAATCGACCCCGCCCGTCGAAGCAGCCGACACCGTGACGAGCACTTGGACAATCAACTGATTTATACAACTTAGGGAGAACTTATGAGCGACACTTATACACTCTACAATCCGACCGTGATGGACCACTTCATGAACCCCCGCAACATGGGGGATCTCAAGGACGCCGATGGCGTCGGCGAAGTCGGCGCCGCGGCCTGCGGCGACATCATGAAGATCAGCCTCAAGATCCGCGAAGGACGCATTGAAGACGCGCGCTTCAAGACCTTTGGCTGCGGCTCGGCCATCGCCAGTTCCAGCATGGCCACCGAACTCATCAAGGGCCGTACCATTGAGGAAGCCCTCAACTTCACCAACCAGGAGGTCGTCCAGGCCCTGGGCGGACTTCCCCCGGTGAAGATCCATTGTTCCGTCCTCGCCGAGGAAGCCCTCAAGGCCGCTCTCGAAGATTACGTCAAGCGTCACCCGGAACATGCCCAGGTCGCCGCCGGCGCCGAACCGGTCACCGCCTGATCCACCGCCTGCCCTCCGGCGTCTCCACGCCTACCCCGCGGTCCGACGGCCCGAACCGTGCGACCGCGGGCTTTTTCTATCCCTCCACGTCCTCCCCACCCTCTTCCGTCCATGCGAAACGTCTATCTCGATCATCAAGCCGCCACCCCCGTCCTTCCGGAGGTGTTCGATGCCATGCGGCCCTATTTCACCGAGCATTACGGCAACGCTTCCTCCCTCCATCAGCACGGGCTCAAGGTGCGCGATGCCCTCAAGACCGCCCGTCGCCAGATGGCCGACCTGATCCATGCCGAATCGGAAGAGGAAATCTTCTTCACCTCCGACGGCACGGAATCCGCCAACCTCGCCATCAAGGGCGTCGCCTATGCCAATGAACGGAAAGGCAAACACCTCGTCGTGGCCGCCACCGAACACCCTTCCGTCATCAATTCGGTCGAGTTCCTCGAAAAACAGGGCTGGACCTGCACCCGGGTTCCCGTCGATCCCGAAGGCCGACTCGACCTCGCCGCCCTCAAGGCCGCCATCACCCCGCAGACCGTGCTCGTCGCCGTCCACCATGTGAACCACGACATCGGCACCATCCAACCCATCCGCGAAGTCGGCATCGCCTGCGCCGAACGCGGCGTGCCCCTCTACGTCGATTGCGAGGCCAGCGCCGGTTGGCTTCCCATCGACGTCCAGGAATTTGGCGCCGCCCTCGTCAGCTTCTCCCCGCACCGCTTCTACGGACCCAAGGGCGTCGGTGTCCTCTACCGCAACAAACGCGCCCGCATCGTCTCCATCCTCCATGGCGGCGTCCAGGAAGGCGGTCGCCGTGCCGGAACCGAAAACATCCCCGCCATCGTCGGGTCAGGCGTCGCCGCCCAGATCGCCCTACGCGAACTTCCCGCCCGCCAGGCCCATGTCGCAGCCCTCCAGGCCCGACTCTGGAAAGGTCTCGAATCCACCATCCCCTTCATCAAGCTCAACGGACCCCGGCCCGGCCCCGAACGCGCCCCCAACAACCTCAACATCTCCACCGAATTCATCGAGGGCGAAGGCCAACTCCTCCTGTGCGACCTCAGCGGCATCGCCGTCGCCTCCGGCTCGTCCTGTGTCTCCAAATCCCTCAAGATCTCCCACGTCCTCGCCGCCATCGGCCTCGACCACGCCCTCGCCCAGGGCAACCTCATCCTCACCCTCGGCAAGGACAACTCCGTCGAGGACGTCGATTACGTCGTCGAAACCTTCTCCCGCATCGTTCAGAAACTCCGCACCATGTCCCCCATGTGGGACGAATTCGAACGCGGCCAGATCGATTCGGTCATCGCCCCGCGCGGCCACGGCAAATCCTTCAGCCAACACGCCGCCGATATCTCCGGCAAAGCCGCCCACTGAAGCTATAAGTCGGGGTGGGTTGGGCCGCAGATTTCGCCGATTCAGAAGCGATTGAAGGGGCCAGAAAGGGATGCCACCCAACCCACCATTTCATTTCGCGCCCACGAACCGCGAGGGATGCATTGCGGTCGTTGCAGCAAAAGGTCATTGGCTTCTTGAGCCAATGCCCGGCGCCGATGGCTGAAATCAGGGCACGACTGGCACGCGCCTATTCTTGGCAGCCTCGCGCAGCGGGCCATCCTTGGAGGCGAGTCCGTGAACCCGGAGGGTTCAAAGCCATTAGCCGGTGGTTGAGAAGCGAAGCGACGATACCACCGGACCAACGTCCCCAACCCATCCGCATCCCGGAGGGATGCCAGCACAACGCTTGCTGTGATCTCTCCGGAATATCGGAACACCACGCCGATCACCGGACCGCCCAGGATCCACGCTCCCCTCTGTGCTCTCTGTGTCCTCTGTGGTGACCCTTGCCTGTCTCACCGGCCGACAACCCGCTCCGCCTATTCAGTTCACGCGCCGAACCGAAAGGTTTTCGTCTGTTCCTTCCCAAAAACCTAGTCCAACGCGGTCATTCAGGCCTCCAACCAACCTCATGCATACGCGCCCTCGCACCCGTGCGATTCAGCAATTCGCCCGATTCCGGTTAGATCCCGACCACACGAAACGAATGCACAGATATTGAACCCATTGGGTTCCCAAAGCCCACATACGTTGTGGATGACTTGCATCTGAAATCCTCCAGCATGAAATCCAAAACTGCCTTCTCCGGCCCAACCCCCACACGCCGTCCCGCGTGGATCTGGAAAGTTCCGTGTCTCCTTTCCCTGCTGGTCGTGCTGACTGCTTCATCCGTTTCCCTCAAGGGCGGCTCACCGTCCCCCGGACCTTCCCCAACCGCAGACGCCCTTGCCTTGCACGGCGATCTTCAAGCCCCCTTCCGGATTACCCGGGCGGGACTCGACGCAGCCCAGATTCAGTGTCGGGTTCAACAGCTCGAAGCACATATATCTCCGGAAGGACTGACCTTGCAGTCGACCCGTGAGGTCGACGCAAAGGCAGGACTCCGGTTGGTCTCCGACTATCTCGGGCGCGATTCGGGAGCCATGATCGCGTTGCCGCAACACGGAATTGTCGAGGTGGACGAGGCCGCTCTGGTCCGGTTTGTCCGCCCCAACTGCACCGAAGAATTCCGGGTGGGTCTCGATGGCATCCGCCAGGACTTTGTCATCTCGCGGCCTCCCACGGGTCGTGGCCTGCTCCGATTGGAATTGCAAGCGCACGGCGCGGAGGTGATGCAACAAGGAGGGCGATTGGAACTTCACCTTTCGGACGCCAACCGCGTGGTGTCCTATGGCCGATTGCATGTCGAAGATGCCACGGGCAAAACCCTGAAGGCGGACATGGTCCGGACGGGCTCCGATCGCATTGCCCTGTTGGTGGACGATTCATCAGCAGCCTATCCGGTCCGCATCGATCCCACCTTCAGCGATGCTAATTGGACCGGGCTCGGGGGGTGCGCATTCCGATCGATCCGGA
>DITU01000080.1 GCA_002422905.1 Verrucomicrobia bacterium UBA6176
GTGGAGTCCTCGGTTTCGCCGGAGCGATGGGAGAGGACGGAGCTGTAGCTGTTGAACTGGGCGAGCTGGACGGTGTCGAGGGTCTCGGTGAGGGAGCCGATCTGGTTGACCTTGACGAGGATCGAGTTGGCGGTGCCGGTTTCGATGCCCTTGCGCAGGAACTTCACGTTGGTGACGAAGAGATCGTCACCGACCAACTGAACCTTGGAACCGAGCTTCTCGGTGAGGGTCTTCCAGTTCTTCCAATCGGATTCCGCACAACCGTCCTCGATGGAGACGATGGGATAATCGCGGCAGAGCTTGACGTAGAACTCGACGAGTTCGTCGCCGGTGAGCTTCTTGCCGGAGCTCTTCTTGAAGGTGTAGGAACCGTCGCCGTTGTAGAACTCGGAGGCAGCGACATCGAGGGCGAGGAAGATCTGCTTGCCCATCTTGTAGCCGGCGTCCTTGGTGGCCTGCGCGATGGCGTCGAGGGCGGCCTCGGCGCTGTCGAGCTTGGGAGCGAACCCGCCTTCGTCACCGACGGCGGTGGACAGGCCCTTCTTTTTCAGGACGGCCTTGAGGGAGTGGAAGATCTCGGTGATGGCCTGGAGACCGGCGCTGAAGGTGGGGAAGCCATGGGGCATGACCATGAACTCCTGGAAGTCGATGGGAGCGTCGGAATGGGCGCCGCCATTGATGACATTGGCCATGGGGACGGGGAGGACCTTGGCGTTGGGTCCGCCGAGGTACTTGAAGAGGGGTTGGCCGAGGGCGGCGGAGGCGGCCTTGGCGGTGGCGAGCGAGACGGCGAGGATGGCATTGGCGCCCAGCTTGGACTTCGTCTCGGTGCCATCGAGATCGAGCATGATGTGGTCAACGGTCACCTGTTCGGTGGCGTCCATGCCGAGGAGTTCGGGGGCGATCCGGTCGCTGACATTCTTGACGGCCTTGGTGACGCCCTTGCCGAGGTAACGCTTCTTGTCGCCGTCCCGGAGTTCGATGGCCTCGTGTTCGCCGGTGCTGGCGCCGGAAGGCACTGCGGCGCGCCCCATGGCGCCGCCGGTGAGATGGACATCCACCTCGACGGTGGGGTTGCCGCGGGAATCGAGAATCTCACGGGCCTGAATCGCTGCGATCGTAGTCATGTTCAGAATTGGTTCCTGATAAAGCGGGGAGCAGACCCCAGTGCGGGCGGGAACGTCAAGGTCGGGGGCGGGGTTCGATCATGGCGCGGTGGATCGTGAGGTTGTTGGCGAGCACGAGTACGAGCACGAGTACGAGGGGTGCACCCTGCGTGCCGTTGCACCCAACCCCTAACTAATGGTTGGTAGCCCTCGGGGATGTCGAACCCCACGCCGACAAGCCCCTGCCCAAGATTTCTGAACCCCTGTCCGACTCTGTGCCCTCTGTGTGCTCTGTGGTGAATGCACTCAGCGACCCGGCTACAGAACGGCCGGAACAGGACTCCCACGAAGACACGAAGGAATGGGGCTTATGATTGGCGTTCGAGGAGGTAACGGGCGAGGGCGTCGAGGGCGGTGGCGCGGCCGCGGAACGGTTTCAGTGCTGCGAAGGCCTTGGTCGTGAGTTGGGCGGCGATGCGGCGGGAAGCGTCGAGTCCGACCAGTCGCGGGTAGGTGGCTTTCTGGGCGGCGACATCCTTGCCGGCGGTCTTGCCGAGTTGTTCGGTGGTCTGGGTGACATCGAGGATGTCGTCGATGACCTGGAAGGCGAGGCCGACGTGGTAACCGAAGTCGGTGAGGGCCTTGAGTTGGGTGGGGGTGCAATTGGCGCTCATGCCGCCGAGGCGGACGGATGCGCAGAGCAATGCGGAGGTCTTCCTTTCATGGATGTAGCGGAGGTCCGCGACGGAGAGTTCCTTGCCTTCGCCTTCGAGATCGGCCACCTGGCCGGCGATGAGTTGAAGGGAACCGGAGGCGCGGGCGATCTCGAGGATGACCTCCTGGTGGGAGTAACGGGGCCAAGCCTTGCATTGGGCGGCGATCTCGAAGGCCTGGGTGAGCAGGGCATCGCCGGCGAGCACGGCGATGCCTTCGCCGAAGACCTTGTGGTTGGTCGGCTTGCCGCGCCGGAAATCGTCGTTGTCCATGGCCGGGAGATCGTCATGGATGAGCGAATAGGTGTGGATGCACTCAACGGCACAGGCGAGCGGCAGGGCGTCTTCGGTGGAGCCTCCACAAGCTTCAGCCGCGGCGAGGACGAGGGCGGGGCGCATGCGTTTGCCTCCGGCAAACAGGGAGTAGCGCATGGCCTTGTGGATGGTGGCCGGGCGCTTGGTGGCCTTGGGGAGGAACCGATCCAAGGCCCGATCCACGTCGCGGGACCGGACCTGGACCCATCGGGCGAGATCGAAGGAATGGGTGGGAGCGGGCATGTCCGCCAGTTGTACGGATCCGAAGGGGAACGGGGCAAGCTTGGGGCGGAATGGAATGGGGTATGCCCCCCGATTTTCACGCTCGGCACCTGCCGGGTAGGGGGCGAGGGTCGGGAAGGTGAGCGGCAAATCGGCAAAGGTGGCGGCGATGGTCGATGGGATGGAATCGCGCGGCTGGGATCGGCGATACGTCGGATGGTTCCACTGCTTCAATCGGGGCGATTATTACGAGGCGCATGACGTGCTGGAGGATCTGTGGCTGGAACAGGGCAGGGCAGGGGTGAATCATCGGTTCTACAAGGGATTGATCCAGTTGGCGGGGGCATACGTGCATTTGCAGAAGGGCCGGTTGGGGCCGGCGGTCGCCTTGTTCCGTCTGGCCGACGCCAACTTCGCCGCGTACCCGGAACAGCATGAGGGGATGGAACTGATGCGGGTCCGCGCGATGGCTGGGGAATGGATGGAAGCGGTGGAATCGGGTGACGGCAATCCGTTGGGACGGCGCCCTGCGCCGGCGGTGGAATTGCCCGCGGTACGGGTGGGCGAATGAAACGCCGGCTCAGTCCCATCCGTTCGTGTCTTTGTGTGAGTTCTTCTGCTGCGGTTCCGGCGCCTGGGCGCAGCCTCAGTCCTGCTGCGGCTGGATTGTCGGTTCGGCGCCGGTCACCCGGTTGCCGTCGTAGGTCCAGCGGACCCGGGTGGGGGCGGATTCGCGTTTGAGGGCGCGGTACCATTCGGGGAGATGACGTCGGGTGACTTCGATTTCCCGGGCGCCTTCGCTCCCGCAACTGAACACCCGGGCCATGGGTTTGTGGATGCGTGCCCGGCCAATGAGGCGTTCCCAGCCGTCGCCGGTCGGCTGCCGGGGAACCGGCGCGGGTTGTTCGAGGACGAGATAGCTGTAGGGCAGGGCGCGGAGATCGATGCCGGCGCGTTCGGCGAACCTTGCCCAGTCGCCGGTGGTGAAGGCTTCCGGCGGAGGATCGGCGAAGTGATGGCACCAGTGCCGTTCCATGCCTTCGGCGAGCAATCCACAGGCGGCGCGGTGGGTGCAGGGGGCGACGACATCGAAGGTTTGCCGCAGGGATTCGCGGGCGGCCTGAAGTTCACGCGCCACGAGGTGCGTGCCGGGTTCCACCCAGATGACGGCGGCAGCGGACAAGATGAGGCGCAGCAGGGATTCGCGTTGGGCCGGGTCGAGTTCGTTCCAGACGTGACTGATCAACAGCAGGCCCCCGGTGGCATCGGCGCCCTGGAAGATTTCGGTGGTGACCCCGGGAAAATCGGTGGCACAACGCTTCCGACTGTATTCCACGGCAAGGTGGGAGGAATCGAGCAGGGCCAGGGTTTGAAGCGAACGATGGGCCGCCAACACCCGACGGCCGGCCACGCCGCTGCCGCATCCCCAATCGATGACCCGGGTCACGCCCTGGGGCGGATGCCAGCCGAGTGCGGCGAGTTCGCGGAGCACGGCGTCCCATTTCCATCCGATCCGTTCGCCGAAGGTCTGGTTGTACTGGGCGAGGTCGTCGGTCCCGAGCCAGTAACCGCCGGGAGGAAACCGGCCCGAGAGGAAATGGGTGCGGAGCCGGTCAAGGATGCGCCAGTCGAGCTGGTCGAAGTTCATGGTTCGAGATTCACACCGAGGAGACGGGCGAGGCGTTGTTGGCGGATGCCGTAGAAGGCGGCGAGGGCGGTGGCCTTTTCGCGGGCGGCGACCCGGACCGGTTGGGGGACATCGCGGCGCACGGCGGAGATCATGAGGTTCTTGGCGGTGTGCTCGGGCGAGATGAATTCGAAGACGCGGGCCTCGTATCCGGCGGATTCGAGCAGGCATGCGCGGAGGGCGTCGGTGACGAAATCCGCCTCGCGCTGGAACAGGATACCGTGGCGGAGGGCATCGGCGAGGACGGGTGGAGCGACGAGTTGCCCGGCGACTTCCCGATGACAGCACGGGGCTACGACAATGAGACGGGCGTTGGCCTCGATCCCCTTGGCGAGGGCGTCATCGGTGGCGGTGTCGCAGGCGTGGAGCGCGACAACGACATCGGTGGGTTGGAGAATGGTGGAACCGATGGTGCCGGTGAGGAACTGGAGGCTGTCGAGCTGATGATTCGAGGCGACGCGATTGGCGGCATCGGCGAGTTCGACGCGTTGTTCGATGCCCTGGACGCGGGCGTGGTGGGGGAGGGCGCGCTTGAGGTGTTCGTGGAGGGCGAAGGTCAGGTATCCCTTGCCGCAGCCCATGTCGACGACCGAGACCGGGCGGTCGTTGGGCAGGCGGGCATCCCGGAGCAGGGGGGATACAATCTCGATGAAGCGATGGATCTGGCGGTACTTGGCTTCCATGCCGGGCCGGACCTTTTCGTCGGGCCCGGTGACCCCGAGGTCCTGGAGCCAGGGATTGCCCTGGGTCCGGACGGTGCGGGTCTTCTGGTGATCGTGATCGAGGTCGGGCGCGGCGGTGTCTTCGGCGGGTCCCAGTTCCAGCTTGGGTTGGCGGCCCTTGCGAAGGTTCAGATGGGCTGTGCCGGTGGTGGCGGACAGGAAGGCGTCGGCGAATTCATCTCCCAACAATTCGGAGATCAAGGTCACGCCGTCGGCCGGCAGGTGGTTCTTGGTGACGTCGCGGGTGGCGTGGCGATAGACGAAGGACAGGTGGAGTTGGCCGCGGAGGCGGACCGGGCGGATGAAGAGATTGCGGAGCGACCGATCCCGGCCCGTGGGTGAACCCAGGTTCAACCGGACCAGGGTGCCCTCGGTGATGGCGGCCTGGAGGCGATCGATGAACTGGGACTTGAACGAATGTTGCGTCACGACGTGGTGATCAAACCTGAACCGGCGCCCGGCACGAAGGCGAAAGCAGTGCGGTCATGGGCAGCGGACCGACCCGCGCCAGACCCGTGGCAGGGATCAGATCAGGGCAAGCGGAGCGTCGGTGGGACGGTCGACGAGATGGAGGAGGTTGCCCTCTGGATCGCGGAAGAAGAGGACGCGACCGCCGCCGCCGGCAGGCCGGACGGGCTCAGCCGTGTCGATACCGTCGGCGAGGAGTTCGGCGCGGGCGGCTTCGAGGTTGTCGACGCGGAGGGCGAGGTGACGGAAGCCGGCGGTGGAATTGACGCCGGTATCGGGGACGCGTGAGGTGGCGGCGTAGATTTCGAGGATGAGGCCGCCGGGAAGCCGGACGAAGACGGCGGGGGGCGTGGAGCCATTGTCCCAGAGGCGTTGGGCGCCGAGCCGGAGGACATACCATTCGGCGAGCAGGGCGGCGTCGGTGGCGGGCAGTCCAAGGTGTTCGACGCGGCAGCGGATCGGCATGCCCCTGCCCTACGTGGAGCGGGGCAGGGGGGCAAGTCCGGAGAAAACCCTTCCAAACGCGGATGCGAAACGTATCTTCCCGGCCACTTTCGAGCGGGATCGACACCGGTGGGTGTGGAGTCCCGCAGCCTTAGGAAAACGAGTTCGATGGACGCCGCGCACATTCGCAATTTCAGCATCATTGCCCATATCGACCATGGGAAGACGACGCTCTCCGACCGCCTCCTGCAAAGGACGGGCACGGTGGCGGACCGGGACATGGAGGCCCAGCACCTGGACGCCATGGATCTGGAGAAGGAGAGGGGGATCACCATCAAGGCCCATCCGGTCACGATGTATTACAAGGCCAAGAACGGTGAGACCTATGAGTTGAACCTGATCGACACCCCGGGCCACGTGGACTTTGCCTACGAAGTCTCGCGGTCATTGAGCGCCTGCGAGGGGGCGTTGTTGATTGTCGATGCCGCCCAGGGCGTGGAGGCCCAGACCGTGGCCAACGTCAATCTGGCGATGAAGCAGGGGCTCACCATCATCCCGGTCATCAACAAGATCGACCTGCCCCACGCCAACATTCCCCAGGCGCGGCAACAACTGGAGGATGTCCTCGCCATCTCTGCCGATGAAGCCGTCCTGGCCAGCGCCAAGGAAGGCATCGGGATCGATGAGATCCTGGAAGCCATCGTGGCCCGGGTGCCGGCACCGACCCCTTCGGGGGCGAACTCGTTCCAGGCTTTGATCTTCGACAGCTATTTCGACACCTATAAGGGCGTGGTCATCCTGGTCCGGGTGACCCAGGGCGAGCTGAAGGCTGGCATGCAGGTCAAGTTGCTGCATTCCGGACGCACAGTGGAGATCAAGGAAGTCGGATCCTTCAATCCCAAGCCCTATGTCCGCCAACGGCTGGAAGTGGGCGAGACCGGGTACATCACCGCCAACATCAAGACCCCGCGCGAGGTCAAGGTCGGCGACACCATCACGGATCCCCGCAATCCCTCGACCGAACTGCCCGGGTTCCAGGAGATCCATCCGATGGTTTTCTCGGGCATTTACCCGATCAACACCGCCGACTTTGAGCAACTCAAACAGAGCATCGCCAAGCTCCAGCTCAATGACTCGGCGTTGACCTTCCAGACGGAGAGTTCGGCGGCGCTCGGATTTGGGTTCCGCTGCGGATTCCTGGGGCTTCTCCACATGGAGATTGTGCAGGAACGGCTCCGGCGCGAGTTCGACCTCGACATCATCGCCACCTATCCCAGCGTGGTCTATAAGGTCCGGAAAACGGACGGGATTGAGGTCGAGATCGACAATCCGGCGTTCATGCCGGATGTGACTTATATCGATGCGGTGTTTGAGCCGATCGTGAAGGCCTTCGTCATCTGTCCGGGCGAGAACATCGGCGACATGATGTCGTTGATCTCTGAGAAGCGCGGGACGATCCGCACCACGGAGACGCTGGACATCCGGCGGGTCATGCTGGTCTGCAAGATCCCGATGAATGAGATCCTCATCGACTTCCATGACCGGATCAAATCGATCACCCGCGGCTATGGCTCCATGGACTATGAACCGGAAGGTTATGAGGAGAGCGACATGGTCAAGCTGGACATGATGGTGAATGGCGAGGTGATGGATGCCTTTTCGAGTTTGGTTCACCGGAGCAAGGCCGAGGCCCGCGGCCGCACCCTGGCCGCCAAGCTCAAGGAGGTCATTCCTCGCCAACAGTTTCAGGTCGCCATCCAGGCCGCCATAGGCGGGAAGTTCGTCGCCCGCGAAACCGTCAGTGCCATCCGCAAGGACGTCACTGCGAAATGCTATGGCGGTGACATCAGCCGGAAGCGCAAATTGTTGGAGAAGCAGAAGGAAGGTAAGAAGCGCATGAAGGCGATCGGGTCCGTGGACATTCCCCAGGACGCATTCATCGAGGTATTGAAGACGAGTTAAACCCGGGCGCTGGAATTGTCCCGCTGGGTTGCACGCTGCCATACCGGATTCCATCCATACCAATCCGCCATGTACTTCTTCCGCTGGCTCCTGTTCCGCCGACTCCGCAAGGGATCCGAACTGCTCGGCATTGTGCGGAAGCATTTCAATCACCAGCGCGACGTTCTTCCGGCCAAGAACGTCGGGGAATTGAGCCTGGCGATGGAATCGTTCGAGGCCGCGTTGAGGAATCCAGACACCACCGCGGAGGCATTGAAGAAGGCTTCGGCGGAATTCGAAGACCTGGCCCATCGCTGGCTCAAGCCGTATCCCTACGCTTCCTATCGCGACAACTTCGAGAGTTTCCTCGGCACGGCGGTCCTGGTGTTTGCCTTCAAGACCTTCTTTGCCACCCCGATGGAGATTCCCACGGGATCAGCCCAGCCGACCTATTACGGAATCACATCGGATGATCTTCGGGATCATCCGGAGGTAACGATTCCCACGGGGCCACGGGCGTGGTGGGAGCGTTGGATCAAGGGAACGACCTATTACGAGGTCATCGCCGTGGAAGATGGTGAACTCCGCGGGTTGAGCGAACCGGTCAAGCAACTGAGCCTGGGCAAGGTCGGGTTTGGGAAGCAGATGAGTGTGCAGGTTGGAAACAGGGCCTACAAGGTTTCATGGGTGCCCGAGAACCCGGCCAAACATCTGTTCCTGGTCCAGGAGAGTGGCGGGCCCCGGCTCAAGGATTCCTTCAGCAAGGGTGAACCCATCATCCGCTGCCGGGTCCGCTCCGGCGACCGCCTGTTTGTGGAGCGATTCACCTATAACTTCCGGCGACCGAAACGGGGTGAATACTTTGTGTTCCAGTCCTCGGGCATGCCGGCCCCAGTGGTCCAGGGCACCCACTACATCAAACGCCTGATCGCCATGGGCGGTGAACAGGTCCGCCTTGGAGATGACCGGCATGTGTATGTGGACGGGCGGCGTCTGGGCACCAACGATCCGGGTTTCGAGAAGCTGTATGCATTTGATCCGAGTGAACCGCCTGAGGACAGCAAGTACTCTGGGCATGTGAATGGGACGGTCTTCCGGGATGCGTTGGTTGGGCAGTATCGGGCTGGAGTGGGCGGATTGCCACCGGGGCCAGCCGATGGATTTGCCCGGATGGTGGTGAAGCTGTTTCCGGATGAACGGGCGGTGTACCAGGTCCGGACCAACAGCTATCTCGGATTTGGGGACAACACGATGAACTCGAGTGATGGCCGGGCGTGGGGTGATGTGCCGCGTGAAAAGGTGATTGGGAAGTCGTGGTTCGTGATGTGGCCATTCACGGATCGCTGGGGATGGTGACGGGCGGGTTTTGGGTTGGGGTGGATGCTGGCGGATGGGACCCATGAGACCCATGAGACCTGTGTGACAGCTGGACTGGAGCGACTGATGGCGGCCCACGATCAGGAAATCCCTCGTGACCCGGGGGTCATTGTGTGGCCACAATGAATGTTATATTCAGTACAGACACCCACCTGCGTTGCCCTGTTCCGGTTTCCTGGCTTCATCTGGTTCTGGGTTTGGTGCAGCGGACGTTCCAGTACGATCTGGACCGGCGCGCCGCTCCCCTTCGGATCGTTGAAGGGCTTGAAGTGGCTCAACCCCCGAACAACCGGTCTGGCACATCCTGATCCTGGCCCAGCTTGAATCGTGGGAACGCCTTCAACTGGAACGTCAGGACAATGGCCCAGTCATCGACTCCCTGACGGTTCTCGCGCAGCCGCACCCCCAGTGCGGCGGTGATCGACCGGAGATCGCGATAGATGGTGTAGTGCTGTTCTTCCAGGACCCCGTCGCGTGCCTCGAACTGGTGAACGGTCCGGAAGCCCCAGTTCTCATCGAGACGATAGTGGAGCGAGGTGTAGAGCAGGTTGTTGCCGAGACCGTAGGAATCGAAGTCGGTCCGCAGGTAACGGTGTCCAAAGGTGATCGCCCAGCGTTCACCGGGTTGCAGCGTCAGGCGATGGTTGGCCTCCCGCCAGAAGGACTGGTTGATGTCGTATCGGACCTGGGATGTGAACAACGCCCAGCGGCGCGGGGCGAAGTCCATGTCCGAGAACAATTCAGGAAACGTGGTCTGGCCCGGGCGCGGATTGAGTCGCCAATCCGTGTAGAGCGCCCAATTGAGGACATCGTCGGGCTGCCCTGCCCTGCGGGTCTGGAGCCGGTTGCGGAGGGACCAACGGATGACATTGCGGCTGTCGATGGAATCGATGGCGTTGTAATCGGGGAAATCGATGGGGAGCAGGCGCGGCGTGATGAACTCGAAATCGTACTGGGGCAGGTTGCCGGGGCTGAGGGCTGGATCCGGGACGAACACGTAGTTGAGGCCGGGCTCCATGATGTGGCGGAGGCCTTCGAGATCGAACAGGCGCGAACGTGTGGAGGCCCAGGTCCGGGACGCCTTGAAGTTCATCTCGACCCCGGTGTTGAAGAGCGCGCGGGTTTCGTCGCGGGTGATGGTATCGAGACCATCGGGTTCTCCGTAATAGGTGACGCGTCCGCCCACCCGCGGGGCGACATTGAGCCAGCCGAACCAGTTCACCGGCAAGGTGACCTGGTGATACGAATCAGCCCGGATACCGCCGTAATCGAATCCGCCCAGCATGCCGGGACGGAACCGGAGATGGGCGAAAGACGATTCACCCTCGTAGTAAAGGGGCGATTCGCCGAGTTCCTGTCGGAGTCCGGTCAGTTTGATGTCGGGCAGCCGTTCGATGGTCTGGAAGAAGGGATTGACCTGGGGTTGGACGAGGAGATCGAGTGACCAATTGCGCCAGGCCTGGTTGATCTCACCGAACGTGCGGGGCTGGGGATCGCGCCGGAATTCGCCTTCAAAGAAGTCGCGGTAGACCAAGGCATCGTTCTGTTCCTCCACCCTGCCCTTCACGGTGAGACCGGAGGCATTGGTATAGATGTGACGGAAGCTGAAGAGGCGCCGGTCTTCGCGGACCGGGATCATCAGCGCGGTGCGGAATGGATCCTCATCCCTGGCCAGATAGAGGCGGGCCTCACCGACCCCCAATTTGCCGAGGTCATAGGCCATGCCTGGGCCACCGGCGAGACCGCGGCGTTGCCGGACATCGGCATCGAAGGTCAGCGCGAGGTTGGTGCTGACGTTCCAATGATATCGGTTGAGGGAGAAGGCTCCGAAGACCGATCGGAAGCCCGGGGTGACGGTCCAGAAATGGTCATGGGTCTGCAGATTGCGACGGTAGACCGGCCAGTAGAAGACCGGGATGGATCCGGCATAGAGCACGGCATTGCGGGCTTCGATGCGACGCCCGGGTTCGATCTCGATCCTGGAGGCGCGCACGCGATGGCCGGGTTCGGCGAGGTCATCGGTGGTGATGAACGCGTCACTGGCCGAATAGATTCCGTTGGTGCGGATACCGGAGACTTCGGTCGCCGAGGCAAAGAACGGACGTTGCCCGATGCGGAAGTTCCGGGCGGTGAAGGTGCCACGCGTGAGGTTGTACCGGGCGCCGTCACCCCGCCAAGCCTGGCCGCGGCCGGCCTGATCGGATTCGACCTCCACCTGGCCATCGGCCTCCACTTCGATCTCCGAGTCTGTCCGGACCAACCGCACCGTCTGCGCCCGCAACGTGGTGCCGAGATATCGGACGATCACCCCGTTGGTGGCGGTCGCGGTTCCTGAACCGAAATCCATCTCCAATTCACCGGATCCATCCGCGGCATCGATGGTGACAAGGGCGGGTTCCCCGGTCGCCGCGGCGTCCCCTGCACGCACCACGCTGCAAAGGGTGGCCAGCAGAAGCCATTGGAACCGTTTGAACTTCATCCGCGGCGCACCGTATCGGATTGGCAAAATCGAAGCCAAGCGGGAGATGCCGCGACATCAGGTCCGCGGATGAAAACGCTCGGGTCCCCTGCTCCGCCGGCCTAGGTTCGGGGCATGGATGCGCTTCCCGGCGTGGTGCGCCGCAATCTGGCCGACAACTGCGCGGTTCCGCCTGGTGTTCCCCTCTTGGTGGCGGTGTCGGGCGGATCGGATTCCGTGGGTCTGTTGCAGGCGTTGGCGCTACAACCGGCGCGGTATCGGGCGGCGCATGTGGTGGCGCATGTGGATCATGGGTTGCGCGGCAAGGATTCCGAGGCGGACGCGACGTTTGTCAGCGGGCTGGCGGGTCGGCTGGGGCTTGAATGTGTCATTGCCAGATTGGACCTCGGAAACGACCACACCGGGGAGAGCCTGGAGATGCGGGCGCGGCGGCGGCGCCACGCCTTCCTCGCCCAGACAGCCCGGGAACGGGGTCTGACGACCGTGGCCCTGGCGCATCAGGCCGACGATCAGGTCGAACTCTTCCTGCTCCGACTGCTGCGCGGTTCTGGCGGATCGGGCCTGTCCGGCATGCGATGGCGGGCTCCGTCCCCTTCGGATTCCGGAATTGCCCTGGTGCGACCCCTGCTCGCGGTGAAACGGGACGAGATCCGGGGTTGGCTGGAGAGGATCCGGGCGACGTGGCGGGAGGATGGGAGCAACGCGGACCTCACCATCCCGCGCAATGCGGTCAGGCATCGGTTGTTGCCGTTCCTGCGGGATTTTGCGGGGCCGGGCGTGGACAGGGTATTGGCGCGGGTGGCGGAATTGACCGGGGCGGACGCCGATTGTGTGGGCCAACTGGCGGAGGAATGGATGGGGTCAAACGGGCGCGGGGAGTTTGAGTCAATGCATGTGGCGATCCAGCGGGCGGTGCTGCGGGAAACGTTGATCCGCCTGGGGCAGGAACCTGAATTCGAGCTGATTGAAAGACTGCGGTTGAAGCCCGGGGCGAGGATCAGTGGGTTGGGTGGGCGCACCTGGATCCGCGACGAGGGGACTGCGGGAATGCGTTTGCCGGAAGTGCTCCCGGCCGTGCCCGCTCCGAACCCGGCGGTCGGGTCGGTGCGGATCCCACTTGAGGGGACGGAAGGAACCGTGCCCTTGGAAGATGGGACCCTGCATTGGTGGCTGGGCAAACCGCCGCGCCAGTGGCGACGTCGGGTGGATGGTGTGGAATGGCTGGACGCGACCTGCCTGGGGCGGGTGGTGGAATTGCGTCGATGGCGGGCCGGGGACCGGTACCGGCCCTTGGGATCGACGGGCACGGTGAAGCTCCAGGATCGGTTCACCGATGCGCGGGTTCCCCGGGCGGAGCGGGGGCGGCGTTGGATCGGTACGGTGGAATCGGGGGCGATCTTCTGGGTGGAAGGGTTGCCGCCGGGGGATGGATTCCGGGTGTCGACGGGGGTGAAGGACGCGATCCGCTGGCAGTTCATCCGCAAATCGAACCGGTAGGGAGGGGGTTTGACGCGTGACAACCGGGAGCCCAGCCCGCAGCCTGAATCCTGATTCAAGGACGGTCAGGGACGGTCAATTTCGTAGCGCAGCCCAGCATGGATTCCTCCGACGAACGGGAGAAACAGCCCGCACAACCTACACCTTCGAGCTCATCGGGGCGTCATCGTGGCGAACGCCGTGGACGCCCGCGGCTGGGCATGGTGCAGAAGTTCAACCGCTACTTTTTCTTTCCGATGCTGGGGATCGGGTTGCTGGTGCTGATCGGGTATGTGGGCTTTGACCCGGCCCGGACCCGGCTGCGGGCATGGCGAAGCACGTCGGTGGTGGCGGATGCCGAAGCCGCACTGCAAGCCTCCAATTACATGGAGGCACATCGCAAGGTCCAACTCGGACTGCAGCTGGCTCCACGCTCCCTGCCCGTCCACAGCGTGGCGGCCCGCCTGTACACTGCCGTGGGTCAACCGGATGCCCTGGCGCACTGGCAGGTGGTGGTGTCCATGCCGGGCGCCGGCATCAAGGATCGGTACGCCTACATCGATGCGGCGATCCGGTTCCAACGTCAGGATCTCGCGTCGGAAGAACTCGCGCTGCTGGCACCCACGGAATCCCGGAGCGTGGAATATCTCCGGCGCATGGTCCGGTTGCGGGTGAGCGGCGAGGATTTTGCAAACGCAGTCGGACTGGCGCGGGAGGCGCAGTCGATGGATCCCAAGGACAATGAGTTGGAGTACCTGCTCGGCGCATCCCTGCTCCGAAGCGGGAATCGCGACTGGGCTTCGGAGGGACGTCGTCTTCTCATGAGCATTGCCCTCAGCAGCGGACCGCGACAGCCGTTGGCGGCCTCGACCCTGCTGGCCCACGGTTCGCTGAGCGCGGTGGAAGGTCGCCAGATTGCCCGGTCCCTGGAGCGTCGTTCCGACCTCGCATTCTCGGACCGGTTGATGGTGTCGGGATTCCGGCTCACCGCCGATTCCGACTCAAGGGAGACCGCGGTGGCGGCAGTGGCGGAGGACATTGCGCCTTCGACCGATCCGGAGCGGATCGAGTATGTGAACTGGTGCCTGGGCGTGGCGGCACCGCGTGCCGCCCGGAAGTTTGTCGAGTCCTTGCAGACCACCAACTCGGCGTTGATCTCGCTCCGTCTGGAGGCGATTGCGAGGATGGAGGACTGGACCGCCCTGGATTCAGCGCTGGAATCGCAGGGTAAAGAGCTGGACCCGATCCTGGTGACGGGCCTGAAGGCCTGGCGACAGGCGCGCCTGGGAGAGTCGGACAAGGCGGGTGAGACCTTTCGTCTGGGGATCAGCATGGCGACGGAGCTGAAGGGGCAGGTGACGGTGGAACGATTGATCTGGCTGGCCTCCACGGCTGAGCGGGCTGGCCTACCCCTGGTGGCCATCCAGGCGTGGGAACCCCTGCTCGCCAACCGCAACACAACCGCCCAGGCGGGTCGCATCATCCTGGAACATTCAGCCCGGGTGAACCGTCTGGAACCCGCCCGTCGCGCGATGCGCGAACTGATCCGCTATGCGCCCGGCGACGTGGCGGTCCAACAGACCTTTGCCCACAGCATGTTGGTGTTGAACCGGGATGGGGAGGAGGCTGCCAAAGTGGCTTTCAGCCTTCATAAGTCTGACCCGGACCAACCCTTCTGGAGGATCCTGGCCGCCTTCGCCCATTTCCGTCAGGGACAGGCCTCCGTCGGTCTCGATGTGCTCGAGGAGAAAGGGATTGATCTCGAATCGCTCGATCCCCGATTACAGGTGATGGTGGCTCTGGTCCGGAATGCGGCCGGCCAACGGGAATCCGCGCGTGCCCTGGCCCGGACCATCGCGGTCGAAGGTCTCCGCGAAGAGGAACGGGTACTCCTCGCCACCGTCCAGTGAGGTTGCGTCGGATCCAAACCGGGAAGATCCACCCATGCTGAACTGGATCTGGCTGCTGTTGCTGGTGGGTGGAGCCCTTCTCGCCGGGTTTGCCGGCCGGTTTCCCACCGCCATCCAGGGCGCCTTTGATGCCGCCGGCCAAAGCGTCCAACTGGCCATCGGTCTCGCCGGCATCATGACGCTCTGGCTCGGACTCATGCGCCTCGCCGAAGCATCCGGCCTCGTGCGGATCATCGCCCGAGTCCTGCGTCCCGTGCTGGTCCGGCTCTTTCCAGATGTGCCCCCGGATCATCCCGCCATGGGTTCCATGGTCATGAACCTGGCGGCCAATGCCCTCGGGTTGGCCAATGCCGCCACCCCACTCGGACTCCGGGCCATGCGCGATCTCGAACGGTTGAATCGGGTGCCGGGCACGGCCACCGACGCCATGTGCACCTTCCTCGCCCTCAACACCGGCTCGGTCCAACTGCTGCCCATCTCCGCCATCGCCGTGCTGGCCGCCGAAGGTTCCCGGACGCCCACCGTCATCGTGGGAACCACCTTGCTTGCCACCGCGTGCTCTTCCCTCGCCGGCCTGATCGCCGTCAAGCTGATGGCCCGACTCCCCCTCTTCCGCATCCGCGCCATCCCCGGCGCCCCTGCCCTCCAGGCCGTGGATCAGGATGCGGTTCCGGACCCGGTTATGGTCGCCGAAGCACCCCGACCGTCCCTCTGGACGTGGCCGGCGCTCGCCGGGTTGCTGGCTTGCTTCGTGTGGTTCGCCTTCGATCTGGTGCAGGCCGAGGTCCCGGCGGGAACCACGCCTGAAGCCGGCTGGATCCGGTGGCTGAACGCTATCTCCCTGCTGTCCGTCCCCCTGTTGCTCGCCGGATTTCCCCTCTATGCCGCCGGATGCCGGATTGCGGTCCATGAAGAGTTCATCGAGGGCGCCAAGGAGGGCTTCCAGACCTCGATCCGCATCATCCCGTATCTCGTGGCCATGCTGATGGCCATCGGGTTCCTGCGTGGAGCGGGCGGGATCGATGTCATGGCGCGGGCACTGGCGGTGCCCATGTCCTGGGTGGGCTACCCGACGGAATTGTTGCCCATGACGTTGCTCCGGCCTTTGACGGGATCGGGCACCATGGCTGCCCTGGTGGATCTGGTGAAGGCGCACGGGCCCGACAGTCTGTTGGCGCGTACCGCCGGGACGCTTTTCGGCAGCACGGAGACCACCTTCTACGTGGTGGCGGTCTATTTCGGCGCCGTGTCCATCCGGAAGACCCGGCATGCCGTGTGGGCTGGTCTCATTGCCGATGCGGTCGGAGCGTTTGCCGCCGTCCACATCTGCCGGGCGGTCTTCACCGGCTGAACCGCGGAATGGCCTGGACTCACGGCCGGGCCTGGAACCGACCCTGGCGTGTCTGGGCCAGCAACCACCTGAAGAACTCCGGATTGCCATAGGTGACACTCCAGGAATCGTGATTGGCGTCCGGATACACGGTGAGTTCGGTCGACTTGTTCCCGAGGCGTCGCATGGCATTGACCATGGCTTCGGATTCCGACAGGGGGACGACATTGTCCTGGGCGCCGTGAAAGACGCGGACCGGCATGGCCCGCAACTCGGTGGCGCGGTCGTCCGCCAGCAGCACGTCAATGGTCTGACCCCCACCACAGATCGGGGCGAGGGCGGCAAACCGATGCGGATGTCGGGTGCCGAGGCTCCAGGTGCCGTAGCCACCCATGCTGAGGCCGGTGAGATAGACCCGGTTGGTATCGACCCGATGCCCGGCGATCACATGGTCGAGCAGACCGAGCAGGACAGCGTCGTTCCAGCGTTGGTTGGTGGGACATTGCGGAGAGACCACGATGCACGGGAAATTGGTGCCGGCTTCAACCAGGCGCGGCGGACCATGTACCGCGACCTTCGACAATTGGGTCCCGCGTTCCCCTGCCCCGTGCAGGAACAGGATCACCGGCCAACGGGCGGATTCATCGGCGGCATAGCCCTCGGGCAGATGGATGAGGTAATCATACTTCTGCTCCGTGGTCTGGCGCAGGGTGAAACTGGCCTTCGAATGCCGCTCGGCGCGCAATCCACTCCCGCACAGCAGGAGAAGGCACAACAACGGGAACAGGGGGGAACGTGACATGCCTCCTGTCTGCCACGGCCCGGGGCGGGGATCCAGCCCGGAGCATTTCCCAAAGTGACCACGGACCCGCGACCGCGGATCAAAGTCCGACAGCCTTGAACCGGTCGCGCACATGGCGGAAATGGAACTCGGGCGAACAGAGGCCCTCCAGTTCCCCCTTGGCGAAATGCCGGTCGACCTCGGGATCCGAGCGTAGTTGGAGGAGGAAATCCGCGTCATCCCGACCGGCATGTTTGGTGGCCCAGGTGGCCATGGCGTTGCGTTGGACAAGCGTGTAGGCCTCTTCGCGGGTGAGTCCCTTGCGGATGAGGGCGAGCAGGACGGTCTGGGAATTCCACATTCCCAGGCTCAGCCCCAGGTTTCGGCGCATGTTTTCCGGATAGACATTGAGTCCGTCCATCATGCGTTTCACCAGGCCCAGCATGTAGTCGAGCAGGGTGCAGGAATCGGGAAATATGATCCGCTCAACTGAACTGTGGCTAATGTCGCGTTCATGCCAGAGGGCGACGTTTTCCAGGGCGGCGACCGCATTGCCACGGAGGACGCGGGCCAGTCCGGTGAGACGTTCCCACGTGATGGGATTGCGTTTGTGGGGCATGGCGCTGCTGCCCTTCTGGCCGATGGTGAACGGTTCCTCGGCTTCGAGGACCTCGGTGCGTTGGAGATGGCGGAACTCGACCGCCCACCGTTCGATGCTGGCGCCGGTGAGGGCGAGGGCGTTCATGAATTCGGCGTGGAGATCCCGCTGCACCACCTGGGTGGCGAGCGGCGCCGGACGCAGCTTGAGCTTGCGGCAGATGTGACGTTCGACCCGCGGCGACAGATGCGCGCTGGTGCCCACGGCACCGGATACCTTTCCGACCGCGACCGCTTCGCGCGCCGTCTTCAAGCGTTTTTCAGCCCGACCGAATTCATCGTACATCAGGGCGAGCTTGAGACCGAAGGTGGTGGGTTCGGCATGGATGCCGTGGCTGCGGCCGATGCAGGCGGTGAACCGATGTTGGCGTGCGCGTTTGGCGATGGATTTGCGGACCTCGCGGATGTTTTCGATGAGCAGGTCCGCGCTCTGGACCATCTGCACGGCGAAGGCGGTGTCGACGATGTCGCTGCTGGTGAGTCCGAAATGAAGCCAGCGACTGGCCGGGTGCTGGATCTGTTCGGTGACCGCGGTGGTGAACCCGATGACATCGTGGTTCAGGGTCTTCTCCAATTCCTTCGCCCGTTCCACCAATCCCTTCAGGTCGGCCCGGCAACGTTCGGCCCCGGCCAGCATCCGCGCATGGTCGGCGGCCGGCACCACCTTCTCCTTCACCAACGCCTCGGCTGCCAGCATCTCGATCTCCAACCAGATGCCGAGCCGGTTCTCGTCCGTCCAGATTCCCCGCATGGCGGGACGCGTGTAGCGTGCAATCATCGGGGGCACGCTACCGGGATGTCCTCCGGGACGTCGAGTGTGCGGACTGGTTCAGCTTCAACGCCTCGGATCCAGATGCGGCACATCCCGCCAGACAGCCGGCCCGAATGCCGCCCTGAACAGCGCCCGTGAAAAAGACCGGGAGAATGCCGCGCCACAACGAGCCTTCACCCCGGCCATGGTGGTGGGTTCCACACCCGCTTCCCGCGTCAGTCGACGCCCCCTCAATGCGTGGCCCAACGATCTCCGGATATAGGACAGCCGTCGCAACCAGGTCCCCCGATACCAGAACAACTCAATCCCCATCCGATCCTCACCGAACCCGGCATGCAACCGTTCCATGTAGGCGGGGGTCAGGCGTCGGGGCTCCAGATAGTGGTGAAGGACCAACCGCGGTTCATACCACAGCGGCCATCCCTGGATCCGCAGCCGATAACACAACTCGCTGTCGCCGCCCGATGACAATCGCGTCCCGATCCGGTCACTCATCAGGAATGTCCCCGACAGGATCCCCAATGCGGGTTCGCGTCGCACCACCATGCCCGCCCCGTAGGGCGTGTGGTCCTCCAGGAAGCGTTTCGGTTCGGGCCCCAGATCCCGCACCACCAGGGCCCGCAGCAGTTCATCGTCCATCCAGCCCGGCAACGGATCGTCGGTCAGCGGCAGATTGCGTCCCCCCAACCCGCCCCACTCCGGATGCGACGCCATCACCTCATCCGTCACCCGCAGATAGTCCTCCCCCAGGAAATTGTCGTCGTCCACGAACACCACGACGTCGCCGCGGGCGTGCCGGAGTCCGGTGCGCCGCGCCTCGGTAAGTCCCAGCCGGGGTTCCTGGATCAGGCGCGCCGGATAGGGAAAATCGCCCAAACCCAATTGAACCGCGTCGAGCGGCACATCCGAATCATTGTCGACCACCAGGAGCTCGGCCCTGCCCGGTTCCACCCGCTGTTTCCTCAATGCCCCGATGCATCGCCCGATCACATCGGTTCTCGGATTGTGCGTGCAGATTATCGCCGTGGTCATCCTCCAAACCCAGAATGGGAATCCTCCTCTCCGGGGTCAATCTTCCGGACCATTTCTCCCCAGAAATGATCGCCGCGTTGCTCACGTCCGACCTTCCCGGCAGGATCCACCGGTGTCGTCCATCCCAGGTTGCTGGAGTCCCCGGACCGGCGTGTTCCTCGATCCGCGCCGCGCCGCCTTTCTTCAGGAGCATCGGCTCCTGTTGATTTCAGACCTCCATATCGGCTTCGCCTGGACCCAGCGTCGTCGCGGACAACTCCTGCCCCTCGACGCACCGGATGATCTTCCCGGACGGATCATCGCCCTGTGCCGGGATTGGAATCCGTCCGGACTGGTTGTCCTCGGCGATTTCGTCCATGGCGCCGCACCACTGGAAGGAATCCGTCACGAGATCGAAACCTTGCTCACTTCCCTGCCCTCCGATTGCCCGTTGCGCATCGTGCTGGGCAATCATGACGTGCGCCTGCCGGAACAGCTCGCCCGATGGAACCTGTCGATCCCCTGCGTCCAACAACACGAAGAAGGCGAATTCCACCTGATCCACGGCGATCAACCTGGCCAACCTTCCCGAGCTGATCTCTTCCAGATCCAGGGACACGAACATCCCGCCATCGAGATCCCCGATCCGCCCGCCGGCCGGGTTCGTGTCCCCGCGTTCCTCCTTTCCCACGACCGCCTCATCCTTCCTGCCTTTTCCCGCTGGGCCGCCGGCAGCGTCATTGGACATCGCCCCTTCCTTTCCGCCTCCACCCAAGCCATGGACATCGACACCGCCGTCGCCTGCCTTGGACCCCGCCTCCTTCCCGTCCCCCGGGCCACGCTCATCGAGTGGCACCACAGCCTGCCATGAATCCCAACGAAGCCGGTCGCGCCCCTGCCGATGTCCGCATGAGCCCCACAGACGATCTGCACTGGATGCGCCGCGCCCTGGCATTGGCCCGACGGGGCATGGGCCGCACCTGCCCCAACCCCATGGTCGGTGCCGTGCTGGTCCGCGACGGTCAACGAGTCGGCCAGGGCTGGCATCATCGGGCTGGATTGCCACATGCCGAAATCGAGGCCATCCGGGACGCCCATTCCCATGGCCATGATCTGCGCGGAGCCACGCTCTACGTCACGCTCGAACCCTGCTCCACCCACGGCCGCACCCCTCCCTGCACCGATGCCATCCTCGCCGCCCGCATCGGACGGGTCGTGGTCGCCGCCACGGATCCCAATCCCGCCCATGCCGGACGCGGCCTGGATCTCCTCCGCAATGCCGGCATCCGTGTTGAAGCCGGACTGCTCGCCGAAGCCGCCACCGAGCTCAATGTGGGGTTCAATCATTGGATCCTTCATAACACCCCCTTCGTCACCCTCAAGGCCGGCCTGACCCTCGACGGCAAGATCGCGACCCGCACCGGCGAATCCCGCTGGATCACCAACGCCCGTTCCCGCCTGGATGTCATGCGACTCCGCCGGGCCCACGACGCCATGGTCGTGGGCATCGGAACTGTCCTGGCCGACAACCCACGCCTGACCATCCGACTGGCAGACCGGGAGCACTCGCCCTTGCGCGTCGTGGTCGACACCCACGCCCGCACCCCGTTGGAAGCCGGACTGCTAAACGATGCCTTTCAATCCCGGACCCGGATCGTCGTGGGCGAATCCGCGCCGCAGGATCGGGTGCAACAGTTGCGCGAACGCGTTCAAGTCTGGGTTGCGCCCGAGCGCGACGGCCGGGTCGATCTCCAATGGCTGATGGGTGAATTGGGACGACATCCGGTCACCCGCCTTCTGGTTGAAGGTGGGGGAACCCTTCACGCCGCGTTCCTCGCAGATCACCTCGCCCAACGCATCCGGTTCTACTACGCGCCGATGGTCGTGGGCGGTTCGCATGCACCCCGGGCAGTTGCCGGACCCGGCTTCCAGACGCTCACGGAGATTCCCCGGTTGGGCCGGATCCGACATCGGTTTTTCGGAGACGATCTGATGGTTGAAGCCGAGCTCACCGCCCCTTGATGGAACTGGCCGGTACTTCCTCTCGCCAGCATCGGATGCCCCGGTATCCTGCCGCGGAACCCCATGAAACATATTCCCGGAAATCGCCCCATTGCCTTGGCGATCCTCGCCGCCCTTGGGCCCGTGGTCCACGGCCAGCATGCCCACGGAACCGCCGCCGCCCATGAGATGGCGTCGCGCATGAAGGTCCATCCCGGGCTCGAGGTCCGCGTGTTCGCGTCCGAGCCGCACCTGGTCAATCCCTGCGCCATGGATGTCGATGCCCAGGGCCGGGTCTGGGTGACGGAAGGCGCCAATTACCGGTCCACCTTCCAGAAGTGGGGAAAGCTCCGGCCCGGTGGCGACCGCATCCAGGTGCTGATCGATTCGAATGGGGATGGGTCGGTGGATGAAGCGGTCACGTTCTATCAGGGCGAGGAGATCAATGCCGCCCTCGGCATCTGCGTGATCGGCGATCAGGTCATCGTCTCGCGCTCACCCGACATCCTGGTGTTCGAAGACAAGAACCGGGATCTCAAGGCCGATGGCCCGCCACGTCGCCTGTTCACCGGGATCGGCGGCGTGGATCACGATCATGGCGCCCACTCCTTTCTCTTCGGTCCGGACGGCCGCCTTTATTTCAACGTGGGCAACGACGGCAAACAGTTGAAGAAGGCCGATGGCTCAGGCTGGGTTGTCGACCGCGCCGGCAATGAGACCTGGGGACATCGCAAACCCTATCAACAGGGACTCGTGTTCCGATCCAATCCCGACGGTTCAAAGGTCGAAACACTCGGCTGGAACTTCCGCAACAATTACGAGGTCGCCGTCGATTCCTTCGGCACCCTCTGGCAATCGGACAACGACGACGACGGCAACCGCGCCGTGCGAATCAACTTCGTCATGGAGTTCGGCAACTACGGGTATCGGGATGAAATGACCGGTGCCGGCTGGACCGAAAAGCGTACGGGTTGGGAAACGGAAATCCCCGAGCGCCACTGGCATCTCAACGATCCCGGCGTCGTTCCCAATCTCATCCAGACCGGCGCCGGTTCCCCCACCGGCATCTGCATCTACGAAGGCGATCTTCTTCCTGCCGCCTTCCACGGACAGGTTCTTCATTCCGATGCCGGTCCGCGCGTCGTGCGGGCGTATCCGGTTCAATCTTCAGGCGCCGGCTATTCCGCCACGATCCTGGATCTCGTCTCCGCCGAGGATTCCTGGTTCCGACCCTCCGATGTCTGTGTCGGTCCCGATGGCTCGGTCTACATCGCCGACTGGAATGATGCCGGTGTCGGGGGCCATCATATGGCCGATCAAAAACTCGAGACCATGACCGGTCGCATCTACCGGGTCGCACCGGTCGGACATCGGCCTTCTGCGCCCCGCCTGGACGTGTCCACCGCCGCCGGTGCCATCGCCGCCCTCCGTTCACCCAACCTCAACGCACGTCACGCCGGATGGACCGCCCTGGATTCCCTCGGTGTCCGTGCCGAACCCGAGTTGCGCAAACTCTGGTCCGATCCCAATCCCCGATTCCGCGCCCGGGCCCTCCACCTCCTCGCCCGGCTCCCCGGCAAGACCCAGTCCTGGGTCGATGCCGCACTCAACGATCGCGATCCCGACATCCGCGTCACCGGATTGCGCATTGCCCGTCAGCATGAACTCGACCTCATCGCGGCGGTGCGAAAGGTGGTGAAGGATCCCGAGGCGCGGGTCCGACGCGAATGCGCGATTGCGCTGCGTTCGATCAAGGCTCCGGAGATGCCGGTGCTGTGGGCGCGACTCGCCGATCAACACGATGGCAAGGATCGGTGGTACACCGAAGCGCTGGGCATTGGTGCGGAAGGTCAATGGGATGCCTGCCTGGAAGCCTTTTTGAACCTGCGCGGCGGCATCTGGAACACCACTTCAGCACGGGAAATCATCTGGCGTTCACGCGCCGCTGCCACTCCCGGGCTCCTCGTGAAGATCCTCAAGGATCCGTCCACCAGGGAAGACGAGAAACCCCGATTCCTCCGCGCCTTCGACTTCCAGTCCGGCCCCGGCAAGGACGCCGCCCTGATCGAACTCCTCACGGGTTCCTAACCCTGATCCGGGGAACGGGAGTTTTATCCGCAGATGGCGCAGAGGACGCAGATGACCGCGGATCTTTGTGGCTCAACACTTCCGGTTCGCGACCTTCAGTCCAGTTTTCACCACAGAGGACACAGAGTTCACAGAGGTGGGAGAGACAGGGATTCACTACCACATAGAACGCATGGAACATAAAGAACCTGACCCATTTCGGTTTTGCGTTCTCTGTGTTCTTTGTGGCTCAACTCCACCGGTTCGCGGCCTACAAACCGGTTTTCACCACACAGTCCCCTCCCCATTTGCGTCATCTGCGCCATCTGCGGCTCAACCGACTTCGATTCCCAATCCGCCTTGATCCTATCAGCGGCGGGAACCGCATCACGGTCCTTCGATCTGCAATCGGTAGAACCAGGTGTCGGATCCGGAACCCAACTCCGGATCCGATACCACCGTCGTCGCCGTCGTCGCGTTGATGCCGGATCGCCACGTTTGATAGGGTCCATCGATCGTTCGACTCCGCACCAACGCGTAGCGTCGTCCCGGTAGGCTCGACCATTCCAACGGACGTTCCCCGGTCCCGCTGAACCGGAGTCGAAGCCGGGATTGCGGATCCAGCGGATCGGTTCCCGCCCACCATTCCTCCCCATCGGTGTCACCGTCGGCATCGCGATCCGTCAGCGGCGTCCCTGCGAGATCGCCCAGGTTGCCCAACTCCCACGCATCGGGCAGCGCATCGTTGTCCACATCCGGACGACCCAGATCCACGCGGATCACCTCGGCCTGATTGCCGGGGGCGTTGTGCAGATGAACCAACAACACCGGGATCTGGCCGGTGGCGGTTTGTCCCACCACAACGGCATTGCCGCGTCGGATCGTTGCCCGGACTCCGATCCCATGGTCCTGCCAGGGCGTGCCCGAAATTCCATGGGCCGAGCCATCCACCAGCAGGCGGGTGGGATCCACTGTGATCCACGGTGTGGTCTCCGAATACGGGCCACGGGTCACCACGCGATATCGGAATGCGGGATTGCCCGCGCTCAATCCCAACTGTGCACCCGTCGCCGAGAGGACCATCACCGAATTGAGATAAGGTGCCGTGTCCCTCAACTCCGGCGGCAATGAATTGAGAATCCCACCCACTTCCAACGGCGCACTCGTCCGCCGATCCACTGCCGTCACCAACGAATCATTCGAGGACGAATCCGATTCGACATCGTCGGCTCCCACCGCAGCGGCGTTGCTGTTGGAAAGGATCACTTCAGGAACCCCGTTGCCGTCGCGGTCGATCTCAACAACCACCACCACGAACCGCCGCAACGGCGCCGGCCACGGTCCCGCCGTCACCACCGCGAAATACAACGTCGTCGTCGCCAACGATCCCATCCGCGAATGATCCCCCGCCACACCCGTCGTCACCACGTCGGTCCATGCCCGGGAATCGGAGAATCCCAGCGCAGCCTGTTGGTACCCCAATTGGAACACCCCGACCAACGGGGCCGGATGCCCACCCGTCCCCGAGGTCGGAGTCGGCATGGTCACCGGTTCCCCCACCGGCGCACCCGCCAATGCCGCGCCCGCTTTTCCCCGGATCAAGGCCCGGACCATGACATGCCACGGTACATGGAGATCCACTGGCCCCCCGTGAAACCACACCTGGCCCGAGGCCTCCGGTATTCCCAGTCGCGGCCATTCCCCATTCTGCTTCGATGACGTCCCGTCCGCATCCGCCACCAATCCGGCTGGATCGATCTCCAGGCGGACCGGAACAACGGCGGCTTGCCCGGCCGGAACCAGAATTTCCGAAACGGTCGGAACCAGGCGGACGCCCGGTTGCGACAACGTGTTGGAGCCGCGCACCTGGTAGCGGATGTCCGACGGTCCGTGATTGATCAGTTGAACGGATTGGGTGCGGACCAAGGGAATGTCGGTCAGCACGGTTCCAAACGAGATGCTGACTTCCGCCGGTCGCAGTTCCGACCGGGCCAGGACCGGGCTTTGAAGTGCGATGTCCACCGCCACCTGCCCGCTGCCCACCCGCGATTCCGGATAGGCCGCACCGTTGGTCGCGCGCAGCGGTGTCCGCGCCGTGTTCATCAACACCGCCTTGATCTCCTCCGCCGACCAACCGGGCCGCGCTTCCATCACCAGCGCCGCCGCACCCGCCACATGGGGCGCCGACATCGATGTGCCCGTCTCCGATGCTGGATCGCTGCCGGAACCGGCCCGCGCCGAATCGATGGCGGAACCCGGCGCCGCAAGATCGGGCTTCAATCGTCCCGCAGGCCACACCGGGCCGCGCGAACTCGATTCATTCAGCGAATCCGCCAGCTCGGGAAATGCAAAGACAACCGCGGAGGACAAGGTGACTTCCACGCCTTCAGCCAGGTGCTGCTTCAGCCGGAGGCCATCCGAAAGCCCGATCATCACGGCGGGTATGGTGAATCCGGAGACGTCGCCGGTCCCCGACATGGTGATGGGCGGTCCCTCGACGTTGTTGACGACCACCACGGCCCGTGCGCCCGCCTGCTGCAAGGCGCGGATCTTGTCCACGAAGAAACAGGTGCCGCGGTCCACCAAGGCGATGTTCCCGTTCAAAGCCGCTGCATTCTGCAACGGTTCACAGGCGAGATTCGGCTCCGCGAGGACCAGGCGTCCCGCGAGTTCCTCCAGGCCCGCCAAGGCCGGCGTGAAATTGCCTTCGACCGCCGGGATCAGACCGGCCACCGCCGCCGGCGATTCCACCCGCAGCGCACCGGTGGTGAAGCCGGCGTCAAAGGTGTTCGCCACCGTGATCGCTTCCGGTGATGTCCCTGGTGATCCCACGATGAACGTTGTATTGCCCGAGTTGCCCGCCGAAATCACCACCACGCAACCCAGGGCCATCAATCGCCTCACCGCTGCCACCTCCGGATCCTCCCGATCATCGGTACCGAAGGGACTCCCCAGCGACATGTTCACCACATCCAACCGGTCCCGCGGATCGCCGTCCTGGTTGGGATCCGCGGCGCGTTCGAGAGCCTGGACCAGGATGCTGCTCGACGTCAGACCGCCGTTCCCAAACACCTTCAGCGCATACAGCGACGCCTCGGGCGCCACCCCCGGTGCCACCCGCCATTCCATTCCTTCAATCGTCTCATCGTAAGGCCCCCGATACGGTGTTCCGTCCCGCAACACGCCCATCCCCGCCGCAATACCCGCCACATGGCTGCCGTGCCCGTTCGCCGCGGGATCCAACGGATCCGGGTCCGGGCTCAACACCGAGCTCCCGCTCCCCGCATCATACTGGTCGCCCACCAGGTCCACCCCGCCGATGACCTTGGGCGTGGGAAAGGTCCCGGGCTCGATCCGCGTCGGATCATTCGTCCGAAATCCATCCGCACCCGCGGTCCCGCCGAAGTCCGCGTGGAGGTAATCAATGCCGGAATCGATGATCCCGATGCGCATTCCGCGTCCGGTCCGACCCGGGACCCCGGCCCAGGCAGTCCTTGCCCCGATGGAGGCTGTGCTGGTTTGCAGATGACGTTGATGATGACGTTCAGGGAACAGGGCCCGGACGCCAGGCACGGCCCGCAGCAATTCCACCTGGTCATCCGGCACCGACACAAACGCGGCGTGATTCAGCATGGAATAGGTCTGGAGAACTTCTCCGCCCATCCCGTTCACCACGTCCGCGAGTCGACGTTGATCCGCTGCCAACACCGCCTGCACCGCCAACGCCGCCGGCCCGGCACCCCGCACCGTTCGCGTGGCCAAGGGTTCCCCTTCGAACACCACAAAGATCCGGGCGGCGTTCAGCCCCGTACCGACCCCCACCGCACCCGCCATCAACAACAGGCCCCGGAAGAAATACAGAAGCCGCCGGCGGCTGAACCCTGGAATTCGCATGGAATCATTTCTTGGGACGCACCATGGCCAGCGCATTGCCCACCCATCCGCAGGCCATCAACCCGATCGCATACACCACCCCCATCGAGGTCGCCACCGCCAGCGTGGGACGGGCCACCGACTCCGGCAGCCACAGGAGCGACAACACGAGCAGGAACGCACCCACACCCAGCAACGCCATCAGCACCGCGTACCCGGTCATCACCCGGCGCGGCCACCCATCCCGGCAGTTGTATCGGGCGGCAATCGGGAGGACGAGAAACGCCAGGATACCGGCTCCCGCCACCCAGATGACCGAGTCTTCCACCAGCAAGGCCACCGCGGCACACGCCAGGGCCAATCCCACGGCCAGGCCCACCCAGTTGGATTCCTCGCGTTGTTCATCGCTGAGGGCCATGCGCCCGTAGCGGTTCAATCGGAGGATGAGGTTGAACAACGGTTGGGCTGCCCAGGTGAGCCAGGCAAAAACCAGGTACGCAATCCGCAACGGCCATACCCACGGTGCGAGGGCCGGATTCGATTCCGCCGACCAGGCCAGCAACCGGTTGCCCATCCAACCGCCCAGGATCACCCCCCATTGCGCACGGGCACTCAGTTTCGACATCCAGAGGAAGTACCGCAGCAAGAGCGCATACAACGGGTTGGTCGCCTTCAAGGCTTCCACCACCCCCTGCCGGGCCCACTCGTTCATCGGCTCCAGTCGCAGCGACTCCTGGAAATGCTTCAACGCCTTCTTCGGATCTCCCCCGTCCAATTGGGTCCACCCCATGTTCGCATGGGTCCAGGAATCCTCCGGGTTCCTCGCCAACGTCGCGTCCAGTGTCGCCCCCGCTTCCGCCCGGCGCCCCAGCTTCACCAACGCCATCGCCCGAACGTTGTTCGCCCCTTCATGCTCCGGATCCAGGGACAGGGCGCGTTCCGCCGATGCCAACCCTTCTTCCCAACGCCGGAGATGCAACTGCACCTGTCCCCGAACCGAATGATAGTCGGGATCCGCCGGCTCCAACCGGATCGCCTCCTCGATCGACCGCAAGGCCGTCGCGTCGTCATCCCGCTCCGACAACACCAATGCCAGGGCGTAATGGTTGAAGGCATCGGCCGGTCCTCCCGCAATCGCTTCCCGGACTTCCCGCGTGGCGTCGTCGTGCTGGCCCATGCCCGAAAGGCTCAATCCCAGGAGCGCATGGGCCCGGGCGTCCCCCGGAGATTCAGCCAGGCCCAATCGGAACTGTTCGGCCGCCTGCTCCAACCGATGCTGTTGGAAGAGCATCGTGCCGCGTTCAAAATGTCGGTTCATCGGTGATCGGTGCCGCCCCTCAAGTCGCCTCGTCCCTTCAAAGCTTCAGGTACTTCAGGATGTCGTCGTAGGCCCCGCCCTGGTTCGCGTACAACGCATAGTTGCGCGCCGTCGCAAACCATTCCCGCGTCGTCGGTCTCAATCCCGATGCCGCCGCCAGCAGGTCACGGGTCCGCAGCGGCGACGGAATCCCCGTCTTCAACGCCTCGCGCAGTTTTCCTTCCACCGCCTGGTCCACCACCGCCTTCAGATCCGCTCCCGAAAACCCGTCGGTCTTGCCTGCCACCACCGCGAAATCCACGTCTTCCTGCGGCTTGCCCGCCACCTGCAACCGCAATACTTCCGCCCGGGCCGCGGCATCCGGCGGTGGCACAAACAGGATCCGGTCGAATCGGCCCGGTCGACGGAACGCCGCATCCAGGTGCCATGGGGCATTGGTCGCGCCCAGGATCAGGACGCCGTCATTGGCCGATTTCACCCCGTCCAATTCATTCAGGAACTGGTTGATCAGGTGCCGGCCGGCGCTGGTCTTCATGTCCGACCGACTCGCGCCCAGGGCATCCACCTCGTCGAAGAACAACACGCACGGGGCGTTGCGCCGCGCCTGGGCGAACAGTTGATGCAGGTTGCGTTCACTGTTCCCAATCCACATGTCCAACACGTCGTGGATCCCGACCGCGATGAATCCCGCCTGGATCTCACCGGCCGTCGCCCGCGCCAGATGCGTCTTGCCGCACCCCGGCGGTCCGTACAGCAGGATCCCACCGCCCGCCGCCTTTCCATACGCCTTGTAGAGATCGGCATGGGTGATCGGATGGATGATCTTCATCCGGATCTCTTCCTTCAACGCCTCCATCCCGCCCACATCCGCAAACCGGATCTTGGGTCGCTCCACTTCGGGACCGGATCCGCCGCCATCCCCATCTCCATCCGCAATCCGGAGTCGACCGTCTTCCATCTCGAACAGATCGACCCCGCCGCCCTCCTCCATGTCGTCGTCGTCCGTCTCGGTCTGCTGTTCGATCCGGATGCCGTACCGAGCCGCAAATGCGGCGTCGGCCACTGCCGGGTCCTTTTCAACCCCGGTCCGATACTGTTCCACCGCCTGTTCCACCTCGCCCAGCGTGGCGAGCAGTCTCGCGTACTGGACATGGGCCCGGGCCGGGGCTTCACGCGACTTCACCAGGTCTTCGAGCACCACCAGCGCGTGATTCGACTTCCCCTGTTGTTGAAAGGCACGCGCTAGGCCCAGCTTCAAACCGGCTTCGGCCGGCGCCAATCCCAGCGCCGTCCGATACTCCGCTTCCGCCTCGTCGAAGCGTCCCACCCCCATCAGGGCATCCGCCAGGGCCTGCCGCAGGGGGACGTTGCCGGGCGATATCCGAACCGCCTCCCGCAACTGCCCGATGTGGTCCAACTCGCTCATGGGCCCCCAGCCAATCACAGTCGGCGCCCGATGTGAAATCCGCTTTCCTTCCTGCATCGAACTGTTCGCGGAGGGGAGCGGCAACCGCCTTTGAGGAACCCTCGCCCCGCCCCGACTCCCCCGGCATCATCCGGGGATGCGCACCTTCGACCTTCCGCCCGGGTCCACACCCGAGACATGCCTCGCCTGGGACGAGGCGGCCCTCGACGCCGTGGGCGCGGGTGAGTGCGGTCCCCTGCTCTGGTTCTGGGAAAGCCCCTCCCCTTGGGTCGTCGTCGGCTACGGCCAATCCATCGCGCGTGAAGTCGATGTCGATGCCTGTCGCGCGGCGCAGGTTCCCATCCTTCGCCGATGCACCGGCGGCGGAACCGTCGTGCAGGGACCCGGTTGCCTGAACTATGCCGTCGCCCTCCCCCTGTCGCTCCATCCCGATCTCGAAACCATCACCGGGGCCAACGCCTGGATCCTCTCCCGGATCGGCGCTGCCCTCCAACCCCTCCTCGCTGCTCCGGTACAGATCCAGGGCCACACGGATCTGGTCCTCGGTGACCGCAAGTTCTCGGGCAATGCCCAGAGACGTCGCCAGGCAGCGCTGGTCTTTCACGGAACCTTCCTGCTGGATTTTGATCTCGCCCGGATCGCCGAACTCCTCCGATTTCCTTCCCTTCAACCGGCCTATCGCCAACACCGGTCCCATCTCGATTTCATCACCAATCTCCACCTCGAACCCAACGTCATCCGCGCCGCCCTGCGCCATATCTGGGCTGCTGTGCCGGGTCCGGTTCCGGTCGAGGCCAGTCACCGGATTCCCCACCTCATCGCTTCCCACTACGGGCGACCTGAATGGCATGCCTCGCGGTGAACGGGGCGTCGTTGTCGTCCGCCGATTTCGCCGATTTCGCCGATCAAGATTCCGTGAAGCCTGGGAACGCGACCTGATGATCAACCGAATCCACTGATCCCACGATTCCCACGAATCCAGGTGAAGTCATCCTGAAGCCCTGAAGGGGCCCGGACACATTCCACTCCCCAATCCCCCCCGCCCCTCGGCGTCTCTGCGGGATCACTCCCCACCCTCCGGCCTTTTCCATCCGTGTGCTGGCTCACCCCCCGGCGACGACCTGCACAATTTCCAGGCGATCCCCGGTGTTCAACGGGCGGTCAATGAATTCACTCGGCGCCACCGCCTCGCCGTTGTGTTCCACCACCACCGAACGCGGGAGCAGACCCTGTCGCACCAGAAATTCATGAATGGTGCAGGGCAACTCCACCGGTTGCAGGGCGCCATTGGCCATTACGGAATCCACTTCCCCACCATGCCCCCTCGTTGCCCCCGCTCAAGATTGTTCCTTCACAGGTCCCGGATGACGCGACAGGCTCAATGAGGATAGGGTGATCCCGGATGCAACGATTGCTACGCACCAGTGCCCTGATCCTTGCCGTGGGCGGCGGCGCCCTGTGGTTTTTCGGCGGCATGAACACCGGTTCGTCCCAGTGGACCGAACGGGACCAGAATCCGTTCCTCACCGAATCCACCGCCGCGTCCGAGCCACGCTTTGTCATCCGGCCCGGCATCGGTTTTCTTGCCGGAACCTTCGCCCTGTCCGGCGCCCTCGCCCTCGCATCCCGCGGGTTCGCTCGGTCGGACAGGCCGCGCTCAGATGGCCCGGATCCATCCGATGACAGCACAACAGGTTAGGCGGGCGACGACGTTCAAGGTCCGCTCCGCCCCAACCTGGGTGCGATGACGGCAAATACCGAAAACTACGGAGGACCGATTCGGATCGTCTCGCGTTGGCGCTCATCGCCCCTGTCGGACCCAACGCAATACCTCCGCAGGATCCGTGATCCGCGCGACGTTCAGATAATCCGGCCCGGCCCGATAGCTCGCAGGCAACCGTTCCAGATCCAATCGGATTCCCGGCGCCTCGAATACCGCCGCATGCAACGCATGCGCCGCCATCAAACCCTCCGCACGGAGCGTCATCCCCGATGCATCCGGGAAAACCTCCCGCACCGCCGATAACCCGCGGCGCACATCCCACACCCGCATTCCGTCCAGCGTCTGTCCCAGCAATTGGAATCGCCGCCGGATCTGCACCTGTTTGCGCGCATCCCCGGGCCATGCCGATGGCCCGAGCCCCCGAGGCACCAATCCGACCCAGGCCGTTCCCGGTTCCGGTCGGACCATCGGAGTCGGATCCGCCCCCCCCTCTTCCACGGCAAACTCCTTCAAGACTTCCCCAAACCCAACCCGCGCACCTCGAAGCCATCGCTGCCAGCCTTCCGAATCCATCACTTCCAATCGAACATCAGCAATCACGTCCCCTTCCCGTTCCACAACCACCAACCGGAGCGGCACATGGCGCTGGCTCTGGAATCGGAGGATCCGCAGCCGCAATCCCTCGTGATTCGCCGAACCTTCTTCCTCCACCGCCAAGGCCCCTGGCTCAGCGGGCCATCCCATGAACACCCGCTCCCGCAACGCACGCCGCAACTCGGTCAGCGATTCAACCCGGGGCCCGGGTCCGGCCCCCATCCATTCCTGGGCCGTCGTGTTGCGCTGATCCGATGGCAGGGCTTCGAATACCCGAAGTTCCGCAGGTGCGAATGGCTTCACCGCAGCCCGATGCACCAAGGGATCCTCACCCTTGAGATGCTGGTTGAACCAGCGCAGGACCGGGACCTGAAGATTCTGGCTGTCCGCATGGGGCCCCGGCCCAATCACCAGTCCGACCCGGTCATAGGCGCCATGCAGGCCGTAGATCCGTCGCACCTCGGTGAACAACCGCGTCACGCCGTCCAGGGGAAAGATGTTGTCCGAATCGGTGTTCACCACCAGCAAAGGCCGCGGCGCCATCAATGCCGCCTGCATCGCGAAATCCCATCGATGGGTGTTGATGAAGAACATGCAGTCACAATGCCCCTCCACCGCCCCGTCACAGACGTGGTTCCGCAGGTCGGTGATTCCCGCCACCGGCGCCGCCACCTTCACCCGCTCGTCCAGGGTTGCCGTCGTCCAGGTATAACTCCCGCCCCCACTCCGCCCCGTCATGCCCAACCGCTCGGGATCGATCTCCGGCCGGGATTGCAGATAGTCCAGGGCCCGGATGCCGTTCCACGCTTCCACCCCGGCCGGGGTATAACCACGCGAGTTCCACCACCATTGCCCCAGCCGATACGTCCCATGGTGATCCCCCTGGATCTCCCCGAGTTGAAGTGTGTCGATGGTCAGACAGGCATAGCCATGCTGGGACAACCATGCGCCATGATGCTGGTAGGCGGCCTTGTTCCCGAGACTGATGCCATTGGTCTTCACCTCTGCATGGCCACAGACATAGAGGATGCCCGGCACCCGGGCCGTCGCCCCCACCGGCAGATAGAGGTTGGCCGTCACATACAGGCCCGGTAGCGACTCGAACCGGATCTTCTCCACCGTGAATCCGTCGCCTTCCAGCCGCCCGGCAACCACCGGTTGAAGGTCCGTACGGGCCGGTATCGGCCACAACCCGAGCATGTCGTACAACTGTCGCCTTCTCTCGTCCCGTTGCCCTTTCCAGTCTTCCAGTGTCCGCACCCGCGCCAGGCCCGTTTCCTCCAGCTTCACCACCTCCGCTTCGAAATAGGTTTCCAGATCCCGATCCGCGATCCGCCATGCGGCAGGATATTGCTGGGCGTGTGCCGGTTGGACGAGAACACCCAGCAAACCGATCGACAACACGCACCACCCCATCAGATATGCGCCCCACCCGCAGCCGACACGTCGGAGCAAAATCAAGTTGTTCATCGCAAGGTTCCCTTCACCACCGGCAACAATACATGGGATGCCTGTCCGGCGCCCACATGAACCCGGTTGCGCGCCATGCGTATCCCCGCCCCCTTGCGCAACGGTTCGCCCGTGTTCGGATTCGGATCGTACCCCGGTGAACTGCTGGATGCGATCTGCACCCGGATCCGATGGCCCCGGTTGAACACCACGCTGGTGGCCCAGGTCAGTTCCCCGGCCTTCTCCTGGAGCACTCCATGGGTCCACGGGCCCAATACCAGCTTCTGCCGGCCGCGTGCTCCTTTCCCACCCTGATGTTGATATCCGTTGAAACCATCAATGGTCGCCTGGGCGAAGATGTCCCAGTAACCCCCGATGTGCACCGCCGCGGCCTGCACGGTTCCATAATGGCGCGAGGCATCGCGTTCCCGCCAGTAATCGTCAGGAACCGGATGGGCCACCCAACGCGCCACCGCGTCTTGCTGAAAACGGGAGGCCCGGATCCAATCCTCAATCAGTGATTTCCGAAACACACCTCCCGTGTAGACGACTTCGTATAGGTTCGGAGCACCCACCACCAGATGTTGCGATTCCACCCCGCCTTGTCCCGCGGCCATCAACTGGAACTGGGTGATTGCCCCGGCGGAACCACCCCACGTTCCAACCCGTCCATTGCTCCAATCCTGTCGTCCGATCCACAACAACGTATCCGCCCCGTCCGTGACATCGGAATGGAACGGGAGGTTTTCGCCCTTCGAAGCAAAACGCCCGCGCGTGTCCTGCATCACCACCGCATAGCCACGACGCGCTCCTTCCCTTCCAAAGCCAACACCCAACACCTTGTTGTAAGGTGTCCGCCCCAGGATGACCGGGAACGGCCCCGGCCCGGATGGCAGGTATAAGTCGCCGGCAAGACCCACTCCGTCCCTCGCCACCACAACCACCTCGCGTACCTCCGATGGATCCGCCGCCCAAAGGGTCGTGGCCACGGCAAGGAAGCAACAGAGCGCCGCCACACCCGGTGCTGGACGGTGTGGAGCAGGATGCGATCGCGGGGACATGCTTCAGTCTGTACCAATCCATTTCCAACCGTCACTCCTCCAATCCCGCGTAGGCGCATTCTGACCTGGTCCGCTGACTGGACCGCCTACAGCCGGTCGTAGGCGCTTCGAACCCCGCTTCCGACAGTCGCCGTGTGGTTTAACGACTGGGTGGCAGTTGCCGGGAAAAATCCTCCAGGGAGGTCGTGATAAAGATGCTGCGCGTCAGTCTCCGGAGTTCTGACTCATTCTGCACCTCCTCGATCCGCTCCCGGAGCAGGAGTCCGGATGGGCCGAAGCGAATCTCAACCAGTTCCATCAAGGCTTCCTGCAACCCGGAAACCCGCCCCTCCAGTCGACCCTGGCTCCGACCCTCAACCCGGCCTTCAACCCGACCCTCAACCCGGCCTTCTTCCCACACCACGCGATCATAATTGCTCATGTTTGGCATACGTATCTCTTTCCCCAGTCTTCCAAGATCCTGTCGGAACGATAACTCCTCCGCCGGCGGCAACGCCAGCAGCCAGTGCATGAGCCGAAACACCTCGCGGATCTCCCGGTCCGACATTCCCGAGGTCAGGAGATTGCGCACCAACCCGAATTTTCCCTGCCGCCGTTCCACCGGCCTGCCACCGGTCGCCTGGGCCAGGCGATGGGCTTGGATCACCCTGGCCACCGGGTTCCCCATGGCCACCCAGAGTTCAACATCAAGGTCGCTCAACTTGCAGATCGGGAAACGGAACTCCACCCCGCATCCGAGTTCGCCCGTGCGAAAGTGGGAGGGTCTCCAGTTTGGAACCGGATCCGCCAGGACAGCGACGCTGACCGGGAAACGTTTGAACCGATCCATGATCCGGCAGAAGTACCGAAACATCCGCTCGGGAAGATCGTCGTCGCGTTGGGCCTGGACTTCGGCGTGGATCAGGAGCAACTCGGCAATGCCATCCCGTCGCTGGACCTCGACCAGTTTGTCGACGCGCATGAGGCCTGAGTCCGAATCGGGGACGATTTCCTGGAGCTCGGTATCAAGGAATGTGAAGGGAGCGGACCAGTCGATGGTGGCGGCGATATCGGGGAATGCGAGCGAGAGGAACTGTGGGAGGAACTGTTCGAGGGTCAGTTTCCAGGCAGCATCGTATTGGACCGGTTCATTCAACCCCCGCTGCTACGCCCAAGCCCGGGTTGAAGTTGCGGAGACGGGAAGTTTCGTTCGATGCATTTCCAGTGCGCGGAGGGGCCCCTGCCGGCGAAGAAGCCCCTCAGAGCCCGTCTGAAAACTCCCCGGGGTGCTGCGATGAGAGATTTGGCTGAAAGCCGAGGCGTGAGCGACAAGCATATCCCCCAGCGATCTGTAAGGAGCGAACAACGAAGGATTTCAGCCAAAGATCCGTCGCCCGTAGGGTTCCTGCGCAGGAGGCCATTGGCGAAACCAAACGTCGATTGATCAATGGGTTCGGTTGGCCATGCCACGCTGCGGAATTGGATCTCCTGCGCGGGAACAGGACCCCGGGGAGTTTTCAGACGGGCTCTCAACCGCAGCCCCCCGCCAGATTCGCACAGCCCCCTGAAAACTCCGAGGGGTGTTGCGACGAGCAATTTGGCTCAGAGCCGAAGCGGGAGCGACGGGGATATACCCAAGCATCCGCGAGGAGTGAACAACGAAGGATTTCAGCCAAGGATCCATCGCCCGATGGGTCCTCGGCACTTTCAGGAGGGCGTCCGGAACGTGCCTTATCTCGCCAATTCGTACGCGTATCCCTTGAGATACTCGGTCTCCGGGATCGACGGCAGGATGGGATGATCCAGCGACTGGCTATAGGTCGCGATGCGGCGCAGGACCCGGCGACAATCATAAGCCGCCGCCATGATCACCTCTTCAAACAGCCGGGCATCGACATGATGCGAACAACAGAAAGTCGCCAGGACACCACCGGGCTTGAGCAGGCGCAGGGCCCGCAGATGGATCTCCTTGTAACCGCGCAGCGCGTCGCCCACGGCAGCCCGGTTCCGGGTGAACGACGGCGGATCAAGAACGATGAGGTCGAACTTGGGCAGCACCCGTTCACTGGGCCCCGTAGTCGTCTGGGCCTTGAGCCAGTCGAACACATTGGTCGCTTCGCACTGCAAACGATCGCCCAGGCCATTCGCCTCTGCGTTCGATTTCGCGGCGGCAATCGCCTCTTCCGACTGATCCAGGGCCATCACGGACTTTGCTCCCGCCCGCAACGCATGCAGGGCGAACCCGCCCAGGAAGCTGAAACAGTCGAGCACCTGTCCGTCCTTGGCCCAGCGCGATACCGATTCGTAATTCGACTGTTGATCGAGATAGAGCCCGGTCTTGTGGCCGCCCGAGGCTGGGATGTTGAAGACCAGCCCATTGAGCTTCGCCTGCAGCGATTCCGGCGCATTGCCCGCCAACACACCCTGCGCCTCGTCCATGCCTTCAAACTTGCGCGACGCGATGTCGTTCCGTTCGAGGATGGCCCGGGGCGACAACAACTCCTGCAACACCGGCACGATCATTCCCTTGCGCTGATCCATGCCCAGGGACGTCGTCTGGACCACCAAAACGTCTTCGTATCGGTCGACGATCAGGCCCGACAAAAGGTCACCCTCGGCGTTGACCACCCGATGCGAGGTCGCGTTGGGCATGTGCCGTTTCCGGAGCGCGAGCGCGGCACCGATCCGTTGCCGGAAGAAATCCCGGTCGATCTCGACGCGATCCGGGGCCATGACCCGGACCCGGATCCGCGAATGGCCATTGTAAAAACCCACGCCCAACAGGCGCTGACGATGATCCTTGATCTGGACCACCTCGCCGTTTTCAGGGGGACGGGTGATGCGGAGGATGGAGCCGTCGTAGATCCAGGGGTGACCGCCCAGAATGCGGTCAGCTTCACCGGGCTTGAGTAGAACAGTCGGAGTCGTATCCATGATGCGTTTGTAGACAGGGAGGGCAGGAATGCCGTCCCGGAACACGCAGTCTACGCGGGAATCCCGTCCTCATGCACGGCCTTTCTTGGAACTGGAGAGTGGTGCGCCCGATTGGATTCGAACCAATGACCGTCCGCTTAGAAGGAGGGATTGCCCATCGCAAAACGCCAATGATTCCATGCTTTTCACACACTGTTCATTGGATTTGACCATCGATTTGTCCAATAGCAGAGTCACCGCCAATGACAGCTAAAGCACAGGGGATGACTCGACGGGACCGGCAACGCGGAGACGGTGGCCGGTTTCTGATCACTCCATTCATCAATCCGTCAGGGGAGAAGGTCTTCAAGGTCGACGGATACACCCGGGAGCGTGCCCGGATTCGCGAGAACTACCCCACCATTCAAAAGGCGAAGTGCCGGGCGCTTCAACTCGAAGCCGAATATCACGCATCCGGGAAGGTTGAAGTCCCGCAGGTGACCAGCCTTTCCCCTTCCCAGCTTCGCGCGGCGGAAGCGGCCTTCGCCCTCCTTGGCGACAAGACGGAACCGGAGGAAATGCTTCGGGGGAGCCGGTACTGGATCGAGCGCGGACGGGACACCGTTGGCCCTGACCATGCCCCGCGCCTCGACGACGCGCAGATTGCCTTCCTGCAATGGTTGGAACGGGACTCCGGCCTTCGACCCAAGACGCAATCCGGCCTTCGCCATGCCCTCCGGCAATTGGTCCGGGCGCTGGGGAACGTCCCCCTTGGGGAAATCGATGGGGACAGGATCCACCACCACATCCACGGCAGGCCGATTTCCAAGGTTGCGAAGGACAACGAAAAGCGCGCGCTCTCCCGGTTCTTTTCCTGGTGCATTGAACGCCCCCGGGGATGGGTTCGCGTGAACCCTTGCGCGACAGTCCGGACACCCTTGGGACCACAAAAGCCCCCCGCAATCTTCGACCTCGAACAGGTTCGATCCCTCCTTCGCGCCACCCTCGCCGAAAAGAACGGCATCATGATTCCATGGGTTGCGTTCCAGCTTTTTGGAGGACTTCGACCTTCGGAAGCCGAGCGCCTCGACCGGAAGCAATGGAACGCGATTGAAGGCGAGATTCGGATTGGAGAGGACACCAAGACGGAAAGGCCGCGGACCGTTCCCATCAATCCAACCCTCCGCGCATGGCTCGACCTTCCGGGTTCACAGTCGGGCGAGTGGCTTCAGCGTTCCTTCAAGCGCATCAAACAGACCGCAGGCATCCGAAAATGGCCCCAAGACGTCCTTCGCCACACGGCCGCAAGTCACCTGTGCAACATCCACACAAGCTACATTGACCTCGCGACAATGCTGGGAAACTCCGAAGGCATAATTCGGAAACACTACCAGACCCGGGTTTCCAAAGCCGACACCCAAGCCTTCTTCGCCTTGCGGCCGGAGGACTTCAAGTGAGTCGCCCCAAGGCCTGCCCGAAGGTGGACAAGGCAACCGAAGCCGACCGCCGCGCCCAGCGGTTTGGGAAATCGGCAGGTGAATTGACCGACACGGAGTTTGGCGTTGCGCTGGGGGTTCAAGGCCTGCTCGCCGGATGGAACGTCAATTGGTTGACGCATCGCCTCCGGTGCCCAATGAAGGCTGAGTCCCTCGGGGGAATTTTTGTTACTCATGGGTGGAAGATAATGCATCGCTCCCATTGCCCGATGAGAGAGGAAACGGCGCCCACCGAAGTTCCCCCAGCGTCTCGCGAGTTCATGGCGTTCATGCAGGAACTCGAAAAGATTTCCCGGGGTGGGGATCCCGGACGGCTGAAGCTCATGCTGGACACCATGCAGCAAGCGGGAAGCGGTCGAGCGTGGGACCCCAAGCGGGACTTCCTCCTAGGCCTTTTAGACGCCATTGGTGGGCCGACCATTCCATGGACCCCGACCAGCATTCTACGCCTCGCCGACGAGAAGATTCCCGGCGCCTTCGCAGATTTGACCGATTTGCGCGCGACAATGAAGGCGCTTGGAATGACCGCGACCCCAGACCGGTCGAAGCGCGGAAAGCCTCTTGTCGACCAAGCCGGGAAGGACTTGAAGGGCAAGGCGCTGGTCACCGCTTCACTCCGCGCAAGGCAACCGGACTTGTTCCAGCCCCGTCGAAAGCAGAGGAAAACAGCGTAGGAAGTAGGAAGAACCGGAGTTTTTCACACTCTGGGAACTTCGACGGAACCCGGCCCCGGGGGACTTATCGCAATCGATGTCTAACGCATTGATTGACTCGAAAGCCCCACAAAGCCGATTCCAGACCCTTCCCCAGCTTAGGGAGGGATTGGTTGCAACCTACTTCAACCCGCCACCCTCGACCCGGGCGCTTTCTTCTTGGTTCAAGCGCGAAGGCGTTGCTCACACGAAGAGCAATCCCAAGGCGCGCCGTGGGGGTGGTCAGGTTTACTTCAGCGTCGCACACGTTGAACGGGTTCTTCGGACCCGGACGGGAGGTGCCCGTTGAACGCCCGCACCCTCCCCGAAGCCGTCGAACTCGCGAGGAGTGGAAGGGCAAGCTCCATCAAATGCCCCGCGCATCCGGACCGATCCCCTTCCTTGTCGATTAGACCCGGAACCGCTGGGGGAATCCTTCTTCGGTGTTTTGCCGGATGCTCGAACGAAAACATTCTTGCCGCTGGCGGATTGGTTTGGGCGGATGTTTGCCCCCCTCGCGAGAATGCCCCAAGGCACGCTTGGAAAGCTCGACCCTTGCCAGTGCCCACCCAGGCAATCAAAGACCCGCAGAAAGCCGCCAAGGCCGCGGAACAGCGGTCGCAATGGCCGGCCTTTGAAGTCCCAACCGCTTCCGACCTCGAAGCCATCCGCCGCATCCGGGGAATCGGGGTCGAAGGCCTGAAGCTCGCCGTTGACCGCGGAATCCTTCGGGTTGCGGAGTGGAAAGAACACCCCTCTTGGATCGTTACGGATTCAACCCGCCAATGCGCGCAAGCTCGACGCCTCGATGGGGAACCCTTCCCTTTCCGTGGAGGTCTAAAGAAGGCGTTGACCCTTGATGGATCCAATGCCCGATGGCCGGTCGGGGCTGGTGCAATCGAACCCGCGCATGGGTCGATCCTCCTTTGCGAAGGCGGACCCGACCTCCTCGCCGGGTTTCTCTGCCTGTGGGCGGAAGGCCGTGCCGGGAGCGCAACCGTTGGTTCGATGCTGGGGGCATCCGCATCGATTGACCCCGACGCCCTCGAACTCTTCCGCGGTCGAAGGGTAAGAATCGCGGAGCATGACGACGAACCGGGCAGGAAGGCTGGGAAACGGTGGGCCGATAGTCTCGCCGGTGTAACCTCGAAGGTCATCGCAATCCGCTTCCATGGCCTGATCCAAGCGGACGGGCAACCGGTGAAGGATTTGAACGACGCCCTTCGGATTGATGCGGATGTCTTCGAGGAAAACCGGGAACTCTGGGGGGTGATTCCGTGAGCCTCCTTCATGAATACTCCGCGCCCGCGGAACCTAAGCCTGAGGAAGCGCAACCGAAGGGGTTCGCCCTATACCGGCGGAGTCACTTCCGCGACATTCAAACCCCCAAGGGAATCGATGTTCTAGGCCATAGGCTCTTCGGGCATGATATGGGCCCGCAACCGCGCCTTCACCTTCTCTTAGGACAGGGTTCAATCGGGAAGTCATCGTGGGCGCTTGGCTTAGCTGTCGCGCAAATCCGCGGGGATAGTAACTTCTGCGGGTTCCCCTTGAACTCCGACCCGCGCGGTTGGCTGTTCATCGGTAGCGAAAACAACGCAATCCGCTGGAAAACAGACCTCGACGCCGCGGAGAAGGCCATGGATGAAGCCGCCCGCGAAAGGCTCGAAAGCAGGCTCTTTGTTGCCGGTGTTTTCGATGCTGTCGACGATTCTATAACACTGCCAGAAAGCGCGCAAAGGCTCCGCCAAACGGTCTTGGATTGCGTCGCATTGTCACCCGGTCCGTTGTGCGTTGTCTTGGATCCATGGAGTGACCTAACTTCGGACGAACTCGACACAAGTTCCGTCACCAAAACCCTGAAGGAACTGCGCGCAGTCTTTGCGGGGTTGCCTAATTCTGGCGAGCTATCACCCGCTGTCCTAATCATCGCCCACTCGAAAGTCGGGAAGGACTTTGCCGCGGGTTCAACTGAACGCTTCGACGGTGGAAGCTCCATGCGTGGCAACAAGGGACCGTACAACAAAGCCCGCACCGCCCTGGCCTTGTATCCGCGGGATGGGGACACAACGGGCTTGGTCTTGTCCGCGACCAAGTGCAACGACGGCGACCTTCCCAAGCCGCGCGGATTGATAGTTGACCGCTCCACCTTGTCCTATCGGGAGGATCCTGACTTCGACGTCGACCAGTACCGCGCGGAGATGAAAGCGAAGCCGGGGAACAGGACAGCCGCAAAGGTATCCACCGACGACGTCGTCAAAGCTGTTCAACAAGGGAACCGGAAGGCCGCGGATATCGTCGCGTCCTTCAAAGGGCGCGCGAGTACAAGGACCGTGGAGAACGCACTCAAAACCGCCGTTGACTTCGGCCATCTGGAAAGGATTAGCCCAGGGGTCTACATCCTCGGCCCAACCCTAAGCGTGAAGAAGTGAACCCCGGGGTGGTTGGAGCGCAAACCGCAACCCCCCTTACGGGGGTAGTTGCGGACTGCGCTCCTCCCCCCCCTCACCCCTTTGCCTTTCGCGCAATCGAGAGCGCAAGCCTTGCGCCTTTGCTTTGCGCTTTGCGGTTCACCTTCATCCGCGCATTCCCTGACGCTGGGAGGCTCTAGGACGTCGGGAACAGGGTCGGGCCTATACTGACCGCACCCAGGCACTCAGGATGCGTTGTGGGGGAGAATGGGAGGGTTTCTGGTGGGGTGGAGAGGGTGGGATAGGGGGTGGCCTAAGAAAGTTATCGTTTAGAACCCCAAAGCCGGTTACCGCCAAAGGGAGTCCTATCTCCATGCAGGGCAAAAAAATCCGCCCTTTGGTCAATTGTTGACCACCCCCTTTCCTCCTATGGCCCAACGGTTTCCGCGGATTGAATGGTAAAGCGTCACCATTGCATGCGCATATGCGTTGACACGCATACGCGGTTTTGCAACCTTGGTTCCCATGGACTTGTCCGCCACCCCAGACACCAACCCGAACGTCGAAGAATTGCAGGCCGCCCTCCAAACTGCGCACTCGCTCTGCCAAGAACTCGGCCAACGCAACGCGTCACTCACGGCGGACTTGTCCACCCTCCGCTCTCAAGTCTCCACCCTGACCGGGGAACGCGACACCGCTGTTGCGACCGCATCCGCCGCCACCGCTGAAGTCACCAAGCTCCGCGCCGACGTCCCCAAGATGGCCGCCGCAAAGGCCGCCGAGATCATGGCTACCTTCGGAGTCTCCGCCCCAGCGCCATCGGGCAAGACCTCAACCGGACAGCCGGCATCCGCTGGCGCTGGATCCGTGAAGGAACAGTTTGCCGCTCTCAAACCCGGCTCGCCTGAAGCCAATGCATTTTTTGCCGAGCATCGAAAAGAGTTGCTCGGCTAATCGATCCCCAACCCAAACGAAACCAGTTAGACACCCCCTTAGAAAATGAGTAACACGATTGCCGGAGTTAGCCTCGGCTTGATCGCCCAAGAGAGCCTCAGTCACTTAGCCTCGGTCTTCGGGCCCCTGCGCGGAGTCATCACTGACTTGTCGCCTGAAGTGGTCCGTGGCGGAACCACCATTGCCACGCGCATCCCGACCAAGCCGACCGCGGGCGAGTTGACCAGCTATACCCCGTCCGCCGTCACCCTGACCGCGGTCTCTCTCACCCTGCCCAACAACCCGATTGGCTTTGTGGCCTCCTTCTCGGATTCCGAGCGTTCCCGGAGCGCGGTGAACCTGGACCAGCTCTTTGTCGCGCCATTGGTTGAGGCTGTCGGGGATCATCTCTTTGCCGCTATCTGGAATGTCGTCACCGCCGCGAATTTCGCGACCTCGACCACGATCACCGCCGCCAATTTCGACCGCAGCGACCTCGCGGACATTGGCGCCACGTTGACCGGTTTGGGCGCACCTAAGACCGGGCGCACCGTGTGGGCTAACTCCACCCACTTTGCCGCATTGGTGAAGTCCCTCAACTCTGCCGAGTACGTTGGAAACGACGCTAACAAGGCCGAAGGCTTGGTCCCTCGAACCGCGGGATTCGACGTGTATGAACAGAGCGGAGCGGATGCCAATGCCGAGAATCTGGCCGCGTTTGCCTTCCACAAGAGCGCGATTGTTATGGCCGCTCGTGGCATCGATGCGACCGGAGCCGGGACCGCTGGGGTTGAACTCCTCGACATTGAAATCCCCGGCCTTGGAATCCCGGTTCAGTTCCGCCGTTTTTATTCACCCGACGCTGGCGCACTCCGCATTTCCGCCGCCCTCAATTATGTTGTGGGCAAGGGCACCGGCATGGGCGTCCGCATCGTCACCGCCTGATCTATACCATGAGCGACACGCCCCGGCATCCTCTCCTCGACGAAGATCTAAGCGGCCTGCTGCTGACGGTCCCCGCCGTCGCGGAAATTGCCGGGGTGAGTCGCACCACACTCTGGCGCATGGTCCGGGATGGCCGTCTAGTCCCAGACTTTGCGAGCGATACGGGCGAGTGCCTGTTCCACCCTTCGCGCATCGTTGAACGGATCGAACATGCCCAAAGCAAAACCTAACCCCCAGCGTCTCGCCGCGTTCCTGCTGGCTCGTGGCGTAGACCGTCGCGAGGCTATCCGGTCAGGCACATTCAAAGCCCTGGTGCAGGAATGGGCGGCCGAGCGTCGCATTGCTGTCCGGATGAAACTCGTCTCCGGCGTTGCTGCCCGGGTTGAATCCTCAAAACCCAAGATCCCGACACCGGCCGAAATCAAAGCGCAGTTTGCCACCCTGAAGCCCGGAACCCCTGAAGCCGCGGCGTTCTACAAGATCCACCGAACCACCCTCCTTCGATGAACCGAAACACTGATCCCCTTTTCGATTACGACCCCGACGTGGTACTTGCTGCCCTCGCCGGTCGCGGTGGGCCTGTCGCCTCATGGCCGAGCGTCTCCAAGGGATTCAAGCTGACCAGCGCAGAGGCGAAGGCCTGCCGTGAGTTCCGGGAGCTGGATGATTCCATCCGCGCAGACCTCGAAGCCGCACGGGAGACTTTCTCCAATGCCGGCGCCAAGCGTCTCGCCCAGGTGGTCGCATCCAAACCCAAGGACCGCGGTGCCCGTTTGGCCTTGGTGCAGGAACAGGCCGGCGCCGCCGACCGATCACAGTTCGACAGGGTGAAGAGCGCGGCGAGTGATTCGCGTCGGACACTGGCCAAGGACTTCGCCCCCACGGTTCGCTCCATCGGTGCCCGGTTTGAGAAGCACGTTGCCGGCATCGCTGTTGCCTCATGGAAGAGCGACCAAGACGAGTGTGAGGACGTCGGGATCCCCGCCACCCCATCCGCGCCATCGTTGGCCATTGCCAGCGCATGGAGGGTTCACCGTGAGCTTCGACAAGCCGCCACCAATCCGCGCAGTCCCGGCCCTGACAGCATCCGCGAGTTGCTCGCAATCTGGTCCCCAGCTTTAGGAGCCATCCCCAAACCGGAACCCGCCCCATCCCTTTCTGGGGTCGCGGACGGTCAAGGATCGCCCCTGCCTCCATCCGTTACGACGGGTGGGGGCGAAATCTCCCCCAGTCCCGTTTGATTGGGGGTTGCCGGGTGACGACATAGCACCTGGGTCATCCAGCCTCCGGGGGACTCATCATCCTCCGGGGGCTTTTTTCGTGCCCTGATCCTGTCCACGTCATCACGGCCGGCATCGACCTCGACATGGTGGAGATGGAGATGGAGATGGGAGGGGGGACAGGTGGAGACGGTGGAGGATGGAGCAACGGAGCGGAAAAACCGTAGCCCTTGCCCTCCAACATTGGGGACAATTGGGGACAGACTCGGGGTGTCATCGTGCGGGACGGTGCAAGGTCGTTGCGCAGAAAGGCCAACAAATCCGCACTTTTGAACCTTCGTCGCGCATGCCGTTACGGATTCGTAAACCGTAGGTCGTCGGTTC
>DITU01000118.1 GCA_002422905.1 Verrucomicrobia bacterium UBA6176
GCATGCACCTGCCTTACCGCTTACGGTAGACCCCGAGACGCACGAAGCGGCTATCGTCGATGGGACCTTGTCGGCGGACGTTTCGGATGTAGTTGTCGAGAATGTGAAAGGCTGGGGCGAGAAACACACCCATGAGATTGGGATTGAGGCTGGAGAAGGGGGGTAACGGATTCGAAACAGTCATTCGAGAAGGCTATCAGATCGGAGGTGCTGGCGAAGCGCCGAATATAGGAATCCAAAAAGTGGCCGTAATCGAGCGGGAAGGCCTATAGGTGAGGTCGCTGTTGGTGGAGGGTGATTGCGTGTTTGATTGGGAAAATCGTGCCTGCGAGGCGTATAACGCCAGCAAGGGGCCGCATAGGGCATGCCGACCGGTCGCAAAATCCCCCAGGCTGCGCAATGGGTTCCCGAAAGACTCCCCGCCAGAACGGACGCGACACAGGGCCAGCATCAGCTGTTAGATGACTCGTCTAATTGGCGATTAGACAGCATCGCCGGACACCATTGCCTTTCCCCACTTCGGTGGAGTTGACAAGATTGACAAGATTGTCAATTTGAACGGCATGAGTAGGCTGACCATTGAAATTGAACCCGAACAGCATCGGCAGATAAAGACGTTGGCGACCTTCGCCGGAATGACGATCAAGGAGTTCATCCTTTCGAAGACCCTCACACCTTCCGACTCGGAGTCGCCGCAGTCGGAAAACACAACTGCGAGACTGATGGGATCGCCCAGGAACGCCCAAAGGCTCCGTGAAGCGATCTCCTCCAAGACCCCGAAGCATTTGATCTTCGAAACAACGGAGGATCTGAAACGTGCGCTTGGAATTTAGGGAGCGTGCCTTCGAGGACCTGCAGTATTGGGTGCAGGTGAATCCCAGGACGGCCAAGCGGTTGTTGCGACTCATCGAGGAGACCCAACGCGATCCCTTTGCAGGCCCGGGAAAGCCAGAACCGCTGAAAGGTGAACTCTCCGGGTGGTGGTCCAGTCGGATCAATCAGGAGCATCGGCTGATCTATCGGGTGGAAGGGACCAGTCTGATCATTGCCCAGGCGCGGGGGCATCATGACGATTAGCTGTTCGGAAATGAGTTCGTGGCTGAGAGCTCGTGGTTGAAAATCGCCAACTGACCTGATCGGCATTCCAAGCGCAGATCTGCCGGAGTGGAGGCAATGGGGTCACATCCTAAGCATTGACAATAGCCACCTGAGCGGAAGGACCCGCGCATGGCTTGACCATTTCGCATGTGGGTGAGCGACGGCTGGGGTTATCTCGTCAACCGGGGCAACCACGGCGAACACAGCTTCCGCACCGCCGCCGACCGGCACCGCTTTCCCGGCAGCGTCTCCGAACTTTCCGGGAGTGGAATGGCAGAAGGTGCTGGTCCGATACGGAGACTAGACACGCGACGTGGTGGTTTGTGTGGCGGTGGGGCTTGGTGGTTGGAGGCTCTCGGAGTTGGTTGGACGGATTGGTGGATCGAAGTCTCTGGCGGTGGGTCAAGGGTGAAGCGGATCGAGCAGCGGCGAACCCGGGACCCGGCATGCGAGCGATTTATCCGGCGGCTCTGAGTTCAAATATTGAAGCTTAGGATGTGACCCCATTGCCTTTCCCCAGATCTGCCAAAGCCCGCTCCTTGTCCTGGAGTTCCCGTTTAAGGGCGTCGTAGGCGGTGGTATCGAGCACTTCGCGCTTCTTGCCAGGCTTGGCACTGAGGCGCTCCAAGGCGCCTTCCTTGACCTGTTGGCGGATGCGGGCCAGATCGGTCGAGAAGAGGCCTTCCCGGCGCAGCAAGACGGCAATGGGTTTGTCTGAGGACTGCGCCTCCAGATAGATCTGAAACTTCTTCTCCGCGGAGAGGAATCGACGTCTCGTCTTAGAGGCCTTTGTCGGCGCCTCGGATGGGGTGGTGTGGGTCATATGAATGGTTCCGTCTGCGACCGCCCCGGGGGAGGGAATGGTTCCGGTCGCCCTACGGGCTCCTTGCACCATTCCCTCCCCCGACGCCTCGTAGCGTATTGCCCCACTCCCCTGAGGTCACGGACTCAGAAACGGCGGGATTGCCTCCTTCCGTCATGGACAGGAGCCGGATGGGGCCGGGCGTCAGACCGGGGGAAATGGGCCGTGAGGGTTTCCGCTACCCGTCGGCGGACCTGTGCGGTTGACTGGTCCGCATGCAAACCACCCCGGCCCCAGAACCGCAGCATACCGCGGGCGGGGGCGTCTTTGCCACGACGCACTGGAGCCTCGTCCTGGACGCCGGCCGGGAGGATTCCACGACGGCCCGCGACGCCCTGGAAACCCTCTGCCGGGCCTACTGGCCGGCGATCCATACCTATGTCCGGCGCGCCGGCCATTCTCCGGAATCCGCGCGCGACCTGACCCAGGAATTCTTCGCCCGGCTGCTCGGCAAGGGCCTGATCGGCATCGCCGATCCCCAGAAGGGGCGCTTCCGGACCTTCCTCCTGACCGTGCTCCAGCGGTTCCTGGCCGATGAACACGACCGCGCCACGGCGCAGAAGCGGGGCGGCGGCGAGGCGTTGCTCTCGCTCGACGAACTGGCCGCCGAAGACGAGCGGCCCTTTGAGCCCAGCGCGGGCCTGAGCCCGGAACAGGAGTTCGACCGGCGCTGGGCGCTGGCCACATTGGACAACACCCTGCGGCACCTGCGGGCCGAGACGGAACGGGCCGGTCACGGCGAACTGTTCGCGGCGTTGCAAGGATTCCTGGGTGGCGGTGAACCCGAAGGCACGTTGGCCGAAACCGGGGCCCGTTTCGGTTTCGGGGAAAGCGCCATCAAGATGCGCCTCAGCCGCTGGCGGGTGCGCTACCGCGAGCTGTTGCGGCAGGAAGTCGCCCAGACCGTTCCCCGCGTGGCCGACCTCGACGAGGAGATGCGCCACCTGCTCGCCGTCCTGAGCACCTGAAACTTTCCCTGTGACCCCCACGCGGAGTTTTGCGAAGCAGGTAAGGATGGATTTCAGACTTCAACCGCCCGCTGGGCCAGGAGGAGCGCGATGATCGCGACCTGTGCCCGCTGCCAGCGCCCACTCCCAGTGGGACATGTGGGCGGCAACTGCCCTGCCTGCCTCTTTGGCTCGGCACTCAGCGACGAGCCGCTGGAGTTCTCGCCGGAGGCGCTGGCCGAAGAGGTGCCCACCGAGCTCGGCGATTACGAAATCCTCGGTGAAATCGGCCGGGGCGGCACCAGTGTCGTCTATCGTGCCCGGCAACGGCGGCTCAACCGCATTGTGGCGCTCAAGACCCTGCACGGCTCGGCCCTGGGAAGTCGTGACGCCCTCGAGCGGCTCCAGACCGAGGCCCAGGCCGTCGCGCGTCTCGACCACCCGCACATCGTTCCGCTTTACGAAGTCGGCCGCCATGCCGGGACCCACTTCCTGGCCCTGCGGTATTTCGAGCACGGCAGCCTCGCGCAGGCCCTGAAGCAGCGGCGGTTCACGCCGGCCGAGGCGGCCCGCTTCGTCGCCACGGCGGCGCGGGCGGTGCACCACGCCCATTCCCGCGGCGTGCTGCACCGGGACCTCAAGCCGTCCAATTTCCTGCTGGATGAACAGGGTACGCCGCACGTCGCGGACTTCGGTCTCGCCAAGCTGTCGGACAGCGACAGCAGCCTGACCTCGAGCACGTCGGTGCTGGGCACGCCGGCCTACATGGCGCCCGAACAGGCGACGGGCAACGCCAAGGAAGCCGGCACTCCGGCCGACATCTATTCGCTCGGGGCCGTGCTGTTTGAACTGCTCACGGGTCGCGCGCCGTTCCTGGGCAAGAGCGCCCTGGAAGTGCTTCGCCTGGTCGCCGACGCCGAGCCACCCCGGCCTTCCGCGCTGGTTCCCGGGCTCGATCGCGACCTAGAAGCGGTGTGCCTGCGATGCTTGGAAAAGGATCCGGCCCGCCGTTACGACAGCGCTGCGGCCCTGGCCGAAGATCTGGAACGATGGCTGCGGCATGAACCGCTGAGCATCCGTCCCATCTCCGCGGGCGAGCGTGTCCTGAAGTGGGTGCGGCGGCGGCCGGTCATTGCAGCCCTGACGGCGGCGTGCGTGCTGTCCGTCCTGGTCGGCTTCCTCGGAGTTCTGTGGCAGTGGCGGCGAGCCGAAGCCTCGGCCACCACGGCCCGGCGCAGCGCATATCTGGCGGAAATGAACGCCGCCAACCGTGCGCTAGCGGTCGGCGATTGGTCCGGCATTCGCGCGAGCCTGGATCGCATGCGGCCCTCTCGCGCTGAGGAGGATCTCCGGGGTTGGGAATGGCGCTACCTCTGGGGCGTGAGCCGGTCGGATTCCACCCGGAGGTTTGGCCACAGCGGGCGTGAGATCAGTGCGCTGGCCCTGTTGCCGGACGGATACACGGTCGCGGTGGGTGAACGGGAGGGAGGCTTCTCCCTTTGGGATTCCCGTTCGGGCAAACGGGTTTTTGAATCGGCAGAACCGATCAACCGGATCAAGGCGGCCAAGTTTCCCCTCAACCACGTGGCCACCCTGCTGGCCACGGTTCCCGGCACCCCCTGGCTGGCCTACACGGATTGCCGGACGGAAACCGAGTCCTACGTCCGGCTGTGGGATTTCACCACCCGGACCGTGCAACGGTCGCTCGCCATACCGGGTGTTCCCCGCAACCTCGCCGTCAGCCCCGATGGCCGGCTCCTCGCCTGCAGCACCCTCCAGGACGACCGGTGCGTGCATGTTTTCGAGACGGCGACGGGAACGCTGCTCCAAAGCATCGCGGCCGATTTCGCGGATTTTGCCGTGGGCAGTCCGCTGGCGTTTTCGGCGGATTCCAAGCGGCTGGCCTTCGAGGGTGAAAACGGCGGACGCAGCGCCACTGGCCTCACCTGTGTGGTGGATGTCCGTTCGGGCAAAGAAGTCTTCCGATTCCCACAGGGCCAGCTTCAGGTGGTGTCCCTGGCGTTTTCACCGGATGGCCGCTGGCTGGCCTCCGGTGGTGGCAACGACCAGCCACTGGTGCGAATCTGGGATCTTCACACGGGAACACTGGCGCACACACTGACGGTCAACGGTCAGCTGGCGCTGGCGTTCGATCCGCAGGGTCGACGGCTGTTTACCGGCTTCGACGTCTGGGAGGTTCCGACCTTTGCCAGGTTGCGTACGCTGACGGGTTCCGGAAGTGGGGTCTCGACCCTCTGCTTGGCGGGAGACGGACAGACCCTCCTGACCGCTGGCGCTGGCTCCGTTACCAGATGGGATCTGACTGCTCGGCCCCGGCAACGGCAGGGCAAGAGATTGGAGGTTCCGGCCCTGCACGGAGACTTCCTACCCGACGGTCGGGGGCTCCTGCTGATATCGACAAGCCACCGTGCCTACGAAGCGTTGGCGCCGCACTATGACTGCCGCCTCCTCGGCGAACTGGGAACGAATTGTCGCTCAGGCGCAGTGCTGGGCGGAATGGATCTGCTGGCGATCGGCCGGATGGATGGACAAGTCACCCTGCACGCTTCTTCCAACCACCAAGCCGTCGACTCGCTGCCCGTCGCCGGACGCCCGGTCACGGGCCTGTGGTGGCTCCAGAAGCACGGGTTGTTGGCGGTTTACAGGGAGAAGGAAGGTCCCGGCAACAGCGCGGTGGTTGAGGTTTGGGATCCCAAAGCGAAACGCCTGACGTGGACCACTGAATCGGATCCCTGGTCCTGGCGTTGGGCCAGTTCGGATCAGGACGGCATCAGCTACGACGTCTTTGCCGATGGTCGCCTGATCGGCCTCGACCTGATTCGTCACCGCCGGGTGGAAAGGAAGCTGGGGCAGGAAACCTACACCGGAGCCTCCTTCTCTGCCGATGGCCGCCATCTGCTCGTGACTTACTGGGGCGGCCAGCAACTGATGGAGGCTCGAACCCTCCGCCCGATCCAGACGTTCGACACGTTGAAGGCCACCAGCCACGGCTCCGCGTTCTGGCCCGATGGTTCGCGCATTCTCCTGTCCAATTGTCGGATCGTGGACCCCGTTTCCGGAACGCTGCTGCTGGACCTGGAATCCCCGTTTGGCCTCGGCCACCGTCCGGCGGTCTCGCCCGATGGCAGCCAGGTGCTGTTGGTTTCCGACTCCGTCCATGCGCCGCTGATCAGCGTCTGGCGCGCGCCGTCGTGGGAGGAGATCCGCCGGGAGGAAGCCGCGACGGGGAAATGAGCGGAGGCTGGCGGATTCCGGAAAAGATTCTCTGTGACCCTGCGCCACGGTTCCCGAAGCAGGGGGTATCATGAAGAAACCCGTTCCGCCGCCCACCGGCACTGTCCGCCGCCTTCCGGGTGGGATTTCCCCAGTCGTTTTCGCGCTCGGCACCGCCCGGAGCACCTTCGGTCCCTTAGTTGCCGGCAACGGTTTCTTTGGCCGCCTAGCTCGCTGGCTGGCCTGGCTGGCCTTGGCCCTTTTCCTTGGGTCCAACGACGAACTGCACGCCCAGGACGCCGCTTCGTTCACCTACGATAACGACGGGAATTCCATCACCATCACGGGATATTCCGGTGCCGGCGGAGCCGTGACCGTTCCCGCGATCATCGATGGTCTCCCCGTCACGGGCATCGGAGACGGGGCGTTCTATGATCGCACCGGCCTCACGCGGATCGACCTTCCAAACAGTGTCACCTACATCGGAAGCTGGGCGTTTTATGGCTGCACCAGCCTGACCAATGTCACCCTTCCTGACAGCCTCACTTTCATCGGATACGAGGCGTTCCGGGGTTGTGCCGGCCTGACTCAAATCACCTTTCCCGACAGCCTCACTTCCATCGGATATGCGGCGTTCCAAGGTTGCACGGGTCTGAATACGTTCGAAGTCGCTCTACTGAACCCCGCTTACAGCAGTCGGGATGGCGTGTTGTTCGACAAAAGCCAGACCTTCCTCCTTCAGTATCCTGCCAAAAAGGCGGGAGACTACATCCTCCCCACCACTGTCACTGTCATCAAGCGTGATGCGTTCCGGAACTGCACGGACCTGACGAGCATCACGATCCCCGCCAGCGTCTCCGACTTCTATGTGGAAACGTTCTCGGGTTGCACCGGCCTGAAGGCGTTTGAAGTGGATCCACTGAACCCCATCTACAGCAGTCGGGATGGCGTGTTGTTCAACAAAGACCAGACCGCCCTTTTGCAATATCCGAAGGGGCGATCGGGCCCATACATCGTTTCGGATGGTGTTAGCACCATCGGAGACGCGGCGTTCTCTGGCTGTAGCAGCCTCGTCGCCATCAACGTTTCCGGAGCGAATACCAACTACGGCAGCGTCGACGGCGTGTTGTTCAACAAGCACCAAACCGTCCTCCTACAGTATCCGGGCGGGAGACCGGGCCCCTACACCGTTCCGGATGGTGTCATCGCCTTCGCAGACGCGGCGTTCTCCGGCTGCACCGGGTTGACCCGAATCACCCTGCCGCAAAGCGTCACCTACGTTGGATATGCGACGTTCTCTGGCTGTAGCAACCTCGTGGACATCGACGTTTCCAATGCAAACCCCGAATACAGCAGCATCGACGGGGTGGTGTTCGACAAAGACCAAACCACCCTCCTGGTATATCCTCCGCGCGGGCGACAGGGTGCCTATTCTCTTCCGAACAAAGTCACCTCCATCGCAGGAAGCGCGTTCTATGCCTGTGCGGGATTGACGCAGATCAACCTGCCCAATGGCCTGACAAATATCGGATGCTCCGCGTTTTCCGGCTGTTCGAATCTGGTGCGCGTGACCGTTCCCGACGGGGTCACCTACATTGGAGGCTTCGCCTTTAGCGGTTGTTCGCGCTTGACGGAGGTAAGTTTGGGCCAAGCGATCAAACAGTTGAATTACGGATTGTTCAGCGAATGTAGATCCCTGAAGTCCCTGAATATTCCGGACAGCGTTCGAGAGGTCGCGGCCATGGTGACGGGCCACGAGACGCCCGTGTTCTCCAATTGCCTTGAGCTTCGGCAACTGCACCTCGGCCGGGGTCTCACCGGAGTCCGATGGGGGTGGAACGGCCAATTCTGGACCTGCCCCAACCTGACCTCCCTCTCGGTGGCAGAGGACCACCCGGTGTATCGCAGCATCGATGGAGTGCTCTTTAGTCGCGATGGGACGGAACTTGTGTGTGTTCCTCCAGGTCGAACCGGACTTTACATCGTGCCTGCCGGCGTGAAGTCGTTCGGCCGCTGGGCAATCGTCTTCTCCGAAAAACTGGCCTCCATCGGATTCACTGGAGACGCGCCGAGCCTTGGTTCGGATGACGTCCAATTTTATGTTGAGTCGGGCAGCCCCAAGGTTCTCTACCTGCCCGGCACTACCGGTTGGAAGGCCACGTTCGGCGGTGTGCCCACCGCTCAGTGGCTACCGGTCCTCGGCCGGCCGGCTTTTGCTGCGGATCAGCCAGCGGGCACTCTCGGCTTTCCAATCGTGTGGGCGCCCCAACGCCAGGTCACGGTCGAGGCCTGCACCAACCTCGCGCAGCCCGATTGGCGGCCCGTGGGCACCCTGACTCTCGCCGCCGCCGGCACCGCCCAGTTCACTGATCCCGATTCCGCCGTTGCGCCCTCCCGGTTCTACCGCCTGCGGACTCCGTGAGTGGTTGTTACCAAATTCTGGTCCAGATGGGCCCGGCGGCGGGCCAAGGGCGCGAAACGTGTGTGCGCCCCGGCCCGCCGTTTTAATTTCGGCGTGCCGTGAGGAGGCAATGGGGTCAGTCCCGTATTATTAATTTTGCTGCAAACCCCCCCTGTTTTGGAATTTGGCCGCGCCCGGATGAAATCGGGGGAATTCGATAACGTTCAATTTCGACTTATAGGGTGTTTTGATTTATTCGGAGGGTGATTTCAAGGGGGTGAAAAACCGGTCACTTGGGTTTTGCAGCAGAACCTATTATTGACGATTCACCCCCGACGCGCAGCGTCGCCGAATGGCTCGACCGCTTCGCATCGATGTCGTGGATGGTGGGCATCATGTGATGAGCCGTGGGAACGGCGGGGAAACCCTCTTTCGCCGGGACGACGACCGCCGGGCGTTCCTTGGATTGGTTTCGGAATTGCCGGAGCGGTTCGGGACCGAGGTTCACGACTTTGTCCTGATGGACAACCATTACCACCTGCTGGCGCGATACCGACGGAGAGATCTCAGGGAGGTGGCTGGGAGGATGCCTGGGGTGAAATACGGGTCCTTGGCGCAGGGGGTGAGGCGGTTCTGGCGACTGGCTGGTGAACGAACGGAACTGGAGGAATTCGTCGGGCGGATCCGGAACAGATGTAAATAATACTGGAATGACCCCAGTGCCTCTGGAGCTGTCGTTTCGGGACATCAAGACGACGATGGAGATGGAGCATCTGCGAGCCCATAGTCCGGACATCGCCATCAAGGAACTCCTGGCGGCCTTGATCGCCTACAATGTGGTTCGGGTCATGACGATAGAGGCCAGTCGCCGGCAACGAGCTGATCTGCAAAGGATGGGTTTCAAAGGGATGGTCGACGCACTCCGGCAGTACTGCCCCCGGATGGCGCGGGCCAGATCGCTGAATGCCTTGCAGAGATTGCAGAGAGGACTGTTCCGGGCGGTGGCCAAAGATCTGTTGCCGCTCCGACCGGGCCGGAAGGAACCGAGGGCGATCAAACGACGGCCAAAACCCTATCCACTGCTGACCAAGCCGCGGCGCCAATACCGCGAGATAGCGCATGGAAATCGATGGAAGGCGAAGAATTCCGAGGAATCTCACTCATCGAACGCCGCCTAAGCCGTATCGATGCAGTAAAGATTTCACGCGGAGGCGCGGAGAGCGCGGAGAGAGACAGGAAACCGGGAGTTCCGGCACTCCCGAAGAGACTCACCATTGGGTGACTCCACGGCCGTGATGAAATGGCTCATCTTCTCCGCGTCTCCCGTCTCTGCGGGAGTAGTTTTCCATCATCCAACTGCATGGATACCGCTAAGTAAGCGCCATTCAGATCTGAGCCGAATGGCGTTCCACCTGCGAGGTGAGCGCTCGACCGGGATGGAAACCTCCATTCCAGCCCCGTCGATCCGTGGGATCTGTGAAATCCGTGGTCAAGACAACTGCCGCTTTGAGGTTCACCACAGGCTGCACAGCGTTGAGCGAAAGGGGCGTTGCCGCCCGTTCAGCGCAGTTCGGTGCGCACCCGGTAGAAGCGGGTCAGGTCCCGGTCCGCGTTGTATCGGAACGTCTCGACCGCGTCATCGCCAGCCAGCTCCGTCAGGTGTGTCCATCCCACCGGGCTCAGGCTGGTATTGGATTCGAGGATGTAGAGGCGCTTGGTCATGCCGTTGAAGGATTGGGCCAGTTTCCGTCCTTCGAAGCTCAGCTCGATGTCGCGGCCCCGGGGACGCAACACCAGACGCAGGAAGTCGGTGTCATCGACCGGCGAAGTTCCCTCCCGATACTCATCCAGATCCGGGATGCCGTCGGCATCCGAGTCATCGGTGGGATTCGATGCGATCCCGCCGAGGGTCTCGTGTTCCCAGAGATCGGGCATGCCATCGCCGTCGGAATCGCCGGTCGGCCCCGGGTTGCGCCACTGGATCCGCACCTCCTGGCTGAATGAGGTCCCGGGAAGAGCGGCGGAGTCCGTTTCCGAGAAGGTCTCGGAATCGATGGCTCCGTCGGGGTCGACGACGGTGGCGATGAGGGTGAAGTCCTGATGGAGAGGACGGCTGGGATCGGAGTCGAGGTACTGGTGTTGGGCGCCGAAGGTTCCGCCGGCGGGCGGGGTGCCGAAGGTGGAGGTGCCATCGCCCCAATCGATCTTCACGAGGACATCGCCGGGATTGCCGGGATCCACGACGGAAACCTGGGCCTGAACGATCCCGTTGGGGATCTGGTTGACGCGGAAGGCGGTGATCTGGGGTGGGGTGTTGACGATGCGGACGGATTTGCTGAGCGAGGCAGTTTCCCCGTTGGGCCCGGTGAGGCGTGCCGTGACCCAGACCAGTTCGCCAGGTGTGTTCAGATGGAGTGTGGCATGGGCGAGAGGGCGCTTTTCGATGCTGGCGGATTCCGGGGAGGGCGCGGAGATGAACCACTCGATCCCGATTCCGCGGACGATCTCCTCGTAGGTATCGAACTCCGGCGGCAGGAACCGGATCGAAGTCAGGCGCGTTTCGTCGAGGTTGATGAGGTCGCCGTTGTCGAACTCATACGGCTTGGCGGAGAGCTTCGCGATGGATTGGATCGAGCCGTCGCATTGGAGGGTATGGGTCGGTTCGTCGGTGCCGAAGTTGTCGGCGTCATGGAGCCGGATCCTCCAACCCGGCGGAGCCCACCAGCGCATGGAACTGGCACGGTCATTGAAGCCATCCACGCTGCCGTCGAGTTTGCGGAGGTCGTCATAGTCGTCGCGGTCGAAGTCGGGGTAATCGATGGTGACCCGGACGCCGCCGAAGTCTTCATGGTCGTAGAGTTGGATCCAGGGGCGCATTCCGTAGGTGGTGATGTTGGTCAGGTGGATGGAATGGGTTCCGGCGGGAAGGAAGTCGGGCATGACCAATTGTCCCCGAGGTGCGAGGAGCTTGCCTTCTGGGGAGGCGATGAGTTGGTGGCGCCACTCGACGAAGCGGACCGAAGCGGAGGGGCCGTGGCTGTAGTGTTCGACGGCGTACATGAGGAGTTCGCCGGCCGGCGTCACGTGGGTGCAGGCGCCAGCGAGGAAGTTGGCATTGTAGGTCAGCAACGTGGGGACGAGTCCGTCCCCGTTGGCATAGGCGTTGAACGTCTGCTCGCGGAGCTGGGTCACGCTCAGGGGTTCCAGTCCACCCTGCCATCCCTCGATCTCATAAAGGACCGCCTTGTCCGACCCCGGAAACACCGGGGTCGTGGTTTGCGTGTTCCGGGTGCCGATCACGTACACCTTGCCGCGGGACGTGTGCATGGAAAGGCTCTGGAACGAGGTGCTGCCCGTCGGCCATTCGGCACCGGAACCGAGCACATCCGTGGCATCCCAATCCCGGATCAAGGTCCAGCCGGCCGACTCCGAGAGCAGTGTCGGTTCCTTGGATCGATAGAAGAGGACGCGATCTCCTTCCCCCCACGACACGGCGAGCAGGAAATGCCGGTCAGGAAGTCGGGTGAGCCCGACGACCCCTGCCTTGTGGCTGGTGTAATGCACGTCGATGCCCGGGATGCGACGGGGCGCGTCGGGATCTGAAACATCGTAGAACCACACCGCCCCTTCGTGGGCCTTGTTCGCGCCGATGGGATCTTCCAGGGCGACGGCGAGGACATCGCCGACGATGGCCAGGCCGCCCACGTGCTTCCAGCCCGGTTCCCAGTGATGGACGACGCGATCATCGGAATCCGGCGCCGTGTCCCAGACCTTCTTGCCCTTTGCCAGCCGGTTTGAACGGAGCCGTTCACCGTCCGTCCGCCGCGATCCCATCCGCACCACCAGGATGTTTCCCTCATCTCCATCGCCCATTCCGGAACGGGACACGAAGAAGTAGGGAACCCCGGGCCCGGGACGGCGGACGATGCCCTGGTAATGGGTCGTGGTCGGATATCCCAGCGCGACGGCATAGGGTCTGGATCGGAAGCCCAGCATCTCGGCGCGGGAATCCATGCCACGGAATTGGGCGACGAGGTCGGGTGGGTTTGGGGAGGATTCGCGAGGCGCGGCCTCGATCCGGCGGGCGGACCCGGCCACGGCGAGCAGGAGCGAGAGGATCAGGATGAATCGATTCATGATGAACAGGGAATGTTGTTTCACCGTGTTCTTCCGGATCGCGTGATAATCCTTTCGCGGGTTTCCCGGATGATTCTGGAAAAGGCTGTTGAAACCACGGATGACACGGATGGACACGGATGGAACCAACCGGAAGAAGCAGGGCCGCCCATCCGGGGATCACAGAATCCCTTTCGTGTGTTTCGTGTGTTTCGTGGTTCAACAACC
>DITU01000091.1:0-20903 GCA_002422905.1 Verrucomicrobia bacterium UBA6176
TTCCCAGGGTGGGTCCTCGTTCCTCGGCCCAACCCTCATTGCCGAAACGCCGTTGGCGTTTGTAGCCAATACGGGGTCGAGGCTCGAAACGACGGTGCCCCCCGACCAACGTCCCCAACCCGTCCGCATCCCGGAGGAATGCCAGCCAATGCCTGCTGCGATCCCCCTCTGTGCTCTCTGTGTCCTCTGTGGTGACATTTCCGCCTGCCTCCACCGGCTACAAACCCAATTCGCCTGTCCGGCTCACGCGCCGAACCGAAAAGCGTCTGAACCTTCCCCAGAAACCGAATCCAACGCGGTCATTCAGGCCTCAATCCAACTTCATGCAGACGCGCTACGGCGACGTCCGGTCGCCCGAGTTGGGTGGAATGAACCCCAACGCGACGGCGACAAACCGTGGGCGCATCGCTTCTGGTGGGGACACCATCAAAAAGCGCCCCCGCTCCTCCGCCCCCCAAACTTTCCCCTTGCACCCAGTTGCCCACATCTGTAGGCATTCGTCGTCGCCTACAGCCGTAGTCAAACTATCCACCCTCCCCATGTCTCATCCCGTCCCCCGCATCTCCGAAACCGAATGGGAAGTCCTCCGCGCCATCTGGATCGGACATCCCGTTTCCGCCGCAGAAATCATCTCGCGCCTCTCCGCCACCGATCCTTCCTGGCATCCCAAGACCGCCCGCACCCTCATCGCACGACTCGTCGAGAAAGGCGCCCTCACCTACGACGTCGATGGCCGGACCTTCCTCTATCGACCCCTCGTGACCGAGGAACAGTGCGTCGCCCAGGCCAGCAATTCCTTCCTCGACCGCGTCTTTGGCGGCGCCCTCAAACCCATGCTCGCCCACTTCGTCGAACACCGGAACCTGTCCCCCGCCGACCTCCGCGAACTCGAAGACCTTCTCGCCCGCAAGAAACGCCGGCGCTGACCCCATCCCTTTCTTCTCCTTCGAGCCTCCCCATCCCAACGCCAACTCCCCCGCCATGGAACCGCAGTTCCCCATCCTCCGCTTCTCCCTGCACATCGCCGTCCTCGTCGGCCTGGTGTTGGTGCTCCAGTGGAGCCTGCGTCCCTGGCTCGCACCCCGATGGCGTTGTTGGCTCTGGGGACTCGTTGTCCTGCGCCTCTGCCTTCCCGTCACCTTCGGAACCGGTTGGAGCCTCTACAATTTCCTGCCCTCCCCAATCCCGGATTCCATCCCAGCCCAACCCACCTCCCAGACCCCGCTCCCATCCCCACCCGCCCGATCCCAACCAATCCCGTCCACCGACCTCCTACCCGTCCCGAACCTCCCGCAGGAAACGACCGTTTCCGATCCCATCGCAATTGCCCGACTCCCGACCCGTTCCTCTCCAAGCCTCACTGCTACACCCGCGGCCAACCCCGCGCCCCCCACCGCCGAAGTCCCGCTGCCATGGATCCAGATCTGGGCCGGCATTTGGCTGGCCGGTGCCTTCGTGATCCTGTTCGGCATCCTCCGCAACGCACGGCGCATGGGTCGATGGGTGGCCTCAGGTCATCCCGTCACCGACCCCGACCTGCTCCATGCCGTGGCGGAAGCCGGACGACGGGTTGGAGTTCGGAACATTCCGCAGGTGATTGAATTGCCCGGACTGGATTCCCCCGCGCTCTGGGGCGCCCTTCGACCCACGCTGCTCTTGCCGCCGGGCATGGCGCATCGGCTCGACCCAACCCAGTTCCGCCACGTCCTGCTCCACGAATTCGCCCACATCCGCCGACACGACATCGCCCTCAACTGGCTCCTCGCCCTTCTTCAGTCCGCCTACTGGTTTCATCCTTTGGTCTGGCTCGCCTTCAACCGTCTCCGTTCCGAACGCGAGATCGCCTGCGACGACATCGCCCTCCACGCCGCCGGTGCCGACGAATCCGAAGCCTACGGCCGCACCCTGCTCCACCTGCTATCGCATCTTGCCCGACCTGCGACATCGCCTGCCATGGTGGGAATCCTCGAGGGCAACGGCGACCTGCGCCGCCGTCTCTCGCACATCGCCGGATTCCGTCCCGGCCGCCGATTCGGTTTCCTCGCCGCCATGGGGATTGCCATGGCCGGCGCCGTGACCCTGACCGATGCCCAGTCGCCGGCATCCCCCACCAACGCCGCGGCTGGGTTGTCCGCGACCAATCTCCCGCCGGTCGTCCCCCTCCGTTACACCAATGCCTTTGCCGCTCCTGAATCCAGGGACTTCCACGCCGGCGGTAATTGGGCCGGGGCACCGCGGAAGCTCCACGGTGAAATTGAAATCGGCGGTGTCATCCTCAACAGCGAAGGGCAACCCGTGCCCAACGCCACCGTCCAGGTCTACCGATACTGGTTCGGAGACGACCGGCCCAATTCGGATCTCGATCCGCACCCATTCACCCAGTCCAAGTCAGTCACCGGATCCGACGGGCGCTGGTCTGTCCCTGGCATCCCCACCAGCCTCAGTCATCGGATGGGTTTCAACGTCCAACACCCCGACTACGTCCAGCACACGGTCCGTTCCCCGTTCGCAGATCCCGCCTCTGAGAAAGCACTCCACGGGAAAACACACGAGATCAGGCTGAAATCCGTCCTGCGCATCCGCGGCATCGTTCTTGGACCCGACCGCAAACCCGTGCCCGATGCCAAGGTCCGCCTCGGCACCCGCCATTACGCTCAATCCACCGAAAGCACCACCGACGCGGACGGACGGTTCAGCCTCGAAGGTCCATCCCTCGGGAAAAAGATCATTTCCGCCCGGGCCAACGGATTTGGACCCGTCGTTTCCGAGATCGTGATCACTGCGGACATGCCCGAGATCGAACTGTCTCTCAACCCCGCCTCCGTCTTCCGCGGTCGTGTGGTGGATCCCGAGGGCAACCCCCTGCCCGCTGCCTGGGTGTCGGTTCATCAGATGCCTTCGTTTGACAGCCAGGATCTCTCCGATGAAGTCGCCCAGTTCTCCACCCGAGCCGATGCCGAAGGTCGTTGGTCCTGGGATTCCGGTCCGGGTAATCCGCTGAAGTTCTACTTTTTCAAGGAAGGCTTTTCCCAGAAGTCCAAGGTGTTGATCCAACCCGACTCCGATGAAGTCACCGTCACCCTGGAACCTCCCCGCGTCATCGAAGGGATCGTCCTCGACACCGACAGCGGCGATCCCGTCCAACGCTTCCGCCTCGCACCACGGGGAAGCGGGTGGCAGACGGAGGATGCCCGGGATTTCGACTCCGCCGATGGACGTTTCTCCATCAGCCTCGACAAGGATCACTACGAGACTTTTGAAGTCACTTCCCCCACGCACGAACCCTCCACCGAACGGATCCCCGCCTCCGTCAACAGCCGGGTCCAGATGACCATCCGTCTCAGGAAATCCGAGGAGTTCGCCGGCACGGTGGTCGATTCAACCGGTCGTCCCGTGCCCGGGGCGACGGTGGTTCTCCTCACCCCACGACAGCACGTGATATTGGTCGGCACCCGTCTCCAAACCATCTCCGAGAATGCCGTCCAGGTCGCCGCCGGGGACGGCTCCTTCAAACTGAACCCAGTTCGTGATCCACAGGGCATCGTCGCCGCCCATGACACCGGTTTCGCCCGGGTGTCCGTCGAAGAATTCCGCGCCTCCGGCCGCATTGTCCTCCTGCCTTGGGGTCGGGTGGAAGGCGCTTACCAGGGTCGGGTCGATGCCTCGGGTTTCACCCGCCTCAACGTCATGTTGTTCGCCGGCGCCTCCGGCTTCTCGCGCCATGGACCCGAAACCAGCCCGCAGGTCGCCCAAGGCGGGTCTTTCACCATCGAAAACCTCCCCCCCGGCAGACATCAACTCCACTGGAGTATCTCCACCGGCCCCAATTCAGCCCGCGGATCCTTCCTTGAAGATTTCGATGTGCTTCCCGGCGAAACCACCACCCTCAACATCCAGACCAAGGGAGTCCGGGTCACCGGCACACTGCAATTGCCGGCAGGAGTGGATTTCTCCCGACATCGGATGAACGGCCAAATCCGCACTTCGTCGCCCATACCACAGGACGTCCCCAAGGAGGCTGCGGAAAAACTGCTTCAGGACCCCGCCTTCCAGCAGGCGATGAGATCTTCCCGGAAGTATTACGCCGAGATCCATCCCGATGGGAGTGTCGTCGCCGAGGACGTGCCACCGGGCCGATACGAATTCCTGGCGTACCTTTCCCTCACGAGCGGAATCCAGATGACGGACATGTGGGGGGTCCGTCAGGAATTCGTCGTACCCGAAGGCGCCACTTCACCAATTCAACTCGGCAACCTGGTGCCGGTTCAACAGCCTCTTCAGCCAGTCGAACGCCAGAACGTCCCTCTTCCCCGGGGCCCCTGACCCGGCCACCCGTGGCAGCCGAGGTCACGAGGCTCCATCCCCTCCCCCCGCCGCAGCCGGACTCCACCCCGATCACCGCCTACTTCTCCAGGTACTTGACCACCGCCTCGGTCCGCGTGTGCGCGCCGAGCTTTTCAAAGATGTGTTTCAAGTGGGTATGCACCGTGAGCGGACTGATCCCCAGTTCACCGGCGATCTCCTTGTCATGCAGTCCGCGTTGCAGGCAGGTCAGGATCTGCCGCTCCCGCAACGTCAACGCGCTCCGGATCGACGCATCCATCTGGCCCGCCGCAGGACTGAACATCCCCTGGCAATAACGTCGGATCGCCCGCGACGCCTCGTCCGGCACCAGTCGACCGCTGGCGAACGCGCCGTCCAATGGCTCCAACAACTGGGCCAGGGCACGGCGCCGCAGCAGGTATCCGGATTCCACCCCGTTGAACGACGCGAAGATGTGGTCGCTGGTCGGGTAGATTCCGAAGGGCAGGATCAAGGGAGCTCCCCCTTCCTTCAACCGCGCCGGCAGAACGTCCGCACTCACCGTGGAATCGTCACGATCCGCCAGGACCAGGTCCACCCGGGCCGACCGCCGCGGCGCATCGGCCAACTCTGCCAGGCTGCCAAATCCCGTCACCGAACAGCCCGGGATCTGTTCCAGCCAATGCACCAGCGCCTTGCGGAAGACCACATCGGACTTCACCACCGCCAGACGCATCCGCAACGGTCGCGTCGTCGGCAACGCCGCAATCGGGGCAACCCCGGGCAGCGTGTGAAGGGTCGTGTAAGTGCAGGCCAGGGGCGATTCGAGCCAGAAAATGGACAGGGTGAATTCACGCACCAACCGGACGCCCGCCTTGTCCCAACCCTGGGTTTCCAACTGACGTTGCAAGGTGTCCGCCGTGCGCGCTGCAACCGCTTCGTCACGACTGGCTAACGGGACGTACCAACCCTTCCGCCCATGCTCCATCCAGATGGACCACTCGTCCGGACCCAGGGGGCGCAACCCCCCCAGATAACGCCTCCGGGTGAGACTCGGATGGGATGGGTTACTCCGCTTGGGGGATTCCGATGTAGGATTCATTCAGATTACTTCCATGCTAGGTGAGCAAGGAACGTTCAAACCAAGACGGTACCGGAGACGAGTTTTCGCATTCGTCACCATTCTGTCGTTCGACCCTGACCTCACCCTTCGCACCCTCGGACTCATTGATGCTCATGGAACTGTTGAAACGAAACCAATTGAAATCCCCTCCGGCACGCCGGGCCGGCGCCGGGTTCACCCTCATCGAACTCCTCGTGGTCATTGCGATCATTGCCATCCTTGCCGGCATGCTCCTCCCGGCCCTCTCCAAGGCCAAGTCCAAAGGTCAACAGGCGCGCTGCATGAGCAACCTCAAGCAGATCAGCATCGGCACCACGATGTATGCCAATGATTTCAACGAGACCTTCCACAACATCGGTGGGTCCGTTCCCAATCATGGCCAGTGGACCCGCAACCCCAACACCCGCGATATCCTCCCCGCCAACGATTCCCTCGCCTACTGGGGCGTCGCCTACATCAAGTACTTCGGCGGCGCACGCAGCGTCTTCCGTTGCCCCGGCGCCAAGAATGTCGATGCCTGGCGCGAGGACGGCCTCCGCTATCCCATGGAGTTCTGGCTCGATGCCTCCTACGGCATCAATGGCTTCGTCACCCAGGCTCCCGCCCCCGGCAACCCCGGCCAGCGCGGCAATGGCCCCCGCAAGATCACCGATTACGAAAGTCCCCAGACCATGATCTTCGCCCAGGACGCCGCCGAACAACGCATGGATGGCGCCGACGACACCATCGGCCTTTTCCCCGGCTCCAGCGAGATCCTCACCCAATGGCGCTTCGGCACCATCCCCAGCTATTACCCCGGCGTGAACTTCCTCTGGGAGTGGTATCGCCACAATCGCTATACCGATATCCTCTGGGTCCCCGGCAACGTGTCCTCCGTCCGTTTCAACGATGTGAGAAAAGGGGTCGACTACCGGTGGTACACGGGTGTAACACCTCTGGAGCAACCCCGGTTCTGATGCGGCACGCTTCTCCTCCCAACATGATCTCCCGTATCTTCCCGCTCCTGCTCCTCGGAGCCGTCTGCGTGTTGCCCGGTTGCAAGGATTCCCAACCGCCCGAACCCATCGCCGCCGCCGAAGTCCCGGCCACGGTCAACAACGCCTTCGATTCCGCCTCCCCCGAAGTCCGCGCCGTCGCCCAGGAAGCCGTCGCCGCACTTCAGAAGGACGAACAATCCATGGCTCTCGAAGCCCTCGAAGCTTTGGCCCGCAAGGGCGAACTCACCCCCGAACAACGCGAGGCCGCCACCCAGGCTGCCTTGTCCGTCCGGGCTGGCATCGTGGATGCGGCCGCCAAGGGCGATGCCGCTGCCCAGGCATTTCTGGAGGCCCAGAGATCCCGTAAATGATTTTCCCGTGGCCCGGCCCGCTCACGCAGGCCGAAGCCTAAGGCCCGTTTTTCCGGCTCCGAGTGGAGTCGGGTGGCGGGCGCCGGCGGTGTAAACCGTGTGTCACCCCGGCGCCCGCCTGTTTTTTTGCCCTGATCCGTCCCCCACCCCCGCTCTTCCACCCGTGAGCACCCCGCCTTCCTCCAGCCTTCAAGCACCCGGCCGTGGCCGTTTCGCACGCTGGCTCGAAACCGCCCCCTCCGCCGCCTTCGTCCTCATCGCCGTCACCGCCGCCTTCACCACGTACTTCTCCATGTACGCCTTCCGGAAACCCTTCGCCGCCGCGCGATTCGAAGGCCTCTACTTCATGGGAACCGCCATCGGCCTCAAAACCGCCCTCGTCATCGGCCAGATCATCGGATACGCCCTCTCCAAGTGGGTCGGCATCAAGTTCTGCTCCGAGATCGCCCCAGGTCGACGCGCCAAAACCCTCGTCACCCTCGTCCTCATCGCCGAGTTCGCCCTACTCCTCTTCGCCGTCGTCCCCGACCCCCTCAAGGTCGTCGCCCTCTTCTTCAATGGCATCCCCCTCGGCATGATCTGGGGCCTCGTCGTCTGGTACCTCGAAGGACGGCGCACCTCCGAAATCCTCATGGCCGGTCTCGCCTGCTCCTTCATCGTCGCCAGTGGTGTCACCAAGGACTTCGCCCGTGCCCTCATGGCCGGTACCATCGCCGATCTCTGGGCCCATCTCCCCCTCCTCGGCCCCCTCATCGGCAACGCCCTCGGCAAGGTGTCCGAGTTCTGGATGCCCTTCATCACCGGACTCCATTTCCTACCCTTCTTCCTGTTCGGCGTCTGGACCCTTCAACAGTTGCCCAAACCCAACGCCGCCGATGTCGCCACCCGCGCACCGCGCACCCCCATGAACGGCAGCGACCGCCTCGCCTTCCTCCGCCGATTCGGCCTCGGCATGCTGTTGCTCTGCACCGCCTATTTCTTCCTCACCGCCTATCGCGATTTCCGCGACAACTACCAGGTCGAGATCTTCGAGGAGCTCGGGTACCGCTACGACGACAACAAGGTGATCATCAGCCAGGCCGAGACCCTGGTCACCGCCGGGGTCATCGCCGCCATGGCCCTGCTCAACGCCATCCATGGCAATCGAAAGGCCCTCCTCACCGCCTTCATCATCATGACCGGCGGGTTGCTCATGCTGGGCGGCGCCACCGCCCTGTTCTCGGCTGGATGGGTCAATGGTTTCTGGTGGATGACCCTGACCGGACTCGGCTCCTACCTCGCCTATGTCCCCTTCAACGCCATGCTGTTTGAAAGGCTCATGGCCGCCACCCGGGCCACCGGCACCGCCGTGTTCGCCATCTACGTCGCCGATTCCGTCGGCTATACCGGCTCGGTTGGAATCCAGCTCTTCAAGGATCTCGCCCAGAAATCCTCCACCCGCCTCGGCTTCTTCCAAACCTATACCTGGTTCCTCTGCATCGTCGGCTCCACCTGCCTCATCGCCGCCGCCGTCTATTTCCTGCGACGCTCCCAGACCGCTGCCGAACCCGGTCCCACCCCGACCTCCTGATCCCCGCGACCCACTCCTGAAAACCCGGTGCCGTCGGTGGGACTCGAACCCACACTCCCTTGCGGAAAGGGGATTTTAAGTCCCCTGTGTCTGCCATTTCACCACGACGGCGGCCGGTTGGCATCGTCCCCACTTCCGCCCCCACCTGCAACCCCGCGCCTTCATTCGTGCACGCCGGGGAACTTTATCTCCCGCGGAGGCGCGGAGCTCGCGGAGGATCAAGTTCGCGGACGATCAAATGGGTTCAACGCACCCACCCCTTCCCCCGCATATCCCCTCACGCCCCTTCGGATCCGCCCCGGCCGCAACGCGACGAAATACGATAGCCCAGCACATCGCCCTGGGTCAGCGCCCTCACGGATCCCCACGCCCAGAACGGGCGACATGACCTGCATCACCCCGTTTTCGTGTGTTTTCGTGTGTTTCGTGGGCAGGACTTCTCAGGGGTTGTTGAACCACGAAACACACGAAAGACATCTCAACGGTCGCGGCCCAACACCGTTCCCATCCCTGTCTCCCTCTGTGTTCCCTGTGTCCTCTGTGGTGAAAACAACACAGTCGCACCCAACGAATCCCGCTCGCCCCAACCGGCGGGGTTGACCCAGACGGACCCCACCGGGCACGCTCAAAAGGTCCACCTGCGCAGACGCCCAAGTCCGATTTCAATGAGGTGTAATCCCCATTGGGATCCATCTCACCACGGGTGCAGATCCAGGCGGACGACCGGAAACCAATGGCCAGAAAGACCTCTTCCACCTCGGACTCCACGGCGAACCTCGGCTTTGAAGCCAAGCTCTGGATCACCGCCGACAAGCTCCGCAACAACATGGATGCGGCGGAGTACAAGCACGTCGTCCTCGGCCTGATCTTCCTCAAGTACATCTCCGATCGCTTCGAGGAACACCGCTCCCTCCTCAAGTCCAATCATCCCGATTACGCCGGGGCCAACCCCGATGACCCCGACGAGTACCGAGCCGAGAACGTCTTCTGGGTTCCGCCCGAGGCCCGTTGGTCGCATCTCCAGGCCAATGCCAAGCAACCCGGCATCGGAAAGACCGTCGACGACGCCATGGCCGCCATCGAACGCGACAACCCGCGTCTCAAGGGTGTCCTCCCCAAGGACTACGCCCGGCCTGCCCTCGACAAGCATCGCCTCGGCGAACTCATCGATCTCATCGGCACCATTGGCATCGGCGACAAGGCGAACCGTGCCCAGGACGTCCTCGGGCGTGTGTATGAGTACTTCCTGACCCAGTTTGCTTCCGCCGAAGGCAAGAACGGCGGGCAGTTCTATACCCCGTCCTGCATCGTGCGCCTCATCGTGGCGATGCTCGCTCCTTACAAGGGCCGTATCCTCGACCCCGCCTGCGGTTCCGCCGGCATGTTCGTCCAGTCCGAACGCTTCGTCCTCGAACACGGCGGACGCATCGGCGACATCTCCATCTACGGTCAGGAAAGCAACGCCACCACCCGTCGCCTCGCCCTGATGAACCTGGCCATCCGCGGCATCGAAGGCGATCTGGGCCCAGAGCATGCCGACACCTTCCGACGCGACCTGCATCCCGATCTCCGTGCGGACTTCGTCATCGCCAACCCGCCCTTCAACGACTCCGACTGGTTCCGCAAGGACGACGACGTCCGATGGCAGTTCGGCGTCCCGCCCAAGGGCAACGCCAACTTCGCCTGGGTGCAGCACTTCATCCACCACCTCGCGCCCCACGGCATGGCCGGCTTTGTTCTCGCCAATGGCAGCATGTCCTCCAACCAGTCCGGCGAAGGCGACATCCGCAAGGCCATCATCGAGGCCGATCTCGTGGACTGCATGGTCGCCCTCCCCGGCCAGCTCTTCTACAGCACGCAGATCCCCGTGTGCCTCTGGTTTATTGCCCGCGATAAATCCGGCCGACACGGACTCCCCTCTACTTCTGGGAGAGGGGCTGGGGGTGAGGGGCGCTTGCGCGACCGCAGGAAACAGACGCTGTTCATCGACGCCCGCAAGATGGGCACGCTCATCGACCGGGTACACCGGGAACTGACCGAAGCGGATCTGGAGAAGATCACGTCCACGTATCACGCGTGGAGAGGGGGACATGTCTCACGCGGAGCCGCGGAGAACGCGGAGAAGGAAAAGCCGGGTGCGGCTGAATCCCTCCGCGCCTTCGCGTCTCCGCGTGAGTATTCGGACGTTCCTGGCTTCTGCAAATCCGCCACCACCGCCGAAATCGCCGCCCATGGATACGTCCTCACCCCCGGCCGCTATGTCGGTGCCGAGGAGGTCGAGGACGACGGCGAACCGTTCGAGGAGAAGATGCCAAGGCTGGTCGCGGAATTGCAGGGCCAGTTTGCGGAATCGGCCAAACTGGAAGCCGCCATCCGCGCGAACCTGAAAGGACTGGGGTATGAGTGAGCTCCAACTGAAACCCGATGCCGCCTATCAAGCCTTGGTTGAGCGCATTTCGGCGGCTTACACCCACGGCCAGCTTCAGGCGCACCGGGCGGTGAATGAGCACCTCACCCGGACTTTTTGGCAAATCGGGCACGACATCGTGGAATATGAGCAGGGCGGCCAAACCCGTGCCGCGTACGGCCAGTCACTGCTTGCCAATTTGAGCCGTGACCTACGCCTCCGCCACGGCAAAGGCTTCAGCCGCAGCAACGTCATCCGCGCCCGCCAGTTCTACCTTGCCTACCCAAAAGGTGCGACGCTGTCGCACCTTTTGAGCTGGTCCCACGTCGTGGAGCTGCTGAAGCTTGACGACCCTTTGGAACGCGGTTTTTACGAGCAGCAGTGCGCGCGGGAGAAATGGGCGGTCCGGGAACTCCAACGCCAGATCAAATCCTCGCTTTTCCTCCGCCTCGCCGCCAGTCGCGAGAAGTCGGAAGTCCTCAAGCTGGCCGCCAAGGGCAACATCGTCAGCCAGCCGGACGATCTTCTCCGAGATTCTTTCGTCTTCGAGTTTCTCAAGGTACCCGAGCCTTACCATTTGGCTGAAACCGACCTCGAAACACGTCTCTGCAACCACTTACAGCCATTCCTTTTGGAACTTGGAAAGGGCTTCACCTTCGTCGGGCGACAGTACCGCATCACCCTAAACAACACTCATTACCACGTCGATCTCGTCTTCTACCACCGCCACCTCCGCTGCTTCGTCCTCATCGATCTCAAAATGCACGAAGTCGAACACCACGACATCGGCCAGATGAACCTCTACCTGGGCTACTTCGCCGCCGAGGAAAACGGCGAAGGCGACAACCCTCCCATCGGCATCATTCTCACCCGCCACCGGGACGAGCTGCTTGTTGAATACGCAACCTACAAAATGGACAGCCAGCTCTTCGTCCAGAAATACCAACTGTACCTCCCTGATCGGGAGGAGCTGCGCGGCCACTTAGAGGCAGCCCTGCAGGAAGCTGTTTCGCAGAAACAGGAAGCTCAAACGGAGGACGAAGCATGATGAATGGCCTCGCGGAAAGGATGCCGCGCCTCGTCGCGGAATTTCAGGGCCAGTTTGCCGACTCCGCATTTGCAGAGATCCGCACCCTTGCAGCCACCCTCAATGCCCTGCATCAGCAACGGGCCGCCATGCTTACTCCCATCGCCGAACAGTTGATCCGCGAAAGGTCCCGGAATGAGGCGGAAATCGAGCACACACTGGACCACCTTCTGGATTGCGCCTGCATCCCCGAAGGCCTCGCGCCCTTCAAGGCCCTTTGCCGGTATTACTACGACATCAACCCCGCAGCCACCGCCTCCTACGTCCATGGCTACCGGGATATGTGGGATAGCGACGGAGCCCCGGACCAGGAGCTCGCGTCATGAAACACCACACTGAAAGGATGCCGGAACTCGCCGCCGAACGGCAGGCACAGTTCGCTCCACTCCTCTCCCACCGCTTGAACTTCTTCGGCTTCAGCACCAACGGTGCGGCCCACGCCAGCCCAGGGCAACGCCCTGGGGCTGCGCCCCCATGGGATCCAGCCCTGAAAGGGCGGCCCAACGGCGGGCTCGCCCCTTCAGGGCTGGCATTGGCTTCTGGCATCGAACCCAGGGCGTTGCCCTGGGCTGGATTGGACCGCCCCTTCGGGGCTCAAGAGGGAGGGCTGGGTTATGGCGGGTGATTCAAAGGAAGTCGCTCGCGCCCATCTCGCAGATGCGGGCGTCGAAGAGCTGCCGGACGGTTGGGATGTCGTCACGCTTGGCGACCTTTTCACCGAAGAAAGTGGAATCGCTGTTGGCGTCATGTATCCCGGCGACCACGACGCCGATGGAGTGCCGCTAATCAAAGCTGGCGACCTCAATGGAAGCATCATCAACCCGCAGCCGGATTTCCGAATCAGCACGGCCAAGCATCACGAGTATCGCCGCACTGCTCTCGAAGGCGGGGAGTTGCTGATGACCTTGGTTGGCAACGTAGGGCAATGTGCTGTTGTTCCCCCACGCATGGCTGGTTGGAACACGGCGAGAGCCGTCGCGGTGATGCGCTTGGCCGATTCATCCGAGACCCATTTCGTTCAGCAGTGTTTGCTCAGTCGCCCGCTCCAACACCTAATGGATGTCTGGTGCAACACGACGGTTCAAGCGACGCTCAATCTGAAAGAGATTCGCCAGCTTCCCTTGCCCTGGCCGCCCAAGAAGAGCCGTGATGCAATCGCGGCGTTCGGGAGGGCTCTAGACGACAAGATCGATTTGAACCGGCGGATGAACGCGACGCTGGAGGCGATGGCGCGGGCGCTGTTCCAGAGCTGGTTCGTGGATTTCGACCCCGTCCGCGCCAAACTCGACGGCCGACAGCCCGCCGGCCTCGACCCCGCCACCGCCACCCTCTTCCCCGCCCATTTCGACCACAAGGCCGAGGGCATTGTTCCGACAGGATGGAATCTCAAACGGTGGGGTGACATTGCGACGCTGGAATACGGCAAAAGCATCCGCGACTACCGGGAAAGCAGCGGCAAGTATCGGGTCTTTGGCACCAATGGCCCCATAGGCTTCCACGACGAGGCTCTCTGCAACAGCGCGGGAATCGTCATCGGGCGCAAGGGGGCATATCGCGGAGTCCATTATTCGCCTGAACCGTACTTCGTGATCGACACGGCCTTCTATTTGAAACCAAAGGCAGCACTGGACCTTAAGTGGGCCTACTACGAACTGCTCCGGTTCGACATCAACAGCATGGATTCCGGCTCCGCCATTCCCTCCACAAGCCGCGATGACTTCTACGGTATTCCGGTCATTGTTCCGCCACCTGAGACTCAGGCTGCCTTCGGCAAGATCGTAGGCGGATGGTTTGCGAAGGTCTTCGCGAACGACCATGAATCCCGCACCCTCGCCACCCTGCGCGACTCGCTGCTGCCGAAGCTGCTGAGCGGGGAGTTGAGCATCGAGAACTTTCACCCATCGTCGCAAACGAACTGATGGACATTTCTTTCCAATATCCACCCGAGTTGTTGCGATTGCTGATCGAGGCAATCCCTAAGCTCTGCAAGTCTAAGAAGGATTTGATGAGCTTCTTCCAAGGGGTTGGCGTGAGTCGCGCAGCGCTGAACTCATACCAACAGCTGCTCCAGACGAACAAAGACGCCTTCAATAAATACCATGTGACGCGTGAGATTCTGACAGCTTTGAACGAAGCCGGAGAATCAAGTCTTCGCGAAAGGCGAGAAGTGCTGAAGCGAGTGACGCTCTTTGATGATTTTACAGTTTGCTGGGAGTCCGATCAGGCGGCGGCGCGTGGATATGTAGCTCAGATTCGAGAGCTGGTGAACGTGAAGGATTCGTTTACTCGGATAAGCCTGGAGCGCGAAAACGAGCGAAGAGAACGACTGGAGCCCGCACGACGGCAGGCGGAAGACGACCGCAAGAAGAAGGAGGAGTTGGAAGAGATACGCCGCCAGCTTTTTGCCTTGTTCGGGGAATCCAACCCGCAGAAGCGCGGGAAAGCGGTCGAAGCTGTGCTGAATCGATATTTCAAGGCCAGCGACATCCTGGTTTCGGAGGCAATATCCATAAAGGGTGCCGCTGGGGATGGCGTCGTTGAGCAAATCGATGGGGTTGTTCAGATGAGAGGTCAACTGTTCCTGGTCGAAATGAAGTGGGAGCAGGAGACCCTTGGGCGCGACAAAGTCGGCTCTCATCTCGTGAGGATTTTCAATCGGAACCTCGCGGGCGGCATCATCCTCTCCTATTCAGATTATTCTTCAGCGGCGATCCAAGATTGCCGCGATGCATTAACGCAGAAAACCGTGGTCCTATGTCGACTCGAAGAGTTCGTGCGCGCAATCGAGAAGCGAACGGACCTGAAAGCAATTTTTGAGCAGAAGATTGATGCAGCGGTCATTCACAAGAACCCGCTATTCACTCCAGAGATCTGAGGACACCATCACATGAACGTCAAACAGATCACCGAGGTCACGCGCCGAAACATCTCGGACTCGCTCGTTCTGAATAAAGTCAATTGGTCTGGTCGATTCGAAGAACAGCAGTTCCTAGCGCGCCTCTACGATCTTTCCGCGATGCCATCGACAGACCAACGGTATTCCTCCGCGAGTGAAGACATCTGGAAGCACCGTGCGATGAACAGCGACTGGTCGAATGACTGGGTATTCTATGATTCCCGCTTCAACCTAATCAATGCGCCGGACGAAGAGTTCATCCGCTTCCTCTGCGAGATGGTCCATCCGGTGGTTCAATCGCAAACGGATGAGGTTGAGCGCATCCGTGTGCTAATTAACGAGCATTTGGTCAAAGACGGATGGGAACTTCGGGAACAACTGACCATTTCTGGACGCCCAGTGTTTGCCGCAGCACGAGTAGTCGAAGTAAACGCGCATACGGCTGAAGCTGCAAAGGTCGTCACTCAAAGTATCGATGCTGAATATGTAAGCCGCCAGGTCACGCGGATGCAGTCAGCCCTTGGCTCTGAGCCAGACGTGGCAATCGGAACCGCGAAGGAGTTCGTGGAAACAATCTGCAAAACGATACTTCGCGAGCGTGGGCTAACCCTTGAGCCGAACGAAAAGATGCCACGGCTCGTCAAGCAGGTAGCAGCATCCCTGGACCTCATTCCGAGGGAAATTGGTGGCCATTCTAAAGCCACTGAAACAGTCAAACGGCTCCTTTCAAATCTCGGGACTGTTTCCGATGGTCTGGCTGAACTGCGGAACCTACATGGAACCGGGCATGGAAAAGACGCGAGCACCGTTGGACTCGAACTGCGGCATGCGCGTCTTGCGGTTGGAGCTGCGACGACCCTGGCCGTCTTTCTTTGGGAATGCCATACTGTTGAATCTCGTGAGTAATTCGAGCCTCACCGAATCCATCCTCGAATCCGCCGCCCTCGAATGGTTCGGGGAGATGGGCAGCAAAAGAGTGAAGAGTGAAATCGGAAGAGAGAAATTCCGGGGGCCATTTCCCATTTCACTTCTCACTCTTCACTCTTTCTCCTGCGAGTCCATCCGGCGGCTGAACCTGGCATTGGGTGAACCTGTTTTTCCGACAAGAATGCCGAACCCATATTGACCTGTGGCTACCAGACCGAAATTTGACCCGCGCAAGATGATGGAGAAGGCCATCGTGGTGATGAAGCAATCCATCAACGAGCCGCGCGCCGACAAGAAGGCGAGTCCGTTGGTCGGTGCGGTGCTGGTAAAGCCGGACGGGACGATGGACACGGCGTTTCGCGGGGAGCTGCGTCACGGCGACCACGCGGAATACACGCTGCTGGAGCGGAAGCATCGTGAGAAACGTCTGGATGGTTCGGTGTTGTTTGCGACGCTGGAGCCGTGCGCACCCGGAGCGCGGAAGCATCCGAAACTGGCCTGTGCGGAGCGGATCGTGAACGCGCGGATTGCTGAAGTCTGGGTGGGGATCGAAGACCCGGACCCGACGGTGGACCGGCAGGGCATCCGGTATCTGGAGCAGAACGGGGTGAAGGTTCACCTCTTCGATCTCGATTTGCAGGAGCAGATTCGTGAGGTGAACAAGGAGTTCATCGCTCAAGCCCTGAAGCGCGCGGCGGAGGCCAAGGACGGGAATGCAGGCAAGCCTGCGCCACTTTCACAGTGGGACGAGGCGCTGGCCGGTGTGAGCGTGGCTGCTTTGGCGTCCGGCGCGCTCACCCGTTATCGAGCGCGAACGAAGATTCCGGACAAGGCGGGTTCGGCCGGATTTCTCCAGCGATTGGAGCGGCAGGGTTTGCTGGGCCGCAGACGCTCAAAGCTGGTGGAGGGGCGCGGCTTCGGGATGAGGACTTTCGGAGAAGCCGCAGCAAAGCATGGTCTGCCCGTGCCGAGGTATGCGTTCGACGGGTTGTATTTGAACCTGACGATTTACCGCGATGCCAAGGCAGCGCTCGGTTCGCTCGGAGAGGCGGTGCTGAATAAACTCAGCAAGTCAGAGCGGGCCGGCTGGGAATGGCTGGCGACGAAAGGTAGCGCCAAGTCGAGCGAGTATGCGGCGGGGATGAAGCTGCCGTACCGGACCGCGATGAATCACCTGAAGAAGTTTCACGAATTGGGTTTGCTCGAAAGAACAGGTTCAGCACGGACGACCGAATACAAAGCCCGCAAGCCATGAGTAATCCCCACCGAATTCTGCCGAGTATCCTGCCATTCCGGCAGGATTCGCTGCCCCGCTATCCGGACATTTTTCCGGACATTTTGTCCGGCTACAGCAGCATCCCGCCGCATGACCCTCACCGAATCCATCGTCGAGTCCGCCACCCTCGAATGGTTCGGGGAGCGAGGCGGGAGAAGAGTGAAGAGTGAAATCGGAAGAGTGCAATTCCGGGGGCCATTTCCCATTTCACTTCTCACTCTTCACTCTTTCTCCTGCGAGGCCATTCCCTCCCGCACCCCGTCACCCTGCGCGACACGCTGCTGCCCAAACTGCTGAGCTTGGCGTAGGCGAAAACCAGTCGCTAAAGAAGCCCGAAGCCCTTATTTTTTTCTTATGATACGCAACCTGAGCATTGAACGCTTCAAGTCGCTGGTGAAGCTCGATATCGAGCTTGGCCGCATCAATGTTTTTGTGGGAGCCAACGGCAGCGGAAAAAGCAATTTGCTGGAAGCTGTCGGCGTACTGGGCGCGGCGGCGTTTGGTCTGGTGGATGATGAGACGCTGCAACGGCGTGGTGTGCGACCTGGGGTGCCGCAGCTCTTCCGCACCGCCTTTCCCCAACCCAACAAGGTGCAGGACATCGATCTCGGAGCGCGGAGCGATGATGGAGCCTCGCTCCGTGTGACACTCTGGAATCCGACTGATGACCCGGACGCACCGTGGAGCTACAAGACGGAGAAGCTGATGAGTGCGGGGGAGCGGGTCATCGCCTCCCGCTCGCCCGCCAGCGCGCAGCCACCGAATCCCCACCGCGGATGGGCGGCGCTGAAGACGGTGGAGGAACAGCCGGGCGATCCGGCAGTGGTGCTCATGGAACTGCTGAGCAACTACGCCGTCTACTGCCCCAACACACCGTCGCTGCGCGGGATGACGCAGGACCAGCAGTCGCGGGAGCCGGTCGGGTTGGCTGGCGGAAGATTGCCGGAGGCCGTGGGCGAACTGATCGAAGCCGCCACGAAGAATGACATCCTCGGCGAGGTGATGGACGAGGTGCGGGATCTTCTGGATTGGGCGAGCAATTTCTCGGCCCGGTCTTCGGTCGGAGTTCCCCTGTCGCCATCGGCAGCGCGTTCGCGAATGGTGATTCAGTTTGTGGACCGCTTCATGGCCGAAGGTCGCAATACGTTGACGGGCTACGATGCCAGCGAGGGGGCACTCTACATTCTCTACTGTGCGGTGTTGGCCCTGCATCCCAAGGCGCCGAAGTGTCTGGCCATCGACAACGTGGATCAGGCGCTCAATCCACGGCTGGCGAGGAAACTCATGGAGGCGCTGTGCTCGTGGACGAGCCGACTGAACGGAGGCCGTCAGTGGCTGATGACGGCGCACAACCCGGCGGTGCTGGACGGTCTGCCGCTGATGGACCCGGAAGTGAGGCTCTTCACCGTGGACCGGGACAGCCGGGGGCACACGGTGGTGAAGCGCGTTGACCTGGAAGCGGCGCTCCGTGCCCGCCCGAGCGAGGAGTGGACGCTTTCCCGCATGTGGATGAACGGCTTGCTGGGAGGGGTGCCCAATGTCTGAGCCTCTGCGCATCGCCCTGGTGGCGGAGGGGCCGACGGATGCAGTCGTCATCGAAGCCGCGCTTCGCTCGATGCTCGGCGGTCGGTCGTTTGTGCTGAAGCAGGTCTTCCCTGAAAATTCCTCTGCCTTTGGTCCGATGGGCACGGGCTGGGTCGGGGTCTATCGCTGGTGCCATGCGGCGGCGACACGGGGAACAGGCAGCTTGTCTGGTGACCAGTTGATTTTCGGCGCGGGCAACTTTGACCTGCTGCTTCTGCATCTGGACGGTGACGTAGCAGGCTATGACTATGCGGATGGTTCACTGGTGCCGCTGCCGACCGACGGAGCGCAGCCCTGTGCCAAACCGTGCCCACCGCCTGCGGACACGACGAATGAATTGCGAAAGGTATTGCTGAGCTGGTGTGGTGAAACGGCTACGCCTCCAAAGACAGTGGTCTGTATGCCTTCCAAGAACACGGAGGCGTGGGTGGTGGCTTCGTTGTTTCCGACGGACCAAGCAATCGCGCAAGGCATCGAATGTTACGCAAACCCTGAATCACGGCTGGGCCAGCAACCAGCGGCAGTTCGCATTCGCAAAAAGAAGCGCGACTACCAGAGCCGCGCGGCGGAACTGGAGCAGGCATGGCCTCGAATCGCCGCCCCCACCGCTCTCGGTGAGGCTTTTCGGTTTCGGACGGAGTTTCTCGCGGCGGTGCCCGCACCTCCGGCACCCGCCCTGTGACTTCCAATGACCTTCACCGAATCCATCGTCCCGCAGTCGCGGGACGCCACCCTCGAATGGTTCGCGGAGCGGGGCGGGAGAAGAGTGAAGAGTGAAATCGGAAGAGTGAAATTCCGGGGGCCATTTCCCATTTCACTTTTCACCATTCACTTTTCCAACCGGAGGTTGTCCCCATGAGCAAAACGAATCCCAATCCCGGTGGTCGCGCCAGGAAGAAGGCCGAAGCCTCCCTCGTCCGCTCGTCGGCGGCGGAATACCTCACCTTTGTGGCGGCCAGCGGCCAGGGTGGCGTCGAGGCCGTGTATGCCGACGAGAACGTCTGGCTCAGCCAGAAGATGATGGGCGTGCTTTACGACGTGGAGACCCACACGGTGAACTACCACCTCAAGAAGGTCTTCGACGACGCCGAACTGGAGGCCGGTTCAGTTCTTCGAAATTTTCGAATAACTGCCGCCGACGGCAAAACCTACGACACCCAGCACTACAACCTCTCCGCCATCATTGCCGTGGGCTACAAGGTGAACTCGGAGCGCGCGGTGCAGTTCCGCAAGTGGGCCACCGGCATCATTGAGTCCTTTACGATCAAGGGCTTTGCCATGGACGACGAGCGCCTCAAGAACGACGGCTCGATCCTGGGCAAGAAATACTTCGAGGAACAGCTCCAGCGCATCCGCGAAATCCGGCTGAGCGAGCGCAAGTTCTACCAGAAGATCACCGACCTCTACGCGACCTCCATCGACTACGATGTCACGGCCGCGGCCACCAAACGCTTCTTTGCCACAGTTCAAAACAAGCTGCACTGGGCCATCCACGGGCAGACGGCAGCAGAGGTGATTGTGTCCCGTGCAGATGCCAGCAAGGACCGCATGGGCCTGACCACCTGGAAGGACGCGCCGAAGGGGAAGATCCAGAAGTTCGATGTCGTCGTGGCGAAGAACTACCTCACGGAATCCGAGATGGCGCAGCTTCAGCGTCTGGTCTCGGCCTACCTGGATCTGGCGGAAGACATGGCACTGCGGAAGATTCCCATGACGATGCAGGACTGGGAAACCCGTCTGAGCCGCTTCATCGCCGCGACAGATCGGGAAATCCTGCAGGACGCCGGCAAGGTCACCGCCGAGATCGCCCAGGCCCACGCCGAGAGCGAGTTCGAGAAGTACCGCATCGTGCAGGANNGGCTGTTCGAGTCGGACTTCGACCGGATCACACGGGAGATGCCCCCGGGTGGAGCGAACCCATGAGCAAGGACTCCAGGACACCACTGCCCCCCGGCGGCCAGTTCCTCGTTTACCAGACGGAGGACGGGAAGCTGAAGATCGACGTGCGGTTTGAGGGCGAGACCGTGTGGCTGACGCAGCAGCACATGGCGGAGCTGTTTCAGACGACGAAGCAGAACATCGGTCAGCACCTGAAGAGCATTTTTGCAGAGGGGGAATTGGTGCAGGATTCAGTAGTAAAGGATTCCTTTACCACTGCCGCCGACGGGAAGAACTACCTGACCCGTTTCTACAATCTCGATGCCATCATTTCCGTTGGCTACCGGGTGAAGAGTGCCGTCGCCACCCGTTTCCGCATCTGGGCCACCCGGCAACTGCGGGAATACATCGTGAAGGGTTTCCTCCTTGATGACGATCGACTGAAGAATCCGGATCAGCCCTTCGATTACTTCGATGAGCTGATGCGGCGGATTCAGGACATCCG